>CAZCIR010000004.1:0-108914 GCA_964499145.1 uncultured Pirellulales bacterium | reverse complement strand
TCTCCATAAGGAGTCCCTAGGACAATCGCACCTAAGGCACAAGCCGCGGGGGCTTAATTCCGCTCCCCATTAGGGGTCCCTAGGACAAGCGCTTCGGAGTAAGGAAGACAGAATTCAGAAGACAGGAGACAGAATAGTGAGATCCCTCGACTACGCTCGGGACGCCGGGGGCGGTTTTTTGCCTACATTAACATCGATTTTTTGGGGTTGCGGGAAAATAATCTCGTATCTCGTGAAGCGTGATGCGTATTGCGTGAAGGGTATTTCGTAAAACTGTTTTAAGGATTGCGGGTTTTTAATTTGCGGGTAAAATGTAGTTTCGGAGACCGGCCCCAGATAAAAGCACTCTGGGGTCTTCGCTTCTCAACGAGAATCTACAATGAGCACCTATGGCATACTTCGCACAACGGCGGAGAAAAAAATTGCGGGATTGCAGGTTCTATTTTTGGAATGAGTTGTTTAGGAAAAGGTATGGAGCAGAACGATTACTATAATACAAGTAGCACGAAAATAAGTTGTAAAAGAAATAAGTTTAAATAAAGAAAAGTTTTAAAAGATAATACTGGCAAGTTATAATGTAAAACACCAATGCTTAGTACGGCTATACGGCGAACATTAGATATCATGAAAACAAAAGTCCCACGAAATACGATAATTTGCGGGGATAACCAGGAGGTTTTGCGAAAATTTCCAGATAACTGCATAGATTTAATAATAACCTCTCCACCATATGCCGAAGCTCGTAAAAACGTTTATGGGGGAGTAAGTCCAAATAAGTTTGTGGATTGGTTTTTGCCAAAGTCTGAATAAAGATTAACAATGAGTTACGAAAGTAAAATGTTGGAACAGTTTAATATGCCAACAAGGCAAGAAGTTGAACAAAACTTACTTCAAGCTATGCTGAAGCATGGAGGCACCATCAAAGAATTTGGGCCTAGGCAAAAAATAGTAGATGAAATAGCAAATGAATTTGGATTGAATGAACAGCAACGTGCTGCCTTCCTCCAGACAATATATCGTAAAGAAAATCGACCCAAGAAAGCTTATCTATGGCATAGATTGCTCTTCCGAGCAGCAGATTCCTTAGCAAAAAAGAGATTGGTTTCGAGTCCCAAACAGACGTTCCAAATCACAAATAGAAGAGAATGGATGTTAACGGAAAAAGGATTTGATGAAGCACTAAAACTTTCAAAAATACCTGTTGCGAGAAAGAGCTTCTTACCAACTAAGTCTTATGAAGTTCAGAAACTGGTAAAAAAACTGACTGAGTCTTCAAGACCTAAAAACTATAATCCATTTGAAAAGAGAAAAAAAGTTATTAAAACAACCAGAAAATCTGCCATACGAACAAGAGGTTTTCGACAAGCAGTTATTAATGCATACGGTTATAAATGTGCTATTTGTGAAATGAAAATTTATTCTCCTGATTCCCTATCATGGGAGGTTGAGGCAGCACATATAGTCCCTCATAGTTCTCTGGGGCGAGATGATATTTGGAATGGATTAGCACTGTGCCACTTACATCATTGGGCGTTTGATGTTGGTTGGCTCTCATTGCGAGATGACTATACGATTAGCGTTTCGTCAAGAGTTGATTCTTTGCCATCAGATTATGGGAAAATTGGCGATTATGAATTCATCCGAGCAATATCGAGCAGAAAAATGAAAATACTTTTACCGAGTAAAAGTGAACTTTATCCACATCATAATGCAATTCGATGGCATCGAAAGAATATCTTTCATCAATGAAGAAAACCGGATAGTCTTTATAGAGGAATAATCCATGAAAACTAGTAACAACGACAGAATTATTTATTCGATAAATATTGGTGATATCCAAGAAGTTGCGAGCCAAGTTCTTGAACGCAGACTTACCGAAAAGGAGGCTATTTTGGTTGAAAAGTCGGTCGGTGATTACATCGATTGGTTTCAAGCAATCGAAAATTCAATACGCGAACACATTATTTGTGGTATGTGAAATCTGGCCCAAACTGGGGAAACAATGCTCAGCAAAATAAGCAACAGCAGGATTTTCAAACAGCAGTACGAATTCTGAAACAGACTAACCACAAATTAAATGTACAGCCGGTGCTTGGTATTTGTTACGGCAAAACCAAAACAACATTTTTAAGAGGTTATATGAAGGTTGTAGGTCAGAATTTCTGGTATCTCATCAGTGAGAACGAAGACCTCTACACGGATATTATAGAACCCCTTGGCTACAGAGCGAAACAGCACAATGACGCCTTTGTAAAACGAAAAGGAAAGGTTATAAATTCATTTACACAGGAGTTTATGCAGAAATTTTGCAGCAATGGTGTAATTGATTGGAAAAAACTTGTAGAATTTAACAGCGGCAATTTAGACCTGAACCGAAATAATTAGGTTTAAGTTTTAAACCATGCCCGATAGGGACGTAAAGACAATTCCCCCGACAACGACATTCGAGGGCGGGCGTGATTTATCCGCCGTAGGCGGATTAAATTTATTATCAATATGCGGCGCTTTGCGAGAAAGTAGAACAGGTGAGCAAGAAATAAAGTGAGAAAAGTGTAAAAAGTGTGAAAAGTGGGAAGGGGAAAAAGGTAACTACCCGGCGCTAACGCTTAGGGCTCTGTTATGGTGCGACGTCGCCGTGTCGGCGACGGCTACGACAAGATTCGGCGTAAAGCGGAATTTGTGGGGCTCGCACCACCCTACGTATCTGGATTCCTGCTCCCTTGGGGATAAATTCCGCAGGAATGAAAAGGTGAGTCGCCATGCCGGCGACTGCTAAACGAAGAAGATTTGGTATGAAATCCAAATTATTAATTCTTTTCCTTGCTTCAAGGCCGAGGTTTCTGGTGGCAAGTGCAGCGCCGGTTCTGGTCGGAACGGCGCTGGCCTATGCATCGGCCAGTGCCTTCTCTCCGCTACTTTTTATTTTAGCGTTACTTGCGATAATGTTTCTACACTCCGGCGCTAATATCGCCAACGATTATTTCGACCATACCTCGCGCAATGACTGGCTCAATAAAAATCCAACACCATTCTCCGGCGGCAGCAGGTTCATTCAGGATGGCATCCTCTCTGCGGAAACAGTATTACTTCTTTCCCTGCTTACACTTACAGCAGGTGCAGCTATCGGCATTGTAATTGTCCTTCTGACCCGAAGTATCTTTATCTTCGCACTCGGCCTTATCGGCCTGTTAGGTGGTTTCTTTTACACAGCCCCGCCTGTCCGGCTCGGCTATCGTTCGGCGGGGGAACCTGCCATTGCAATTCTATTCGGCCTGCTGCCGGTATACGGTTCATATTACCTGCAGACAAAAACCATCGATATTATCCCGCTAATACCAGCTGTCATTGTTGGAATACTGATTTTCTTAGTGATTTTGATAAACGAATTTCCTGATGTCGCAGCCGATACCGCTGTAAATAAAAGAACGCTTGTCGTTCGCTTCGGCGTGCCGGCCTGCATCTGGATTTACAGAATCGCACTGCTTATAAGCTTTCTTGCTGCAATATCAGCAGTGCTGATTTACCGCTTTTTTGTTTTCGCAGGATTACTTTATCTACTCACACTGCCGATAGCTGTTGTTGCGATAAAGGCTGCAAATAAAGATGATTTGCTCAAACCCGGCCGATACCGCACCAACCAATTGACAGTTATTTTGCACTCGGCCGGCTGTTTGACCCTTGCCATCGGCTTTGTCATTTTCGGCCTTTCCGGTTAAAGCAAAATCTGATTGACCAAACCATTTATGCCGTTTAAACTTACCGCCAATGGATAGACAAGTCATAATCAACGCCGACGATTTCGGCCTATGCAGCGGAGTAAATCAGGCTGTGGCACAGGCACACACCAACGGCGTATTAACCAGTGCGACAATTATGGCCAATATGCCGGCAGCCGCTGAAGCCGTTAAAATAGCGAAAAAACTGCCCGACCTCGGCGTGGGTGTTCATCTCAATCTGTTCGAAGGCAAAGCCCTGTCAGAAGACAAGGGTATCGAATGTTTACTTAACGCCGACGGCGGATTCGCTTTTTCACCGGGCAAGTTATCTCTATTATCGGTATGCAGACCTAAATTTCGAAATGCAATACGAACCGAGCTTTCCGCACAAATCCAGTGGGTAATCGATAACGGCATAAAGCCGACTCACCTGGATTCACATAAACATATTCACAGCTTTCCTCCCATATTCCCGATAGTCTGCGAATTGGCCAGGCGGTTCGAAATTGCCGCTATACGCTTTACCTTTGAGCCTAAAAACATTTCGGCAATGCCCTGGCCGCTGTCGAGCGAAGTCGGAAGAAAAAACGCAAAAACAGTTCGAATTATGGCGAAAATAAACCGTATTCAAAATTCGGACTTCCTGAAAACAGATGTCCTTCTCGGCGTTACCCATATAGGAAAAATAGACGTGAATTTCTTCAAAGCCGTCGCTTTATACAATTCGGCGGCAATTACAGAAGTAATGACCCATCCCGGACTCGAAGACGGCCTTGACCCCGAAAAAGCAACACTGCTGCATCAGCGAAAAGGCGAGTTTCAAGCTCTTTGCAGCGAAAGAACAAAACAGTATTTCAAAGATGGCAGAGTAAAATTAGTGCATTATGGAACGCTCGAACCAGCTTAATATCGATTGCTCGGTCGTTGTGCCGCTTTACAATGAAGCGCCGGCGGTCAATGAGCTTTACACACGGCTGACTAAAACAATGAAGGAGACCGGCCTGAGTTATGAGCTGGTCTTCGTCGACGACGGCAGTACCGACAATACACTCGAGCTGATAAAAGATATCGCAGGCAAAGACAACAAAGTCGCAGGAGTAGAACTTCGCCGAAATTTCGGTCAAACGCCCGCCCTCGCCGCCGGCTTCGATGTTTCAAAGGGGCAAATAATAATATCGATGGACGGCGACCTCGAAAACTTCCCGGAAGAGATACCGGTTTTTTTAGACAAGATTAATGCCGGCTATGATGTTGTCAGCGGATGGCGCAAGCACAGGGCCCACGGTTTTATAATGAGAAGATTACCCAGTATCACGGCCAACTGGATTGCCTCGAAAGTAAGCGGTGTTGATATCCACGATTTCGGTAATACTTTCAAGGCGTATAAACGTGAAGTAATCGAAGAATTAAACCTCTACAGCGAAATGCACAGATTTATACCGGCGCTGCTGTCAAGCAGCGGCATTAAAATCATAGAGATACCGGTAAAGCATATTAACCGGCCCCATGGGACCAGCAATTACGGAATCTCAAGAACTATCAGGGTCGTCTTCGACCTAATAACGCTGCGATTTCTGCTCGGATACGTTACCAGGCCGCTGCACTTCTTCGGCCGACCGGCTGTCTATTCGATTCTCGCATCTTTGACACTGTTTACATACATACTGTATGATAAGTTCTATTATAATGTGCCGATTTCAGTCGCACATACACCACTAATGGCCTTGGCAACTATACTTCTAATGCTCGGCACTGTATTTGTCGCCACAGGATTAATAGGCGAAATGATAAGCAGGGTCTATTTCGAATCGACACATAAAAAAATATATTCGGTACGCAAGGTGCATCGCAAGGAAGGTTAAACAGTAAACTAAAAGTGGCAAGAAAGAAAAAACAATCACTGGCGGCTTTGTATATTATTTTAGTCGCAACAGCAGCAATAATTTTTTTAGTCAGACATTTTCATATCAAGAATTTTCAAATAATAAAGCCCGAAGTGCTTTATACCAGCGGTCAGCCACGCGGAATGGATTACACCCGTATGCTCTACAAATATCATATCGCCACAATCATAAATGTCCGTTTGGCGTCCGAGCATCGTAAAAAAAACTGGCACAACGAAGAAATAACCTGGGTCAGAAACAACGGCGTTAAATATGTTGAACTGCCTATCGAAAAAGCCAATTACTTTCCCAACATAGAAACTCAGGACCAATTCCTGGCTATAATGGCAGATAAGAACAATCTACCGGTTCTTCTGCACGGCAGCGGCGGCGAGAAAAGAGTACCTATGCTAACAGCCGTATGGCTTATAAAGGCCCGGGGATATACTGTAGAAGAAACAGCCAAAGTGGTTGATGAAATCAACGATGACCGAAAAATAACCGAAGCCGAAATGGGTTTTATCACGCGTCTGGCGAACTGAGTTTGTTCCACAGTCCTTTATGTATGCCCTTTGGCTGCCATCGCCGATTTATGCAATAGCGCTCCGCCTACAGCCTTTCCTTTGTGTCGTTCGGCATCCTCCTGTCTATAAACTATTTCAAACTGCCCGTTTTGAAGCAATTCGTCAAGATATACGCCGAATGCTACAACCCAACAACCCTCGTCGTATAAACTATATATTTCTGATTTCGATTTTATTTCGGGCACGCGCCTGCCGAAATAGTGAATGAACCTTGTAGAGGCGGATTTATACGCTATCAACCTCTCTGAGTTGGGCACTTCTTCCACCACAATCTGAGTGAACTGCCTGGACGGCTGATTATAATTCAGAGGATTTACGAAGAGGACATAAGCAATCATAACCAAAACAACAACACTAACGAAGAGCGCCCCGCACGCATAAGCAGGTTTTCTTTTCACAAATAATGTAGCTATAACTGCCATTACGGCTATGGTTACCGCCCCAAGGATTATTGTGTCGCCAAGCAGTTGAGGATTGGTTTTGGCTATATAAACCGGGCCAACGACAGCAATAATGAGTATAACAATAATATGCTTTTGAAGAACACCCTTTGCATATTTCAATGTATAGGCCTTCTGCACGAAAATCACATCTTCCATCAGGATGCCTATTAATATAACCGCCGCCGGCATCGAAGGCAGTATGTAGTGCTGACGTTTGCCTCCTGTGATGGTGATAAATACAAGGTCCACAACAAACCACAACCACAAAAATTGCATCACAGGTCGTTTCTTGTTCCAAACCTTGTAGAAAGGAGCAGCCATCGCCATTGGCAGAAAAGCAACCCACGGTGATATAAACAAAAACATTTTCGGCAGATAATAATAAAACGGCTTGTTACCGGGAACGTAATCACCGAAAAAACGGTCAACAAACTCTTTTTTCCATAGTATCAGGTCCCAGTTTAATTTATTGGCAATCGCCAGCGGCCACGGCAATACGACGGCCAGAAAAATAATCAAACCAGCCACTGATACCCAGTTAAACAGCTTCTTCCACTGCCGAAATATGGAAACATAAAAAAACAGCGGAATCAGAACAAGCGGCAGCGGTGCAGGGCCCTTGGCCAGGTTTGCAAGAGCAAAGCTTATCCAGAAGACAAGCATATACACAACCTGTTTACTCCTGCTTTTTGCAGTAATTGCCGAATAAAAACTTAGAAAGCATAGCAAAACAAAAAATGTCAGAATCATCTCCGGCCGAGCATTGTGGGTGTAGCAGATATAACCTATCGATGTCGCCCAAACTCCTACGGAAATAACCGCAATGCGAAACGTCAGCCATTGATTCACAAAGTATAGAATAGCTGCAGCTGAAAGCACCCCAAAAATTACGCTTGGCAGCCGCGTGGTGAATTCGTCAACCCTGCCGGTTATTCGGGCCAAACCTGCCACAAGCCAATAAGACAGCGGCGTCTTCTGAAGACGAGGCTCCCCGTTGCAGGTAGGCCATATCCAATCGCCGCTCTCCAGCATCTCACGGGCTGTAATCGAAACAAAACACTCGTGATTATTAAGCGGTCTCCTGGAAAACGTCCATGATGCGCTTACTACCGAAAGTAACAATACACCACAAATGATAAGAGCCTTTATTATTTTGGAATTGCTCTGGCTGTCTTTCATTCCGTAATCTTATCTCGTTGAATATTCAAATAATCAATTAATAAGTTTGATTATTTCATCGACATCGTTAGGTGCTTCTGTGGGCGAATTACTGAACCGGCCTTGTTCTTCTTTATGGTAGTTAACTGTTACGTCGGGGTCTTTAAGTGCGTGCCCCGTCAGCACACAGGCAACTCGCTCGTCCGCCGAAATTTTGCCTTCAGCCCGTAAATGCTTTAATCCTGCAATCGTCGCCGCCGAAGCCGGCTCACAGCCCAGACCGAATTTACCGATAATCGCCTTTGCATCGCAAATCTCTTCGTCCGTTACCGCACGCACAACGCCGTTACATATATCAATTGTCCGCAGGCATTTCTTCAGATTAACCGGGCGCGAAATCTCTATCGCCGAGGCGCAGGTATGCGGCGAAAAATCACGAGCTGTCAAATCAGCATAATAATTATCAATAATCGCCTGCTCAACTTTACCGTTGTTCCAGGTTAATTTCTTATTATTGACCAGTTCGGTCAGTGTGTCGGCTCCGGTGGCGTTAATAATCGCCATTCGCGGTATTTGTTTAATCAGCCCAAGTTCTTTTAATTCGTAAAAGGCCTTGCCGAAGGCGCTGGAATTTCCCAGATTTCCGCCGGGCACTACAATCCAGTCCGGCACTTCCCAGTTAAGCCCCTCAATAATTCGATACATTATCGTCTTTTGGCCTTCCAGCCGGAACGGATTTAATGAATTAAGCAAATACAGACCCAGTCTGACGCACACATCCTGAACCTGCCGCATACAGTCATCAAAATCTCCGTCTATTTGAATCGTTTGCGCACCGTAATCCATCGCCTGGCTGAGTTTTCCGAAGGCAACTCTGCCGGAGCCGATAAAAACAGTGGACTTCATCCCGCAACTGTGCGCATACAAAGCCATCGACGCTGAAGTGTTTCCCGTTGATGCACAGACACACGATTTTGCTCCAATCATCTTAGCGTGACTGAATGCCGCAGACATTCCATTGTCTTTGAACGAGCCGGAAGGATTAAGACCCTCATATTGCAAAAATAATCTCCCCGGCAGTATATCAACATATTTAGCTACTGCATCATTTTGCTGCAGTATTGTCTGTCCTTCACCTATAGTTACCTTGTATTTATCTTCACAGAAGTTCAGCAGCTCACGAAATCGCCACACTCCTGAAAAATCCAGAGGGTTGTTTTTATTTGCCCAGCGCTGGCCGAACTCGCTGAGCTTCTTCGGCAGTTCCATCTTGTCCCAGTCATATTGTGTATCGAGAAGCTCACCGCATTTCGGACACTTAAATCCACCCAAAGCAAAGCCACATTCGAACCGTGCCCCGCAATCCGGATTTATACATTTCTGATAAGCTGTATCAGTTTTGCCCATATAAAACTTCCTTTGGTTTTTTGCGGGGTGATTATAGACCATAACGTTAATTTTCGCAAACTGTCATCCTTCATTTTGTTTCGTTTCCGCTCAGAATAACAGATGTTGTTTCACTATTGATTTTTTCTATTAAGCCCGGCAGCTCGGAAAGCCGGCTTATTCTCCAAACACCATTCGGAATTTTCCTCCCGATATTGGTATAAGCCTGCTTCAAAACAGCCCGCATACCAGCTTTTGCCGCAGGTTTAATATCCGTATCGATTCGGTCACCCACAAACATTATATTCTCCAGCATCTCACCGATTCTATCAGCGGCCGCTTGAAAAATTCGAACGTCCGGCTTGCGAAAATCAAATTCGCACGAATAAACCCGAACCGGAAAAAAGTCCAATATATCCAACTGTTCCAGATGCTTATCCAAGGAACTTCCTGTTACGAAGGTATTGGAAACTATACCAAGTTTAAGACCCAGTTCTTCAAGGGCAGCTAAAGTCTCTTTTATTCCCTGTTCAGCCCGGCCGATTTCACTCAAAGGCTCATACCAAAGCCACGCAAAATGCCGCCACTGCTGCTTGTCAAGCCTGATACCTTTTTTGGTGCCGATACCCCTTAACAAAACCAGCGAATTAAAATCCCTTTTCGTTATACTGGAAATCCACCGTCGTATGCGAAGAGACAGCAGATTTAGCCAGCAGTAGTAATTGAAATTACCCACCGGCTGGCCACAACTCCTAAGAAAATCGTAAGACAGCCTCGCCCCTTGACGGAAAAGACGAGTCGTGTTGACCCTGCCGAAGTTAATCAGCGTCTCGCCGAGGTCAAATAATACCGCTTTGATTTTTTCATCAGGCATAATCAGCTTAGCATATCCCGCGTTTTTATTTTCTCAACGGTGGTTCTTCATCACCAAAAGTTTCCCGTACCCATTCGAACATTTCTTCATCTGATATCGCCGACACACGGTTAGCTGAATACTCAGTGTCAATTTTATCCTTAATCTTCGTTATATGCGGATTATGCTTTGAAATTTCAATCTCATACCTGGATTCTATCCAGTGTTTTATACCTGCTGCACCGCTCTTATCAGTAATAGCCACGCTGACCGGTCGATTTAACAGCTTCTCCGTATCGAAACAGTTATATATCTCCTCGTTTTTCAGCAAACCGTCTGCGTGAATACCAGCCCTTGTAACATTAAAATCTCTGCCGACCAGTGGATAATTATGCGGAATTTCAAAACCCAATTCTTTCGAGGCATACTCAGACAACTCGGTTATCGCTGCATAATTGACTCCCCTCGTCACACCCTTTAATTGAGCGTGTTCAACCACCATTGCTTCCAGAGGCGGATTACCGGTTCGCTCACCAACACCGAATATGGAGGCATTTGCGGCGCTGCAACCGTAGAGCCAGGCAGTAGCGGCATTGACCATCACCTTGTGCAGGTCGTTATGGCCGTGCCATTCGAGCTGTTCGGACGGAACACCGATTTGACGAAGCCCGCAAATAAGTTTCGGCACACTCCTCGGCAGAACTGCTTCGGACCACGGCAGGCCGAATCCGAGCGTATCACAAAGACGAATCTTGACCGGCTTTTTATACTCCTCCGCCAGCTTCATCAACTCAGCCGCAAAAGGCAGTACAAAGCCTTGATAATCAGCCCGAGTTATATCCTCGAAGTGACATCGTGGTATAACACCGCTGTCAAGTGCGGCTTTTATAACATCAAGATACGCATCCATAGCTTGTTTCCGGGTCTTACGAAGTTTCAGGAAAATATGGTAATCACTCACTGATGTTAAAATGCCGGTTTCAGCAAGCCCTATTTTTGTAACCAGCTTAAAGTCATCAGCAACAGCTCTTATCCAGCCGGTAATCTCAGGAAATTTATAGCCACGTGCTTTACACAGTTCTACCGCTTTCCTGTCGCGCTCCGAGTATAAAAAGAATTCGCACTGGCGAATCAGGCCGGTATCGCCGTCTATTTCGTGCAGCAAATCATATATCCGCAGTACCTGCTCCGGCTTATAAGGTGGACGGGCCTGCTGACCGTCGCGGAAAGTCGTATCGGTTATCCATATCCTCTCCGGAATCTCATACGCAACTTTCCGCTTATCGAACACTACCTTTGGAAATTCACTGTATGAAAACATCTCGCGATACAGATTGGGTTTTTCTACATCTACAAGTTTAGGCTCTTCTTTAGCCATACTTATCTCCAGTAATCTTGTCCGCCTGCGGCGGAGTCGTTTGCATCTCAACCGGCCCTTAAGAGCCGGCTGTCACACATCTTGTTCAGGATACGAATATTGGCCGAGATGGGAGTCGAACCCATACGCCCATATGGGCAGGGGATTTTAAGTCCCCAGCGTCTGCCTTTCCGCCACTCGGCCTGACCTCATAGACTAATGGACTTTGTGACGATTTGCAAATTGTTTCTTAATTTCTCGGAACCATTTGGTTTGGTGAAAATTACGACAAATCACACTGCCAATTGAGATGATTTTATAGCAGGGAAAAACCTGATTGCAGCAGGCACAAAGCCTGCAGAGAAAATTTAAACTCGGTGGCCGAATAAAATTCGAGACACTATATATGAAACGAATCGAGGCTGAAACTGCCAGAGAAAATCCGCTATCCGACCTGTTGCCTGAACCGCCCGGACCCTGCGGTCAAGTATCCTTAACTGCGAATCCCCGCCTGCTAAAGCCAGCGCCTTCTTAATTCTCTCTGCAGCATCGGCTAACCTGCCCATCCCCAAATCAACAACAGCAAAGTCCCGCAAGGCACAAACATCCCTCGGCCTAATATCGAGCGCGTGACCGAAAAACTCCACAGCATCCTCAAATCTGCCTTTTAAAGTACTGGCAAGACCAAGATAATAATAGGCATCTGCGTTAGCGCAATCAATATCAACGGCCATGAGCAGACAATTCGTCGCATAATCCACATCACCAATCTTCAGAAACATCGACCCCATAGAAACCAATATCTCTGCATCTTCCGGGACCAGTTTCAACTCCGAAACCAGATGACCTCTCGCCTCATTTTTTTGCCCCCTCATTAACGCATACTCAGCCAGCCGATAATGAGGCCCTGTTAGTTTACTGTCTATCTGTTTCGCCTGGTTGAATAGTTTCACTGCTGCAGGATAGTCGGCGTTGTTCCAGGCAATCTCTCCCAAATAAAATAATGCCGTCGCAAAATCCGGCTTAAACTCAAGTATCCTGTTAAATTTTTCCTTCGCTGATTCAATATTGCCGACCTCAAGGAGAAACAGACCGAAATCAAGAATAACATCAATATCACCGGGATTAACACGAAGCTCAGCCAGGAAATACTCACGCCCGCGCTCGCAATCACCCACAGCCCAATACGCCTGGGCGATTCGATAGTTTATTTGCGGGTGACTCGGCTCGAGTTTAGCGGTCTTCAGCCAGCAATGAATTGCTTTCTGGTACTGGCTGCGAACGAAAAGACTGTTTCCGATATTATAGTAACATAACGCACAGTCCGGATTTAGCTGCTGGGCAAGGTAAAACATCTGCTCGGCCAAATCGTGCTGACCCATCTCCGTGTAGGTAATTATCCGATTGCAATAGCAGGGTTCGAATTCATGGTTTAACTGCTGGATGTGCTCGAAAGTCTCAATTGCCAGGTCATATTGACCGATGCGGGTATAATCGACCGCCAACGAATTCAATATCTCCAAATCATCCGGTGATAGCTGCAGGGCAATCTCGTATTCGCTTATTGCATCTTCAAACCCACCCTTGGTATCCAACGTAATGGCCTTGTCAAAATGCCAGGCACTATTGGCCGGATTTATCTCAATAGCTGAATCCAGTTCGGCAAGGGCTTGTGTAATTTTACCGTTCTCATAAAGCTCGAAAGCCTTCAGAGCCTTATGCTCAGCTTCCGAATAAGAGTCGTATTCCTTGTCGTCAAAAAGCATAACCGTTCCATTGATTTGTATTAACACAAAAACTAACGAACCACCCAAAGCCGTTCGGCAATAAAATCTCTCTGCGTTAGTAGTTTTCGACCGGCAACATTTCTTTTTGACCATATTAAAATTTTGCTGGAAATTTGACTTATAAGCCCTTATAATTGCACAGGTTAACTCAATGATAATAAACAGAGCAAATTGCCTGACAAATTCGCAAGAGGTCTTTTTCTGGAAACCAGCTTCTGTTAGTCTTATAATGTGTAGCTGCTCCCCATTGCTATTAGGGGCAAGAAGGGGGCAACTGTGGCTCTATTAGGGTAAGAATGTTGTTTGGAGAAGTGAAACTATGATTAAAGAAATAAAAGGTCGGGTTGCAGCCGGCAAAGGCAATTATGCCATCGTAGTCAGCAGGTTCAACGAATTTATAACTGCTAAGCTGCTTGCTGGTGCGACAGATTGTCTCAAACGCCACGGTGCCGCCGATGAGCAGATATCCGTAGTCTGGGTGCCGGGTGCCTGTGAAATCACCATAGCTGCAAAAAAGCTCGCACAAAGCGGTAAATACGTTGCGGTTCTCTGCCTCGGTGCAGTCATCCGCGGTCAAACACCTCATTACGATTATATCTCTCAGATGGTAGCACGAGGTATCGGACAAATCAATTATGATTCAGCGGCGCCGGCTGTTTTCGCCGTCTTGACCTGCGACAATTTAGAGCAGGCCGTCGAAAGAGCAGGTACCAAAATGGGTAACGCAGGTGCCGACGCAGCATTGACGGCTATGGAAACTGTAAACGTCCTCGAACAGATTTGATTCGTTCATTGACAATTTAACAATATCCGACAACTAAATAACAAGAGGCCGAAAGGTGGATAAAAGAACAAGGGCCAGAGAGCTGGCAATGCAGGGACTATATCAACTCGACGTGCAGGGCCCGGATGTGCTTGAGCGATTAGCCGAGTTCTTCACAGAAAATGACCCACATTCTTCAGTGCGCAACCTCGCCTCAGAATGGACAAAAGGAACCTGGGAAAATTTGGCTCTCTGTGACAAGCTCATATCCGCCTCAACGATAAAGTGGCAATTGTCCCGGCTTTCAATTGTTGACAAAAGTATTTTGAGACTGGCGGTCTACCAGTTGAAATTCTGCCACGATATTCCACCCAAGGTTGTGATAAACGAGGCTATCGAGCTTGCCAAAAAGTTCAGCACCGATAAGTCTCCGGCGTTCGTTAACGGCGTGCTGGACGCCGTCTTAAAGAAAATAAAAAATGACGTAAGTCATACTGCATCCTGAAAACTATTGAGGCTAATGTATTGAGAACAATAGCGGTATTGAACCAAAAAGGCGGGGTAGGAAAAACCACAACAGTGGTAAATACTGCCGCAGCCCTCGCTGCCGCCGGCATGAAGGTGGCCGCTCTTGACCTCGACCCCCAGGCGCATCTGACAATACATCTCGGCGTAGAACCCGAAAGCATCGACTCAGGTTCATATAAACTTCTCACACAATCTGCAAAATTTGAAGAAGAAATTCTGCTTGTGCGGCCGAACCTTTGGCTGCTGCCCGCAAATATAAATCTCGTCGGCGCCGAAACTGAGCTTGTAAGTGTTGTCGGCAGGGAAACCATCCTTCGGCAGGCCCTTCAATCCGTCGAAGACCATTTCGATTACGCTTTTATCGATTGTCCTCCTTCGTTGGGACTGTTGACCCTAAATGCCCTCGCCGCCGCAGAAGAGGTCCTGATTCCCATCCAGCCGCATTTCCTCGCCCTGCAGGGTTTCGGAAAACTGCTGCAAACAGTCGAGCTTGTCAATAAAAGAATAAATCCTAACCTTAAAGTTAAATGGATTTTGCTGTGTATATTCGACAGCCGTGCCTCGCTTCCGAATGAGGTCAAGGCCGATATAGAACAATTCCTAAATAGCGCTCGCACAACCAACTGTGCCTGGGCAGAGGCCCAGGTCCTGCCTTGTTTTATCCGGAGAAACATCAAGCTCGCCGAGGCCCCCAGCTACGGCAAAACAATCTTCGAATACGAACCCTCCTGCCACGGCTCCGAAGACTACAAAAAAGTCGCCGAACTAATCCACAACCAGACGCAGTCGTCGGTTGCCGCTCCTTGCCCGATAAAAATTATTGAAGTGGAACAGCAAGTCACTCAAACCTCCGCCGAAACCGCACAAACAACAGATTCCCACCCCGCAGTCGAACCCAAATAATCCCTCTGTCAAACCAGTTCCTGTGGATTTTGCAGTTGCTCGCAGATTGTGTTCAGAAACTTCGCCGCATAAACTTCGTCTATGACTCTGCGGTCAGCCGCCAGAGACAAACTCACTATTTTTCGCTCTACTGGCTTACCGTCTACAGGGACAATTTCCCTATTCGCATTGCCTACAGCCAAGACGGTGCTTGTCGGCGGCGGCACGATTGCCAAAAAAGAATCGATACCATAGGCACCAAGATTGCTTAATGCTATCGTCTCGCCTTCCATTTCGTCGAGCGTCAGCTTATTGTCGCGTCCTTTTTCAGTAAGCGTCTGCTCAAGCTCGGCTATCTCAGCCAGCGTCTTTTTGTCCGCCTGCTTTATCACCGGCACAACAAGCCCCTGTGGGGCATTGACGGCAAAGCCGATATTGATTGAATCGGGTATTTCGATATTATCGCCGTCGAGCCTGCCGAGCATTAAAGGATATTGCTTCACGACCATAGCCAGTGCACGAACATAAAAAGCATCTGTTGTTATTTTGACGCCCAGCGATTTCCTCAGCCTGGGCCGAAGCCCCATTAGTTCGGTTACATCTGCCTTTATTTCGATGTAAAAGCAGGGCTTGTTCAGTTTCGATTGCAGCATCCTTTTGCCGATGAGCTTCTGGATTCGTGTCAGCCGGATATGATGGCCTGCTGGATTTTCTAAAGATTGTTTAGTCATCTTATTTTAATGCAAAAAAAAATGGGCGATACAGGGTTCGAACCTGTGACCTCACGGGTGTGATCCGTGCGCTCTAACCAACTGAGCCAATCGCCCCAATCCTGAGCATATTAAAGCAATTACCAACATTGTTTGTCAAGCGTTAATCGCTTCCCTGTTCTGTAGCGACAAAGTTAATCCGGCCGAGCTTGACGCCTTTGAGACTGACTATATTTTCAGCAGTTCTTTTTATTTCGCCCACACGCCCTCGCAGCACAATTACCTCCAGACAGTCATGCTCATCCAAATGAATGTGCATTGCGGAAATCGTTTGAAGAAGGTGCGAATGCTGCAGGCCGGTCAGTTTTTCCATGAGCTTTGTCGAATGATGGTCGTAAACCAAAATTACCGCAGCAACCGCTTTAGCTTTTGGGTCGCCCACCCGCTCCTCGCTTAGCTGCCGACGTACAAGGTTGCGTATGGCCTCCGACCTGCTCTGATAACCCTGTTTGGCAATCAGTTTATCGAACTTCGAAAGCAGCTTCTCATCTAACGACACTCCTATTCGCTCAACTTGACTCATTTGTGTTCTCCTGTGAAAGCAACAAAGCCAATATGCAAACACTTGACCGGTTATTTTATCAGATAAAAAATATTTTTGAAAGAGACGAATTTTTTAATTGACGCAGTAGCACGATTTCCATATTCTTATGCATTAGTAGCACGAATTTACGAATTTTATGCGCAATACTGAAATGCCGACTTTTTTTGGAGGAACCGGTTATGAACAAAACTATGTTATTGGCAGCAATGTTGGCCCTAATCCTTGCTGCCTCAGTCAGGAGCAACGGCCAAACTGTCGCCGAAGTCACACACTGGCAGCTTCAGGCGGTCGATGAATATGGTGTCGGGACCTATGAGGCCACCGATAAGGTTATTATTACCGGCATCGTTCTTAATAATCCCGAAGAGATGCTCAATCCCACGCCCGGGACAGGGTATATGGGCGGCGAGTGGCAGATTTATATACAGGGCGAAGGCGATGACCACGCTGGTACCGCTGTTTGGTACGGACAATATTACGCCAAAGTAGGCGGTTCGGGCAATTATACAGACGAAGAGCTGCTGGACGAATTGTGTCGCATAAACAGGGACCCTGATACAGGTTATATATTTGCCGCCGGTGACAGGGTAAAGGTTACCGGATGGTACAAATTCTACAAGGGTAAGATAAACGTAAATGAGAAGCACCAAGTTGAGCCAATGTTCGATTTTGAGGTCGAGTTGGTCGAGCCGGCAGCCGGTCTGCCTCACCCCGAACTCATCGCCCTCGATATGGTGAAGGACGGCAGCGACCAGTATATTTTCGACCAGACCAGACTGACCAGCTGTGAATACTACCAGGCTCGCCTGGTAAGGGTAAATGACGTGAATATTATAGACCCTGAAAACTGGGAACCTGATGGTACTGTTACAATCACAGATGCAAACGGCTTAACATTCTCCGTGAAACTCGGTATTGGTGATGGATTCACAAGATACGTTTGCCCCACCGGTCAAATCGACGTCATTGCGATTTTCGACCAGGAAAGCTCAGGATATATGGACTGCAGAGACGGATACCGGCTCTGGGTAACTGACTATGACGGCAATGGTTTAGTGCTGACCGACCGAGGACACAAAAGAGGAAATCTCCCGGGTGATATTAACACGGATTATCAGGTTGATTTTAAAGATTTTGCTGAACTTGCAGCAAACTGGCTCAACTGTACTTCCGGGCTTTGTGATTGTGATTAAAAAGTGTTTTTGTAAGACATCTTAATTCTCGTTAGTCTGTTTAAAGTCCTTATAACAGACCGTTAAAGTTTATTTCGGGGCTCACCTCTAAATTAGGTATGCCCTAGAGTTTTCCCTGTGAGGTTCAGTGAAAAAAGGTTTTACTCTAATTGAATTGTTAGTTGTTATTTTCATCATAGCTTTTCTGATGGGAATAATATTACCCTCGCTGTCACGAGCAAGGGAACAGACCATGCTCGTAGTCGTTAACGCGGAGCTTCGTCAAATTGGCATTGCTTTGGACAGCTACTTTGATGATAACCAGAAGTACCCTCCAACTCAGGAAGACTGCATTAGCGGCAGGTTGATTGACCACCTATATCAACTCCCTAAGGTTCTGGCGACTGGCAAGTATCTGCCCTTTACGTCTCGCACAGAAGCTATGTCAACGATTATGGAGGACAGGTTCAATCGAGGACACACTTATAAATACCGAAGCTTAGGCGAAGTAATCAAGGATAGAGACATCATTGACAACTGGATAAAGGCCAAGCTTTGGATACCGGACAAATTTCCAGCAAGCAGCAGCATCAGCCCCGACGAAGGCAAGTGGTATCCGAATGAAAGCTGCTCGCATCCGCTACATTCACCAGTAACGTGGGTGATTTTCAGTTTGGGGCCGAAGTTCAGCGAAAAATGGCTCGAAGAAAAACTCGGTTTTGAAAACAGATACCCCGTCCCGAAAGAGTTGTGGTACACGCCAAAGCAACGCAGAGGTTTTATCGTTAGAATGCGATTAAAAGACGACATACAAATAGGGTCGTTTTAAGGAGGTTTGTAATTGTTAAGACATCGTTTGACATATTTACTATTGTTTTTAACAGCTGTAATCCCACTCGGTTGCAAGCAGGATAACAGCAACAAAAAACCGGAGATTGCCGTTGCCAATTCCTATTTGTTATGTGTGGTCAAAGATTTATGCGGCAATCAAACTAATATTATCAGTCTTGTTCCGCCCGGTATGTGCCCGGGACACTTCGATATCCAGCCTTCGCAGGTCCAGCAGTTGAACAAGTGCAAGGTATTGCTTTTATTCGACTTCCAAAGCCGGATTGGTGACGCCCTGTCCCGGATTCAGGAACGCGGCTTGAATATTTACAACATCGAAGTTCCGGAGGGACTGTGTCTGCCCGAAACATACCTTGCCATAGCTCGAAGCGTTGCCGATGCACTTTCTCAAGACAACCCCTCTAGGCGTGTGGAATTTGACAGGCGTCTCGAGTTAATAGAAAATCGATTGAGCGTCCTTGGCTCCGAAATCCATACGAAAATGGAACAATCAGGATTAAAGAACGCAGCGGTCCTTGTCTCGGGGCACCAGGCCGTATTCGCCGAATGGCTCAGTCTGGAAGTAATTGCTACATTCTCCGGCAGTGATATCGAAACACCGACAGGCATCAACGAGTCCCTCCGGAAGACAAAGGGCAAAGATATAAAACTGGTCATAGCCAACCAGCAGGAAGGGACTGAGCTGGCTGCTGCGCTGGCGCAGCGACTGAATGCAAAAATGGTAGCGTTCAGCAATTTCCCCCTCGGACAGGGCGACGCACCCGGCTTCGATTCGCTGTTACTGGAAAACGTATCCGAATTGTTCAGGAACGGAAAATAATGACTAAAGGATGTATAGAGCTTTTGAATATTACCGTTAAACGTTCCGGGCGAACAATACTCAACGTTGAGAACCTTAACATTTCGGCAGGCCAGTTCATCAATTTAATAGGAACCAACGGGGCAGGCAAAACGACCCTGTTGAGCGTATGCTGCGGTCTTATAAAACCAAATACCGGAACAGTCAAACTTGGCGATATCGATCTGGCTTTGGTCGGAGGGTGGAAAAAAGTCGCACTGCGAAAGAGAATTGGATATGTCCCCCAGGCGGCAGAATATAATGCAGAGCTGCCCTTTACCGTCCGCGAAGTGGTAGCGATGGGCCGGACAAGTGCAAAAACGCTGGGCTCAATGCTCAGCCGAGATGATTACGACATAGTGGATTCCTGGCTCGAGTCACTCGGCCTGGCCGAGCGCAGAAATCAGACGTTCAGAACTCTTTCCGGTGGTGAGCAGCAGAAAACACTCATAGCACGGGCAATGGCACAACAGCCTGATATGCTCCTGCTTGATGAGCCGGGCGCAAATCTCGACTTCAACTGGAAGCACAGGATTCAGAGCTTTGTCGAAGAGCTGCATCAGCGAACAGCGATTACCGTTATTATGGTTTCGCATGACACCGATTTGATGCCCGGAACCGACAGCAGAACAATTTTGCTGCACAAGGGGCAAATCCTCGCGGACGGTGGTATCAGGGATGTTTTCGAATCCGATGTATTCGAAAAAGCCTATGGATACAAATTCAAAGTATTGGATTTTGAGGGACGCAGATACGTTCTGTCCCAAGGCAGGTGAACCGGAATTATGGACCCATTTTTCTATTTGGTTATGGTTGCTGGGGCTGTCGGTGGCGCCAGCACGGCACTGCTCGGGGTTTATATCGTCGGAATGCGGATGCCGTTTATCGGCACATGTATCTCGCACGCAGCTATGGCAGGGGCTGTATTCGCGGTTTTGATAGGTAAAAATCCGCTTGTCGGTGCAGTCACAGCCTCGGTATTGACCTCTGTCAGCCTTGCCGCAAATCGGCCTCATAAATCCCGGCTGAACACCACGGTCGGGCTGGCAATACTTTTTTCGCTTATGCTTGGCCTGACGTTTTTGGGTATGGGGCTGATTCAGGATAGTCGTTCGGAAATTCTCGGCCTGCTCTGGGGCAGCATACTGTTTGTTCGCAAAGAATCTGTTATGCTTATAGCTGCTATGGGACTTATGCTTGTAATCTTCTCCGTAGTTTTCAACAAGGAGCTTAAGCTGCTTATGTTCAGCCGCTCCATAGCCGCTGCGACGGGTATGCACGACGGCTTGGTTTATTGCGTGTTCCTCGTGGTTTGCGGATTGATTCTGGCCGTCAACCTGAAGGTTATCGGCGGCCTTATGATTTTCAGCTTGATTACCAACCCTGCCGCTGCGGCTTACCAGGTCTGTCGCGGGCACAAGTCCGTCGTCATTACGTCAACTTTGCTGGGAGCGTTAACGGCTGTTGCCGGATTTTTGGTGTCGTTTTATCTGGGCCTTCCGACCGGCGCGTGCATCGTCATCGTCAGCACTATCGCCTTCGGAATTGCGGTTATATATCGCCGGCTATCCGGCTCAACGAATTAATAACTTTATGGTTAAAACTGGTTATTAGGAGTTCTTCGATGTCTCTGGAAAAAGTACTGGTAATTGATTTGCAAAATGATTCTGAATATCAACCCCTGCTCGGTAACGGTGTGAAAACCTGCGGGATGCGTTCAGGCAGGGTATATCTGAAACCCGGTGAAGACTGCGGCAGGCACAGCACTGAAAAACACGAGGAAATGCTTGTTTTCCTGTCAGGAAAAGGCATATCCTTAATTGGAGAACAGGAAACCCTCTTCAAAGTCGGCTGGGGAAAGATATCCTATATACCGCCTCACACGATACACAATATTAAAAATACAGGCACCGAACCTCTTATCTACATTTATTGTGTAGCCCCTGTAAAATAGTCTCCTCAAAGCCCGAGGAACTGAATGGCCAAGCCGCAAAGGCATATAATAGCCCCTGCTATCGCGTGAGAAAAACGCTGCAACCCGCTTAATCGAGTAAAGTTGACCCCTGCCACCGAAAGCAGAACCACACCTAACATAGTGCCAATCGTAACTACACCGAACACGAACGTTACCGTCGCCAGACCGAATAAACTGTTCTTCGATGCAGGATACATCAGAATCGGAATCAAAGGTTCACAAGGCCCAAAAGCAAAAATGATAAACAGCACCCAGGGCGTGATGTTCGGGCTGGCTTTGTCATCATGAATATGAGCGTGCCGGCTATGATGATTATGCAAATGCTTATGCTCAACTCCGAAGGCGTGAGTGTGACTGTGTACGTGGGTTCTCTTCTGATAGGCACGGCGCAATCCCCAAACGAAATATACTAATCCGAACGCGATAAGCAGCCACGCCGCCACATTACCGCGGACCGATTCCACCACCTCCAGCCGGTTAACTGCTATACCCAGTGCGACCCCTATCAGGCCAAGCACTATGGAACTGCCGATATGTCCTATTCCGCACAAGAAGGTTACCAGGGCGGTTTTCAGGACCGACCATTTTCGCGCCCAAGATATCATAATAAACGGCAGATAATGATCCGGCCCCAGTATGGTATGAATAAAACCTATCGAAGCGGCAGTTATAATAAGGGCGTTCAGCTCCGCTGTCATAATCAGCTTCTCATAAAAAACAGTTTATACTGTATAAAAATAACATTTCTACATTAAAAAACCAATAGTTTATTTAAGCGGCATATTGTAACCCGGCCCGCGGAGAAAATAATGTTCGATTCCGAACTGATGACCGACCACGGCCTGGAACTTTCCGCAAAGTTCAAGGATAATGTTCGCCACCGTTTCGAAAATTAATATTGCAGGCCTAAACAAAAATATCCTGTAAAAATGAACATACCTCTTACAACAGGTCACCCCTGGCAAACATTATAGGTCGTTTCGCTCCTCATTAAACAATCGAAAACACTGTATTTTTACGTTCTGCAAATCTATTTCTTATAATTTATTATAGAAGTAATAAGCCATATCAGTATTAGGGGGGCGAGATGACTTACCGAAAATATCGCAAAGGGATTGCGCTTTTACTATCGATGATAATCCTGGCGCTACTTTCAGTCTGGGTCGTTTCTATCGGCTCGATGGCAAACACGAACGTTCAGCTCGCAGAAAACCAACGAAAGGTAAACCACGCACTCGCAAGCGCCGAATCCGGCCAGGACATTCTTCGATTCTGGCTCAACAAGTTCTCGACGTCGGGTACCGTCGCCGCACCAGAAAAATTCAATAACCTTGTATCATTCCTGCAAAACGACTTGACTTCTAACATCACCGTGAATTATGGAGAGTACGGCCTTATAACCGTTCCGGCTGTTATTCTCGACTCAACAACACCGGAAACTTTTTCCGCAGAGATAACCGTCGACAAACCAACCAATGCTGAAATACTTCAGGTCGATGTCACCGGAACCTCCGGAGCTATAAGCAGGACGATAAGCGTCAAGTACGATTTTGGACCAAGAGCAAATCCGATTTTTGACTATGGCGTTGCATCCAGAGGACCATTAGAGCTGACTGGCAATGTCGATTTAGACGGCACCAGTGTTAATGCAAGCGTCTATATTGAAGCAGCAGGCGCAGATACGGCTTTAGACCTTATTGGCAAATGTTCAATTGCTGGCGACGTCAGCATAGTTGACCCCTGCGCTAATGTGCAGTTGTCAGGCAACTCCAGCATTGGCGGCGAAAAAGGTCAGGATGCCATCGATAACCACGTCTCATTTGGAGTAGACCCCCTGGAATTCCCTGTCCCAAATCCCGGCTATTTTGAGCATTATACTACCAACACTTACGACCCCAACAATGTATTAACAGAATATGAAAACGTAAGAATTCCCGCTGAAAGCGATCCTTCTTTCTCAGGCGGATTGACACTGAAAGGCGTTGTCTTCGTCGAAACACCTAATGTACTCACCTTCACCGGACACGTTGACATAACCGGCATCATCATCGGCGCAGGTGACGTAAACGACAATTCTGGAACAAACCTCATGACATTCCTCGGCACCGTCAGCAGTCATCCCGTCGAGGACTTGCCAGAGGAGTCGCAATTCGAAGACCTGAGAAACGAAACCGGCACGTTTATTATGGCTCCCGGCTTTAGTGTATCTTTCGGCGGAAACTTTGAAACGCTAAACGGTGTTATAGCCGCAAACGGCGTCGAATTCTTTGGTAACGCCGGCGGAACAGTCGGCGGCTCAATAATTAATTATTCTAACGAGCCTATGACACTAACCGGCAACAGCGACCTTTTCTTTGAACGCTCAGGCGATGACGTAGTAATTGCAGGGTTCGAGAGCGAGATAGTACTATACTATCTCCCGGAATATTATTGTGAAGTAATACCTGATATTTGATAGTTAGAAATTTTACCATCCTAAAAATACTATTGGGAAAAAAATGAGATATATAAGAATAACAATTTGTTTTCTCGCTGCTCTAATTGGAAATTCGGCGCTGGCCGCCGTTCGATATGTGCCTGATGAGTATGCCACCATTCAGGCCGCTATCGACGCTTGTAATGACTATGACTCCGTCGTCATAGCGCCAGGAACATATACCGGCTCTGGAAATCGTAATATAAAATTAAACGGCAAACCAATCACCATTCGCAGCATCGATCCCTGCGACCCACAGGTTGTTAGTTCCACTATCATAGACTGTGAGGGTTTAGGTCAAGCTTTTGCCTTTAATAAGAGCGAAAGTGACGATTCAACAATAGCCGGACTTACAATTACCAATGGATATGCTTTGTTAGGCGGCGCGATTTACTGCTATAACAACAGCAGTCCCTCGATTACCCACTGTGTTATTACCAACAATTCGGCAGTCCTTGGTGGCGCAATTGCGTCCACAAATAGCAAAGGTCACCCTAATATTACTAACTGTACAATCATTGCAAACGCAGCGGTGATAGGCGGCGGCGGAATATACTGTAACGGCAGCAGCCCAACGATACAAAACTGTATTATCGCTGGAAACTACGCTCCTGACGGCGGGGCTATACACGCCCAAAATGAAGGAAGTCCCCTTGTTGTCAATTGCACAATTGTCGCAAACGCCGCTTCCGGCTCAGCAGGAGGTGTATACTGCTACAATTCAAGCAACCTGACCTTAAATAATAATATTCTCTGGGGTAACACCGCCGAAACCGCATCAGAGATACGGGTCGATAGCTTGGGGGCTCCTACATCAATACAAATTTCATACTGCGACATCCAGGAACTCGAAAATAGTGTAAAACGCAACAGCGATTGCACTATAAAATGGGGGCAGGGCAATATAGACAGTGACCCCTGTTTTGTAGAAATGGGTTTTATAGAAGATGAAATCTATGTCGCGGGCGACTACCATTTACTCGATGATTCTCCCTGCATCAATGCCGGTGACACTGATGCTAATACATCGCCTGAAGAAACCGATATCGATGGAAACCCGAGAATACTGGGCGGTAGAATTGACATCGGAGTTGATGAATACGTACCTCCGATAATTGCCTACGTCAAAATAATACCTCAAATCTTAAATATGTCAATTAAAGGATTTGGCGTTAATTGCTATATCCGGCTTCCAAAAGGCTATAATGTCGCCGATATAGACACAACTACTATTGTACTAAACGGACAAATCAGCCCACAGTGGAATAAAATCAACGAAAAATACAATGAGCTGATTACCAAATTTAACTACGACGAAATTCAGAGTTTGCTACAGGATGCAGATGAAACCGTCCCACTGACAATCACGGGCGTGCTTAAAGACGGCACTGCTTTTTCCGGAACAGATACAATTAAAATAATATCCTTCTGTTGTAATAAAAAGAACTTTAAGTTCCGCTTTCAAAATCACTTTTTCCGGAAAAGCTTAAAACTCTTCAGGCCGCATAAAAAATGCAGATATATGCTGCCGTGCCGAGCGTTTTTACATCGAAGAAAGGTTAACCCGCGCTGTTTTAATCCCTCCGTGTTACATAAATAACCTGCTCAGCGAACAGATTAGGTGCGAACCGAACCGGGCTAAGACGCGATTTGCTCAAGGCAATTTTATCTTCAACTACGACCCCCAGCTTCTCACAGAACTCGTCGAAATCCCTCAGCGACAAAAAGTGTATATTCGGCGAATTGTGCCAGCTAAACGGCAGTCGCTTGGTTACGGGAGCTTTACCTTTAAAAAACATCTGCGCCCTGCACCGCCAGTGTGCAAAATTGGGAAAGCTGACTATCACCTTCTTGCCTACTCGAAGCAGCTCCTTAAAAACCTTCTCCGGCTCCTTTACCGTCTGCAGCGTCTGCGACAATATCACATAATCGAAGCTTTTATCGCTGTAGAACGGCAGCCCATCTTCGACATTCTGCTGAATAATCGACAGCCTTCGACACACGCAATCCAGCACAAGCTCCTGGTCAAGCTCGATGCCGCTGCCCTTTATGTTCTTGTCGCGTATGAGATTAACCAGCAGTTGCCCGTCGCCGCATCCGACGTCGAGCACAGAGCTATCCGGCTTGATGAGAGATTCTATCAGCTCATAATCCACGCGTGCCCTGTGTGCCTGCTCGAACTCGTCGAGTTTTTGCATACTTCGTGCGTAACACGAGCACGTCTGCTGCTCATCCGCCGGTCTGTAGGTCGCCTGCAAAAAGCAGCAGATGAACCTGCCTAAAACCTGCGGTTCCAGTAAAAACGCATCATGGCCGTATGGCGAAGCGATATCGCAGTAACCGACGTCTTTGTTCGTCGAAGCAAGGGCGTCCACCATTGCCTTCGATTGAGCAGGTGTGAAGAGCCAGTCGCTTGCGAAACTGATTATAAGAAATCGCGACTTCGTTTCTGCAAAGGCCTTCTCCAGCGAGCTGTATTCTCTCTGAAGGTCGAAATAGTCCGCCGCCTTGGTTATATAAAGGTAGCTGTTGGCGTCAAATCTTTCCACGAAGCTCTGGCCCTGATAGTCAAGATACGTCTCGACCGCGAATTCACTATTGAAACCGTAGCTGTAGCTCTCGGCACTTCGCAGCTTCCGCCCGAATTTAGCACGCATTCCCTGTTCCGACAAATACGTTATATGGCCAATCATCCGAGCAATCGCCAATCCTCTGTCCGGCCCATTCTCGCCGTGATACTGCCCACCGGCAAAGTTGGAATCGGCCAGTATCGCATTTCGGCCGACCGCATCGAACGCTACCGACTGCGCACCCAGGTGCGCCGTCGTGGCAATAGCTACCGCCGACTTAACGAAATCAGGATACGCAATCGCCCACTGCAAAACCTGCATGCCACCAATCGAGCCACCGATTACACTCAAAAGGGCCTTTATGCCGAGCTTATCCATCAGCAGCTTCTGCACCTTCACCATATCTGCGATAGTTATAATCGGAAAATCCAGCCCATACGCCTCTTGCGTCTGTGGATTAATCGAGCCCGGCCCCGTTGTCCCACTGCAGCCGCCCAAAAAGTTCGAGCAAATAACAAAATACTTATTCGTATCGATGCCCTTGCCGGGACCGACTATAACATCCCACCAGCCTTTTCTTTTGTCCTCAAGGCTGTGTACACCGGCAATATGAGCGTCACCGCTCAGAGCGTGGCAAATCAAAACAGCATTATCGCCCGCCTCGTTAAGCTCGCCGTAAGTCTCGTATGCCACGTCAATAGGGCCCAATTTCTTGCCGCACTCCAGCTCCAGCGGCTCATCCCGCTCGACTACCCGAACCGTCTCTGTCCTGACAATACCGACCGAAATTTCCCTTTTCTCTGCCATAGCAGATTAGTATATACAAAATCAGCTCAACAGTAAACCGCCTCGATAGCCCCAGTCTCAGCAGGGGGGTGGTTAATATTTTCTACACCAGAACCATTAAAAACACTTGACACTGTGAAGCGCCGGCCGTAAATTGTTTTTAAGTCACTGTAATTGATAAAACATCAGGGCAGACCCAAACGAATACATTTAGCGAAAGGAATTGTAAAATGGCAAAGAAAAGAAAGGCCGCAAAAAAGAAAAAAGCCCAAAAAAGGAAAAAGGCCGTGCCGATGTGGTCAACCCGCGACGTCAATCTGCTAAAAAAGCTTTTCCCCACGAACCCAACCTCAAAGATAGCTAAGCAGCTCAAACGCAAACTCGATGCGGTAAAGAAAAAAGCTTCGAGGATGGGTCTTAAAAAATCCAAGAAATACCTGAAGTCGCTCGGCAAGGCGTAAGTACTTCAAATACCTTTCGTTAGCATAAACAGTTTCTGGCTGGCAAAGACGACAGCACATTGCCTTTATATGCGCACAGCCCCCGTATAAAGACTGAAAAGGGGGTTTAAAAAAATAAAAAATGGGGACAAGGGAGGATTTAGATTTTTCGGGAAGAATCAATCAAAAATGGGGGTAGCTGATGAAAAAAGGGAAATTTTTACAAAAATTTTAAATGCTTCGGGGGTAAGAAGTTAGCTCGGCCAGCGGCGGAAAAAAGAGGGGAAATTTCGCATCAAACGCGCGGGTTAAAGAGTATAGGGGGAGAAAATTTGAAAACCGGGGTATCAGAAAGTCGTAAAATGCAGCGAAAGGCGGTAACGGCGCTATTATACGAGTATATGATGGAAAAAATTCGAAAACGTTCAAAAAAAGTATAGAAACGTTCGAAAAAAGTATAGAAACGTTCAAAAACTGTATGGAAATATTCAAAAGTTGTATGAAAACGTTTGAAAATATTCGAAGATTCCGCTCTCCATAAGTCCACAGGACACCTTACGGCGGAGTCCCTAGGACAATCGCACCTAGGGCACAAGCCGCGGGGGCTAATCAATCAAAAATCCTAAGCACTAAATCCTAAATTCTCCCTATGGGATGGCCAAGCCATAAACAAATTCAAATTACCAAAAAAATAAGTTTCAAAACCACAGATTAAGCGGATTTGATTAAGTAAATGAGTTAAAAACTGCGAACTATAAATTAAGAGTTATTTTTTGATGCTGATTTCGCCGAAATATCTACGTCAACGGCTGTTCCGCTACCTTGGAGTATGATAAGGGGTCAGATTAAATATGAAGCTTAGCGTTATTGACTGTTATACTTTGGCTTGGAGATCCTTTTCTAAATGGTGGATACCGCTCTGTCTGATATCCGGCATTATCTTTATCTTTCAGATTATTCCGCAGATACTCGTCCATGATGAATTACGTGAATTGAGGACCTCAGCAAGCAGTTTCATAAATGCATTTTCGGAAAATGACCGGGACAGGTTAGAGAAGATATCGCAGAAAGCAGCAGCGCAAATCGGTGCGTTGTTGCGCAAGCTCACCAAATTAGGATTGTATATTTTTCCGCTTGTTTGCCTTTTTACCGTTATCCTGCTAATGTATGCAAACTGGGCAGTAAAAAACAGTAAGGACACAAAAAGGCCTTTCTACAGCCTTGTATACATCGCCTTTGTTCATGTAATTTTAGCGATTGTCAAACTGTTGGCATTTTTCTTGATATTTTTTCCCGGCATCTACCTTTATATCAAACTACTTTTCGTATCGCTGATAATGTTAGAGGGGAAAAAGTCAGCGATGGCTGCGATAAATATCAGCTGGCAGATAACCAAGGGAAATTTCTGGAAACTATTGCTTCTTATACTTATGAATACGGCACTGCAGTTAGTGGCCCTGCCAACAATTATTGGTATGATTCCTGTTACCGGCTTTGCAAATACAGCACGAGCTGCTGCTTTTCGAAGGATATGGGAAGAAGGCAATTACGCAGAGGCCTCAGAGAAAATCTTAACCACAGATTAGCACGGATTTTTTGAGAGATACGATATAATTGCGACCCTTACTTCGCCTTCAGCTATGAAGGGCAGGCAAGCGACGAATTTGGGGTTATCAGGCTTGATTTAGGGGAGGAGGTTAGATCTATGAATGTGTTTTTCTTTCCAATCATACGATGTAAATGAGCAAAATGCCTGTTATTAGGATGACTAAGACTGTTGAGACCCGGCTTGAGGGGAAGTATTATCAGTAGTTCAAGTAGTTCGTTGCTTCTGAACAATGAGTCCATGCACAAATATCTGTAACTCTTGAACTTGCGATTTCATATCTGATCGTTTCTGGTCATCGTTTATATTGTCTACATCTTCCTTCATATCTTCGAGTGATTCATCTACGGCTTTCAAAGTCTCGAGTGTAATTTGGCTGCCCGTGTCCCGGTATGTACGTATTATAACGGATGCATCGAGGCTGCCTCCAGAGCACTGACTAATGACATCGAATTTCATAGCCAAGACATCCAATTGTAGCCTTATGCCATACTCTGCTGGTGACATCTCTTCAGAGTATAATGATTGACTCAATCCGAAGAAAGCTATAGAGAGGGGGGAAGATATCTGCTTTGTTAGCTCAGCTTTAAGCTCTCTCGTTTGCTCCTCTGTATATTTTTTGAGTGCGTCTTCGCTCTGGGACAAATGCATGGACAGTTCTTTTGTAAAGCTTCTTTTGCGTTGCCACTCTAGGATCATCGGGATTAAGATGCCGACAATGGCAAGACCTATCGTCATAATAATGCTCATTGCCCAAAGAAGATGATTCATCCGGTTGTTGTAGAATGTTTCGGCTCGGTCAAGGATCTTGTTCTCGTATTCATCGAGCTGCTCGGCGGTGTAGGTGATTGGTTGCTGGGGGGGAGGCGGTTTTGCAATTATACCGGTTACGATAAAAACTACAAGATTTAATTCGAACTAACAGAAATCAATGTGAATCAACATCTCACGGGTTAAACTCCGGCAAGGCCCAACATAAAGTAAGGGGCTAAATGGTTAAAAAACAGCTTTTTATTTACACAGGTTTCGAAACGGAATAAAATATAGCGATGAAGCTCACCATCGCTATAAAATTCATCGTCTGTTTAGCAGTGACTTTCTCAATTGCACTTGCAGGGTCGGTTTTCACCCGCTCCGCTCTGTCGGAATGGTATATCAACCTCAATAAGACTTTTTTCACACCGCCCGACTGGCTGTTCGGCCCTGTATGGACAGTTCTCTACTTACTTATGGCTCTTTCAGCATTTCTGGTCTGGAACAAAGGCCTTGCCATTCCCGCTGTCAGGACAGCCCTGGTAGTGTACCTGCTGCAGCTAATTCTCAATTTCCTCTGGTCTGCAATTTTCTTTGGGTTGAGAATGCCTTTTTTTGCTTTTATTGAAATCCTTTTACTATGGACTGCTATTGTTCTTACGATCCTAGCGTTCGCAAGAGTTTCGACTGCCGCAGCTTTACTGCTGCTGCCTTATATCTTCTGGACATCCTTTGCCGCTGTCCTCAACTTGTCCATCTGGCTCTTAAACCGTTGACGGTAAAAACACATTCTCATAGGCAACCCTGGGTGAAACCCAAGGCTAAATACGCCGCCGACAAGGTCGGCGGTATCAGGTAAAGCGTACCTTATTCTTACAAGCCTAAATACCACTGCAAAAACATTGACAGTTAAGTCGTTTTTATATAAAATTTCCACGATATTTTGTATTAATACAAGGAGCTTGAATTGAGAGTTCTTTCCGGGATACAGCCGAGCGGCAGGTTGCATATAGGCAATTTTTTCGGTGCAATGCGCCAGCACCTCAAACTCCAGGCTGAACACGACTGCTTCTACTTTATCGCCGACTACCACGCCCTTACCAGTAACCCTGCGCCAGCGGACGTCGCCCAGCATACACTCGATGTTACAATGGATTATATCGCAATGGGCCTTGATACTAAAAAGACCGTTTTCTGGCGGCAATCGGACGTGCCGGAGGTGCTTGAACTTGCGTGGCTGCTTTCATGCGTAACGCCGATGGGACTTCTGCAGCGGTGCACGAGCTTCAAAGATAAAGTGGCTCAGGGCATAAGTCCTAATCACGGCCTATTCGCATACCCGGTCCTGCAGGCGGCGGATATCCTGATTTATAAATCCGATTTGGTGCCGGTCGGCGCCGACCAGAAACAGCATATCGAGGTTACTCGCGATATCGCAATCCGTTTCAATAACGCATACGGAAAAGTCTTCACTGTGCCGAAAGAATATATCATCGAATCAGTGGCGGTGGTGCCCGGTATCGACGGCCGAAAGATGAGCAAAAGCTATAATAATACAATAGGTATGTTCGAGCCGGAAAAAAGCGTCAGAAAAAAGATTATGAGTATTGTTACCGATTCCACGCCGGTCGAAGAGCCCAAAGACCCCGACAAATGCAATGTTTTTGCGCTATTGAAGTTAGTTGCCTCGCAGGATGAGTTAGCTGAATGGGAAAACAAGTACCGAAGCGGTGGTATGGGCTACAGCGAAGCAAAAAAACGGCTCGCTGAATTGATAATAGATTATTTCAATCCGTTCCGACAAAAAAGGACCGAAATGGAAAATAATATCGACTACGTTAAAGAAGTACTTGCCGACGGCGCCAATCGGGCAAAGGCTGTGGCTGCCAAAACCCTCGAACAGGCCCGGCAGGTAGTTGGATTGAGGAAGTAATAATGGGAGACAAGCTCGTTACAATTGCGCAGTTTGCAGATTACATAGAAGCCGAGATGGCGAAACAGTTGCTCACTGATTACGGCATCGAAGCAGTTGCAACCGGTGAGAATGCTTCAAATATGTACTCAGGGCTTGCTGCCATTGAAGGGCCGGAGCTGCAGGTGCTTGAAAGCAGGGCCAAAGAAGCATTGGAAATTCTGGAATCCAATAAAAAACAAGAGGATTAATTGGCTGATTATCGCGTAAATCTCGATATATTTGCAGGACCACTGGATTTACTGCTATACCTGGTCCGCAGAGAAGAAGTGGATATTTATGACATCCCCATCGCAAAAATAACCGACCAGTACATCCACTATATCGAAATGCTGAAAAGTCTCAATATAGATTTGGCTGGCAATTTTTTAGTGATGGCCTCAACGTTGATGCAGATAAAATCGGCAATGCTGCTGCCGCAGTCAGAAACCGATTCAGCCCTCGGCGGCGATGATTCGGGTGACCCGCGAGCAGAGCTTATCCGCCAGCTTCTCGAATATAAAAAGTTCAAAGACGCCGCTAATTTACTCAACGCCGCAGCCGACCAGACAAACAAACGTTTCCCGCGGCCGGGCACCATTGTCGAGCGGCTAAAGCCCGACAGCGAGCCGCAGATTGACATCGAACAGCTAAGTGTCTGGGACCTGCTCGAAGCCTTCGACTCAATTGTGGAGGCAACCGGCGGCACGAGGTTCGACGTAAGTCATATCAAAGACGATACACCCATTGATTTGTATCAGATAGAAATTTTGCACCGTTTGCAAACAGAAGGGCCGATGTGCTTCGAACGAATCTTCGAATCCAAAACCAGCCGTATAGTAATGATTGGATTATTTCTGGCGATTCTTGAACTAATCAGGGAGAAACTGGTTGGGGCTGAGCAGCAGGGGGCTTCTATATACTTACGTCCATTAACCGAGAAGAACGCCGAGCAGGTTGTGCAGGAGGCCATTCTTGCCAGAGCCGCTGACAAACAATTTGCTCAAGCCGAAAAACAGAAAAAACCACCCATCCCAATTGCCGAGCTGCCGTCCCAAAGCCAGAGTGGCGGAGATACGGCTGGCCGGCAGGGGACTTCCGCTGCTGAATATGAAAAAATAAATTCCGTTAATAAACAACAGGTAGAAAATTAACATTTGACATCGTTTAGCCTCATAACTAAAATAAGTCTCGTTCGCTGGTAAAGAGTTTAGGACAAGTCCTTTTGCAATCTTTAGCAAAATGGCAACATCAGAAAGGATAAATTAATGGCTGGTAGTATAACCGAGTTAACTGACGCTGATTTTGACGAGGTTGTTCACAACTCTGATGTGCCGGTGCTGGTTGATTTCTGGGCGCCCTGGTGCGGTCCCTGCGTAATGATGGCCCCTATCCTCAACGAAATAGCAGACGAATATGCAGACAAGGTCAAAATCTGCAAGCTCAATACAGACGAAGCTCGTGACAGTGCTATAGAATTCGGCATACAGGCAATACCGACCACGATTCTATTCAAGGACGGCCAGGTTCAGAAGAAATGGGTCGGCTTAACCAGTAAAAAAGCCTTTGCTGCCTCAATCGATGAACTGCTCCGATAAGGCCGACGGATCGAGCCTTGATTGCCATCAGGTGACCGTTAATACCAGACCGTAACTATGATATTGGGTTCGGTCTTTTTGCCCTGAATTTCACCGGTAATTACATTGGTTCGTTTGATAGAGATTTCCGGGTTATCCTTTAGCCATCTGGTGATTTGCTCATCGAGAAAATTAATGGCGCCGGCGTGCAGCTTTGTAAAGAAAGTCCTGACACCTGTGACCCGTTCGGCGGGAATTGTTTTCTCAGCCGTTTTCTCTACAACAGCTGTTTTCGGCGGAGCCGGCCTATCAATCTTCGGCGCCCTCGCCGTTCCGCCACCACCTAAATCCAAAGGTGAATGTGAAACACCTGCGTTGTTATTATCGTCCACGTTAAAAGAAATCTGCTCATTGCGGTCACGGCTGGGAGGAGTTTTGCTGGTACCTAAATTTTCCATATACTGTCCCTCAACTAAAATCCAAAATCTACCTGCTGAGCCCAGTATACAACTACCTTTCATATCCGCAAGTATATTCTCGAAAACCACCGCCTTTATGTCCCGTCAATCCGTCACAGGCGGATTTAATTAAAACATTAGACCACACTGCGTTTTTTTGCTACTTTTATCAGACGATGAGAAAGAAAAAGCACCAAAAATCCACAACTGTCGGCTTTATAGCTCTTGGCTGTCCTAAAAACATAGTTGACAGCGAGAGGATGTTGGCCGAAATCGCCAAAGCAGGTTTGCTGATAACCGCCCAGCCCGACCCACCAGAGGCATGGCAAGCCGACGTTGTTGTCGTCAATACCTGCGGCTTTATCGAACCTGCTAAGGCCGAAGCACTCGAAGCAATAAAACACGCTGTAAGTTGCAAACACGAAGGCAGCGTAAAGAAAGTGATTGTTGCAGGCTGTCTCCCACAAAGGTTAGGTGCGGAGCTATTCAACCAGGCAAATGGCATCGATGCCGTAGTCGGTCTCGGCCAGCGGGACGAAATAGCTCGTATAATCGAAAAAACCATCCGCTCCAAACAACCAATCTCTTTTCTGTCCCAGTCAACGCACACAGTCAGCAGTGATAAAACCAGACTTCTCATAACACCACCTCACTGGGCATACCTGCGAATCAGTGAGGGCTGCAATCATAACTGCTCTTTCTGCACAATACCGGCAATACGAGGCCCGTTCAGGAGCAAACCCAAAAAACTTATCCTCGATGAAGCCTCTGAACTGGTTTCCTCGGGTGTGGTCGAATTAAACGCCATAGCACAAGACAGCACCAACTACGGCCGTGATTTGAAAATAAAAAACGGTCTCAGTGAGCTGGTAAAAGAACTTGAAAAAATCGCCGGACTGGCCTGGATTAGATTGATGTATCTATACCCGACAGGGATAACAGAGCAGCTAATCGAGACCATCGCAAAAAGTGAAAAAATCGTCCACTATTTCGATATCCCCATCCAGCACATAAACGACAAAATCTTACGGGATATGCGCCGACTCGACACCAGGGAACGCATCTGCCGTCTTATTGAAAAACTGCGGACAAATATGGCTGATGCTATACTTCGAACCACCCTTATCGTCGGCTTTCCCGGTGAGACCGACCGGCAATTTAACGAACTGCTGGACTTTGTCCAATCGGTAAAATTCGATGCGCTCGGTGCTTTTAAATACTACGCTGAATCCGGCACAAGGGCTGCAGAGATGCCCGGCCAGGTCCCGGATAAGATAAAACAACAACGTCTCGAAGAATTGATGCTGACCCAGCAGAAAATCGCCTTTGCTAAAAACAAAAGCAGAATCGGCAGCAAACTTATCTGTTTAGTCGATTCTGCTGAGACAAATGGCAACGCAAAAGGGCGCTTCTACGGCCAGGCACCCGATATCGACAGCAACTGCATTATTGGAAAGTGCTCAGCACAAGCCGGCCAATTCATTAACACAACAGTCGTCGGCACGGAAGACTACGATTTAGTCGTTGAGCAAATTTAACGTTGTATTGCAGCGGGAAAAAAAGTAAACTTGTTGGTATGATTAAACAGATTCCCAATATTTTGACCTTCGGACGGCTTGTTTTAACCGTCGTTTTTCTGTTTATGATTCTGCTGTCGCCACGATTCTATGCTCAGGGCGAAGTGCCTTTCCCGGGTTTTCTCGATATAGCTTTTATCATCTTTGTTATTGCCGGTCTTACCGACGTTGCAGACGGCCCCATAGCTCGAAAGTTAAACGTCGCCACAAAATTCGGGCGAATGCTGGACCCGTTAATAGATAAAATCCTCGTATGCGGCGCTTTTATCTGTTTCGGAATAATCGATGAACCGAAACTGTTCGATTTCAACCCGACTACAACGGCTATAATCCATTGGTCGACGGCCGGCATTATCATTTTAAGAGAAGTCTACGTTACCACACTGCGTCATATTGCCGAAGCTCACGGCATCAATTTTGCCGCCACAGCCTCCGGAAAAATCAAGATGTTTTTGCAGTCCTTCGCTATCGGAACGGTGGTAATAAAGATTGCTCACGTCCAGACCGCACCCTGGGGATACTGGTTCACCACCATAACACTCGCACTTATGCTGATAGTTACGATTATCTCCGGCTTAAGGGCCACTAAAAGAAGCTCCTGGAAAAAAGCAGTCAGCCAAAGCTGACACATATAAACACAAGCGCAAACATTTAGACGGTGATGCCACAGAAAAATACCATCTTAACTGTAACGGTGTGACAGCCTGAATTTTTTCAGACCGAAATCCTACTCTGTTGAGTTATCCTGAGCTTATACTTCCTGCTCTTCTTCCTCAACAGCCTCAAACGTCAGCACTTTCAACCACTTCTGGTATTCTTTTTCGGAAACCACACCCTTAACTTTAACTTCCTGGTCTTCCATCTGGTCTCCAAGCTCCTGGCCCTTCGCATCAAGCACAACATTGTAGATGTCTGTGTCTGTGTCCAGCTGTACTGCTATAATTACATCGTTAGCATCTCTGAGAACGCTGACAAAACCCTGCAAACTGACGGTTTCGCCCTCAGTTGCAAAACAGCTCAAAGCCAAAAGTACCATTGTTAGCATCGTCCCGAACACTACGCACATTTCCTGTTTTTTCGTTGACATTTCTATTTTCTCCTGCAGATATGGTTAATAACTCCCCAGCCAGTAAGCCACACGCTTCACGCCTGGGAATCATATACATTCAGTCATACAATACTCTCGTTATAAGAATAAGCGGAGAAGCGTAACTTAAAAGGTATAAAATGTCAACTGAAAAATAATAATAGAAGAGTCGATTTTTAGCAGGTTGGAACTACCACATTACTACCGGTTTTTCACGAGCAGAACAAAATCTACACCCTTGACACAGTAAAACCCAGCCTCTATCATAAACAGATAATTTTACTCTTAAAGGAGCTGCTTAACCTATGGCAAGTAAAGGATTTACGCATCTTCACCTGCACAGCCAATATTCACTGCTCGACGGTGCGATATCACTCGACAAACTGCTCAATCGCTGCAAACAACTGGAAATGGATGCCGTAGCCGTTACCGACCACGGCAATATGTTCGGCGCCGTCGAATTCTATACAAAAGCCCTGGCCTGCCACGTCAAGCCAATCATTGGCATCGAAGCATATATCGCCCCGCGCAGCAGATTCGACAGGACAAAAAGCAACATCACCGATGCCGCATATCATCTGATACTGCTGGCCGAAAACAACACCGGCTACCAAAATCTTTTGAAACTGGCAAGTATCGGCTTCACCGAAGGATTTTACTATCGTCCCAGAATTGACAAGGAAATCCTCGCGGAGCTGTACGCCGGGCTGATAGCCACATCAGCCTGTCTCAAAGGCGAGCTTGCAACCCTGCTGGCCAGGGGCGATGAAAAAGCAGCCTTTGCCGCCGCGGAAAGCTATATGAAAATGTTCGGCCCGGACAAATTCTTCATTGAAATCCAAAACCACGAAAACGAGGATTCGCACATTCGCGAGGCACTGGTAAATCTTGCACGCAAAATGGGGCTGGGTATGGTCGCAACCAACGATGTGCATTTTTTACAGGAAGATGACTGGGAGGCGCACAATTGTTTATGCTGTATAAGCACAGGGAAGAATGCTGATGACCCCAACAGAATGATTTATCCAAAAGATGTTTTCTTAAAAAGCGCCGAACAAATGCGAGAGTGCTTCGGCGGACCGGCAGCCGAGGCCTGCGACAATACCCTGGCCATCGCCGAGCGATGTAATGTAGAGCTTGATTTAAAGACCCGCCATGCCCCCCGTTTCAAACCCGCCGACGGGACAGCCGCGGAAGAATTTCTTACTAAATTATGTTACGAAGGGGCTGAGCGGATATACGGCCAAATTACGGACAAAATAAAAGAACGGTTAGACAGGGAACTGGATGTAATCGAATCGAAAGGCTTCGCCAGCTATTTTCTCATTGTCTGGGACTTCTGCAATTACGCCCACGAAAACAACATTCCCGTGGGCGCACGAGGCAGCGGTGTAGGCACACTGGTGGGGTACTGCCTCGGATTGTGCGATATCGACCCGATTCGATACGACCTGCTATTCGAGCGATTTATGGACCCGCAGCGCAACGAGCTGCCCGATATCGACATCGATATCTGTCAGGCCAGCAGGGCCAAAATCATCGACTATGTACGCCATAAATATGGTCAGGTTGCACAAATCATAACTTTCGGAACAATGAAAGCACGGGCTGTTATCCGTGACATCTGCAGGGTGCTCGGTGTTCCGCTCGGCGAGGCCGATATGTTAGCCAAGCTTGTCCCGGACTCTCTCGGCATCACTCTTGACAGGGCCTTAAAAACCGAGCCGAAATTAAAACAGGCTTACGAACAAAACGAGCAAACCAGAAAAGTAATCGATATCTGTAAAAAGCTCGAAGGTCTTACCCGCCATGCATCGGTTCACGCAGCAGGCGTTGTCATTGCTGATGAGCCGCTGACCAATTTTATACCTCTCTATAAGGCGCCGGACTCCGATGACATCATAACCCAGTTCGAAGGGCCTATAGTTGAAAAAGTCGGCCTGCTGAAGATGGACTTCCTCGGCCTGAAGACCCTCAGTGTCCTAGAGCGTGCCCGCCAATTAGTCTCTGGCCTCCACGGCCGGGACATCGACCTGGAAAAAATCGATTTCAATGACCAGAAGGTTTTCGAACTATTCTCCAGCGGCAAAACAAAGGGGATTTTCCAGTTCGAGTCCGGCGGTATGCAGGACTTGCTGATGAAAATGAAGCCCGACAGAATCGAAGACCTTATCGCTGCGAATGCACTATATCGGCCTGGCCCGATGATACTAATCCCTGATTACATCGAGCGAAAGCACGGCGCAAAATGGAGTCTACCGCATACGATTATGAACGAAATCCTCGATGAGACCTACGGCATTATGGTTTATCAGGAACAGGTGATGCGGATTTGTAATCGGCTGGGTGATATACCGCTGCGAGAGGCTTACGGACTGATTAAGGCAATAAGCAAAAAGAAGGCCAGAACAATCACCAAGGAAAGACAAAGATTCGTAGCCGGCTGTATTGAAAAAGGCTTGATCCAAAGCCAGGCCCAGCAGATATTCGAATTCATCGAGCGCTTCGCCGGATACGGCTTCAACAAGAGCCATTCGACCCGCTACGCCATCATCGCATATCAAACGGCCTATATGAAGACCTACTGGCCTATCGAATATATGGCGGCACTATTGACTTACGAAATGGGCGACACAGACAAGGTCGTCAGCTATATCGCCGAATGCAGAGAAATGAATATCGAGGTCTTAGCGCCGGATATCAACGAAAGCGGTGTCGATTTTACTCCTCTTTACAAAAGCCACGGAACAGAGAAAAAAGGCGTCATACGGTTCGGACTGACTGCGGTCAAAGGTGTCGGTGAAAAGGCGGTCGAGCAAATCATCGCCGCCCGTCAAAAGGCGGGGCGATTCCAGAGCCTGTTCCATTTCTGTGAAAACGTCGATTTAAGGGCCGCCAACAAGCAGGTGCTCGAATCGCTGATAAAATCCGGTGCGTTCGATAAGCTCGGAGGAAGTCGTGCGCAAATGCTGGCCGGCGTGGAGAAGGCGATGCAAATCGGCACCTCACTTCAGGCTGACAAACAAAACGGCCAAATGAATTTTTTCAGAAAGACAAGCGAGACCGATTATTCGAGGGACCACGAGCGTCTGCCGAATGTTGTCCCCTGGCCGGAGCCGCAAATGCTGGCTTACGAAAAAGAGGTGCTCGGTTTTTATGTGACCAGCAATCCCTTAAGTCATCACGCTGAGACGATAAACCTCTATTCCACCTTAGACACTTCGCAATTAGCCGATTGCACGCAGGACAAACAAGTTGTCATCGGCGGACTGATAAATAAAATCAGATACCATATTACGCAGAAAGGACGAAACGCCGGTTCAAAAATGGCCGTCTTTACACTCGAAGACCTGCAGGGTCAGGTCGAAGTCGTCATGTTCCCGGATGTGCTCAATAGCTACGCAGAATTGCTGGTCAAGGATAGTATTGTCTTTGTGAAAGGTAAACTGGATTACAGAAGAGAAAAACCCAATATCATAGCAGCAGAACTGATAACCATAGACGCGGTCAGAGAAAAATTAGCTGCGAAAGTAAGAATAAGATTAAACGCCGAGGACATAACCAGGGAAAAAGTGGCGGCGATAAAAAGCATCTGCCAGCATCACAGAGGCAGAAGCCCTGTTTATGTAGCGGTAAGAACCGACAAGGGCAAAGTTTACGCAACCGCCGATAAACAGCTCAGCGTCAATCCGGACCTCGACTTCTGCAGAAAAATGCGACAGTTGGTCGGCGAAGAAAACTTCCAACTGGCAAAATGAGAAAAAGAGGAAATATATGGGAGCTTTACCGTCTACTGATTTGGAAGGTTACGAATTATTGAAAGACAGAGTTCAGGGGTCGCTCGATCTGCTTCAAGAAGGAAGGGCTCTAGATTTCAAAAGAGCAACTGCGTGGGACGAACTGAAGCAAGGTATTCCTAAAGACATCTTGGCGATGTCGAATTTGCGAGACGGTGGTATTATTATCATTGGCGTTGAAGAAAGCGATAATAAGTGGAATCGTACTGGCATTACGAATGAACAACTAAACACATATAATCCAGATGAAATGATTGACCACGTCAATAAATATGCATCTCCATCAATGACCTTTGACGTTGTAACACATATAGATAATGAAGGATTAAAATATTTAGTTATTCGAGCACACGAATTCGAGGAAAAGCCTTTCGTTTGCAAAAGAAACTGTGCTAATGAAATAAGACAGGGGGCTTTTTACATTCGCCCCCTCGGAAAGTCGGAGAGCAGAGAAGTGCAAAGCGCAGATGAGATGCAAGATGTGTTAGACCTTGCGGTAGATAAGTCCGTACGGAAATTTTTGCAGAGATGCGAAAGGATAGGAATGCTAGTTCGAGTACCAAAAGAAGAGTTTGAAGGAACAAAAGAAGACAACAATAAGTTTGATGCTGAATTGGAGGGCTTATAATGTCCGTTGATATTCAGGCCTTACCCCAAAAAATCAAGGATTCCGCCCATTGGCGTGTTAATTTTCGCCCCTTCACTCATAAGACACACCTACAAGATGTAGTACAAGCTTTAGATTTAATTAAAGAAACATCGGTTAAATTACGTGGTTGGCCTTATCCCTTTCTTAGCGATGAAAAGGATGAACAGATCTTGGAGCAAAACTACATTGCGTCAGGCTCAGACTGGGGCGGACATGCAGAACACTGGCGTTTGTACTATAGTGGTCAGTTCTTACATTTGTTTCAAGTACGTGAAAAATCAGATGAACGTTGGGACAAGAAACTACGGGAGGAGGCAGAGGACTACATATTACCTTTCATAAGAAACAAACGCGATCTTCCAATACCTGGTTTCATAAACATTCTGAATTTACTTTACAACTTCACAGAGTTTTTTGAATTCGCAACGAGGTTATGTAGTAAAAACTTATATCAAGAAGAGTTGCAAATTAGTGTAGAAATTTCAAGAGTCAAAGGTTTTGCACTAATCGCACAATACCCCAAACATTGGATAGGTTACTACCCAGCAACTGCTGACCAAATAGCGAAGTCATGGACAATATCCCCAGAATATCTTTTGGCTAAAAATGCAGAATTAGCGTTAGAGGGAACTGTTTATTTCTTAAGCCGATTCGGTTGGCATAATCCGCCTATTGAAATTTTGAAACAAGACCAAGAGAAATTTTTGTCAGGAAGAATGTAGGGAAAGTTTGATGTCAAGGAACCCGTGGTGAAAAATAAACTCTCAGGTAAATTCATTGTTCTTGACGGGCCGGACGGCTGCGGGAAGACTACACAAACAAAACTATCAGTCGATTGGCTGAAAGGGCAGGAAACTGCAGTCGAGACCTTTCGTGAGCCAGGCGGGACAGCTATCGGCGAAAAAATCCGCCAAATCCTACTAAGTCCGGAACATATCGCAATGAGCACAGCAGCAGAGGTGATGCTCTATATGGCGGCAAGAGTTCAACTATGGAATGAGAAAATAGCACTGGCCTTGAAAGAAAATAAATGTATCATTCTCGACAGGTGGCTGTCGAGCACCTGTGCTTATCAGGGCTTTGCCGGTGGATTCGGTATCGATAAGGTTATAAAAATTGCGATAGACTGCCTCGAAAGACCCTGGCCGGATTTGACAATAATTCTCGATGTTGACCTGAAGACAGCAGCAAAGCGACTCAAAAAAGACCTCGACCGAATGGAACAAAAGGGCGACGGCTATCATCAGAAAGTCCGCGAGGGATTCCTCGAATTAGCCAAAGGCCGTAAGGATTTTGTTGTCATCGATGCTACAAACGATGTCAAGACGGTTTATAAACAAGTAATAAAAACCATCGAAAAAATATTCTGATCAACAATGTCACTTAAAGAAATATTCTGCCAGGATAAAGCAGTTTCAATTTTGCAAAGAGGCTTTGCTGCAGATAAGATGCCTCATTCATATATTTTTGCCGGAGCCGAAGGTGTCGGCAAATTCAAGACCGCCCGCGAATGGGCCAAGCTGCTGCTTTGCAAAAGCGCGGTTATGGAAAACGGCTTCGCAGACAGCTGCGGAGTGTGTCAGTCCTGCAGAATGTTCGAGGCCGGCTCACATCCTGATTTCAATCATATCTACAAGGAGCTGCTCGAATTTACAAAAGATAACAAAGAAAAAAAAACACCCCTCGACTTGGCGATTGATGTCATTCGAGTATTTCTAATCGACAAAGTATCAATCAGGCCAACCCTATCACAAAGAAGAGTCTTTATCATTAGTGAGGCTGAGAGGTTAAACGCATACTCACAAAATGCAATGCTGAAGATACTCGAAGAGCCGCCTAAATACTGCACAATCATTATGCTCTGCACCCGAATGGAAAAGCTACTTGCCACCACCAAATCAAGATGCCGGATAATACGCTTCTCGAACATAGACCAGGAGAGGATAATCGATAAACTGAAAGCGATGGGCCTCGATGAAAAAAAAGCCCAATACTTCGCCCGCCTGGCCCAGGGCAGTTTAGGGCAGGGCTGCCAGTGGGCACTGCTCGAATCGGATGGTGCAAATCTTTATCAAATTAAAAAAGAACTGCTCAATTCTCTTGCAACATATAAATTAGCCGATTGCTTAAACCTGGCTGAATGGCTTTTGTCCAAAAGCAAAAAAACCGCCGCAGTCTGGGGGTACCTCGAGAAAACCACCAGTAAAACAGATATAAATCGCAGAGCAAAGAAAATTCTTATCCAAATAATCATATCAGCTTTGTATGATGCTATGAAAATAAACATTGCAGGGCGGCACGGGCTTCCAGCCCGTGAAAACACGGCCAAGATGGCCGTGCCACGTCTCATCAACTCCGACCAAAAAGAACAAATCAAAAGTATAGCCAAGCGTCTCGACCCCGAGCAGTCTTCAGAAAAAATCGCCGATGCCTACAAAACAATGCATTGGCTCGAGTCTAACGTCAATGAAAAGCTTATTTTCGAACAGCTCTTGTTAAATCTCGTAGTTTCTGATACAATAAAGGTTTAGAAACAGTAATACTAACGCGGGAAAGACAGGCAGTTGAAATGGCAGATGCTACAGCAACAAAACCTAAGCAGTCAAAAGGCAAAAAATATATGCTGGTCAGCGTTGGCCGCATAAACACACTCGGCTGGTTCGAGCACAACGAAACACACATACCCAAAAGACCCAGCCGAGTAGTCGTAAAAACCAGCAGAGGCCTCGAACTGGGCCATATCGTAGGCCAATTCTGTCCGTACAGGTCAGGACAATTCAAGTTAAGTCAGGACCAGGTAAAAAAATATTTTGATGTCAGCGAAATCGACCTGTCCATCGATGAAAACGGCAAATTTATTCGTTACGCAACCACCGATGATATAAGCGAAGAAAAACATCTGCGGAAAATCGCAGAAGAAGAGCTTAAATGCTGCAGACGTTTCGTCAAAGAACTGAACCTGCCGATGAAAATAGTCGACGCAGAACACATATTTGGCGGAGAGCGCCTTATCTTCTACTTCATATCAGACGGCCGAGTGGATTTCCGTGAACTGGTAAAGAAAATCGCACACGAACATCAGACAAGAATCGAAATGCGCCAAATCGGCTCGCGGGATGAAGCCAAGCTGCTCGGCGATGTAGAAAGCTGTGGACAGGAATGCTGCTGTATAAGGTTTCTTCAAGCCCTAAAACCGGTCAATATGCGAATGGCCAAAATGCAAAAGGCGACACTTGACCCTTCAAAAATTTCCGGATACTGCGGCAGGCTTAAATGCTGCCTGCGATATGAAGATAAAACCTACACCGAGCTTAAAAAGAGCCTGCCGAAAAAGAACGCCATTGTAAAAACCAAACACGGCCAGGGAAAAGTCGTCGATACCCAGATACTGACTCAACTTGTTATGATAGAACACGACGACGGTACAAAAGTCGCCGTCCCCGTCGAGGAGCTTGAGGTAATTTCCTCCGCAGCAAACAAAAAAGAAAAGCGAAATAATACCACAAATAATCAAAGCCAGGACGACGAGCAAGATGAAAAGCAGTAGTCGTTAAGGAAAAGCTATGCCTCGCAAAATTGTTGTAACATCAGCCCTGCCTTACGCAAACGGCCCCATACATATAGGACATCTTGTCGAATATCTCCAAACCGATATCTGGGTCCGCTTCCAGAAAATGTGCGGCAACGAGTGTCTTTACTTTTGCGCCGATGACACCCACGGCACGCCTGTTATGATAAGCGCCCGAGCCGCCGGCATAACTGCTGAACAGCTAATCGAGCGAATGCATACAGCACATATAGCGGATTTTGCGGGCTTTCTCGTGGAATTCGATAACTATTACACGACACATTCACTGGAAAATAAACGCTTTAGCGAACTAATCTTCAATTCACTCAGTAAAGCCGGTTCAATAGTCAAACGAAATGTCGAACAAGCCTATTGCGAAACCTGTAAGATGTCCCTGCCCGATAGATATATTCGCGGCACCTGCCCAAGGTGCGGAGCCGAAGACCAATACGGCGATTCCTGCGAGGTATGCAGTGGAACATATCGGTCCACCGATTTAATCAATCCCCGCTGTGCAACCTGCTCGACAAAGCCGGTTCGTAAAGAAAGCGACCACTACTTTTTCAAACTCTCCGATTACGAACAAAAACTCAAAGACCTCATCGCCAAAGGCTACACTCAGCTATCGGTGGCAAATAAACTCGATGAATGGTTCAAAACAGGCCTGAAAGATTGGGACATCTCCAGAGACGGTCCTTATTTCGGCTTTAAAATACCTGGAGAAGAAAATAAATTTTTCTACGTCTGGCTGGATGCTCCCCTCGGATATATGGCTTCCGCAAAAAACTACTGCGATAGAAACGGCCTGGATTTCGACAAGCTCTGGAACAGCGATGAATACGAGCTTTATCACTTTATCGGCAAGGACATTATGTATTTTCACGCCTTGTTCTGGCCTGCTATGCTAATCGGGGCCGGCTTTAAAACCGCCAACAAGCTTTTCGTCCACGGCTTTTTGACCGTAAACGGCGAAAAGATGAGTAAATCACGCGGAACATTTATTAAAGCAGACACTTATTTGAAGCATCTTAATCCCGAATACCTGAGATACTACTACGCAGGCAAGCTGGCCGGTGGTATCGAAGATATCAATTTGAGCACAGAAGATTTTATAAACAAAATCAATTCCGATTTAGTCGGAAAACTTGCCAACCTTGCCTCGCGTTCAGTCCCGATGGTTACAAAAAAATTTGACGGTCAGCTCGGCCGATTAGACAGCCAAGGCAGAGAATTAACACAAAAGCTCGCAGCCGCCGGTACACAAATTATAGAAAACTACGAAAACCTGAACTACGCCGCCGTTGTCCGAACAATTAGCGCTCTGGCCGATGAGGCAAACCGATATGTCGAACAGAACCAGCCCTGGGCGACCGTAAAGACCGACCTTGAAAAAACACAAACGACCCTTACGGCTATAATCAATGCCGTGAAAATTCTGACGATTTACTTAAAACCCATTCTGCCCGACTATGCTAAAAAAGTGCAGGGCTTTCTTAATGTCAATGAGTTAAAATTTGCAGATGTCGAAACCGTACTGGAAAACCATAAAATTAACGATTACCCACGATTAGTTGAAAGAATTAATGAAGAACAGGTGAACGCAATGATAGAAGAAAGCAAAGAATCCGCGGGAACGGTTAACGCCACCGAACCAATCAAACCGCAATGCACTATAGATGATTTCGCGAAGCTCGATTTGCGAATCGCCAGGGTCGTAAAAGCTGAAAAGGTGACCGGTGCCGACAGGCTTTTACGCCTCGAGCTGGATATCGGCGGTATAACAAAAAACGTTTTCGCCGGCATCGCACAGGCATACCAGGCTGAGCAGCTTACCGGAAAGCTTGTTATCTGTGTTGCGAATCTGCAGCCGCGTAAAATGAAATTCGGTGTATCGGAAGGTATGATTCTGGCAGCAGGAACCGGCGGAAAAGATATTTTTATGCTTTCAGTTGATACCGGGGCAAAACCCGGGCAGAGTGTGCACTAAAAACAGGTTATGAAGAAAAAGTTAGAAGAAATTGCCAGAGAAGACGGCCGATTCAGCACAGGAGCACTCAAGTTCGTCTATGAGGGGCTTGGCTACACCGCAAAAAAAGCCACCACCGAGCCCAACCACGTCACCGGCCAGGCTCTTTGCGAAGGACTGAAAAACCTGTCTATCGAAAAATGGGGCAGACTGGCAATGTTAGTATTAAACACCTGGAACATAAAAACAACACGCGATTTCGGCGAAATCATCTATCTTATGATAAAACACAAATGGCTGAGCGTCCAGCCGACCGACTCTATCGACGACTTCAACGACGCCTACGACTTCCAAACCGCCTTCAAAGACCAGTTCAAATGGTAATGCTTGTGGTGAGTACCACCGAACCAAGTCGAAGGGTCGAATGATAATTAGTGGTTAATCCCCTTCCAGCCAGTTGTTGGCAAGAACCGCAAAATCCGGCATATTCACTATCCCATCACCGCTCCCTGCCGGAGCAATGTCGGCAATACAGTATCTGACTCCTGTCTTTAGCCATTGTTCGGCAAAATCCGCCAAATCATTAAAATCAACCGTAATTTGCCATTGGCTTGCACAGATGAAACGGCGGCGGTTGAATTTATGGAAAAACAGCGTTGGGGCAATATGCCTGCCTGTCCGCATTGTGGCAGTATAAATGTAGCTAAAATGACCGATGGCAATGGCGGACGAAACAAAAGGTTTTTGTGGCGTTGCCACGATTGCAAACAGCAATACACAGTCCGCATAGGCACAGTCTTTGAGGATTCGAGATTGCCCCTTCGTCATTGGTGTTATGCTTTTTGAGCTGCCTGCGCTCATAAAAAAGGCGTCAGTGCTTTACAGATTAGCAGGCAATGTTTAATTACTTATAAATCGGCCTTGTTCCTAATGCACCGTGTCCGTTTTGCTATGTCCAAACCAAAACGGCATAAGAAATTAAGAGGTATAGTAGAAGCAGACGAAACTTATGTAGGCGGTAAGCCGCGACGAGGAACAAAGGAAATCCAAATAGACCATCGAAAAAGAGGTAGGGGCACAAAGAAAACTCCTGTGTTGGCATTGGTTGAACGTGGTGGTGATGTTCGGGCAAAGGTTGTTACAGACGTTACGGCAAAAACATTGGGCAAAATAATGCCAAAAGAAATACATCGTTCGGCACGACTTATGACAGACAATTACCGTTCATATCGTAGCATCGGGAAAAATTTTGCAAGCCACGAGATTGTTAGACACGATATTGGCGAATACGCGCGTGGTGATGTTACATCGAATACGGCAGAGTCTTTCTTTGCTCTGCTCAAAAGAGGTGTTTATGGCACGTTTCACGCTGTAAGCAAAAAACACCTGCACCGCTACGTTGACGAATTTGCTTTTCGTTGGAATACACGACAAGTAAATGATGGCGAAAGAATTACAGAAGCAATAAAAGCCGCAGACGGCAAACGCTTAATGTATCGACAGCCAGTAAAATAATTAAAAAATCTCTTGAAATTCGCTTTTTAACAGACGGGCTGATTTTGAGGAAAGAAACTTTGTTGCTGTTTTAATTATTTGTGCAAGATGTCCTTTGATAAGCCTATCCATTACTTGGTTAGCGGGCATATATTCCGCGAAAGTTGTTCCAGTTGCTATTCCAACTAAATATCTTGCTTTTAGAGACATCCTTTTCAAAGGTATATAATGTTCAGTGATATTAAGGTATCTGTTGTTTTCTTTCAAAAAACCCTCTCTTTCATCGTGAGTAGTCGCGTGTTGTCTTGTTGTCAAGTTATTAAAGAACACAGCTTCCGCAATATGAACGGCAGAGTAAAAAACAAGAGTTGTAGTCCAATCACAAAAGGGGGGTTCTTTATAAAGATATGCCGTTACTCGCATATTGTGAACAGCTTGCTGAATGTGTTCTATTTCATTTGCCATTTAGTCCCGTGTATTCCAAAGTAAATTCTGGATTACAAAAGGAACTATAATTGTTCTCATCACAATATGGAAGGTCTTGAACGCTTAGTTTGATTTCAGAAAAATCTCCTGAAGTTGCGATATGAAGGTCTAATTTAGTTAATAACTCGTCAAAATCGGCATCATATTTCTTGCTATTGGCGATAACTAAAAATAACAGTCCTTTGTCTCGCACTGTAACGGATACCTTGTGTATCTTTTCCCTTTGCCCATAGCTCCAATTGCCTAAGAAATTTAAGAGTTCCTTAAATTGTTTTCGGAATAACGCCCTCCCTTCTTTGTCGTAGACTTCGCAAGCTTCAATTGCTTCTTCAACAGTCAAAGAAAATCTGTCATTGTCTTCAGGCTCGAAGACTATGCGCTTATCTTTTTCTGACCAAGACAAACGAATATAGATGTCTTCTTTGACGGCCACAATTACTCCCAAAAACGCTGAAAACGCATTATATAGACATCGGCATACTTGTAAAGGGTGCTGGATAAAAAAGTTCAGAGGTTGTCTTTTCATCATCACCAACCTATTGTCATTGTAGGGCTTATGGAACGTTAAGTCAAGGAAAAATTTGGCTATTTTTTGCTTAAAATCTAACATTTTTGTGTTATATTTGCGTGCAAAACCACCTTTTGTGCGTTAAGTATATACTTCCGGAAATGTTCATTAACTCCCTTGTAATAAAGAAGTTAAGCACATTCTTTAAACTAAACAACCATTTTTATGCGTTTCATAGGGGTCTTTTGGGACCCTCTAAATCAACATAGGCGATTATAGAGGGGGTATTCCACCTAAAGGAATTCACTTGCCAAAGGTATAAAAAAACATAGAATAATATGCGCTGGCAATTGTGCCAGCTAAAGATGAAAGGATTTAATATGAAGTATATATTGAACCTTTTGCCCCTTATTCAGTAGCGCCAACTACTGGGTTCCGTTAAGGCAACTCTTTAAGTGGGCAGGGGTTAAGTGGATAATCGAGCTGCTTCGGCAGATAACCGACCCACACCATTATATCTTGGCGGATAAGATGGTTCTATTGTCTGCGGACAATAGTATAATGCCTCGGAATAGTTTGGCGGAGTTACTTTTGTCGAGCAGCTGAAAATGAGGAAGAGTATTTAGAACAGACAAGTGCTGAAATCTATTTATTCTACCCGAAACAGCCAGCTTGACGTAAAGAGCAATGAGGACTAATCCTGCCCGCCCTTTTTTCACTTAGCAAATAACTTTTCAATCAAAAGCGCGGCTACCTGCGCACCAAAACCTGTCCCGCCTGCTCTGCGTAGCCTTAGCGAAGTAGGGAGCGCAGTCGAGGGAACGGCTAATTCCAACTCCCAAGCCACGAGCCACGTGCTAAATCAATCAAAACCGGGGGTACCTGCAGAAAAAACCTGAATTTTTCAGAAATTTTTTAATTCCTTTTCTAATATCGAGTTACGAGAATCAAGTATCGAGAATCGAGTACTTTTTTCGAATCAAACGCGCGGGTACCTACAATTATAGAGACGACGTTTCGTCGCCCCCGTCGTTTTGCTTCGCGCGTGCGAAGCAGCGGGGGGAATAGTTTTTTTAAGGAATTTTTATGACAAATTAACAATAATCAATAATCACTTATCAATAATCAATAGTAAGTTGTCCTTCGTAGCGTTAGCGAAGAAGGAAGCGCTGTTGGTTTGCGCAGAAGGAAGAATCAATCAAAATGAACAAAATATGCAAAACGAACCCAATTTCCAAAAGACTAAAAATGAGCGTAAGCGTAGCTTACACAATAACTAAGAACAAAAAACTATGAACAGCCGACTTAGAAAACGAACCCAAACGAACCCAATTTCAAAAGACTCAATACCAATTTACTCAGTGCTTCGGAAAGCTTTGATTTACTCAATCTTTTCTATTCGCCCGGACCATACTTGTAAAGTCCTCAATAACAGCCCAATAGCGATTACCCGCCACCGTCAACAGGTCATTATGCCCCGCTCCATCGACCCAAAAATTAAGTTTCGGTTCATTTGCCGTCTCGAAAAGCTTTTCCCCGTGCGAGAATGGAACAATCCAGTCGTCTCTGCCATGAATTACAAGGACAGGACACCGCACCTTTTTAATCTTGTCAATATTTCTGAATTTATCAAAAGGAACCAGCGGAACGCGCGTTACTACACGAAATGCAGTAACAAACGGGCCTTCGAGAATCAAACCAGCCAATTTCTCCCGGCAGGCAAGGTGCATCGCAACCGCCGCCCCCACCGACCTTCCCAGTGCGATAACCCGGCTGGGAGGGCACTGCAACTGCCCAACCAGATACTCATAGGCCGCCTCGATATCTTCATACGCGTTTTCTTCCGAGGCCCTACCGGCACTGGTGCCGTAGCCACGGTAGTCATAGGCAAGCACGGAAAAGCCCTTTTCTCGAAACATCTCAAGCACTTTGCGAATGTCCCCGATATCTTCAGCGTTGCCGTGGCTGTAGAGTATGGTGAATTGCGAGTTCGGCTCCGAAAGGTAAAGTGCGGAGATTTTCGCCCCGTCTTTGGTTTCAATCTTGAGAATCTCCGGGCCGTCTTTATAACCCGACTTATGAGGCTGAAAGATTATCCGGTCCGAAAAGAAATATACAAAAATCAGCAGAAAAACATATATAAAAACAAGCGACAGAACCAACCTTTTTACTGTGAAATCACCGACCAGTATTTTTCTTATTTTATGTTTATCTGGTTTCGGCCTGTCACCACCAAACTCCTGATTTTCCATTTTACAACCTTCGTCTCCAATAACACCAGCCCCCAAAGCTCAGGCCAACTCCAGCTCTATAAATATCGCTCCTTCTATCGGATTGTAGCAATAAGGTTCGATTTGCTTAAATCCCAGAGAGGCATATAACGCCTGAGCGGCCTTCATTGAAGCAAGTGTATCTCCCCGCATACGGGAGAAACCCATTTTTCGAGCTTCTTCGATAACAGATTCTACTAATTTTCTGCCTATCCCCAGACCTCTAAACTGCGGCTTTACGTATAGTCTTTTACCTTCACATATACTGTCACTTAGTTTTCTAAGCGCCACACAGCCGGCGATTTCTTCATTATATTTGGCAAGTAAAATACAACCCTCCGGCCGAGCATAACAGCCGGGGAGATTAGCCAGCTCCTCTTCAAAGTTCTGAAAACCAAGGTCAATCCCTAAAGAATCGGCATACTCCTCAAAAAGAGCCCTAACAATTTTTATATCTTTCTCTGTCTCAACTGGAAAAATTTTCAGCATAATCCCTTAATCTCGCAGTGATAAGTTACACATCTTCCGCCAAGATTACTTTCGCCACATCTGTAAGAACTTTGGCTTTATGCTTATGTTCTCCACCTGCTGGTATAAATATCCCGTCTCCGGGGATGAACACAATCTTCTTGCCGTCGAAGTCAACTTCCATTTGCCCTTCCAGAACATATCCGATATGCCCTTTCGTACACCAGTCAGGCTCAACAAATTCTTTTGTAAACTCTACCAAACGCAGCTTCCTGCCGCCTTGTTCGTAACTCTTGAATCTAACACCGTCTGCCGGTGTTTCCCACGACATCGACCCAAAATCTATTTTGTATTGTTTCATACTTAATGTCTTCCTCTTTTATCAGCCCAATTCTCAATACCATCACTATCTGTTTTCATTGTTAATATTTCCACTCAGAACCTTTTGGGGTTAGGTTGCCTTTTAGAGCAGTTGACCCTTAGCAACCATTACTACTTTTCCACCAACTAATACTTCTATTTGACCATTCTTTTTTTGAGCCTTTAGATACAGCCGTGAAGGTCTGCCGATTTCGTAACCCTGCTCAACTCGAAGGTCAATTGCTTCATCGCCGAAATAACGATACTTTGTTAGATAACCGGCCAAGCAGCCGTTCCCGCTTCCTGTGGCAGGGTCCTCCGGTATGCCTAAATAATCACAAAAGACTCGCACTTTTAAGCTGTTGTCTTGATTGTAAGTCTCAGGACAAAAAACGAGAATTACCTTAGCTTGTGTTTTTTCAATCAGCTGGAAGTACTTATCTCTGGCTATCTGAGCTCGCTTAACAGCAGCTAAACTCTTTAATGGAACAATTATGAAATACATGCCGGTACTAACTTCTTGAACCGGGAATCTTTCATCTAAATCTTGTTCGTCGAGTCCAAGAACCTGCGAAACTAATGCTGGTTCAATAATTTCGCCGAAACTTGGCTCTATTTGCTTCATCCATAGAATCCCTGCCTGTTTTCCATTGTAATCAAACGTAATCGGAATTTGCCCCACTTTTAGGTTCAAATTGACAGCTTTAACCTTTCTTCCGATGATAACGTGTTGTATTAAAAAAGCTGTTCCGAGTGTGGGATGACCGGCAAAAGGCACTTCCCCACCCGGCGTAAAAATCCGGACATCATATCCATTATTTCGCTGCTGTTCCGACAAGATAAAAGTTGTCTCCGAATAGTTCATCTCTTTCGTGATCTTTTGCATTTGACTGTCCGAAAGTGCCCCTGCATCTCGAACAACTGCAAGCTGATTGCCTGCATATTTTTCTTCAGCAAAAACATCCAAAATATAAAAGATATGTTTCTCCATTTTTATCTCCAATATATATTTTTATTGTTTGAACGCATCCTCCATCACCTCAAGAGCAAACCTTGCCGATACAACCTACTTGGCATGTATGCTACTAGTGAAAAATCAAGTCAAAAACTTCAAAATAATTTTTTTGTAATGTTCGACCGCTTTTTCTACATCGGCTATGTCGATATATTCATCCTGCTTATGGGCAAGCTGCGGCTTGCCAGGCCCAAAGATTACGACCGGTGCTCCCAGCGGAGAAAAATGCGGCCCATCTGTAGTAAAACCAACGGCCTTGGTTGCACTTGCCCCCACAGCAGAGCAAAAATCCCTGACAAAATCACAATTAGAATCTGTTTCCAACGCATCCACCTGCCGTGTGATGGAAATCGACGCTGCAAATTGAGGATTTTTTTGTTTTAATTTCGCAAAGATTTTTTTTAAATCAGAAATTATCTCCTTAAATTGCTGTCCCGGCAAAGTGCGAATGTCTATCCCGATACTGCAACTATCCGGTACAACATTGATTTCTCTACCGCCGGAGATAGTATTGATGCTCATAGAGCACTCGCCCAATAGCTTATGAGGCTGGGAACGAATCTTATAGTTATCCAATTCGTCTAACAGGGTCTTCATCGAAGCTATCGCATTTATGCCCAATTTCGGCGTCGAGCTGTGAGCAGCTTTGCCAAAAGCAGTAACTTCAAGCCATAATATCCCGCGATGCGCGGTGACAACCTCGAAGTCCGTCGGCTCGGGGATAACCACCCCGGCAAGCTTAGGCAAGCTGCCGCTATGGTCGCGGATAAACCTCCTGGCCCCGCAGCTATCGGTTTCCTCACCGGCAGCGGCAAGAAATATAATGTCGCCCTCTAACTTGGCCCCGGAATCGACAATTTGTCGGATAGCGGTAACAGCCGCAGCAATCCCGCCCTTCATATCTACCGAGCCTCTGCCGTAAACCTTGCCTTCGCTTTCAATACCAGCAAAGGCCGGATGCGTCCAACCCTGCCCACCAGCGGCAACAACATCAAGATGGCAGACAAATAAAAGCCCGCCTTTTTGCTCTACAGAATTTATCTTCGCGGTAAGATTTGCTCTGTTCCGGCCCCAGCTATCTATTCGGCAATCTATTCCCGAACGGGCAAGCTCATCCGAAATTATCTCCGCCGCAGCTAATTCACCCCTTTGGACCGTCGTTTCCGCCTGAATGAGTTTTCTCAAAAGCTCTTTCATAACCACGTGATTATACACCCTGTCCTTCAAAAATAAAAAAAGAGAATTTTTTTGTTGCAGATTGAAATATAAATGAACATAATACAGGACTTGAATTTTCAGAGCCGGCGGAGTAGGAAAACGCCATCAGGCGTCCTGTGGAGAACATAAATGGGACCTGTACTGAACGCTCTTATAAAACTTCAAAGCGTTGAAAACCAGCTGCGAGCGGCAAGGGCAAAACTCGCAAGATGCAGAAGGAACGTAATTATTCAGGAAAATCATGTCAGAAGTCTCCAAAATGCATACGAGGCCAAAAAAGAAGAGATTCAACTAACCAAGGTCCAGTCCGACCGCCTCGAATTGGAATTGCGGACCAGAGACGAAGAAATAGCCAAGTTAAGAGCCCATCTTAACGCCGCAAAAACAAACAAAGAATACACCTCAGTCCTCACCCAGCTTAATACAACCAAGGCCGACAATTCCAAAATCGAGACCCAAATCCTGGATTTATTGAAGGATATCGAGGCAGACCAAGCCGAGAGCGAAAACCTCCTTAACCAGATAAACCAGCTGAAACAGACGCTCGAGCAAACCCGAAAGGAGGCTGAAGTGATGGCAACCAAATACGAGGCCGAAATCAAGGAAATCCAGGATGAATGGTACAAGAAAGCAAAAGACATACCAGCTGAACCATTACGTATCTTCAATCGCGTCGCAGAAACATATGACGGTGAAGCATTAGCAGTAGTTGAGAAACAGGAGGGCAAAACAGAGGCCTACAGCTGCGGCGGCTGCTTCATGGGCATCACCGCTGAGTCCGTTAACCTGCTGTTGAGTAAGGATGATATAATCCGCTGCCCAAGCTGCTCGAGAATACTCGTGCTTGGCGATTCGCATACTGGCTAATTGGTTACCAACCACCAATTAAAGAAGGGGTTAATACATTGCCACAGCAAACAAAGAAAATCACCATTTACACAGATGGCGGCAGCAGAGGCAACCCCGGTCCAGCCGCTGCCGGCTTCATCCTGGCCGAGCCCGACGGAAACCAATTACAAGCCAAGGCTTTATTTCTCGGCCAGGCCACAAACAACGTAGCCGAATATACTGCCATTATAAAAGCTCTTGAAGCCGCAAAGCAGATTGGTGCCAAACAGTTAATGGTTTTCAGCGACAGCGAACTGCTCGTAAAACAAATTAACGGTCAATACAAGGTAAAAAGCGAGCAAATCAGACCGCTTTTTCGACAAACCATCGATTTAATCAACGAATTCGAAGAATGCAAAGTTAAACACGTCACGAGAGATAAAAACAAACAGGCCGACGAACTCGTTAATCAGGCATTAAATCTTGAACAGGACATTAAAGATAAAACTCAGCCAAAAGCTTCACTAACAGCACAAAATAAAAAACCGATTCGGCTCGGTGTATTGATTAGCGGCGGCGGTACGACACTAATGAATATCCTCGAATATATTAAAGACGGTAAACTCAATGCCACCGTCGCTGTCGTAATAAGTTCGCGCTCAATCGTATCCGGGGTCGAAAAAGCAAAAGCCGCCGGGCTGGACGTAAAAATCATCCGCAAGAAAGACCATCCGGACATCGATAAGTTTAGTAAGCAAATTGAAGAAGAGCTCGTTGCTGCAAACATTGACCTCGTCGTCCAGGGCGGCTGGCTCTGCCTCTGGAAAATACCTGCTCGATACGAAAACCGCGTGATGAACATACACCCTGCTCTGCTGCCAAGCTTCGGTGGAGAAGGTATGTGGGGACATCATGTCCATGAAGCGGTTCTCGCAGCGGGGTGTAAAATAAGCGGCTGCACCGTGCATTTTTGCACGAATGAATATGATAAAGGACCAATAATCCTCCAGCGCAGCTGCCCGGTAAAAGACAATGACAGCCCCGAAACGCTTGCTGCGAGAGTCTTTGAGCAGGAATGCATCGCATATCCGCAAGCCATACAACTGTTCGCAGAAGGTAACTTACTCGTCCAGAACGGCAAGGTAAAAATAAAATCATGAAGTGTTAATCATCAACCGCATTTCGAACGAGATGTAACATACAAATAACAAAATACCGGATATGAACAAACGACAAAAAACCATATTAACAGATACTATAACTGTAATGGTTATTACGGCTATTGCGGTCGCGGCAATGATTAACCTCAAAAACTGGGTCAACCGTTCAGAAGCAATGCGGGCAATGGAGAATCTCAGCCGAATAGTCATGCAGTACCGAGAAAAATACGGCTCTGTTCCTCCTGAATCCTATGTCGATAAAATCAAAAAAGATTTAGCAGGGTACGTTCGGCTCGGAGAAGTGATTTACAGGGCTCAATGGATTAATTTTGAATCAACACCCGACGAAATTTTGGCTTATACCCAAAGACCCCGCAGCTCATTACTGTTTGGTAAAAAACATATAATCCTTCGTCTTGACGGCCGCGTAGAGTGGATGTACAAGAAAGAGCTCGATATCCTGTTATCCCAACAGCAAAGCTCTCAAGAGCTTGAAATGCTTCACAAAAAGTTGAAACAAGTTTCACACCCATCTTCTGATTTTATTTTCAGTCCGTAGATACTTTTTTTGTAAAACACAGATGGCAAAATCAGCCCTGTCCTCATTATTGTGATTGTGCGACCGGCTGTTTGTTCTCCGCAGGCCCCTTTACCTTGAAACCATCAAACTTCAAGTGCTCTTCGTCCTGCACGTCAATCTTTATCAGATTTTGCTCCTTGAATCGTCCCTGCAGTAAACTCTCCGAAAGCGGGTCTTCTATATAGTGCTCAATCGCTCGGCGTAGCGGCCTTGCACCAAATTCCGGATTGTAACCTTTGTCAATAAGAAATTCCTTTGCTCGTTCGGTGGGTTCCAGTTTCAATCCGTGCTCTATCAGTCTCTTGAAGACCTTTACAAGCTCATAATCGACGATAATCTGCAGGTCCTTTCTTGTCAGAGCTTTTAGCACAATGACATCATCGAGTCGGTTTAGAAACTCCGGCCTGAAATGGCGTTCAACCTCTTTATGGAGCATCTCTTTCATTTTTTCGTAGTTAGCCTCAGGTGTTTTCTTCCCGAATCCGAATCCAGAGCTATTTTTAATCAAGTCCGCCCCGATGTTACTGGTCATAATAAGTACGATGTTCTTAAAGTCCACATGTCTACCGAAGCTGTCAGTAAGTCTTCCCTCATCCATAATCTGCAGTAGCATATTGTAGACATCCGCATGAGCCTTTTCAATTTCATCAAGCAGCAGCACGGCGTAAGGCCTTCTTCTAATTCTTTCGGTCAATTGTCCACCTTCTTCGTAACCAACATACCCTGGCGGAGCTCCGACCAATCTGCTTACATTATGTTTTTCCATAAATTCGCTCATATCAATCTGGACGAGCGAATTCTCATCTCCGAACATAAACTCTGCCAGCGATTTTGCAAGTAGAGTTTTTCCCACCCCGCTTGGTCCGAGGAATATAAAGCTTCCCATGGGTCGATTCGGGTCTTTTATTCCGCTTCTTGCTCTTCTTACCGCTTTAGCAATAGCGTTAATGGCCTCATCCTGTGAAACGACCCTTTTATGCAATTCCGCTTCGAGTTCCAAAAGTCGCTGTGTTTCTTTCTTTTCCAGTCTCGTTAACGGTACACCTGTCATCTTACTTACAACCTCTGCAATAGTCTCAGTGTCCACCACTCCGGTTGTCTCTTTATTCTCTTCGTACCATTTTTTATGCAGTTGTGTTTTCTCGCTCAAAAGCTGTTGTGCCTCATCCCTCAAAGCCGCGGCCCTTTCATAGTCAGCCCCTCTAACAGCTTCATCCTTTTCCCTCTGTAGCTTTTCAATCCTTTGTTCCATTTCAGTCAAGTCCGGCGGCACAGCCATATTCTTCAGCCGCACTCTTGCCCCTGCCTCATCGACGACATCGATTGCTTTATCCGGCAGGCACCTCCCGCTTATATATCTGGTGGACATCTCTACTGCCTGAAAAAGAGCCTCATCGCTGAACCTGACTCTATGGTGCGCTTCGTATCTATCCTGCAATCCCCTTAGTATATCGAGCGTCTCATCTTTTGACGGTGGCTCAACAATAATCGTCTGGAATCTTCGTTCGAGAGCCCCATCCTTTTCAATATGCTTTCTGTACTCATCGAGAGTCGTAGCTCCGATACATTGTACCTCTCCTCTAGCGAGAGCTGGCTTTAGCACATTTGAAGCATCGATAGCCCCCTCAGCACCTCCAGCCCCAACGAGTGTGTGTAGCTCATCAATGAATAGTATTACATTCTTAGCCCTGATTACCTCATTAATAACCGCCTTAATTCTTTCTTCGAATTGTCCACGATATTTCGTCCCAGCGACCATCATCGCCAGATCGAGTACGACAATACGTTTATCTTTTAGTATCTGTGGGACTTTTTTATTAACGATTTGCTGTGATAGTCCCTCGACGATGGCGGTTTTACCGACCCCAGCCTCGCCAAGTAGAACGGGATTGTTTTTAGTTCTTCTGCAAAGTATCTGTATAAGTCGTTCGATTTCATTAATTCTGCCGATGACGGGGTCGAGTTCTCCGTTAGCCGCCAGTTCTGTCAAATCTCTTCCGAATGAGTCCAGAGCCGGCGTCTTGCTCTTTGGTTTTCTTCCAATTGCATGTCCGAGCTTCATATCCATCTCATTTTGGCTTCCAATAACTCCAGCTCCGAGAAGATTTAAAATTTCCTGTCTGACCTCCTCAAGTTTTAATCCGAGACCCATAAGAACCTGGGCAGCAATCCCATCGCTTTCTCTGAGCAGTCCCAATAAGATATGTTCTGTACCGACGTAATTATGGTTAAGAGCTCTTGCCTCTTCAATGGCATATTCAATGACCTTTTTTGCTCTTGGGCTCTGAGGAAGTTTTCCCATGGTTACCATATCAGGCCCGGATTTGACGTGTTTTTCTACCTCAAGCCGCAGCTTCTTAATATCGACATCAAAGTTCTTTAAGACAGTAGCTCCGACACCGCTTCCTTCTTTAACCAGCCCGAGCAGGATATGTTCAGTCCCTATAACATCATGGTTAAACCGCTGAGCTTCCTGGTTGGCCAATGCCATAACTTTTCGTGCTCGGTCTGTAAATCGCTCAAACATCTTTCTACCTCAAATATAGCTGTTAGTTTCGCACTACTCTCCGCCGTCTCATTCGTCTTGGCCAAGCTACGGTAAACTTCACCTTGACAACCGAAGGCCGAGCCGTAGTCGGACAAGAACATCAATATTATATTATATCATAACCAGCCTGTCAAACCACCAGAGTAAACCAAATCTCGCATTTAACGCCGCGAAGCGTCTATTTTTACATACTCCTCAAATTAAATTAATGTTCGATTACCGGACTTTCGTTTTTCTTCAGCACTGCTTTTATCGACAAAAACAACAGCTGACTTTCCAGTTGTTAACCCGCTTATAGACTTTTTCTCGCCCAGAAATCCGGGGGGGGCCAGCTTCATCAAATAAAGCATACTTTACTTCTCGCCGATATGCTTTACAGCAATACGACCTCTACAGGAATAAACTGTCACAAACACAATGCCGATAAAATATGATAATCGTGAGTCATAGATGATAAATAGATAGCGGCAAAAGCAGAAGCGACGCTTTAGCGCTGATCGCTCAAATAAAAATGACCGCCTAAACAGTCCTGCGAGGAGATAAATAAAAAAAGATGCTATGGCAGATAAGCCAATATAACTGAAGAGAAATAAAAAAATGAAAATAGGTATAAAATTAACTCTCGGATTCTCATTTGTCGTTATTGCGATGCTGGTAACCGTTCTTTTTTGCCTAAACACCACCGAGAAGATGCGCGAAGAGTTTGAAGCATTAGGAGATAACATCGTGCCCGGCGCAATTGCAATGACCGCTATGGAAGGAGAATGTCAAAAAATTGCTCACAACCTTATGGACTACATAGTAACAGCAGGTGAAGAAGAAAAAAATGGAGCAGCAGTAGAAGCCGGTTTGATATCTCTTGAAAAAGCTGCAACAGAGTGTTTAGAGTGCACAAAACATATCGGTTTTCAAGAACAAGAAGCCGCCGGACAATTGATGACAGAAATAGAAAGGTTCGCCTCGGTATGTACAGAAATTATTAATCTGAAAAAACAAGGATTAAACACCAACGAATTATTAGAAAAAGAGCAGGACAATTTCCATCCAGAGTTATATACATTGCTGGCACAGCTAAGAAAACACAAGGCAGCACATATGCGGAAACTGGCAGAAGCTGAAGGAGCTGTCTACCACGCCCATATTATGGGTAAGCAAGTTGCTTTAATCGTAAGCTTAACGATTGTATTCCTGTCCGCAATGATCGCTCTTATTACAACAAGGTCGATAGTAAGACCACTTCATGCTCTGCACAAGGGGACTGAAATAATCGGAAATGGTAATCTGGACTATAAAGTAGCAACCAACGTTAAGGACGAAATCGGCCAGCTCTCACGGGCATTTGATGAGATGACACAAAACTTGAAAACCACTACTACCTCTATTGATAAGCTCGATGCCGCTAATCAACGACTCCTCACAAATGAGCAACAGCTAAGGGCTGTTAACCAGCAATTAGAATCCGAAGTTGCCGAACGAAAAAAGACTGAAGAAGCTCTCGAATTCTCAAACCGAGAACTTAAGGACTTCGTGTATGTGGCTTCACATGACCTTCGAGAACCTCTACGAAAGATTTCTTCATTTGGACAGTTGCTGCAGAAATCTATGCAAGGAAGACTATCCGACGACGAGCAGGAAAACATGGGATTTATGATCGACGGTGCCGACAGAATGACAATGATGATTGACGGTTTGTTGATATACTCGCGGATAAATACAAAGGACATTATGTTTGAAACAGTCGATTTGAATAAAGTCATCGAGCAGCTCAAAAAGCTGGAGCTTGGGATGTTGATAGAGGAAACCGGCAGTGTAATCGAAGTCCCACAACCTCTGCCAAAAGTGTACGCTGACCCGGTTCGGATAGAACAGTTGCTGCAGAATCTTATCGCAAACGGCATTAAGTATCGCAAGGAAGATGTAAAGCCGATAATTACAATTAAGGCCAAAGAGGTCTCAGACAACAAAGTCAGGATAGAGGTTCAGGACAATGGGATCGGCATCGCACCCGAATACCGCGATGAAATTTTCAAAATGTTCAAACGTCTTCACTCTCGCAAACGATATGATGGATGCGGGATCGGACTTTCTGTATGCAGAAAGATTGTGGATAGGCACAACGGCCAGATCGGTGTTGAATCGGAGCCGGGTGAAGGCTCGACGTTCTGGTTTACCATACCACCGGCAAAGGAAGCAGTAACAACCAGCGAAGTAGTAACAGTATCGTAATTATTGTAGAGAAAAAGAAATACAAAAACAAAAGGGGAAACAAAAATGGAAAATTTTACTCCTGTAAACATATTATTAGTGGAAGACGATCCTGGAGACCAGAAGTTAATTAAGAACTCGATGCTTGAACAGAAGATGGCCAATACGCTGTACACTGTATCAAGCGGGGAAGAAGCTTTGGAATATCTCAACCAAAGCAAAAATGGCAACACTGAGACTCCCTGGCCGGAGCTGATTTTACTTGATTTGAATATGCCCGGCATGGGAGGGAAAGAATTCCTGAGACGAATCAAGAGCAATGAAGATTTCAATATGATTCCTGTAGTGATTTTAACAACATCGGATTCAGAAAAAGACATTCTCGAAAGCTACAAGCTGCAAGCAGCAGGATATATAAGAAAGCCGGTTCTACTGGATGCCTTTTGCGATGTCGCCAAAGATATCAGTGAATATTGGTTTACCTTATGTAAGCGAATTTCTCAAAGGCCCTTATCATGCACAGAGAGCCGATAAAGCTTTTGTTGGTTGAAGACGATGCCGGTGACCGCAAGATAGTAAAATTGGCTTTAGACCAATCTTCTAACGTTGCGGTTTTTAACATAGACATCGCGGAGACTCTTTCTGAGGCGACTGAGTGCCTCAAAAATAAAAATTATGATGTCGTCCTTCTTGACCTTGGTCTTCCGGACAGTGGGGAGATCAACACAGTCCAAAAGGCCCACGAGGCAAATCCCAATGTTCCCATTATTGTATTGACAGGCTTGGCTAACGAGGAAATGGGCCTTAGGGCCATAGAAAATGGCGCGGAAGACTATCTTGTCAAAGGAACATCCCTGGAACATGCGCTGGTTCGAATTTTTCGATATGCTATTGAGCGAAAAAAAGTAGAAAGAAAACTCAAAGATGCAATTGAGGCAAAAATGAAACTTATGTCTATTGTCTCACATGAGCTGCGGGTGCCCTTGGCATCTATAAAGGAGAGCATCGCCATTATATTAGATGGATTAACTGGAAAAATTACAAAGGAACAAAAATATTGCCTGGATATCGCAAAAAGAAACGTTGAACGGCTTAACAGATTAATCGGTGACCTTCTGGACTTCAATAAACTCGAGGCCGGCAAGATGAATTTCGATATGCAGGATAACAATGCAAATGAAGTTACAAAAGAAGTATACGAGACAATGCTGGTCGTAGCAAAAGAGAAAGGAATAAATTTGGTTCTGGAGATTGATAGCAGCTTGCCGAGAGTGAACTTCGACAAGGATAAAATTAACCAGGTTCTATCCAATCTGGTTAATAACGCCATTAAGTTTACCAAACAAGGCAACATTACTATCAAGACAGATAAGGGGGAAAACATAATCAAAGTTTCAGTGTCCGATACCGGTTACGGAATTAAAAAAGAAGACTTACCAAAACTATTTCACGAATTTAAGCAATTAGAAACACGTGGAGCCGAAAAGACACGAGGAACAGGTCTGGGTCTGGCAATTTCAAAGGAAATCATCACAAGACATAACGGAGAAATATGGGCTGAATCTGAAGTTGGCAAAGGTAGCACGTTCTTTTTTACTTTGCCAACGACAGAACTGGAAATTAAAAAAGATATGGAGCTCGAAGCCCATATTGCCTGTCGGCAATAACCTACCAAACCATCAAACATCTGGTATGTTGACTTTACTCGGGATTTATTCGCCTCCGGCGGATTTATGAAAACCCGAGGTGTATCAGTATACGTTTGATACCTTCTGAATTCTATGTCGGTCCCTGGTTGCCGCCTTCCCTAAGTATTTTTCTCAGGTACTCATTTTCCCGTCGAGTGGCTTCGAGGTCGAAAAGCTGATATTTAATGCATATCCGCAAATAATCCAGCGATTCTTGCAGATTATTGACGCTTTTTTCCAGCTTTTTTTGGCTTTCACTAGCCTTTTGAGCCAGCATAGCCAACTTTCCATATTGTGGTTCGACCGTTCCCCCAAATTCTTTGACCAGCTCTTTAAGCTTGTTCTCCAGTTGTTCTTTATCCATCACATCATTCTCCCCGCAAAAGCTCTCTCCTTCGAATCACCTTCCGCTGTTCTGTTACACTGTCTTCGAAGTTGTTAATTTATACATATATAAGTGCAAAATTCATACCAGGACGCACACAAATAAGACCCCCACAAAATTTCACTGTTCAGCCCCATAAAAAGCCTCTCAACGCAACTCAAAGTAACACCTTTAAGCATTATCCCGATTCACTGTAATACAACCCCTATACGGACTAAAGCTATGTGTGGCAAAAAAACAACGTTGCTGCTCTGGCTGCATTTTCTCACTAATTGTAACGATTTTACCAAAAGACAGTTACACCAGCGTTGATTATTGTGAACATCGCTGCCAACATATAGCAACCCGCTGGTTCTCGCCGCTTCGCAGGGTAACATTCAGCAGGTCTAAGCTTTTTTGTTGTAGTTTCTCTGTTAAAATGACTATAATATATATAAAGACTCGTCTCGGTTAGGCTATGGCAGGTTTCATTTTAACGAACGAAGCGCCGGGCCGTAGCCGGATTGGTTACATAAAATCCTTTTTGACAAGGGCTGGTTATGAACCTAGGAAAAGATAAACCCTTACGGCGGTTTAAGCGGCAATCCATCATTACCTACATCGCATTAATAGCTATAGTACTGCTTGCAGTTCTTGCCGGCATATTCCTGACACCCCAGGAAGAGGTCAAGATGCTCCAAATCGTATGGCTCATCGCTGCTTTGGTGCTTTTGGTCACAGTTATATTGATACTATCAAAAACATTTAAAATTCTCGGCTCGCTTGCGGAAAACGGCGCAAAGCTCGAAAAAGTAACTGAGATGCTGGAAAAGAATCGCTCTGTTCTGACACAAATTAATCAAAACACCCGACTCAGCGAATCTGCAAAGTCAATTGCGTTCCGCGACGCAGACATTCAGTCTTTGCGAGAGGCCGTTTTTGATAAACTACAGCAGCAGGATTTCGATAACGCCTATGAAATACTTGATGAAATCGAACGCCATGTAGAATACAAAAGCCTGGCTGAGCAGTTACGAACCCAGGCAAATAACTACCGCGATGCAACCGACGCCGAAAGGGTAAATCAGGTCATAGCGCATATCGAAAAGCTTTTCGAAAGTTCTCAATGGGCCAAAGCAAGCGCCCGGATTGAAAGATTAATCAGGGACTTCCCAAAATCCGAAATAGCAAAAGCAATGAGACAAAAACTGCTCGATAAAAAAGAAGAGCGGAAAAAAATACTGCTCAACGCCTGGGATGACGCCGTAAAAAGGCAGGCCACTGATAGAAGTCTCGAGATTCTAAGGGAGCTGGACCTGTACCTCACGCCAAATGAAGGGCTGGCTTTGCAGGAGGCTGCAAGGGACGTTTTCAGGAACAAGCTGCACAACCTTGGAGTACAATTCTCACTCGCTGTATCAGGAAAACAATGGGCAAAGGCAATTCAAACCGGACAACAAATTATCAAAGGCTTCCCAAACAGCAGAATGGCTGAGGAAATTCATGAAAGGTGGGATATCCTGAAGCAGAAAGTCAAGCAACAGGGCAGCTAAAAAAAACATCATTCCCATTCCGGTAACTGCTCGTACCTTACTGAAAGTCAAACAGAGACTGCGTTTTAATCATCGTTACCTGGTCCGGATAAGCTGCGAACGTGTGGATGTGCAATTCAGTTTGTCTGGCCTCAAAGTCAATATAACAGAACGGCTGAAGACCTGCGATTTCCAGGCCCGGGAATTTAACAAACACGCCCCGATTTCGAGCAAATCCTTCGAGGTCAATATGGCTCTGTCGATACAGATTGGGGCTCATCTTCTCAACCTGAAAATCGGTCATATAGCTTACACCCCGGCTCAAAGTGCATTTATGAGAGCGCGGGCCGTGAAATTGAAAACGCTCAATCAAACCTCGACGGGGAAGCATCTGCCCCGGTGCGCTTACAACCTCACTCAGGAACACATCCCCGGCATATACGCTAATAACGTGTGTGCAACCTGTAATCCAGATATCCGCCTCGTATTTACCGGTTCTTATCTGTCGTTTGGCGTAAATTTGGAAAAGCTCCGGATGTAACGGCCTTTGAAAAAGGCTGAATGTCAACTCTCCAACTGCTATATTGATTTGCGGCAATTCCATTCTATAAAAATATCCGATTAATTAAACACATTCCGCTAACTATGGCGCTATTATACAAAAAATACCGCATCTATTCAAGTGCAATATCAGTATTGATAATGCTTGTTTCAACGCTTATAGGACGATGATTCTGCAAGTTCCGCAGACCACAAGAGTAACGACTGCGAGGTTTTTTGAAAAAAATTTAACAAACACAAAATAGCCTGTCGGTTTTTCAAGGCTGGGGTAAAAATGCGTTCATAAAAACTGCGATAATATCATAAAAAGCGTGAGTGCCCGCTGTAATTCCGAAACCACGAATTACAAAAAGAACGGCAAAATAAATACCCGCTATTGTTCGAAAACCAAATTCCGTCCAGTTAAAGGGACTACTTTGGATGAACTGACCTTGCAGATATACTATATGATGGTATGCACTGAATAACGCCGCTGAAATAAGAATTGAAAGTATAATTGAAATCTTATGACCCGACCGAAGAATATCCTGAAACAGCACCATTAAAGCAATAATCAAAATCAGCCGAAAAACAAGCTCCTCATAAATCCCAGCACCTATACCGGTAACAACATTAGCTAACAATCCACGCCATTTTCCTTCATCGCTGCCGTCCTCCGTCGTCTCAGGCAAGCCTTCGTTGCCGTTCTCAACAGAAGACAAGGGAGTCAGCGAATTACATCTAATGGCCGAAGCAGTCTGTATTTGCACCGCAGTATTTGTGAATTGGCCGATATCGTCCTGCTGCCGGCCGGCACCGCTTAAAAGCATACTTAAAACAATCAACGGAACAGCAAGCAGAACGCACTCGACCGCCATCGGTAAAATATCACCGAACCGAAAACGCCAACCTTTGCGAGATGTCAGCTGCAGCGCCATTAAAATTACCACGACTGCTAGTGGAGTAGCTATCCAGCCGAACTTGCTGCCGAAGCCCAAGTATGCAAGGAAGTCCTGCAGCCACGAGAATGCTACCACCCGGCCCTGCCAGTAATGCTTCAACAAATCGGTATTGATAAAAAGCGTACCCAGCTCGTAGAAAACAACGAACGGCAGCAGAAAAACTATGGCGTAAATCGGTCGGGATGTCCGCTCAAAATATGAACCCTGCACAAAATTAAGTAATTGAGTGACGCTATAGCTGTATTGTTTATCTTTCATTGTACCGGTTGCTGTTCTTTCTTATAACTTTTTATATGCTTTGCAGAGTTTACTTTAAGTAAATAAAAATTACAATAGTCAAAAAACGACCTTGTTATTCGAGAAAAACCGTCGCGATGATAATTGAGCAACTGACTGAAATTTATCGACTGCTCTTTAAGAGCTTCGGCCCCCAGCACTGGTGGCCGGGCGAGACCCAGTTCGAGATTATCACAGGCGCTATCCTGACGCAGAATACAAGCTGGGCTAATGTCGAAAAGGCAATAGCGAATTTGAAATCCGCCGACCTGCTGAGACCGGAAAAGCTCTATCATCTCGACACAGCGAGTCTCGCTGAGCTTATCCGGCCAGCCGGCTATTACAATATAAAAACAAAACGTCTGAAAAGCTTCCTGACCTGGCTCTTTGAGAATTACGAAGGCCGACTGGAAAATCTCGAAAAACTCGACACCGAACAACTCAGGGCTGAGCTTCTGGCTGTAAAAGGTATCGGCTGCGAGACCGCCGATTCGATTTTGCTCTACGCATTCGGCAGGGCCGTCTTTGTCGTGGATGCCTACACCGCACGAGTAGCCGTTCGTCACCAGCTGGCAGAGCCGGAAGCCGAATACGAACAGCTTCGGGACCTGTTCCAGTCGAACCTGCCGCAAGATGTTCAGCTTTTTAATGAGTACCATGCGCTTCTTGTCCGGCTCGGTAAAGAATTCTGCCGGCCGAGCGCAAAATGCGGCGGCTGCCCGCTCGAAAAACTGCCGCACAACCTCGATATACAATACTGATAAATGCCCTGTGCCTGCCGTCAGGTATGGCTTACGCCACATAGATCCCTCGACTTCGCTCGGGACAAGATTGGGTTCGATTGGGTTCGTTTGGGTTTGTTTTGACCAAATGTCCGATTTGCATTTTTCGCTATAACTCGTTGTTGAAATTGCAGTTACAACCATTTGACTTTTTTGAAAATTGGGTTCGTTTTGCATTTTTTGTTCATTTTGATTGACTCTTCCTCTGCGCAGACGAGCTGCGCTTCCGTCTTCGCTTCGCTACTACGGAAAGCGAGAAATTCGAAATCCAAATATCTAAATCCTAAACAAATTCGAAATTCAAATTTTCAAACGCTAAAAACGAGATTTACTAAGTTGATAATTATTTATCTAAAAGGTCTCATTTGACCTCCTTCTACAATTGGAGGGACCCGCGGGTTTGATTCGAAAAAAGTACTTGATTCTCGATGCTGGATTCTCGTAACTCGTTGCGTAGAAAGGAATTAAAAATTTTTGAAAAAAAATGGTTTTTTTCAGCAGGTACCCCCATTTTTGATTGATTTTACTCAATACCTCGGTGGCCTACGAAAGAACAGCATAATCCTCACATTGAGGATTGGAATCACTCAGCCGGATTCATTACTCGGCCCATAAACAGAATATCACCTTCATTCTCGACACTACCCTGACCGGCAATCCCGCTCAGCGGGTAAACCGCTGAACAATTACACCATTTTAACGATGGGAGAATTATTTTTTCTGAAGTAGCTTATGCTTTGCCCAAACTCTTGTACACTCACCAGCGAATATAAATATGAATACTAATAAATAAGGATAACGAAAATTTGAATGCGATATATACAAACCACCAATTATCCCGAACCCGAAAAATTTGACAGCTACTCCTATACGACAGATTAAATTTAATACATTCCTACCCATAAAAATATTTCCTAAATACCAATGATACAGGCTGCCGCACAACCTATTACAAAACCCTTAATTACTATATTGCTATTAGGTCCGAAACTTTTGCGTGGGTAAAAAACAAAAGACATACATTTACCTGTACAATCAGACCTTGTATCATCCGAAGAATCCCTAAAAGGATTTTCCTATTCGACTTTGAAATAAATAGCATTGGTAAGGACTAATGCCGTATCCGGTGCCACACCACCCGGCAGGATAAGGTCTCTAATTTTGTCATTTATTTTTTCCTCAACCCAAGAATTAATTGTCAGCCGGATTCATTACCCTACCCATAAACAATATGCTCCCCGAGCGATTGTCCTTAATAATAAAAATAAATGGATGGTCAGCGCGGAAAACCGCAGATGATCCAGCAGAACCTCTAGTCATTCCGACTGCCGTAGCTGCCGCCGCTTCGGTGCCTTTCTCATTAACTTCAATCCAGGCCTTGTGGAAAACATTTGAAATCCATATACCCCCTACGCCGTTTATGCCTGAAAAATCGGCTTTTCCGGGAACAAAGGCATCGAGCATTCCCATTTCAGTAAGCGTGTTATTCAAAACTGTCACCCAAGTCATTATGAATTTAGGGAAATATACATCAACTTTGCATTGATGCATTTTTGATATTAATGCATTAATATTTTCCGTTGTAAGTGTGCCTTCTACTTCTTTGATACCTTCTATTTCTCTTGGTAAAAGCACAAGCATACTCAGTTCGTCACTCTTATACGGCAATTCAAGAACCTGCAATTTTTTATCTGTGTAATATTTAAAATTTGCTTTTAGATGCATCAGGCGAACTTTAACCTTGTCTTTTGCTGATACATAAAAATCCTTTCTTCTGGTTTTCCACCAGCGGAATTTGGTCTTCCATTCACCTTTGAAATAGATAGCATTGGTAAGTACTAATGCCGTATCCGGGGTCACACCGCCCGGCGGGATAAGGTCTCTAATTTTGTCCTTTGTTTTTTCCTCGACCCAGGAATTGATTATCTACCGGGATTTCTCCGTTTCATTAACAAAATCAAGTTTGCTGCAACCTGCTCCATAATAATTCTTATTCAGATCCAGGAACTCCTTCAGAAATGGTTCGCCCTTTTGGCCCCAAAGTGCGTTTGCCAAAAAGAGTACATAGCCGCGTGACTTATTCTCTTGGACAAGCTGTTCTTGAAGGAAGCCAAATGTATTATGCAGCCTTTTGTCAGGTAATGTAAAATGCAGCGTTTCCGCCATTTGTTTTTGTGTATCGCCACGTGCGCCTGCATAGGTCACCGCAAGAGCAGTCGAAATACTATATGGCGAGAAGAATAAATTCCCCCTGGGCAAATCGCCCCTCAATTTATCATACAGTGCCAAGGCAAAGTCCGTATTCCCCGCCACTGCTTCCTTTATATCTGTCTCATTAGCCGTATGATTTGAGTCAACTTCTTGGGACCAACTGATACCAGTTATACAGCAAAACAAAATAATGCATAGCTGCTTTCTCGTTTTCACATACTCCAATTCTTTTTCTGCACAGTTTAGCCGCAAACCGGAGTCGCCGCAATGACCATAAACGCGTTAATTGAACTCATAATCGTCCCGATTAAACAGGCCTTCCGAAAACTTATGGTAAGGATTATTTTTGATAATGCGACATTTAAGAAGATAAGAACTGCAAAAACAGCTAAAGCCGTAGGTAAAAAACTTTTGCCATGTTCTGGAGATAAATAATTGGTAGAGATACTTCCCGCTACTACAACTGCATAGTATGCTATCAACTTCCATGAAGCGAGCATATCAATCTTTCGCAAAAGACTCAGGACCACAGCGAGAACAATAGTTTCAACCACTACATATATCAGAACAATATTGAAAGTATCTGAATTAACAATAAACGGATATAAATATAAACCAACTGAGTATATAAACGCAGCCGCCAAGATGACCCAAAACCATCGGAAAATTACTTTTTTCAATAATTCAGGCATTTTGATTTCCTTTCCCTTGTGTAACTCTCTGGCCAACTCAATACTAAGCATTAATCCTCCGATGCTTTTTCTCCGCAGATGCTGAACCAATTTTACCCCAAATATTCCCTTCTACAACAGCAAAATTTATGAAACTAATTCGTCGAGTAAACAGGAGGGCCTTCGGATTTAACATTCCCAGTTGCGATAAAATGGCAAAAGAAAGAATTCGGCTTTAAATTATTGACATTAACGGTGGTTCTTTTAAAATCCTCTGTTATGAAAGAAGCATCTAAAAGAACCGAATCAATACTGAAAAGAACTACCTACTGCCCATCCTGTAAAGCTGAACGTCTTCATACGGTCATCTGCCGCAGTCAACAAACAGTAACTATTCAATGCAACCATTGCGGCAACGTGGTTGTTCGTAACCGTTCTATATCATCCACGAAACCGCCAAGCGGCAGAGATACCAATAAACCCCGGAAACCATCGAGGCTCAAAGAATACATTCTCCTTGCAAAGAAGCGGCTGGCTGCTATATTGCGCTTTTAGCATTAAACGTTTCATAAATGAATATTAACCGAAAGGAGAAAATATGAACTCCTATGTTTGGACTGACAAATGTCCGCAAGTAGAACCTGCTTTTATAATTATCTTCGCTTTTATTGTAGCATTTATTGCTCTGGTCGTTCTCGCAGTGAAGCTGTTAATTTGCTGCAGGATTTTCTCGAACGCCGGCTATAGCTGGGCGCTCGGCCTTTTAATGCTCATACCAATTGTGAATATATTTATGGCCTTTTTCCTGGCTTTTGCCGACTGGCCTGTCCGAAAAGAGCTGCGCCTGCTGAAACAAAAACAGAACACAGCCGACTGATTTGTCCCGGAGGATATATATTATGAAATCAAAACAACGAAAGAAAATAAGTGTAATTGAGCCCATCGGCCCCGCTATCGAAAGGGTAAAGTTGATGCTCTTTAAACCCTTCGAACTGCGCAAATGGTTTATTGTCGGCTTCTGCGCCTGGCTGGCATATCTGGGAAGTGGCGGCAGTGGCGGTGGACCACAGTGGAATGTACCCCAAGGACCACATGAACATCAGGCCCAGATTGCAGAAGGTGTTAACTCGGCGAAAGAATACATTCTGGACAACTTTTGCTGGATTATGCCACTGGCGGCGATTGTGACGGTCCTAATAATAGGAATCGGCCTGCTTATTGCCTGGCTTAACAGTCGAGGCAAATTTATGTATCTACACTGTGTTGCGGAGAATAAAGCGGAGGTCAAAACACCCTGGCGCAAATTTAGTAATCACGCCAACAGCCTTTTTCTGTTTCGAATTGTATTCGGCATAATCGGATTCTTTATAGTAATTCTGCCTGTTGTTGGTTTCATCTTTTTCATTATTATGATGGTAACCGAAACTCTTCCGGGCGTAGCTTCCATTCCGGGTATTATAATCTCCGGGCTGATTATATTCGCTATCTCGATAGTTCTGCTTCTGGTCAAAAAATTTACATTCGATTTTGTCGTGCCGATTATGTTTCTGCAAACGACAAGCTGTATAACCGGCTGGCGTGAATTCCTAACAGTGCTCTCTGCCAACAAAGCCCATTTCACGCTGTACATCCTCTTTCAAATTGTCATAACAATAGTGATAGGGGCAATCACTATGATTGGCGCCTGTATAGGATGTTGTTTCTGCTGCGCAAGTGTGTTATTGTTTGTACCCTACATCGGCACCTGTATTCTGCTGCCCCTGCTTGTTTTTAAGCGGGCTTATTCTCTTTACTACCTGCGGCAGTTCGGCACCCGCTTTAATGTATTCGGCACTCAGACTTAGAACGAAGCCTGCTGAAATATCGCCACACAACGTTCAATCTGCAGCACATCAAGGTATATCTTGACAGACAAGCCCTTTTTTTGCAAAATTGATATTTTCGTATTTTTAAACTGAGATGACCTAAAAATGCCGCATAAAATTGTCTCGAAAACACAGCTCAGCGAAGACGTATTCACAGCCGAAGTGGAAGCGACCCTCATTACGCAGGCGGCAAAACCGGGACAATTCGTCATTATCGCAATAAGCAGCGAATACAGCGAGCGAATCCCGCTGACAATCGCCGATGCCGATCCCGAAAGGGGCACTATCCGCCTGATTTGGCAGCGCGTCGGAAAAACCACGGCTGAACTTGCCGATATGAAAACAGGCGATGAAATAGCCAACGTCGTCGGGCCGCTGGGCAGGCCGACCCATATTGAAAAATTCGGCACAGTCGTTTGTGTCGGCGGCGGAATCGGCAATGCACCGCTGCTGCCAATAGCAAAGGCGATGAAAAAAGCTGGTAATAAAATCATCGCTATCCTCGGCGCAAGAACAAAGAAACTGCTTATCCTCGAAGATGAGTTTACCGCTTTAAGCGACGAGCTGATAACAACAACCGATGACGGCTCATACGGGCGAAAGGCCCTGGTAACCGAACCGTTGAAAGAGATTTGCCAACGCCAGCCAAAACCGAACCAGGTCTTTGCAATCGGCCCGGCTGTAATGATGAAGTTCTGCTGCGAGGTTACAAAAGAGTTCGATATCCCCACACAGGTTTCACTCAACACCATTATGGTCGACGGCACCGGTATGTGCGGCGGATGCAGAATTGAATTCGATGGCCAGCCAAAATTCGTATGTGTTGACGGGCCGGAATTCGACGGCCATAAGGTCAACTTCGACCTGATGATAAAAAGACTAAACGCCTATAAAGACGCAGAACAAAAAGCTCACGAAAAATATAAAGAATATAGATGTAAAATTGGCCTTGATAAAACGGGGAATGAGCAATAAGCAACGAAATAATCGATGACCGAGAAAGAAAAACAAGAACTTCTACGGCAGCTTCTGGAAAAACAGAAAACAGGCAAACTTACACCTGCCGACAGATACAAAATACCACCCCAGGATATGCCCGCCCAGGACGCTGCCAAAAGAATAACCAACGTCAGCGAAGTAGCGACCGGCTATACTGAAACACAAGCAAGACTGGAAGCAATGCGATGCCTGGCGTGTAAAAACGCACCCTGCATCAAGGGATGTCCCGTCCAAATAAGAATAAAGGATTTCGTAGCTGCAATTGCTGAAGGCGATTTCAAAAAAGCTCTTATTATCATCAAGGAGAACTCGCTTTTACCCGCGGTTTGCGGCAGAGTATGTCCCCAGGAAGTGCAGTGCCAGCAAACATGCACCGTCGGCTTAAAATTCAAAGACCCAACCAAAGCCGTTTCAATCGGCAGGCTGGAAAGATTTGTCGCCGACCTCGACCAAAACAACGACAATGTCCCATCCGTCGCGCCAGATACAGGAATGAAAGTCGCCGTAATAGGCTCAGGCCCCGGCGGCATCGTCGCCGCTACCGATATTAGAAGGGCCGGTCACAATGTTACTATTTTCGAGGCCTTTCACAAAACCGGCGGCGTTATGGTTTACGGAATCCCGGAATTCAGACTGCCAAAAGCTATTGTCCAGCAGGAAATCGACACCCTTGCCAAAATGGGTGTCAAAATCGTCTGCAATTTCATCGTCGGCAAAACAAGAACCGTCGAACAGCTCTTAAAAGAGGACGGCTTCGACGCAGTCTATATCGGCGTCGGGGCAGGGCTGCCCCAATTTATGGGTATTAAAGGCGAGTCGCTCATCGGAGTATATAGTGCCAATGAATACCTCACACGCGCAAATCTTATGAAGGCCTACAAATTCGGCAAAGGCGCCGATACGCCGATAGCTCTCGCCAAAAAAGTCGCCGTCATCGGCGGCGGTAACGTCGCTATGGACTCAGCCAGAACAGCCGTTCGACTCGGCGCAGAAAAGGTCTATCTGGTTTATCGAAGAAGTGAAAAAGAGATGCCGGCACGAATTGAAGAGGTCCATCACGCAAAAGAAGAGGGCATCGAGTTTCACTTGTTGCAGAGTCCGGTACGAATAATCGGCGACGAAAACAGCTACGTAACTGCTATCGAATGTATCAAATACCGGCTCGGCGAACCTGATGATTCCGGCAGACGAAGACCTGTCCCCATAGAAGGCTCGGAATTTCAAATCGAGGTCGATACCGTGATAATCGCCATCGGCAATATTGCAAATCCGTTGATTCGCCAGACTACGCCCGGTCTTGAGTTCAATAAATGGGGCAATATCATTGTAGATGAAAACTGCAAAACCTCAATTGAAGGCATTTACGCCGGCGGAGACATCGTCCTCGGCGCAGCAACCGTTATCCTCGCTATGGGCCAGGGCCGAATATCCGCCGCCGCTATAAATCAATACCTCGAAGAAAAGAAACGAGCTAAAAACTAATCTTGCCCTAAGACAAAATCCTAAAAGCCGGCCCTCTTGTTTCACGGCTTATACTATCACTTTATTGTCTTTAAAATTGTCAATACCCCCAGAATTATGGTAAGAAGTGCAATCGCCACCTTGAGCTTTCTCTCGTTGATTATCTTTACGCTCTTTGCTGAAAGAGGCACCGACAGCACAGCCCCGATGACAATATAAGGTGCGAGCTTCCAGTCTACCGGGTTGTTGCAAACAAGAAGGTATGTAATTACCCCAACCAAGCAGGTTAAACCTTCAGCTAAGGACGTAATCCCGATAGCGCTCTTGCCTTCGACCCCCGACAGAATCTGTCCTCCCGTTACTACCGGCCCATACCCTCCACCGCTCATACCTTTATTAAAAGAGGCAATCAAACCCAAAAGGCCGACCCTCTTCCACGAGAACTTAAATTCCCTGTTGAAGCAAATAAGGATGATTATCCCCATCGACAATACTAAACAGCCGATGTAAAGCTTTAGCCAGAATTTGGGAATGCTTACCGCAACAAAAACTGCAACGACTGTGCCCACAATACTGCACGCCGCCAGCAATAAAGCGACTTTCAGATGTGAAGGAATCGACTTTCGAAGAGTCTTAATATAACCCAAAGGTCTCAGCATTTTCGCAATGTTAAATACATCCACCGATTTGGGTTTTAAATCCACATTACCCTCAAGATGGTGAAAAAACCCCGCCAGCAGCCCGGTTATTAATTCGGACAGCAGAATTGCCGGGACAATTTGCATTGGTGAAAAACCCATAAGTAAAAAAACCGGCGTCAACGTTGTGCCGTATCCCATCCCCAGCGTGGAGTCCATATACTCGCACAAAAAAGCAATAACAGCTATGATAATAATAGTCCAAAGTGATAACTCTAACATATTGACTATTCCTCCGTAGAGATTTCTTCAATTTGAGGATACATATTCTTATTAAGTCAAATCAGAAAGCTTCAAAGCCTCGAGCCTGTCCGCAACATAATCCCGTATCTCTTTGAAAACCTTTATTATCTGTTTCTCCCCGGACAAAGGAGTGGACGAGAAAAAGTATTTACTCACCGACTCCGTCGGCGCCAGTGCGCCATCCATTAGTCTTATTATTTCTGCAATACTTATTTTTGACGCAGGCTTTGCCAGTTTATACCCGCCGCTGGCACCCCTTCTGGTCTTTATGTAGCGATTCTGCTTCAGAATCGAGAATAAAAGCACCAGGTATTTCTCAGGGATGTCGTGTTTTGAGCATATCTCTTCTATTTTTATAAAACCTTTTTTCTCATTTCTGGCCAGATGAATAAGTGCCATTATCGAATACTCGCTTCTTGTAGTCAGTTTCATTGCCGTGCAGGCCCCTTTGTTAAGTAAGTTTATTAAGTGAATAAACAAACTTAACATTCTTGTCAAGACAAAGATTAAAAGATTCTTAAAAATTTTTCTTTGCTCTGCTGCCCTCGGAAAGGTCAGCCCGTCCCATAATTTTGTTTACTTACCAATACACCTTTGACAAATTGCCTTCTTCCTGCTAAAATATCGGGTTCTATAAATTTGGGCAGTCTTAAGAGTGAATACAAAGCCCGGTAATATCAAGAGTTAAAAAAAGGATTTGAAGACAACGATAATGGAAGTTAAGCCATTCAGAGCATATAGATTCGATGGAAATATCGTCGGCGACGTGGGCAGCTGTATTGCCCCGCCTTATGATGTTATCAGCTCCGCCCAGCAGCAGGAACTCTATCAAAAAAACGAATATAATATCGTACGGATAATCAAAGGAAAAAGTACCGCTTCCGACGATGCCGACAACAACCAATACACAAGGGCCGCTGGTTACTTTAACACCTGGATAGAAAAAGGCGCCTTAAAACAGGACCCGGTTGAAACTATCTACGCTTACGTCCAGGATTTTATGCAGGCCGGCGCCGGACTTCAACGTTTCAGCTTCATTGCCTTAGCCAGGCTTGAAGAACTCGGCAAAACCGTCAGGGACCACGAGCAGACCTTTAACGAGCCTAAAATCGACCGGCTTAATCTCAAAAGAGCGACCGCCGCCGACTTCGGCTCGGTCTTTATGCTCTACGAAGATGAACAAAGAATTGCAGATAAAATTATTGAAAGCGCCGCCGGACAAAAACCGCTTATAGATTTCCCCGATGAACAGCAAGTCCGGCACAGGCTGTTTGCAATAACTGCTGAAGAGGACATCGATGCAATCGCCAAAATGATGCTCAATAAAAGCTGTATTATTGCCGACGGTCACCATCGCTATGGGACCGGCCTAATGTACTCCAAAGAAACAGCCAATCCCACAGCCGGCTACCAAATGATTGCCTTCGCCAATACCCGCCATGAAGGACTGGTCATCCTGGCTGCACACCGCCTTGTCGGTAATCTCGGAAACTTCGATTCTAAAAAACTAATTGCCGGCCTTAAAGAAAAGTTTGAAATTACCGAGTATAAGCTCGGTCCTCAACCCGGCGATAAAGCATCTGCGAAGCAAAAAATGCTTGCACAGATGAAAGCTGAACACAACAATGATAAAAATATATTCGGTATCTACAGCGGCAATAATGCCTTCTACACAGCCGCTTTGAAAGACAAACAGGCAATGAACTCCGTCGCATCAGGCATGAGCAGCTTTTGGAAATCGCTTGATGTTTCTGTGCTGCATAAACTTGTTCTTGAAGAACTACTAGGCGTCGGCGAGAAACAACTGGCAAACGGCACCAGTTTGGAATATATAAAGGATACCGATAATGCAGTTGACGAATCAATTGTCAGAGTTGACTCAGGGCAAAAACAGGTCGCTTTCTTTACGAACCCGGTAAAAATGGGACAATTAAAGATGGTTACCGATGCCGGTGAAAAAATGCCCCAAAAGTCAACTTATTTCTTTCCTAAAATTTACTCAGGCTTAACCATTAACAAATTGTAACCTTTTTAACTTAGGAGCAGATGTATGGTAGATTGGAAAAACCCGCCAAGATTGTTTATTCCCGGCCCTGTAAAGGTCAATGAAGATGTTTTGCAGCAGCTCGCACGTCCGACGCTGGGACATCGCGGCAAGGAGTATGCCCAGTTGCATTTGCAGACCACCGATATGCTCAAAAAAATCCTTTTTACCAACCAGAATGTTTTCCTGTCCACATCCTCGGCTTCCGGAATCTGGGAGGCGGCCATTCGCAACTGTGTGGATTTCAACGAAACCGTTCTGTGCACCTGCTGCGGCGCATTTAGTGATAAATGGGCGAGTGTAACCAGAAGCTGCGGCAGAAATGTGGATGAAATAAAAGTCGACTGGGGAAAACCCGTTTTGCCGGAAATGATAGATGAAAAATTATCGAGCGGCAAATACTCCGCTGTTACGCTTATGTACAACGAGACAAGCACAGGCCTGACAAACCCCCTTTATGAGACAAACGAAATGATGAAGGAAAAATATCCGGATGTTCTTGTCTTCGTGGATGCGGTCAGCGCAATGGTGGGCCTGCCTTTACATTTCGATAAGCTCGGCTGGGACGTGGCCTTCGCCTCGGTCCAGAAGGCCTTTGCCATCCCGCCAGGACTGGCTGTAGCCGCGGTAAGTAATCGGGCGCTGGAAAAAAGTAAAAAAGTTCCCGGCCGCGGGTATTACTTCGACTTCCAGAATTTTGCAAAATCAGCGGAAAAAAATCAGACACCAACTACACCGAATATCCCCCATATTATGGCCTTGAACTACCAGTGTGAAAAACTGCTCGCAGAGGGTATGGAAAACGCCTGGGAAAGGCACAAAAAAATGGGCGAATTCGTCAGAAGCTGGGCCAAAGAAAAATTCGACCTCTTCTGTGAAGAGAAATATGCCTCCAATACCCTCACAGCGGTCAAAAATACGCGGGGTATCAACGTAGCTGAAGTGATTAACGCCGTTCAGGAAAAACACAATACTGTTTTCGGAAACGGCTACGGCAAGCTAAAACAGGAGACCTTCCGTATCGCCCATATGGGTGATATTACACTCGACGACCTGAAAGAGCTTCTCGGCTGGATAGACACAGAAATCAGCTAACATCATAATCGAAGTAATCAGCGGCACTTAGACAAAAAAAATAGTGGTGCGAACCTATTCGGCAGTAAAATCGTATAATCACTATTAGTCTTCATTACTGTTTATGATGAATTTCCAAATACTATTAAAGAATAGTGAGGCAAAAATGCAGACAGAGAATCCCAAACAGAATAAATCCTTATCGCTCTACCATATAATTTCAGCTTCTTTAATACTTTTACTCTTTATCATTCCCCTTTCAGCTCCTGCGGAGGATTCCAATAGTATTGATACCCTGCGCCAGATGGGTAAAGCCTTTGCCAGAATCTCCGAAAAGGCCTCGCCGGCCGTAGTAGGTATCAAGGCTAACCAGACCATCACCCAGGAATACTCAACAACGCCCGACTGGCCGTTTGGCGACCCTTTTGAGGACGATTTATTCGAACGTTTCTTCGGCCGCCCTTCTCCTCGCCAGCGTATGCCTCAGAGGAAATACCAGCAATCGGCTCAAGGCTCAGGATTTATTGTTTCTTCTGATGGCTATATCCTCACAGCTAATCATCTTGTCGGCGACGCCGAAAGAGTTTTTGTCAAGCAGGGCGATAACCCTGAGGTTGAGGCGAAAGTTATCGGCACAGACCCCGATTCCGACGTTGCTGTCATAAAAATCAACGGCGATAACCTGCCCTTTCTCGAACTGGCTGACTCCGATGCGCTCGAGGTCGGCGAATGGGTTATTGCCATCGGAAACCCCTTCGGCCTAACCCATACAGTAACAGCCGGCATTGTAAGTGCAAAAGGTCGAAGCGGTTTCCGCCTTGCTGAGTATGAAGATTACATCCAGACCGATGCCGCCATAAACCCCGGTAATTCCGGTGGACCACTACTCAATCTTAACGGAAAAGTGGTCGGAATTAACACCGCCATCATCAGCCCGGGCGGGCACAGGTATTGGGCCGGCAATGTAGGTATCGGCTTTGCAATCCCCGTCAATATGGCAAAATCCATCTATGACCAGCTTATTGAAACAGGGAAAGTCGTCCGCGGCTTTCTCGGTGTTGGCATCCAGGATATGACTGCTGAAAAGGCGCCTTTTTTCGGTTTGAAAAAAGACTCTAAAGGCGTACTTGTCCCCGAGGTTACTAAGGGTTCAGCAGCCGAAAAAGCCGGACTAAAACCCGGTGACGTCATTATCGAGTTTAACGGCCAGCCCGCTGATGCAGCCAAGCAGTTACAGAGCCGCGTTGCAGCACTAAAACCCGACACCGATGTCGAAATCGTTGTCCTGAGGGAAGGGAAACGAAAAACTCTCACCGCAAAGCTCAGCGAACGTCCGTCAAAACAGCAGGTCGCCCAGAGTGGGTCGGAAACACTGGAAAAATTAGGTCTCGCAGTTCATAACCTCACCGATGATTTGGCCCAGCGCTATGGCTATGAAGGCCTCACCGGCGTTATAGTCACGCAGGTTGAACCCGGTTCAATCGCTGACTTTGCCGGTATTACGCCCGGAACATTAATTATGGAAGTCAACCGAAAGCCTGTCGAAAGCACAAAAAACTTTGAAGAAGCGATAGAAGCAGCCGCCAAAGAAGATTCTGTTCTACTTCGAATAAAGCAGGGACGCTCCATAGTATTCGTAGTGCTAAAACTGCCACAAAAATAGTTCACATTTTAAAAGTTCTTCACCAGAGGTCTTAGCCCTGCTTTTAAGCTGGGCTTTTTTACAAGTCTGCCGCTTTACGCAAATCCGCTCTGGTGGCGGGGATAAATATATTGTCACACGCAGAAAACAACGTTAAACTCACCGCTTATGTTTGGGAAAATATTATCTTTTTACACGAAGTATTTTGCCGTTTGGGTCATTTTATTCGCGGTGGCAGCTTATTTCTTCCCCGGGCCTTTTGTTGCCTTGAAAGACTACAACAAACATTTCTTTGCCCTTACAATGTTTGGCATCGGGGCGGTATTGCAGCTTGAGGACTTTAAACGAATTGCCAAAAAACCGGTTATCGTCCTTATTGGTTCCGCCGCACAATTTACTATTATGCCACTGGGGGCTTTCATTCTCGCCAAAGTTTTCGCCTTCCCGCCTGAAATTGCGGTCGGCCTGATACTGACCGGCTCAGCTCCCGGAGCGATGTCAAGCAATGTTATGAGCTACATCGCTAAGGCCGACGTTGCCTATTCGGTCTCACTGACAACCGTATCTACGCTGCTCTGCCCTTTACTTACACCGGGCCTGACCTTTCTGCTGGCTCGTTCACAATTGGATGTTCCGTTTCTGAATATGGTTATTGATGTGATTTATATGGTTATTTTCCCTTTGTTTGTCGGCTTCGGCGTCAGGCATCTTTTCAGGGAAAAGATGCAGAAGCTCCTGCCGGTTTTCCCCGCCATATCGGTAACATTTATAATATTTATCTGCTCGCTGGTCATAGCTCTCAACAGGGCTTATTTGCCGAAGGTAACAGGCCTGATTCTCGCTGCTGTAATAATATTGAACCTTTACGGAATGTTAGCCGGTTTCGGAATAGGCGTCATCTTTCGAATGGCTCAGAACAGAAAACGAACCCTCGCCATCGAGATTGGAATGCAAAATGCCGGATTAGGCACAGCCCTGGCCCTCGAGCATTTCGGCGAAAAAGCTGCGATGCCCGCCGCTGTTTTCGTTTTTACCTGCATTATTACAGCCTCTTTAATGGCCGAAATCTGGCAAAAAAAACCTTCGAACCAGTAGCTGAATAAATAGTATATATTAGCCGATACTATTGCATTGTAATGATACAAGTGTTATAATCCCCGTTTATTCACAAATTATAGCGTTTTGGTGGGCAGTCATTTACACTGGCTGCCCCTTATTATGCTTGCAAATTTTTCAGGAGTCTATAAATATGGCTTGTAATCTGGCAATCGCAGGAGTAACCGGTGCAGTCGGGCAGGAATTTTTAAAAATCCTCCAGCAGCGAGAGTTCCCCTTTGATTCCCTAAAAGTCCTCGCAAGCAGCCGCTCAGCCGGCAAAAAAATAGAATTCAAGGGCAAAGAATATGTCGTTGAGCAATTATTCAAAAACAGCTTCGACCGTATCGACATCGCTCTGTTCAGTGCCGGTGGGGACAGAAGCAGGGAATTCGCTCCCGCTGCCGCCAAGGCCGGTGCGGTTGTTGTCGATAATTCCTCCGCCTTTAGAATGGACCCTGATGTCCCGCTGGTAATCCCCGAAATAAATCCGGAGAAAATAAAAGAGCACAAAGGTATCATCGCAAACCCGAACTGCTCGACCATTATCGGCATTGTTCCTGTTTGGCCGCTGCACAAGGCAAATCCCATCAAAAGAATGGTCATCAGCACCTATCAGGCGGCCAGCGGAGCCGGAATGTCGGCAATGCTCGAACTGGAAGAACAAACTCGCGAAATTCTCGACGGCAAAGAGCCGACCTGCAAGGCCTTCCCGTATCAGATAGCGTTTAACTGTTTCAGCCATAATTCGCAACTCGATGCCGACGGCTATAACCTCGAAGAGGCAAAAATGGTCAAGGAAACCAGGAAGATTTTCGGTTGTCCGGATATTGCGATTACCTGCACCTGCATTCGCATCCCTGTCTTCCGCGCCCATTGTGAGAGTATCAATCTTGAGTTTACCGACCCCATCACCCCCGGCCAGGTCAGGAACCTCCTAAACACTGCGCCGGGCGTCTCGGTATTGGATGACCGCAAAAACAATCGCTTCCCGATGCCGATTGATGCCACCGACAAAGACGATATTTTCGTCGGCCGAATCCGTCAGGACAAATCCGTTCCTGAAAACCGTGGCATCAATCTCTGGGTCGCAGGCGACCAGTTGCGAAAAGGCGCCGCCCTGAACGCTGTCCAAATCGCGGAAAAGCTGCTATAATCGCCCAAATGGCGGTCCGAAATATAAAGTTGACAATCAGTTACGACGGCCTTAATTACAGCGGCTGGCAGAATCAGCCGGGCAAACACACCATCCAGGGCTGGCTCCAGCAGGCGCTCGGTGAGCTGACCAGAACCTTCATTAAGATAAACGGCGCCAGCAGAACCGATGCCGGTGTCAGCGCCCTCGGCCAGGTCGCAAACTTCCTTATCGACTCGCCGATACCTACCGAAAATTTCGTCAAGGCGCTCAATCATCGCCTGCCTAAGGACATCGTTGTTACCGAAGCTGTCGAAGTCGATAAGGACTTCGACGCATCCGGCTCAGCAAAGAGCAAGCTATACCGCTATACAATCTTCACCGGCAGAAAGCGAAACGTCCTGAAGACCCGCAATTGCTGGCACAGGCCTAGCCCCCTTGATATTGCCGCGATGGACGCCGCCGCGAAAATGCTAATAGGTAAAAAGGACTTCAAATCCTTCGCCTCCGCCGCCGACAAGCGTGACAACTCGATTCGCGCCGTAATGCAATGCCAGGTTACACAGCAGGACAATTGGGTTTATATAGATATTGAAGCCGACAGGTTTTTGTATAATATGGTCAGAAACATTGTCGGCACATTAGTCGATGTTGGAAGAGGCAAATGGAATCCTGAAAAGATAACCGAAATTCTCGAAGCAAAGGACCGCAGGGCCGCTGGCCCAATCGCCCCGGCTAACGGACTGTGTTTAATTTGGATACGATATTAATCATGAGTGTTGAAAAAGAAATCAATGAGTATCTTTTTTATGAATTCGGATATGACATAAAAGAGTATGACGAGAACGAGGGAAAGATAAGTGAAAACTGGCCATTCCAGCTTGAGTTATTAGAGACGCTTGATATAGATGGCGATACTATTCAGGTTTTTGGATTTGTATATGACAATGAGCGTCATTACGCACTATATGGAAAAGACCTGGATTACTACTCGGTAGATGACGTGGAGCTGAAATACCTTAAGTATCAACTTGAAGGGTCACGCTGGATTGCTAAAAGAAACCCAATAACTTTGGAATACGTGGTGCTTGGGGACCCCGCAATACCCTCGACGAAGGAAAGGGCCGCGTCAATAAAGAAGCTTGCTGATGGGATTGACAAGGGTGAATGTAAAATACTTGAGGGTCTCTTTCTTAAGCGAACCGGAGAATATCTTTCTTTAATCAAATTCGGCGATGAAGATATATCCTACATAGTCGGCACAAATATCACCTTGCGAGGCATACCATTTCCTAATGCCAGTCCCGCGCGCAGACTGGCTATAGGCATCGGTTTGCTCATTGATAAAGGTGATTTGTCCAAATGAAAGTCATATATTAATAACTTGTAATAATAACTGGATATGTCGATACAAAGGAGATGGCTTTTTATATAATACGATATGAAAGATTGTAAGCACACTTGTCAAAGTTGGAAGAGGCAAATGAAATCCTGAAAAGATAACTGAAATCCTCAAAGCTAAAAATGTAGCATCGACTAATTAACTCGGATAAAACGATAAAACACAAAGGAAATGTTTATGGAAACGTATCATGTATTCATATCGGACAGCAAATTATTCATACACGACAATAATGGAACACGGGAAATTCTGAGCAAATTCGCCGAGGAGAAATCTTCGGAAGCAGATATGCAGAAAAATTTACATTCCTGGAAATCGGGCGGTGGACAAGAAAACATTTACTTTGCCGCTGAGACGATATGGGGACAACAGGCTTCGGCCAGGCCTTTTAGAAAATTTATTTTTAAGACGGTTATGATAAAAGATTCAAATACATTGTATTACATATTAACCAACGGTCTTATAACAGGTCTCTTTCAGTATTCTATAAAAGAAAATGAAGAATTACGCATTTTTCACAGGAGAGAGTTTGCAGAATCAGGCGCAGATTATTCGGCTGATACAAACGAATTTGCAGCAGCTATTGTTATGGAAGGCGGCAATGTTAATATAGAACTTCTAAATTCAGAAGGAGCATATAAGCAGACATTAACAGCGGGCGATTCGAGAGATTGCAATCCTTCATTCAGTAAAACTAATAACAGGGTCGTTCTATACCAAACGGCAGGCATAGCACGCGGTGAAGACGGATTCGTAATTGCTTATGGTCCGGAGGCAATTCATAAAATAAGAATAGACACAGGGGAGATAACTGAACTGCTTTCTGATTACAAATACGATTATTTGCTGCCTAAAGATGATGCAAATGGTGATGTGTATTGTATTCGCAGGCCATACCAGCAGCCTTATTACATATCACCCTGGACTGTTTTAGTAAATATCCTGACTTTTCCATTCAGATTCATAATAGCCATAGTCAATTTTTTGAATGCTTTTACAAAGCTTTTTAATGCAAAACCACCTCGGCCTGCCGGTCCTGATATCAGACCCCCTATCGAAAATAAATACATCAACGTATTAGGACGTACAATCAACTTTGCGAAACTCCAAAAATCAACGAAATCTATAGATAATGCCTCATTAGTACCGAGAAGCTGGGAACTGGTAAAATTATCAAAAGACGGCCAGCTTCAGATAATATCCAGGAAGGTGTCTTCATTCGACATAGATAACGATGGTAATATTCACCTTACAAACGGATTCCGAGTTGACGAATTGGCCAGAGAACAAACTAAAACACTTTTTAAGTACAGAATCATCGAAAATGTAAAGGTCTTAAGCCCAACAAGATAAGCTATTGGAACTCAGTGAAGATTACTCACATAATAACACGTCTGATACTCGGGGGGGCGCAGGAAAATACGCTTATTACCTGTAAGCTCCTTGCCCAGCGCAGCCACGATGTTACACTCATCACCGGCCCTGCGCTCGGTCCGGAAGGTGAATTATTCGAACAGACCAGAAACCAAAAATACAAAACAATTGTGATTAACTCACTACGCCGGCAAATCAATCCCTTCTACGATGTGCCGGCCTACGGGGCGATAAAAAATTATCTCAAAGATATTCAGCCTGACATCGTCCACACACACTCCGCAAAAGCCGGCATCCTCGGCCGATTTGCAGCCCACAGCATACGCAATACGAAAATTGTTCACACCATCCACGGCCTTGCCTTTCATCCCTACCAGAATAGATGGCTGAATAAGTTCTATATCGCCGTTGAAAAATCCGCGGCAAAGAAAACCGATGCCTTTATTAGCGTCGCCGATGCAATGACCGCCCAAGCGCTTGCTGCCGGCATCGGCCATCCCGAACAGTTCACAACCGCCTATTCCGCCATTGAGGAGGACGATTTCCTGCAGCCGCTCTCCGAACCGCTCAGAAGGACCTTCCGCCAAAAATACGGTATCGCCGAAGATGCCGTTGTCCTTATTACTATCGCACGGCTGTTTATGCTTAAAGGCCACGACTACATAATCGAATCAGCCAAAACGCTATCGAAGCAATATAAAAACGCAGTATGGCTTTTTGTCGGGGACGGCAATCTGTCGGAGCATTACAAAAAGCAGGTCCGCCGACTGGAACTTTCCGAAAAAATCAAATTCACCGGCCTTTTACCGCCGAGCCAAATTCCTCTTGCCATCGCCTCGTCGGACATACTCGTCCACTGCTCGCTGCGGGAAGGCCTTGCTCGCACACTGCCGCAGGCAACGCTCTGCGGCAGGCCCGCCATATCGTTTGACATTGACGGCGCTCACGAAGTCGTAAACGAAAACACCGGCCGATTGATCGAGCCAAAAAACGTCGAGCAATTAACAAAGAGATGCGCAGAACTAATCGAAAACGCTGATTTGAGAAATAAGCTCGGTAATGCTGGCCGGGAATCCGTAAAGGAAAAATTTGCACCGCAAACTATGGTTGACACCATCGAAGAAGTATATAGAAAACTACTTAAGGAAGAATAAAATTTTGTCAAGATGAAGGGTCTCAAATGAAAAGGTTATATATTATACTGCTCGTTGCGATGGTTGGCGTCACATCATGTGCGATAAATAATGAAAAAGAAATGGCACAAGACATTGAAACCTCGTTCCAGCCGAAACCTCTTGATGACGAATGGATTAAGTGGCTCATTGGCGAGTGGGAAAGCTGGGCTGAATCAGATGCGGGGACAGGTAAGGGTCGGTCAAACATAGAGTTTGGTTTGAATGGGCAATTCTTGATTATGAAAAGCAAGGGCGAGATAACCGAATTGACTGCCGAACAAATACAATACCTTAAGGATACTCTGCATGCTCCTGATGAAGATATCGAAAGATTTCGAAGTTCTACTTTCAAAGAGCTGCAAATTCACACAATCGATCCGAAAACCGGCGAAGTAATTGGATACTTGTTTGATAGCTTGCGTTGCATAGCCGAAGGAAGGGGCAGGCGGGAAGGAAATAAAGAAATCATAAAATGGCAATGGTCCGGGACCGCCCAAGGGGCTTCAAGCACAAGCGTCATAGAAAAAATTAGTGACAACAAGTTTACAATTAATCATAAATACACCCTGCCGGACGGCGGTAAAATGGAAGACAGAATAGAAATGATCCGAAAAGTAGATGACTTAAAAAGAGAGGATGCTCATAAAATGGGCATTCGATTTAGTATGATAGGTATTTTCGTAAGCGACCTTCAAAAAACCATCGAATTTTACCGAGACGTAATTGGGCTTGAAGTAAAGGAAACTTCTGAATCTTACGCAGAATTCGAGCATGAGGGTATTCGCTTTGCTTTGTTCAAGCGAGCGAAATTGCCGGAATGGATAGGTATGACTCCTACATATCCGGGCGGGCTTAATGGCACTTTTGAACTTGCGATAGATTTTCCTTTTTTCGAGGATGTCGATTGTGAGTTTGAGCGGGTCGTCAAGGCAGGAGCAAGGCCCGTTATGGAGCCCAATGACATGCCGTGGGGACAGCGTTCTTCTGTGGTCGTCGACCCGGATGGAAATTTAATCGAAATTGGCTCGTTTAACAGCGGAGAAAAAACGCTATGAAAAGTTACAAAAAAGAATTATGGTTTAATACGGCAAACAGGCGGGAACTTATCAACATCACACCACAGGTTGAAGATTGTCTCGCTGAAAGTAATATCAAAGATGGCCTGTGCCTAGTAAATGCTATGCACATCACCGCCGGCGTTTTTATCAACGATGATGAATCAGGCCTGCACCACGACTTCGAAGTCTGGCTTGAAAAACTGGCCCCCGAAAAACCATATTCGCAGTATCGCCACAACAATGGAGAAGACAACGCCGACGCCCACCTGAAACGCACTATAATGGGCCGGGAGGTAGTCGTCGCTGTAACGGATGGCCGGCTCGACTTCGGCCCTTGGGAACAAATCTTCTACGGTGAATTCGACGGGAAAAGAAGAAAACGCGTCCTCGTAAAAATCATCGGCGAGTAAATATTTAAGACCTGGTATCTTAGTGAGCCTGCTTCTTTTTTTAATTCAGGTTGTCGTGATATCGCTCTCGGGCGTAATGGCCCCAGGCCCGGTAACAGCCGCAGCCATTGCAATGGGAGCGCGCCGCCGTTATGCCGGAACACTCATCGCCCTCGGCCACGCCATTATCGAATTTCCCCTGATGGTCCTGATTACACTCGGAATGGCCGGTATAATCGAATCGACAAAAACCCGGATTGCTATCGGCCTCGCCGGCGGGGTGCTCCTGCTGATAATGGCTATACAAATGATGATTAGCATCAAAACCACAGACAATTCACAGAACCAGCCTCGCAAAGACAAACCCGTCCTTACCGGCCTGATTCTTTCGGCGAGCAATCCTTATTTCCTCCTATGGTGGGCAACTGTAGGACTAGCCCTCGCAACCAAGGCCGGCGAATTAGGAATATGGGCCTTTGCATTGTTCGCCGTTGTTCACTGGCTCTGCGATTGTATATGGCTGCAGGCCCTGTCCTGGGCAAGTTTCAAGGGAACAAAACTACTCGGAGTAAAAAGTCAGCAAATAGTTTTAGTGATATGCTCGGTAGTGCTCTTTTTCTTCGGCCTGTTCTTTATCTACAATGCCGCCGTTTCAGTGTTGAGTTTAGGTGTTTCCCCGACGATTTGTTTTAGATTATACTGAGCCAAAGCGTTTCGTTGTGACTGAGCTATCTGCCCAAGGCTCTCCGGCTGGCCAATTACCGACTGTGCGAAACTTACTTTACGAACAGCTTCGGCAATCTCGGACAGGCTGATATTCGCAGGGTCCCGGGCAGGGACGAAACCGACCCGCGGCTCGGAGCTTTTAACTATAATTCCGCTGCCGATAAGATGGTTGAGAATCTTCTCGCCGAACTCAGCCGGGATATTCAGCTTGCTGCAGATAACTTCCGCCGCTAATGGTGCGCTATTCCGCTCAAAAGCAGCGGCTACTTCTCTTGCGATATTGATAGCGGTAAGGTCGTTGGCTATAAAATACTCCTCCCTCCTCTTGGCAGTGGCAATCTCAGCGGCGTCAAGGCTCTTCAGGTGCTGTGTCGTAAATGTCAATTGCAGCCCGAACAGCACGATAACCCACGTAATAAAAATCCAAAAAACACCTAACGGTATAAGTCCCAAAACACCGTAAACCTGGCTGTAAGGAATAAGTTTTACAACGTATAGCCCGAACCCCCACTTTGCAACGCTCCACACCAGAGCCGCCACCGCTGCTCCAAGGATAGCTGCCTTCGCCTTGACCCTTGTATTCGGCAGAATAAAGTAAAGCAGAAAAAATGCTGCCGTCGCTATTATGTAAGACAAAATAAACGGGGCAATATTTGACAAGACGGTCTTTTGTATACGCACTATTATAGCATATCGGGTTGTTATATAGATACCAACACCTAAAAGCAGCGGACCAAGTGTCAGAAGTGCCCAGTAATTGATTATTCGATGCAGAAAACTTCTGCCTCTGCCGACATGCCAGATATTATTAAACGCTCTTTCTATTGTTGATAGCAAAGCTAGGGCTGCCCAGATAATAATCACAGCGCTGAACAAAGCAATAGTGCCTTCGCTCAATCCGGTAAAGACCCTCCCGACTATCTTATCGAGGTGCTCCGTTATTTTCACCTTCTCCCCTGGATTTGCAGGGTCGGGATACTCGATAGTCGAAAGGTGAAGCTGGTCATAAATCAAACCGCTCACCTTCTCGCCAACCCCCTGGTAAGCGGGAATTGACTGAAATATCAATAGTGCCACTACTGCAAGAGGAACAAGACCGAAGATAGTGTGATACGAAAGCGCAGCCGCCTGCTGACCGGCACGGTTCTTTATCAGCAGTCTCACACAGTGCCACCACAGTTTAACTTGAAAAACCAAAAAGCGGCTTGCCCTGCCCATTTGCTTTGTTGGTGTAGTTAAAATCTTTTCTAACATCACAATTCCCTCTTTTAATTCTAACCCTGAATCTTCCCGCCGACACAGACACTTTATTTCTTAAGCACGTCCTCGAGCTCCTTCAATAATCTCTCTTCCAACTGCTGCTTCAATTGCTCTTCGAGCAGCTTGCCTAAGTCGAGTTCCGGCTTATCGACGGTCCCTCTAAGAGGCAGCGATATCCTTGTGCCCTTAACCTCTTTATCGACCCTTGCTGTCCTGCCGGCCGTAGTATAAGGCAGGGTAACCGTCATATTCAAGCTCTTGTCCAGCCCGATAACGCCCCTGAAATTGAACGGGTTATCGCCGACATCCATTTGCATATCGTCATATCTCAGAAAACCCTTTTGTAAAATAAATCTTGTCGGATGGATAGTAATATCCACGCCGCGCCCGCTAATACCTGCCACCGAAATAATCTGCCCGAGCAATTCGCTTGCCTCCAGGCGAATCTGCTCCATCGAAACTGTGCCGATGACCTCGATGTCGGTTTTAGCAGCTCCTGTTAGCGGTAGCGCAATCTTCTCACTTTCGAAATTCGCTACGCCGCTCACCTTAACGGCGTTCGCAAACAGGGGATTCAAATACATCAAAAGCCCCCTCGCCGCTTCATCGTTGATTTGAACATCCTTCAGAATGTAAATAGACCCCGGTGTTTTCAATAAGGTCGGTTTCTGCTTAAAGTCCGCTTCTGCTGCAAAGTTAAATTGACCTTTATTGACCGTTGATGAAAACGGCTTAATCTTCAGCAGTCCGTTCTCAATCTGAACATCCACCTCAGTCGGCCCAAAATTCAAACCAAAATAATCCGCTTTTTCAAATCCCACTTTGGCGTAAGTGGTAAGATTCTCCAACAGCTTATCTGCTTGCTGCCTCGGGTATTCGCTGGCAAAGCTGATTGTGTCCTTTCTTTGTCCTTCCAGGACCAAACCGGCCGGCAGAATCGGCCCCGCAATAGTGCTGACAGCCGCCCAGTCATATTCACACTCTGCCCGGCCCTGCAGTTTGGTCTTGTCGCCGCTGCTGACCTGGTTGAGCTCGCCTTTGTGAATCTTTATTTGCGGACTTATCAATTCCAGCTTCCTGACATTAATTGCTTTTTGTTCCGGATTGACCTCGGCATCAAAACTAACCGAAACTTCCTTCTGCTCGAAAGGCTCTTTCCCCGGATAGCTGACCTTCAGATTTTTAATGTGAGTCGAATCTGTTGTGATGTGGTAGCTGTCCTTTTTCGAGCGGACGGCAATTTGCGATTCAGCCGCTCCCGACAACTGCATCTCTGTTGGAAAAGAGGCCAGTAACACCATAAACGGCTGGAGTTTCTCCAAATCAACTTTACTTGCAGAAACGTCTATACTCATCTCTTTTTCAGCCTCTTTGCCAAACGGCAGAACCGCATCTTTTATACTTATCTGGCCGAGACCTGCATTCACTTTTATATAATCAACATCAAGAATATTCTTACTCCGCTCAACAGTAACAGAAAAATCTGCATTCGCCATCGGCTCAAAGGCGCTTACTCCTTCCGCAGAGTTTATCCGAAGATTTTTTACTACCGACGAACCAGCCGCTGTAACCTTTTCCTTTTTGACAGATACTTCGCCTTCTCCGGAAAGCTCACCCGCCAAACCATACCCCTTTGTATCTATGAACTGACCAAGCTCAGCTTGAAACTTCGCCAAATCAACATCGCCGCGGTATTTGAACGACGCACTTGTGCCGCTGCAGTTGATTCCGGCAAACGCTGAAGATAAGCTTAATCTATCAAATTTTACACCCTCTTTATCCGATGTGATTTCCACCTCCGCCCTCACCGGCTGCGACAGAGCGACCATTCTTCCGGCAACTATACCTTCTAATTGCTCAAGATTTGCCTGACCTTTTATCTTCCTGCTTCCCTCTTCCATTAAGGTCTCAATATCACCTCTCAACACTCCCGAAGTTACCTTTGTCCCTTCCTTAAGCCCGAACAGCTCCGGCATCTGAGTAAAGATTTGCGCAACATCTAATTCAAAAAGACCGCTTATGCTCGAATCTGTCCTTAGAAACTCCGCCAACGAACCGAAAGTCGTGGGGATAGTCCCCTGTCCCTCAGCTTTAAGCCAGTCCGACTTTATATCGAAGCTTTCCACATTTATCATATCCCCCGCACGTGCCAGTTCCACGTTAACGCCCAATTGACTTGTCTTAATTCGCCCGCCCGCCAATTCAACAGCGTTCACATCTAAATCTTCGCCTTGGACCTCCGCACTCAGCTTTTCAAGTCGACCGTTCTTAATTTCGCTCTCAATATTACCTGAAACTCTGCCCCTGGCCTTGGCCTCAATCCCACCCATCGCAAAAATCGGCCCTAAGGACCCAAGCTCCAAATCATTAACCTCGACAGTCAAATCACCGCTGGTGCCCTTAAGGCTCCAGCCGGTTTCGGCCCGTTCTGGGTTAATTTTCCCAGCTGTATGAACCTGAGACTGCCTGCCTTTGTCCACAACAGTTAAATTTATATCGAAATTCGTTTGTTGTCCCGGCGGTCGTAAATCCACCTTCGAGTTTATCTGTGAAAATTCAATGGTTCGTGCCTGCAGGTCGGAAACTTTAACGCTGCCGTCATTGATAATAAGGTCGATTTTGCTTATCGGCAGCAATACGACTTGTGTTTTTTCTTCGGGCTGTATTTTTTGCCGTGGCGCCTCGATAATTTGGGTGTCTTTAAGATTTATCTTTACATTCGGTTCATCAATTATCGTGCGGCCGAAAGACAAATTACCCATCAGGATAGAGCCATAATGTGGTTTAGTGGTGATTTGTCTGGCCTGAACGGAGATTCCGCCGGTATTATCATTGAAATTAAAATCTGTAACCTTAATACCCCTGAACCACCCCATTGAGAAACGGGAAAAATCAGTTTTCCCACCAACGGAGTCGTTGATTTTTGCCAGTATTATTTTCCGCCCACTCTCGGATGACACAAACCACGGCACTGCTAAAAACGCAAACGCAATCACAATAACTGCAATTGCCGCTGCCAGCTTGAGTATCCTTATCTTCGTTTTTTTCCTTCGCTCTGATTTGATAGTCTCTTCCGCACTCATCTACCTATTCCCCAAAATAAAGTTGGCTTCTGCACAAAAACGCAGGAATCTAATAAACAAGTTGCCTCCGGTTGATACGACTTTAACTTGCTTGCTTCTTCACCAGGTCAATCGAGCATTATCTCGTTCGATTTGTGTTTAACAACCTCATCGATTTTGTCGGTATGTTCTTTGGTGATGTCGTCGATTTGCTTCTTGCCGTTCTGTAGGTCATCTTCAGTGATAACCTTGTCTTTTTGCTGCTTTTCAAGGTGTTTGATTGCATCTCTTCTTATGTTGCGGATACTGACCTTTGTCTGCTCGCTCATCTTCTTGACTTGGGAGACAAGTTCCTTTCTTCTTTCCTCGTTCAGCGGTGGAACACTCAATCTTATCAGGTTCCTGTCCACAATCGGGGCAAGGCTCAAATCGCTGTTTTTGATTGCCTTCTCTATCTCCCGCACCGAACCCGGGTCGAACGGCTTAATCACAATCATATCATGTTGCGGCGTTGATAAAGCTGCTATTGTTTTAATTGGAGTAGGTGTTCCGTAATAATCAGCCTTTATATTCTCAACCAGCCCCGTTGATGCTCTTCCTGTCCGAACGGCTTTTAGCTCGTCCTGCAGCACCTCAACCGCCTTAGTCATCTTCGAATTGTTTTCTGAGATAATTTCTTTCACAGGCATCTTCCACCTCGTATCTCGTATTTACTGATTGTAGTAAACGAAACAGCAACAAACTATGCACTATTAACTATGAACCAATATACGTGCCCACCTGCTCGCCACAGATGGCCTTGGTTATATTGCCTTCTTTGAAAATATTCAAAACAACAATTGCGATGCTGTTGTCCCTGCAGAGACTTATTGCCGAGTGGTCCATCGCCCGCAGGTTCTTCTTCAGCACATCTAAATAAGACAGTTTGCCGAATAGCTTTGCATTTGGATTCTTCTCAGGGTCGTCGCTGTAAACACCGTCAACCTTTGTTGCCTTTATGAGCACTTCCGCCTCAAGCTCTGAGGCTCTCAAAGCCGCGCAGGTATCGGTTGTAAAAAACGGGTTACCCGTTCCGCCAGCCAATATCGCCACTCTTCCCCTTTCTAAATGGTGCAGTGCGCGTCTTCGGATAAACGGCTCGCACATCGCCGCAACTTCGATGGCGCTCAGGACCCTCGTCGGCTGGCCGAGCTTCTCAAGAACCTCCTGCAGCGCACAGGCGTTTATAATAGTGGCCAGCATCCCCATATAATCTGCTGTGTTTCTTGGTATTCCGCTGATTTGCGAGAAGCGCTCACCTCGCAGAAAATTTCCCGCACCGACCACTACCGCCACCTTCGGACCGAGTTTGCATATCTCTGTGATTCTTTTAGCTATCGACTCAAGCGCATCACCGTCGATTCCGAATTCTCCCTGCTTGCAAAAGCTTTGACCCGACAGTTTCAGCAACACCCGCTTATATTTGCTCTTCGCCATTTTATTAAACGCTATATGCTATCTGCCTGTAGCCCGGCCGTTACCCGACTTCGAATCGCACGAACCTTTTTATCTTCGCCTCACCACCGGCGCCTTTGGCTGCCTCATTTAACACCTGTGTAACAGTCTTGCTGTCGTCCTTAACAAACTGCTGCTCGACAAGGCAGTTCTCAGCAAAGAACTTCTTCATCTTGCCTTCCACGATTTTATCAATAATATTTGCAGGCTTATTTTTGACCTGCTCGGCAAAAATGCCTTTTTCCCTTTCGATTGCCTCGGTGCTAATGCCGTCCTTATCCAGCGCCAGCGGCTTGGCTGCGGTAATGTGCATCGCTATATCAGCCGCTGTTTGTTGTAGTGCTTTTTCCGCCGCCGTTGTTTCATCACTTGTCTCTATCTCAACCATAGTGCCGACCTTGCTGTTGAAGTGAATGTATGTGCTTATAAGCCCGGCCTTGTCCAGTTCATACTTCGCAAAATCGCCCACCTGTATTTTCTCGCCGGTCTTGCTGGCTATTTCAGTCAGAATATCGCTGAACTTTTTGCCGTCAACAGATGTCTCAAGAACATTCTCCACCCCTTCATCTGCCGGGCAGGCCAATGCATAGTTAGCCAGTCTTTCCGCCGCCGCCACAAAATCGGCGTTCTTGGCTACAAAATCAGTCTCACAACAAAGGGTTGCCATCGCTGCTGCTTTGCCACCCTCGCTCTTCTTGCTGACAATCATCCCCTCCGAAGTCTCCCGCTCAGCGCGCTTCGCTAAAGTCGCAAGCCCTTTTTTTCTCAATACATCTATCGCCTGCTCAACATCACCGTTCGCCTCTTCAAGAGCCTTCTTGCAGTCCATCATCCCCTGCCCACTCATCTTCCGCAGTTTCATCACCATTGAAGCTGAAATTTCCGCCATTCTTAAAACTCCCATTTTACATTGAGCAGCGTGCAAACAAATACACGAAAAGTGATTTTAATTTATGCTCTTTGTTCTTATTCTGACTGCTTTGGCTCGGCTTGTCCCTTAGAGACCTGCTCGGTTTCACCCTCCTGCGGGTTTAACTCCGCTGTCTGTCCCGTAGGCATCTGCTGACTGTTCTGTTGCCCGGTTGAAACTGGGACGGCCTCGCCCTCGGTTCCATCAGCGCGGGCCAGAGCAGGCCTTCTCGAACGAACCCGCTTCGGACGTTGTCTCGGCTCCAGCCGTGCTGAGACCATCGTCTTGCCGATTGCCACCGCATCAGCCAGCTCGTTAAGTATTAAGTCAATTGCTCTTATTGAATCGTCGTTCGCCGGAATCGCCACGTCCACGGTATCAGGGTCCGAATCGGTATCGATTATTCCTATCGTTGCAATACCCAGCTTTTTCGCCTCACACAAAGCAAGATATTCCTTGTTGGTATCGACAACAACTACGACACCCGGCAGACGCGACATCTCACGAATCCCCTCAAGATTACATTTTATCTTCCGCAGCTCACGTTTCAGCCGTGATGCCTGTTTCTTACTCTCCTTTTCAAGCGTCCCTTCTTCCTGCATAGCTTCCAGTTGCTGCAATCTCTGAAGTCGGGACCGTATAGTCCTAAAGTTCGTAAGCGTCCCGCCCAGCCACCGCTCAGAGACATAGTGCATTCCGCACTTAGCCGCAACACTCGCTACCGCCTTTTGCGCCTGACGTTTCGTCCCTACGAAAACAACATCTTTCCCGGAAGATACCACCTCTGCAAGCAGCTTCTTGGCCACCAATATCCCTGCCAGAGTCTTTTTCACATCGATTATATGAATATTGCCGCGCTTCGTGAAAATAAACGGGGCCATCTTGGGATTCCATCTGCTCACGCCATGCCCAAAATGCACCCCGGCGTTTATCAGCTCACGCACTAACTCTTTTGCCACAAAATATCTCCAAACTCTGCCTCTCACCTCCTCTGCTGCTCTCGGACAGCCGAATTTTGAAAAATTAACGCAAATTTAATATTATGTCAAGAATTTTTGCTAAATATAGCAATATTTAGACCTTGCACAAAAAACAAACAATAATCCACCCCGTCTCCGACAAGTCCTCTAAAGCCCCTATAATATCCTTATTTTCTCTCCCGCCTTCACGCCCATAATACCATTGGCGCTCCCATTTTTAAAGCTGATCTCCAGTGTATTATTCGAGCCTTCTATCAGGAACAGCTCATCTTCTTTCGCTGCATAATAGGTCGGATAGTATTTCATCGTATATCTTTTGCCGCCTATTTCTACGGAATACTTTTCTTTCTTTTGCTTTTCAAGGTTAGTTATGACATTGCCGAACTCATCGATTCGAACGACCATTCCCTCACCGCCTTTTTTATAAAGTTCCAGCTTCTCTATTTCTTCGATTTTTTCACCTGTCGTCTCGAAGCCGCCCAGCTCGATATTCGCCGCCGTCTTTGCAAACACATCTCTGCCGTGAAACGTCCTGCTCACATCTTCGGTAACGTTAATCTGCCGTATATCGATTATTTTCTGTTCGGCTGCCGTCTCCCATAATAGCCCATTATCAGGCCCGACAAAATAGAATCTCTCGGTTTTTATTGCTATTGCTTTTCTTTCCGTCCCCACACCGGGGTCGACCACACAGCAGAAAGTTGCGCCTTTCGGAAAGTACTTGTAATTATTTTTAAGTATCCAGCTTCCCTCGATTATTTCACCTGGCCGGACGCTATGACACAAATCGACTATTACCGCTTCGCTGGCAATACTGTAAATCACCCCCTTCATCACCCCGACATATTCGCTTTCACTAAAATCCGTTAATAGCACTATCATATTGCCATTCCCCACAACACCAACCTCACCTCCGTCCTCACAAGCTCTGCTGGATATCCTCACCTGCTGAAAACAGCTCTTTCACTGATTCCTGCATCAGCACAATGATTGTGAAAACACCAAGCACCGTCCCGAACGGCATAAAGGCGCATTCCACCCCTGCAACCACAAGACAGAACAAGCGATGCCTGCGGCGCGCAAGAAAACTACCAGCGGTGATAACAAATCCCGCAAGCACCCAGCCGGCGAGTATAAACAACCCCGCGAACACGACAAAAAACCAGCCGATGAAAGCTGGAGGCGGGTCTCCCTTGTCGACCGACTCTGGAGCGAGTATGAACACCAATCCGATGATAAGGTGAATAATCGGAAACATTGCAAACAATGCTGCAATCCCGCCGACTACGTAATGAAAAATAGATAGTAGCCTAAGATGCTCTTCATCCTGTTCCATATCTTTGTCCCTTTCAGCCCGCACTAAATTGCCTTAAAAATTACCTCTATTGCCTGTTGAGATTTTACCACGAGCTTTTCGAAAGGGCAAAGAAAAGTAAACTGTCAATATCCTTCGAGCCAGTTATCTGCCAGAGCAGCAAAATCCAGCATATTAACTATACCATCTCCATCCGGAGTGGGTGCGATATCAGCAACAGTGACTCCTCTCTTTAGCCACTGCCCGGCAAAATCCGCCAAATCGTCAAAGTCGACTGTAATTTGCCATTGGTCTGCGAAAACAGCCCAGTCGAAGAAGTTGACAATCCCGTCACCACCCTCCGGCCATACATCTCCGCCCAATTCCTCCAATAGCCACTGTCCGCATAATATAGCAAGGTCATTTATTTCAACGCCGTCCGGACATACAAAATCTCCTACCGGCGGCCTCTGCCAGCTAAGCTTCGGATAATTCGTCCCATCGCAGATTGCCCATATATCGTTCAGCCCATTGATGACCTCTCCCACAAAATCCCAACCCGCATCCGTAAATGTACTCATAGTCTGCATCTCTACTGTTGTCTTACCTTCTCCGCCGGCACTGCTTGACTGTCCGCTGCTGTTCACATCCCAGAAACAGTTATACGCATCCCCACCATTTTTACCAATTAGCCCCCCGACATCAGAATCTCCAAAAACAGACCCGGCAGCGTAACAGTTTGATATCTCTGCAGGATAAGAACTTAACGATTCATAATTCCACCCCACAAGCCCTCCAACACACTGACCACCTGAAATATCACCCCACGAATAGCAGTCCAGAACTTTTCCTTTACCGGCTGGCCCACCAACATCAGCATCAGCAGTTACTCCTGCCAAACCCCCAACCGCACCTTCTCCAACAACCGAGGCTGTTGAATAACAGCGGGAAACTTCACCAAGGCAGTTTCCTACCAAACCACCGACACTAATGTTTCCTGAGACAATACCGCCTTTTGCATAACAGTTGGTGACGGTTCCATAGTGCCTTGCAACAAGCGGAGCAACATGGTCGCCGCCGTCAACGTTAGGGTCAATCAATCCCAGATTCTGAATCACTGAACTGCCGTCAATGTATCCGAAAATTCCGACATAGTTTCCATTCGATCTGTAGGTGAAGTTTGAAATTGTGTGCCCGGCTCCGTCAAAACCACCAATGAACGGTGTATTAGATGATGACCCCACCCCCACGAATTTTCCGATAATATTAAATTCAGTCCCGCTATACCCGCTTAAGTCAATATCAGCCATCAGCCTGAAGTGCTTGTCCAAATCACAGTTTACCAAACCGATCGCGTTCATCTGCTCAGCTGTATAAATCAAATAAGGATTATTTGGCTCCCCATTACCGCCTCCGTACCACCGACCATTTATAATTAATTCTCCAGGTAGATTCTGCCACCAGAGTCTTGGATAATCCATACCTTCATCAATTGTCCAAACTGGGTCGCAGCTCCAGCCAGCAAAAGTAATTGCCCTTTGCATATTTGCGGTTGTTTCCCCTGTTACACCATTTAAATTAGTGGTACTTCCAATCCCAGTAAGTAATGGATTTACAGTTTTGTTCCAAAAACATCTTGTATAATAACCGCCATGGCCGTCCCCTATGAGTCCTCCGACATCATCATCTCCTGAAACACTGCCCGTTGAATAACAGTGAGTAATTTTCCCACTCATATTTTCTCCTACCAAACCTCCGACCTTATCCTCACCGGAAACGTTGCCATTAGCGTAACTGTTTAGAATTTTACAGTCAGACTCGTTATATCCTGCCAATCCACCAACTCTTTCACCGAATACTCCATTGACTTCTCCGGTTGCATAACAACTCGATATTGTTCCTTCCCATCTATTATACCCTACCAAACCACCGATACCATCGCCTGTTCCGGTAACAATACCTGTGGCCCCGCTTTCTGAAATTTGACACATTATACTAATCCCTACTAATCCTCCTACCAATGATTTTCCCATCACTGTGCAACTTGAATAGCTGTTTGAGATTTTATTATTATCACTCCTTCCCACCAATCCGCCTACTTCAATATCACTAGCAAAAACATCACCTGTTGTATAATAATCCGATATTGTCCCCCAACCGCTATACCCAACCAGTCCTCCCACACCTCTAAAGCCACTAACACTTACATTTGCGTGGCAGTTTGAAATCATTACTCCCCCTTGTATACCTAATCCGTGAATACTAACCACTAATCCACCAACTGCTCTCAACGCTGAAATTACTCCGTTTTCAATATAGCAGTTTACCACTTTCCCTTCTTCAAGGTCACAAACAAGAGAAGCAGCAGATCCATCGGCGGTTACCTCAATGTAAGGATTAATTAAACCCAAATTCTTAATCTCTGCATCGAAATCGTCTACTGCTCCAAACATTGCCACTTGACTTTCTTCGCTCGAAATATAAGTAAAATTAGAGATAGTATGCCCATTACCATCAAAGACACCCGTAAAAGGATTCTCCAAATACCCCAAACACGGATCTGGAGAAATTCCCCCAATAATATTAAAACTTGACCCCGTGTAAGCTGAAAGGTCTATATCAGCCATTAACTTGAAGTGTGCATCCCAGTAATTAGAATCCGCCCCTATTGCCTGCATATCGCAGGCGTCGAAAATCAGATACGGCTGCTCCGCTGTGCCATTGCCTTCCCACGGCGTACCATTTGCCGCAGTGCCGAGCACACACACCACAATCACCCCAAAAACCACCCTGTGAATATTTGCCGAATTGCTTATTAACCTCCTCATTTTTTTCCTCTTTCTTGAAATTGAGTTGTTAAGCTTCTCCGTCTAAGCTTCTTTCAATTATACCGTCTATCCCAGCCGTTATCAACCCTTTTCTACAAAAAATCTCCGCTTGTCCCCGAGAGGTCTACTCCTTTGGCTTTGCAGCAGGGGATCAAGTTCCTTCCGCCTCGTAGTCAGCGGTGTTAATTTAGGCAATTTATGATTTAAAATCCCCCCGACGCAATACGCGATACGCACGACTCAATACGAAACTGTTGCCTGTTCCACTTTTCAAATGCTCTCCGCTTCGGCGGCTCCACAATTTTGCATTTTACATTTTGATTTTTAATTTATTTTCTATTTCATCTGCGTAAGGAATACTTTTTATTCTTTCCCGCGGTTTCATCGTGGGTCGCAGGCGTAATGTCCGCTTTATTTTTATCTTCGAGATATACTTCACGAGATACGAGCGACGAATTCTATTTTATCAACGGTTAGATAATATGAAGGCCATCCTTTCACCTGCTCACCTGCTCCAATGCTCTACTTTCTCCTCTTCGGCAGTCTCCGGCAGCATCGCAAGGGTTCAAATCTATCCGATTAGTAAACTACCTAATATGTGCATCCTTATACTTCAATATCCACATTGAATAACAAGTTAGAGGATAATGCGAATGGAGAAAATCCCGCCTGTTTGAATATTCGCCCTGATAGTTCCCCCCAATGCTTTTATGACTTTTTGAACAATAGACAATCCGATACCACAATGCTTTCCTGTTTCGCTGCGGGCTTGTTCCTGTCTCCAGAACGAGTCAAATATCTGTTCGAGGTTCTCTTCCTTCAAAGTACATCCTGTATTCGATATTGAGATTGTTGTGCCGTGTTCATTACGGTCGGATTCTGCCCAGATTCGTCCTTTCTCATTTGAATATTCCACTGCATTCTCAAAAATGTTAATTAAGGCAAGTGTTATATAACTCTTGTCGGAAAACAGGGTGACTCCATCACGTATCCTGTTCTCAAAAGCAATTTCTCGTTCATACGCTTGGTTTGCGAAGTTCCGCCAGCAATCGGCAACTGTGTCTCTGAGGGAAATATTTTCGCAGTTTAATGTTATTTGATTAGACTCCAGTTTTGCCAGCGACAGTAGGGAATCTATCATTCGACGCATGCTTTTTGTGATTTCTAAGGATGTTTGCAGGCTGGTCGTATACTCTTCGGAATGGCGGGGCTGGGAAAGACATACTTCAATAGTCGACTGTATCCCGGCAAGAGGAGTGCGAAGTTCGTGAGCAATATCGGAATTAAAACGCCGTTCACGGTCAAATGAAAGCTTAACTCGATGCAGGAGGTTGTTCAGACATCTGTTGACAGGCAATAGTTCTTGGGGGTATTTTTCGGATATATAAGTTTCTTGAAAGTTTTCCGTATCGACTGTGGAAATTTCGTCGGCAAGACTACGAATCGGCTGCAGAGCCGCCCGTGTAACCAGCAAAGCGACAATTACTGATAAAAGAATCATTACCGCCGAAGAAATCAAAAGCAGCCACACGAGAAAGTTCAAATGGCCTGTTATGCTGCTCACCTCTCTGGCAAAGGTAATGGAAAGGACAGAGCTGGCTTTGCCTTGCCCTTTGGGAATAAATTGAAATCCGACGGCCCTGCCGACCCTGCCGTCAGGAAGAACACATAAGCCATATCGGGGAACATCCGATGTTGCTTTAAATATGTTTAGGTCCATATTTGCCAGCGAGGGAGACCGTATTATTGAAAGGCCGTTTGCGTCGCGGAATTGATAATAAGCTCCGCCGGATAAATTATTGAATTCAGGAGTCGCACCTACATCAAATTGGAATTCTATCTTGCGGGCTCCGATAATAAACTCATCCTGATGGCCATCCTGTCCGTCATCTTCGTGGTCGTAAGCTTCACTTTCAATAATAGCAGACAGTGTCTTGGCAGTGCTCAGCAGGGATTTATCGAAATTATAAATAAGACTCTGGCGCGTTGCCGTGTAAATCACTATGCAAAAAACGCACAGGACAAATGTAATACCGGTCACCACACCGGCAAGGAGTCGACTGCGCAGTGAATAAATCATAACTCCGCCCCCAGCATATACCCTCGTCCCCGGATTGTATGAATCAGCGCCGGTTTGCCTTGTACTTCGAGTTTCTTTCTGAGATAGCCGATATATACATCGACAACATTGCTTGTTGCCGACGAGTTGAAATCGTAAACATGCTCCCAGATATCCGTTCTCGTCACAATCTGGCCGGCGCGCATAGCCAGATACTCTAAAAGGGCGTATTCACGCGGCGTAAGAATAACGGGCTGACTGTTTCTATAAACCTGCTGTTTATTCAAATCGATGTTAATGTCTTCTATAGTTATGCAGGTGCGCTTCTGTTGATAACTCCGCCGGGTTAACGCTCGAAGACGCGCCAGAAGCTCCTCAAAGGCAAACGGCTTGACAAGATAGTCGTCGGCCCCAAAATCAAGACCCTTGACCTTGTCCTCCAGACTGTCCTTTGCGGTCAATATCAGGATCTGGGTTTTACTTCCGCTGCCGCGCAGTTGTTTCAATATACTCAGGCCGTCAAGGCCGGGCAGCATTATGTCCAGAATTATTGCATCATACTCATTCGAATTCGCATACCATAATCCCTCCTTGCCGTACCCGGTAAAATCGACGGCGAAACCGGCTTCTCTGAGTCCCTTGACTATGGATTGCTGCAGTGGCTTATAGTCTTCAACAACTAATAATCGCATTTATGTTTATGCCTTGTAAGATAAAAAAAGCGCCACATTGAGGTTCTGTATCTCTTTGTGACGCTTTTATTCTAATTCGGCTTGACTCTAAGGTCAATCGTCCATTTCTTCGTCATCGTCTTTGTCCTTGTGGCATTTCTTTTCTTCTGTCTCTTGTCCTAAAATGGTGCCGTCCGCGGCGATGTCTAGTTCGATTTCCTCGCCGTCCTTGATGATTTTGACCTCGTAGGTCGTTTTAGGAATATCCAGTTTGACCACCTTTAACACCGCGTATTCGACCTCTTTCTCAACTTCTTTTACTTCTGCGTTTTGTGCCTCGATTGTCTGGACGACCGCTGCAGGCAGAGTATCCATAGTCTCCTCGTTGCTGACCTCCATAACTGTCCCATCCTCTGCAACTGTTACATCGTATTCATTGTTGCCGTCCTCTACTTCAACTTCATACGCCGTCACCGAATCTTTTTCCATTTTGCTTTCGTCCACCGCTGCATTGGGGAAAAGTGCCTTTACCGACGCTTCGACCGCCGCAGGCAGCGCGTTTTTCTTTCCGCATTTCCCGCCGTAAGCTCTAACGCTCAGCATTACCGCAGCCGCGATACACAATATGATAAATGCACGATTTCTTCTGACCATTTTAATTCTCCTTATAAAAAAGTTCTTTGCTTACACACCTATGCCAACGACACCGGTCTATACTACAGAATCAATTATGAGAATTTGATGAGAAATGGACCTTTTTTCAAAAAAATATACGCTCCCCCAAAAATCTCTGCTTGTCCCCGAGAGGTCTACTCCTTTGGCTTTGCAGCAGGGGATCCAGTTCCTTCCGCCCCGTAGTCGGTGGTGTTAATTTAGGCAATTTATGATTAAAAATCCCTCCGACGAAATACGCGATACGCACGACTCAATACGAAACTGTTGCCTGTTCCACTTTTCAAATGCTCTCCGCTTCAGCGGCTCCACAATTTTGCATTTTACATTTTGATTTTTAATTTTATTCTTCCCCAATCAGTCCACCAAAAATTCTCCCTGTCCGGCGAATTTCCTCAACGTAGCCGGGTGTTCATCCGTGTCTAAAAATCTCTGCTTTTTCTTGCGCTATATGGCATTGCCAATTACTGAAAAAATGCCGTTTTACCTGTCTCCATAGTGTATATCCGCACTAGATGGTATTGCCACCTACTAAAATTCCTCCACTCATAATTTATATTGAAAATAGGTCCCGCGAAGCTGCTCCACAATTTTTATTTCGTGCAGATTCTCGGCGTAGTCCGATAGGACAAAGACTGATTACATTTTGATTTTTAAATTCTCTTTAGCAGCCCCTGTCAACGCCAAAATCCCCTCGAAGCGTCAGTTTACCCTGTGTGCACATATCCTCGTAGCGAAGCGCAGATTCCGGAATGTCTTTATCCGGAACCTAGTATCTGGTACCCAGACCTTAATTCTCAAGTCTCAACTTCTCAAACCCCTCACTTTAAAATCCCAGATTGTTTAATTATGACATTAGTATATATGCATATACGCATATACTTATATACTTTTGGCGCTATATGGCATTGCAACATAGCCAACCGCCACTGCCAAAGTCTCTCTGCCGAGAAACGCTTCACGAGATGTGGGCTGTCTACTAAGTGTCTTATTTAAATTGACGCCGGACAATTTTATGCTTGATAATTCAGCAGGAAAGTGGTATTGTTACTTTTTCATTTCATTATATAAGGAGTAGTAATTATGACAAACATACTTATCAGGAGAATGTCCCTTGCAGTTATTGTCTTGACTACTGCTTCTGCAGTTGCGGCAGATGCGAACCTTACTGGTGAATACTGGTTTGGCAGTTTGAGCGTTGATGTAAACACGAACGAGCCGTTGGCCAAACGGGGAACAGTTATCATCTCCGGCAATAACTGGTCTCAGGTGTGGGACGACAATGACGGCAACCATACATTCAACTCAACCTTCACAGCCTCTGTCCAGCCGGATGGGTCGGTCGACATCAATTTTCCTGGGCAGACTTATAATGTTGCCTGTAATGAAGATGTGATGATTCATGCGGGAAATGTTCTTGGTTGGGGTGGGGAAGGAATCGATATATTCATACGTAGAGCAACCAATGTGGATATTAATGATGTTCTCGGTGACCATGGCTTCTTTGGTCATTATGTAGGATGGGCAGATGACACTGCCATCTGGGGGAATTTAGCATTAGACATCAATTGTACCGCTATAGCAACTTGGATGGACGACCATGGCAATATTGAGTCTGGCACATTCGATTGGGACTTTGATGATGTAAACTCTGTGATAAACGCCTATGGAACTGCACAATACGACCCTGAACATGTCGCCCATATATTTCTCGGCAAGGGGGACATTGCATCTACATGCCACATTAATTTTGAAGAAGGCTGGGATGGTAACGATATAGGATACAATATTTTCATAAAGAAGACCGACCAGTTGATTAAAATGGCTGACATAGCAGGTACCTATCAGGGTCGATTTCTTAGAGACCGGCCCCGGTGCAGTCCCTTACACTTGCGGTCAGGGAACCTGTGTCATAGAGGCTGTTGATGATGTCAATGGAATCTTATTGGTGGATGCCAATTATTCCAATGGGGAACACGATATTTTCAGCCAGAATTGCTTTGTGGGCCCCGGAAATGAATTTCATCTTGACGATAACAGTACGCCGGATGGTATTATCAGTTCAGACAAAAAAATGATTGTTATCCCGGAGTATCGGTACGAAAATCCTCCGACGCGAACAGGGGCTGACTGGCTTGGTGGGATATTTCTTGTTCGAATGCCAAATATTGCTGACTTGGATGGCGATGGAGTTATTAACTATGACGATTTGTTTATTTTGGCAAACCAATGGCTGCAGACACCGGGCAATCCTTCCGCAGATATTGCCCCGCCGCCCGACGGTGATGGTATTGTCAATTTAGAGGACTTCGCCTTCTTCGCCCGGCACTGGCTGACAGGAACGCCATAGTTTTTTGTTTAGAATATGTATATGAAAATAGTATATGAGCTGTGTGATTGTTCCTTAAAATTTTCATTTATTTGGTACAATTTAATGCTAAAAATCTCCTTTGAGAGATATGGAAAAAATTTTCCAGTTTTTTCAAACGTTTTGCACCAACTTTCGAATATTTCCATACAGTTTTTGTATGTTTCTATACTTTTTTTGTAAGTTTCTATATAGTTTTCGAACGTTTTCCAATATTTTCCATCATATTCTCGTATAATAGCGCCGTTGCCGCCTTTCAGACCGGTTTACGAATTTACAAAAAATTCACTCCTTACACCGACAAACTATTGCCGAACCGTCCCAAATCCCGATAATACCTATACTTATGCCCGAAGCAGACAGGACATATCGCATCTTTATAAGCGTCGCCGAGCCGAGTGCCGACGCCCACTGCGCCTCTCTTATATCCTCCTTAAAACAAAGCACTTACAATATTGAGTTCGTCGGCGTAGGCGGCCCAAAAATGGCCGCCGCAGGCTGTAACCTTCTCGAAACTACCGCCACCAGGGCTGCAATGATTTATAAAGCCTTCAGCCACATCGGATATTATTACAAGCTTATAAGGCGTATAACTCGTTTCCTCAAAAGCGACAAGGTCGATTTGGTCATTGTCTGCGATTCCCCCGCCTTCAACTTTCACATCGCAAAAGCCGCAAAAAAAGCAGACATCAAGACCCTTTTTTACGTCGCCCCTCAGCTATGGAGTTGGGCCGGCTGGCGCATCTATAAACTGCGAAAATATTGCGATAAGCTCTGCTGTATACTGCCCTTCGAGCAAAACTGGTTCAGCCAAAGAGGCATAGATACAGTCTTTGTAGGTAATCCCATCCTCGATGAATTAAATCCTCCACTGTCGACTTACAGAAAAAATTACCTCAATTTCAATCCCGAAAACGCCCATTTTGCCATAATGCCCGGTTCGCGAGCTGCTGAAATAGAGACTCTCTGGGTCCCGATGCAGCAGATAGCGACTTGCCTGAAGCAAGAATATCCTAATGCCGCTTTCACCGCCGTGGCTGTGGACGCCGACGGACAAAAAATACTCAAAAACGCACAAATTCCCAACTTTCAGTGCAAATACACTATTGACTCGGTTAGTAACTCTGCCCGCACTGCCGATTTTGCAATTGTGGCCAGCGGCAGTGCCACCCTGCAAGCCGCAGCGGTGGGCTGTCCCATGGTTATAATGTATCAATCCAGCAAAATCCTCTGGCATCTGCTGGGGCGATGGCTGCTGACAACGAAATACCTGTCTCTGGTTAATATCTTGGCAAACAAGGAGTTAGCACCTGAATTTATGCCGTATTTCGGCTCAATTAAACCCATTGTAGAAGCAATAGAACTGCTTATAGAAAATAGCGATAAATTGGCTCAAACAAGCAGTGAGCTTATCCAGATAGCCGAACCATTGACTGAGAAAAAAGCCTGCAAAGAAGTCAAAGAGATAGTAGTTGAAATGCTGGCATAAAACTCCAACAAAAAAACAGTCTGCAAAAAAAGAGATTCGCCAAGATTAATAGCTCTCGACAGTAAAAAATCTATAAGACTTGAGGGCTTGTATGGCAATCAGAGAGGCGTCGGCTGTATGACGGATATGCTTTACAGAGATGAATGTTTATAACCTTCTGTAAATGCAGAAGTTAAGCGTTTAAATGGTCCTATAAAAATTTTTATAATCCTGCCAGATTTTTATTGACTTTTACGCAATCAGATGGTATAAGTGATGTGAGTGAAATCTGTGGGTTTTTGGGTTTCTGCTTTGCCTGATTTTTACAGTTTTCTAGCTAAAAAAAGGGTGTATATCAGACAAGCACAGTGTTACATGAAGGTTTTTTTGCTTGTTTTGTTAAAGGTTGTTTGAGACAAACGCCGTGTAAAGTGAAGGTCTTAATGCTCGCTGCAAAAAGGAAGGTGCGAGCCTCTGCGCTTGTTGAAAACAACAAATGTTTTGACGCATAGTCAAGGAATGTTTTGCAGTTTTACACTTTTGTAGGAGGTAT
>CAZCIR010000003.1:94347-136322 GCA_964499145.1 uncultured Pirellulales bacterium | reverse complement strand
TGGAATAAAGAGAACAGATTTACCGGCTGGACTGATGTTGACTTATCATCGAAGGGTATAAAGGAAGTGAAAAATGCGGCAGAGCTTTTGAAAAATGAGGGTGTTACTTTCGATATTGCGTTTACTTCTGTATTAAAGAGAGGGATAAGGACGCTTTGGATTGTTCTGGATGAGATGGACCTGATGTGGATTCCGGTGTATCGTTCATGGCGGCTCAATGAAAGACACTATGGTGCGCTTCAGGGGCTGAATAAAGCCGAGGTAGCTGCCAAGTATGGGGAAGAGCAAGTGCTGAAATGGAGAAGAAGCTATGACGTTAGACCACCTGCTCTTGAAGAAACCGACACGAGATACCCGGGAAATGACCCGAAATACAGAGATTTAGACCCTAATGACATTCCTCTTACAGAGTCACTGAAAGATACGGTAATGAGGTTTGTACCGTACTGGCATAAGGTGATATCACCGATTGTGAAATCCGGAAAAAAGATACTCATAGCAGCACATGGCAATAGTCTGCGCGCCCTGGTTAAACATCTCGATGGGATTTCTGACGGGGAGATTGCACAGCTAAATATTCCAACCGGAATACCTCTTCTTTATAAACTGGATGAAAAACTCAAATCGCTTAGCAAACGCTATTTAGGAGACCCGAAGGAAGTACAAAAAGCTATTCAGTCGGTTAAGAATCAAGTCAAATCCGATAGATAGCATAATATAACAACCTTAAATGTCAGGAGCGATTATTGGAAATAACATAAAAATGCAGGAATCACAAAACAACAAAATTCCATCTTCGCCGTCTCTGCCTGCGGCGCAAGCAAAAAGCCACAAATTCAGAGCATGGTTTATCGGAATTTTGTTGTTGGCCGGTCTAATCGCAGGCGTAACTCACCTCGGTGAAATAGAACATTTTGCCAAACTGGCACGAGAGGCCAAGCCCGAGTGGCTGCTGGCGGCCTTGCTTCTGCAATTCGGTACTTATGTTTGTACAGCGGCAGTTTGGAAAAGGGCTCTGCATTACGTTAATGTAAGGCAAAGTTTTTTCTCTTTCATACCGCTTGCTTTTGCCAAACTATTCGCAGACCAGGCCCTGCCAAGCGGCGGAGCAAGCGGTATCAGTTTCTTTATTGCAGCTTTGAAACGCCGTGGGGTGCCTACAGATCTCTGTATGGCCATGATGCTGGTCAGTCTGGTAGCATACTATGTAGCCTACCTAATTGTTGCTTTAGCAAGTCTGGCTCTTCTGTGGTTCTATCACGCCGTTCACATCTGGATTCTTTTACTGGTAGGACTGTTCTGCCTAGTGGCGATGGCAATTCCCGCCAGTGCATTATTGCTGCAGCACTGGGGCAAAAAAGCGATTCCCAAACTGCTGACCCGACTGCCAAATATCAGAGATTTACTACAGGGATTTACCGAGGCGCCTAAACACCTGCTGCGCAATCGGCCCCTGGTAGCTACATCAATACTGTTATACGTTGCAGTCTTTCTGCTTGATGCAGCAACGCTATGGATAATGTTGCTTGCTATTGGACAGGAAGTTTCATTTCTCGTGGCATTTCCCAGCTTTGTGGTTTCCTCAATAGTTGCCACGCTTAGTCCGATTCCACTTGGCCTTGGAATTTTCGAAGCAAGTTCTACAGGTATGCTTAGTTCACTGGGCATCCCAGTCGAGGCAGCGCTTACATCTACTTTGTTGTTACGCGGTTTTACGCTATGGCTGCCAATGCTGCCGGGTCTTTGGCTGGCAAGGCGAGAACTGCGATGATAGCTGGAGATACGCAAGCTCGTTAATATGCGCCTTAAGTATCCCCACGCTTCTGCGACTTTTCGGTAAATTTGATAATATCATTCATCATCCGAACTACCTCAATCGGATGCCGGCCGACAGCAGTTTCACCGGAGAGCATTACGAAGTCCGAGCCATCTAATATCGCATTGGCTACGTCACTAACTTCTGCTCTTGTGGGTCTAAGGTGCTCGGTCATACTCTCAAGCATCTGCGTAGCGGTAATTACGAATTTTTTGTATTTATTGCATTTTTTTATAATCATTTTTTGCATAACGGGGACTTCGTATATCGGTAAAGACACACCCATATCACCTCTGGCAATCATAATGCCGTCGGAGACATCAATTATTTCATCGATATTTTCGATTCCCCGGCGGTTCTCAATTTTGGCAATCAAGGGACAATTAAAGTTGCGGCGGTTAATGAATTCTCTGACGCGGAGAATGTCTTTTTTGCTTCGGACAAAGGACTGGGCGATAAAATCAACCTTGTTTGCTATGCCAAAAAGAAGGTCGTTTTTGTCTTTTTCGGTCAGGCCGTCAAATTTTAAATTAATGTCGGGGATATTAATGCCTTTATGCTCTTTTACGAAGCCGGGGACAATGACTTCGGCTTTCAGGCTGTTTTTGTCGCAGCTTTTGACCTTAAGGGCGATGCTGCCATCATCAACGAAAAGAGATGAGCCGATTTTTATATCACAGAGGGAGCCATAGTAGTCGAATGGGATGATATTTTTTTTGTCGGTCACGGGTTTGTTAATAAAGGTTACTATACTGCCTGCCGAAAGCTCGACCATTTTTCTTGGGCCTTTGAACAGGCCGACCCTGATTCTATGGCCCTCGAGGTCCTGGAGGATTTTTATTTTGTTTCTGCGGGTTTTGTTTAAGCGCCTGATAATACCAATGTATTTCTTGTGGTTTTTGTGTGTTCCATGAGAGAAGTTAAGCCTTGCTATGTTCATTCCGGCGAAGGCCATTTTTTTAAGGACGGCAAAGTTGCTGCTTGAAGGCCCCAATGTGCAGATTATTTTTGTTTTGTGCATTTTTGCTCCTGAGAGTTTTGAAACAATCGTACCAGAATGAGGCTATTTTGTCGATAGCGACAAGCATAGGACAGACACATTCCGGCACTGTTTTTCTTTTGACTTTACGGCGCCGGAAAGTATATAATTATGCCAGTTATAATCGGAGGCCGTGCATTTGAAAAAGTTGTTTATATTTCTTGTATGTTTTCTCTCAGCAGCATTGTGCCCGGCTGATACGTTTACCAGCCGTGATACGGGTGAAGTCTTCCACGGTTACGCTACCCAAAGGAAGCGCGGCGGCAAGACCCTTGTTCGTATGGGCGAAAAGGGTACGGCCAAATATATTGATATGGCAGATTACCGTGTCGAGCAGAACCAACAAGGCCGTAAAAACCGGATTATTGTAATACCAATAAAAGATGCGATAGAGCTGGATTGCGAAACTGCAGCGCTGGAAAAGGCGATTGAAACAAGCTCGAATCAGGGCCCGATGCTTATTCTGATAGAGATAGATACTCCAGGTGGACGCGAAGACCTTATGAAACGAATATGCAGCGCTATTTCCGATGCGAGTAACTGTCCGACAGTAGCGTTTGTGAGCGGCGGTGAATACGGCGGTGCATATTCGGCAGGCGCAGTAATCGCCCTGACCTGTGATTACATATATATGGCAAATGATACGGCCATTGGCGCTGCGACGCCTATATTGATATCGGAAACAGAAGTTAAAGATTTAAGGTCTGCTTTCGGTGCAACAGTCGGCGAGAAATTTATGTCGGCCAGCAGGGCGTATATTGCGAGTATAGCAGAACAACGTAGCCGACCAGGAGCACTGGCCAGGGCCATGGTCGACAGAAACATTGAGGTTGTGGAGGTAATTGAGGACGACAGACGACTTTTTATCGAGCCAAAGGAGAAGAAGAGTGAACAGGCCGTGGTTCGAACGTGGAGCGAGAGGGGAACGCTGCTTACCCTGACTGCCAGTGAGGCGGTGGAATGCGGGATAGCAAATGGGCTGACAGAGTCTCGTAAAACAATTGAATCAAAATTCAGGTTAGAGAAACCTCGGATTGTTCAAAACAACGAAGCCGCCAAGGCCAGACGTTCATTCGAAATTGCTAAAAAGAAATTCGATAAATTACAAATTGTTATCGACCGTTATGTCAAAGAAATCGAGGTCGGCGATAACAGAAAAGAGGCAATACTGATTCTGGGCAAGCTTATTAAGAAGTACGAAGAGGCAATCGCATTAGGTAAGGCATATCCGGATTTAAATATTGACGAAGAATCTTTCAAAGCAGCGATAAATTCGGCCAAGACTTTACTAAGAAATATAAGAAAGCATTAATATTTATTCTTAGAGAATAAGTTTGAGGCGATGTCAAATGCCGGGCAAAACAAAGGCAAGCTATCCTGCATTGGGCTTACGACAGCAGAAAGATATGAGTGTAACGGTACTTAATCTTATCTTGAAGGAGGAATAAATTATGTGTAACAAGTTAATTAGTTCAAGCTGTTTTGTGCTTGCTATGGTTGTGATGGTTTTGGCGGCGCCGGACGAGAAGATAACCAAGATAACTTATGTCGATGCAACGGATGGTGAGGCAGGCAATACCAAATTGGCTTCGGGCGAAGTATTTAAGCCCGCTTTCGTGAACAGCGGTGCGGATTACCTCTGGCGTCTGCGAACAGGATATGCAAATCCGGGCGGTACAGGTACGATATACGAGGCAGGTGGGACGTTCGGCGAGGAGGTGAATACAGAGGATTGTCCGCGGCTGGTAACGACCGTCAGCGGTCTGCCAGAGGGAACCTACAAGGTTTATGCCTACTTTTGGTCCGACAATAGTCAGTGGCGCATCCGAGCGGATTTGAAAGGCAAGGATGAGAACCTACCGCTTTTCTATTCCGGCCTCGACAAAGCTGCCGAGGAGGAGCTGCGGCCTATAGGCAAACCGCCAGCTACTCTTGCCAAAGCGGATGACTTTGTGACAGCGCCGTTATTGACCGAGGACGGACGAAATTTGTGGCAGGGGTACCTCGGCACGGTGAAGGGGACGACAATTACTGTGTTTGTAGATGACTCAGCTGCACATGGAAAACATAATTACCGCACCTGGTATGACGGCATCGGTTACCAAGCTGTGCCTTGATGAGACAACCTGAAGAATTGATGAATAATAAGCGTTAAAAGAAAAAGCTGGGAGATTTAGGCTCCCAGCTTTTTGGTTTTGCTTCCGGCAATCGTTAAAGAATCTACCTGCGCCACCAGTAAGGCGGTTTTGGACGTGGCGGCGGAGTAAATATCCTTACAGTGTCGGTGCCGACAAATTGCTGTCCGGAATTCAACCGGCCGATGACCTTTAACTGAACACGGCCATCATCGGGGACAGCTTCCATCAGCTCATCCTTGTTGAAGAAGGCAACAATCTTTACTCTGCAGTAACATGAGGGGTGACGCCACCAGCAGCGGTGCCACCAATTGCGGTGACAGTAGCTAAACTGACAAACGGCTTCAATACCCTCGTTGCTGTCGGGCGGGTAAAGAATCAACGGCTCATCCGCTATATCGGATTTTTTAATGCCTTTCGGAAGGTCTATCACGGCTATTATATTTCTTAAACGGCTATTGCGATTAACCATCTTTGGAGTTATATGCAGTTTAACTTCCAAAGGAACGGCTACGTTTATCTCGACATAGTCCGGCTCAGAATCCAATTCGCCGTCGTTTACAACCAGCTCAATTGTATGTTGTCCTACAGGAAGCTCAATAACAGGATTGACTCCATTTGCTTCATAGGTGTTACCGTCAACAGCCCAAGACCAGGAGTATGTTAATGCATCGCCGAGCAGACTGGTGGAACCGGAGCCATCCAGAGTCACTTGCGCTGTCCCATTGGTCCCGGGATATGCAGTCTGGTCGGGGCCTGCGTCAGCCTTTGGTCGTCTGTCCATCCAGATTGTAGTAATCGATTCGGGTGGCAGGGACATTTCACCAGTATATGAGCCGAGATAAGCCCAGGTTAGAGTTTGTCCGCTTCGGTAAACCGCAGAGTTTGTCGGTGTATAGTCTGGTAGAGTAATCACGGTCCTGTCGGTAGATTTGTTAAGTATTACAATCGTCAACTGGGTGTCATCGGGGCTTGTAAAGGCGGACATTCTGAGGTTTTCCTCACCGGGGCCGATAACGGAGGTACCGAGCAGCCACCAATCTTCGTCAGTGAAATGGGTATAAGCTTTTAAGAACCAGTACTGTGGCCTGATTATATAATCGTCAACAGAAAGGGTTACAATACCGCCCAGCGAATATGTTCCGCGGAACAATGTCCAGTTGAAAAACGAAGTGGAGTGCAGGTAATAGAGGCAGTTATAAATGTGCCATGCAAACTTCATTCCCATATCGAAGTTTGGTATAGTATCAAGCTTTACATATTCGGTCATATGGAGAGGTTTGAAACCGTAGTTGGTATGAGCATCAATGAGAGCTCCTATCATAGCATCGGGTTCATCGTAATCACCTTCCGTGTAAAGGTGGTGCGCAATGCCATCGACGTGGTTCAAATCGATAATGCTATCGATATACCAGGTCATATCCCATAAACCCATAGATTCCGGCGCCCACATCTGGGGCATAGCCGACCCCATTTCGGCGTTGAGTTTCTGCCAGACGGTTTCGTGAGCGATATCGTATGCGGCAACGTTCGGGTCCCACCATTGATTTGGAAAGAATCTGCAGGAATCATAGCCGGTTTCTATGAGTGGTTCGTTCTGGATGCTTATGAAGTCGACATCAACGCCCTGGCTGGAGAATTCGAGGAGACTGTCGTACCACCACTGGGCATAATCATCGTATACGAAATTTCCGTTAGAGTCTTTTGTAAGAGTTCCACCGCCGCTTTCACTGTAATTGCTTTTGAGATAGGCGGGAGGCGACCAGGGACAAAGCTCCGTTTTTATATTGGGACTTCGCCCTGATTCTCTGGCCTCTGCCACGATCTCGGCAGTAGCAGCCAGTTGCTCATTGTTCGGGTCTGTAGAATAATTGTAGGTATTGCGTATTCTTAAAATCTCAAGCCCCAGTTCTTCGAATAACAGGTCGTAAATCTCTTCTTTCTTCGGGTGAGCTGTAAGGTGTTCGGGGTCGTAGACTGCCGCACCACCGAAACCATCGAGCTGCTGAAACACTGCACCCAAATTAACGTCACCGACGGCAGTAGTCGTTTCCTCTGCCTCTGCATCCAGTATGATATCTTCGAAATAGACTACACCATCATCCGAAGCGCCACTGCTACCGAAGCCGATAGTAATGTGAGCAACATTAGAGAGATTAACGCCAGTAAACTGTGCAAGCGGGATGTTCCACTTCTGCCATTGCGGGACAGTAATATCCACCATACTTTGGTAGTATACAGTGGCTGTCTGTGGGGGGCTGTCACCGTCGGTTAGACTCACATACATTTGCTCGTCAACGGGATTGTTTGGGTCGCCTAAGAAATACAGCACTAATGCATTAGCGTTCATTCCGAGCCAGTCGGAGTCTTCTACTCCCAAAGCAGCAATATCGGCGTATGCTTCGGAGTAGTATGGCGGGTTGCTGTTGTTATATTCATACTTCACTGAGTTGCCGTCGCGAGCAATGCTATTCTCAAGGGAGACGAATGCGCATGTGCCGTTATTTGTATTATCTTTCCAGGCTGACTTCAGCTCATTATCGTCTGCATACGAATCGAAATCCTCCATAACAAAATACGGAAGTGTCATAAAGCTCCAGATTGCGCCTTTCCAGAGGTTAGGGTCGTTGACCTCGTCAACTCTCCAGAAATGGGTAGTATCTAACATAAGAAGGCCTGAATGGTCATAGGTGTTAATCATTTGGGCTTGACTAACCAATACGCCCAGAGGATTGTCCCTGTTGGCATCTTCTACCAAGGTGAAGTCGCTGCCAAGATATACATCGTGTTCGACAACATTTTCGCCTGGTTGCCAGCTAAGCACCGCATCAACGGGCACATTTTCCCGTCCATCGAGCGGCTGCGGGTCGTGAGCATGGTTTATCGGCACGTAATCACCATGGGGAATCACAATAAGAGCGTTGACGAACGCATAAGGAGAACCACTGCCCGGGCTCTGGGTACAGGTCAAGACGAGGTTGCCGAAATCATCTGCGTAGCCAGTGCCGGTAAAAGCACACGGGTCATCATTTGTGGGCGGCGCAGTATTATCAAAAGCGGCAGTAAGAAGAGGCGCCCCATTGGCCTTCCAGTCAGCACTTCGAATGCTATCACTATAAGCATCAAATGCGTAGATTGTAATCTCGCACTCTCGAGATGCCCCTAAACCTGATAGCATTATTGTAATCGGACTGCCGTAACCGAAAATAAAATCACGGTAAATATTCTCGTAATCTATTCCGGCGGGAATGTCTCGTCGGCGCTCCTGGAGAACGCCAGAGAGATTTATTGTGATATCACTTATTGTCGCTCCACTATCGGTAATCAGAAAGCTGGTAAAGCCCGACTCGGTGACTATGTCATCCGCCCGGTCAAAGTCCAGGTAAAGCGGTCCTTGGCCGTGACTGATGCTCCCAGACAACAGCACTAAAATAAAAGATATTAAAAAATACATTTTTTTAGACATAATAGTCCTCCTTTTCTGAAATTCGGCTTGTTTTCAGCCATACGTTTATATCAAATGCGTAAGAGGCATAATCCCCCAAAACAAGGCACAGCCCGCAGTTGCATACGTTGCCTATAGGAAATGCTTGAGAAGAGATGTGCCTCCTCGCTATTTACAGCATATCCTCTGCTTCTTTAAGAATAAACCTGCCTTATGTTATACATGAATATAGTTGAGGGTCAAGTAAAAAGTTTTCAGATTCCGGGACTTTTTTTGGATTTTCCCTGAGGGATTCAATAAAGGCGAGCTACGGAGGACAAGCAGTTACGGCAGGGCTAACCGAGATTTCCACGTTGGTTTTGTGCACTTCCATTTTGCAATAAAAGGAGTATTATATAGCGAGGTAAGTTATGATAATTGTGTTCGTTGATATTAAGCTGGAATGAATTGATATGGAAGATGTAGTGCTGTCGAGTTCGGGTGTTTATGCGTGGTTTATTCTGCCGATGCTGATTTTTATCGCAAGGGTTGTGGACGTAAGTATGGGGACGGTGCGAGTAATATTTGTCGCACGGGGATTAAAATACATAGCGCCTATCGTCGGTTTTTTCGAGATACTGATATGGCTTCTGGCCATAGGGCAAATTATGACGAACCTGTCGAATCCGCTATGCTATATTGCTTACGCGGGTGGATTCGGGATGGGTAATTTTATAGGGATATGTATCGCGGAGAAATTGTCGCTGGGTGTGGTTCATATACGAGTTATTACAAAGAAAGACGCTTCGGAACTGGTGGAATGCCTGACGGCTGCTGATTACGGAGTTACCAGCGTTGACGGTCACGGTACGGAAGGAGAGGTGAAGGTAATCTTTACAATCGTGCCGAGGCGTGAGGTTGAGCGGGTGGTCGAAATGATTAAAAAGTTCAATCCTCGGGCGTTTTATTCAATAGAAGAGGTCGGCTTTGTCGAAAAGGGCATATTCCCGGCGAAGAGAGCGGGAGAGTTCTTTGGTGTGTCAAAGATGTTCAGGCCATTTAGAAAAGGTAAATAGATTAGAAGAGAAGTGTATGGGTAAGAATTTAGTACATGAGCTTTTTCAGCGGCATCCTAACAATCCGATTCTTTCCGTTGACGACTGGCCTTACAAGGCCAATTCTGTTTTTAATGCGGCAGCGGCGGAGGTGGACGGCAAAGTGATATTACTTGCCCGAGTCGAAGACTTCAGAGGGATTTCACATTTGACCGTAGCGAGCAGCGAAGACGGAATCGGGAACTGGCAGATAAGCGGACAACCAACTTTAAGGCCCGAACCAAAAGAGTATCCGGAAGAAATATGGGGGATAGAAGACCCGCGGATAACGTGGCTTGAGGAGATGAAAAAGTGGGCGATATGTTATACGGCGTATTCGAAAGGGGGGCCGCTCGTGTCACTGGCGACGACCGGGGATTTCAAGACGTTTGAACGAATAGGGCCGGTTATGCCGCCTGAGGACAAAGATGCCGCCCTTTTCCCGGTGAGGTTCGGCGGGCTTTGGGCGATGCTGCACCGGCCAGTTCCGAAGTCAGTGCTTCTCGGCGCTCATATATGGATATCGTTTTCGCCCAACCTTAAACACTGGGGCGAGCATCGTGAGATAATCCACGCGAGAGAAGGAGGATGGTGGGACGCGGGCAAGATTGGGCTTTGCGCTCCACCTATGGAGACGAAGGGTGGATGGCTGATTCTGTATCACGGGGTGCGGCTGACGGCGTCGGGGTCAATTTATCGGTTGGGGTTAGTGTTGTTAGACCTAGAGGAGCCGACGAGGGTGATTCGGCGGAGCGATGAATGGATTTTCGGGCCGAAGGCGCTATACGAGCGCGAGGGTGATGTGGATGATGTTGTGTTTCCATGCGGGTGGCTTAAAAAGGGAGATAGGATTTTTATGTATTACGGGGCTGCGGATTCGCGGATTTGTCTTGCAACGGCCGACTTTAATGAGATGGTCGATTTTATACTTAACTGTCCCAGCGGGGATTATACAGATTAGAGGAGAAAATGCTGAGCCGTAAACAATCAATTCATATAGCCGAAAACGACAAGTGCGCCGTTATTGTAGCTCACCCGGACGATGAGACGTTGTGGGCCGGCGGCTTAATACTGATGCATCCGGGGGTTAAATGGACTGTGGTAACAATCTGCAGAAAGAGCGATACTGACCGAGCACCCAGGTTTTTCAGGGCGCTCGAGGAATTTGACGCAGCCGGTTATATGGGAGACCTTGACGACGGGCCTGAACAGAATCCTTTGAATAATGCCGAGGTCCATCGAACAATAATGAGGCTGCTTCCTTTCGACAGATTCGATGTAGTAATTACGCACAGCACGGCCGGTGAGTATACGCGTCATTTGAGGCATGAGGAAACGGCGCAAGCGGTAATGAGACTGCACAGAACCGGGGAACTGAGCGCGGGGCAAGTTTGGTCTTTTGCGTACGAAGACGGGGGTGGAAAGTATCTTCCGAGGGCTGATGAAAATGCCGATTTGCAGGTAAAACTACCAGAGCATATATGGCAGAAAAAGTACAATATTATTACTGAGATTTACGGTTTTAGCAAGGACAGCTTCGAGGCTGAGACGGCCCCGAAAAAAGAAGCGTTCTGGTGCTTCAAAGCTGCGTTTTAAACACATAGAAAGGAACTGAAAATGAAAGTTTTGCTGTTGTATGATTATCCACCTTCGCCAGCCGGGCTTGCCACTCAAGGGCACCTGCTGCATAGAGGGCTCGAAGAGATGGGGGTCGAGGTATACTCGGTTAACTTCGAATCGGCGCAGGAAAAAGAGTGGTATTATCGCTGGTTTGTACCGGATATTGTTGTGGGCGTCGGTTACTGGGGACATACATCTCATTTGGTTCTTCACCCTCAAAGATACGGAATAACGGCGATACCGTGGCTTGTAGCCGACGGGTATATGGCGAATTACGGAGAGATACTCGACAGTTTGCCTTTAATACTGGTGACATCCAACTGGGTAAAGAAAATATATATGCGTGACGGTCTCAGCGGGAAGAATATCGAAGTTTTACACGTCGGATGTGATACAGACGCTTTCAGGCCTCGTGACAGGAAAGACCCCAAGGTTATTGCCGTTCGCGAGGCGTTAGGTGTATCTGAAGACCAGATAATGGTTTTAACTATCGGCGGAGACGCCGCGTCAAAAGGCGCTCAGGAGGTGATGCAGGCGCTGGCAATAAACGACCCGGAAGCCCCGGATTGGAAATATGTTTGCAAGGTCTGGCCCCAGCCGAGAACCGAACAACAGAATATGGCAGATATGCAACTGGCCACACATTTGGGAATAGATAAAAATGTAGTTTATACTGCCAGCAGAGTTTCCCGAAACTTTATGCCTTATTTATTAGCTGCGTGCGATATTTATGCGGCACCATCGCGCTTAGAGGGTTTTGGAATGATTCAGACAGAAGCGAACTCGTGTGAAAAACCGGTAATAGGCGTAAAGGCGATGGGGATGCTGGATACACTGGTGCACGGCAAGACAGCTTTTTTGGCCGAGGTTGCCCAGGAAGTTCGGCTTCGAGAAGCTATTCTCGGAGATGAGTCCGGCTACGAAACAGGTCACAGGCACAGCTTTAAAAGGCCGAGGATAGTAGATTACAGGGCAAGCGTTCATGATATTGCCAATTACCTTATGGATTTGATGAAAGACGCCGGTTTGAGGGAGCGAATGGGAAAAGAGGGAAGAAAGCGAGTAGTCGAAAACTTTGACTATCGAGTTATAGCAAAGAAATTTGTCAATATCGTTTCAAAGCGTTTAGGGATTTCGTAGATATGAACAGGAAAGAGAGAATTCTTATAGATCAGGCCAAACAGGCTGCGTTGAAAGTTCTGCTTCATAACTCTCATGGACCGTACCGTGGACTTCCACGTGCAGCAGGATGGGGTTACCCCGAACCATATACGCGTGATATTATGATATCATCCCTCGGGATTCTGACGGACGGAAATAAGAAATTAGTTAAATCTCTCCGCCGTGCGATGGAAACTGTAGCCAGGAACCAAAGTCGACTCGGTCATATCCCATCACTGGTCCATGACACGACCGACCGGGGGTCAAGTGATTGCACACCGTTATTCTTAATGGGTGTCGCTCTATTTCGCAAATTTACCGGCGAGGCCGATTTTCTGAATGAAGCCGTCCAGAAATCAATGACGTGGATGGAATATCAAAGCCCGTCCGACCGCGTTATTGTAGACCAGCTGCCAACGAGCGATTGGAGAGATGAGCAGTGGGTTTTGGGCTATGGTTTGTATGTAAACACAATTGTGTATATTTACTTGCGGCTTTTCGGTCAAAATGAGCGTGCAGAAAGACTTCGAGAGGCAATGGGTCGCTTCACTGTTAAAGGTGACCGGCAAAACAGACATGTTCATGAAGGCCTGGTTTTGAGGAACAAGCCTTATTATGCCCTTTGGTCGTACAAAGTATATGGGAGTGAACGTTTTGACCTTTTAGGTAACAGTTTGGCAATCCTTTCCGGTATTGCTTCTCAGTCCCGAGCCAGACAGCTGATTTCCTGGATTGAAACAGAATGTGAGGCGTTGAGAAAAAATGAAGACTTGGCTGTTGACCTGCCGCCCAACTTTTTTCCGTACGTAAGGCCCGAAGCCTCGGATTGGTTTCCGAGATACCAGAAGTATAATCAACCAGGGGAATACCACAATGGCGGTATTTGGCCATTTATCTGTGGCTTTTATATAGCTGCTTTAGTTGCTGCTGGAAGACATAATCTTGCTGAAAAGAAACTCATCGCCCTTGCAGAGCTTAATCGACTTGCGCGTGTGGCAAATGTAGAGTTTGGATTTAATGAATGGCACCGTGCCCAGGACGGCAGCCCACAGGGACAAGACTGGCAAAGTTGGTCGGCTTCGATGTATCTTTACGCAGCTAAATGTGTAGAAGAAAAAAGGACGCCTTTTTTCGAAGAGATTAGACAAGGCAGCGGTATAGGTGATTAGAACTCGTTACGTCCCTTATGGACTACCCAGAGTGGCGGGGGGATTGAGAGCACTTCGCTTATAACGAATCTAATTAAAGTGGATAAGACTGAAAAAATACGTGTGGTAAGTAATTTTACAGAAAAGAGGGAAGGGTGGTCGATATAAAGTTCGTGTTACGCAACTTATGACCTTTATCAAGTGTAAACGAGGAATTTTTATCGGACTGTAAGAGTTGAAAGACAAGAAGTCATACGAAGTGGCGGCAGAGTGTATCGGGATTGCAGTGGCGCTGGTTCTTTTGTGCAGCTGCATCAGTTTCGACATAGGCGATTGGCCGAGCAGGTTTGTCTGGCCTCATAACGAGCCAGCGGCTAATTGGTGCGGGGCAGTTGGGGCTTTTTCTGCGTATTATTTGATGTATTATGTCGGGCCAGGGGTGTTTGTAATATTGGTTTCGATAATTTTTCTTTTAGCGGCGAAACTATTGCATCGGAGTATAGGGCAGACAGTTCTACGGGCAATCGGCCTGGTTCTGATGACTATAGCGGCTTCGAGCAGTTTCTATTTTCTACGGCCTTATAGTGTTTTTAGCTTTCCGATGGGTTCCGGGGGGATTTTAGGGATTGGAGTGGCGGAGTTTTTGCGAGGCCATTTTGCATTTCTGGGGACATTCATACTGATTACGGCCACATGGATTGTCGGGATTGTTCTGTTAGCAGATACTTTTATGATAGCAGTGTTCGGCTGGGTTGGTTTTGTGTTCGGAAGCATAGCCGGTGTGGCGGCGCCGGTGTGGTCGGCGGCGAGGCAGCACTCGCAGGCACTAAGCGAGATATGGCAGAAATTGAGCGTCCGGCAAAGGCAGCTTTCGACTGAGAGCGGAGTTTTGCAATTCGGCAAAGATACCGTGGAGACATACCAAGCAGAGGATACACACGGCGTTGCCGGGACCGAGGAGCCGAGACAATTGAATCTAGTAGCGCCGCAGCTTCGCAGGCCGGTTAAGGCATACGTGCCAACGAGCTATGATGATTATATACTGCCGCCATTAGAGCTGCTGAGCGAGTCAGAGCACAGTTTTGCTTCGGTGCAGGAGAAAATTATCAAGGCCAAAGCGAGTGCGCTGGAGAAGCTGCTGACGGAGTTTAATGTTAATGCCCGCGTGGTGGCGGCAGATACGGGGCCTGTTATAACGATGTTCGAGCTGGAGCTTGCAGCGGGTGTGAAGGTCAGCCAAATCAGCAATCTTTCAAACGATATGGCACGCGCACTGGGAGTTGGTGCGGTTCGAGTAGTGGCGCCACTGCCCGGTAAACATACGATAGGTATCGAGGTGCCGAACAGCGAAAAAGAAAGGGTGCGCGTCAAAGACCTGATGCAGTTAGCCGGCAGTAAGCCGCGGGGGATGGAGATACCGCTTTTCCTGGGAAAGGATTCGTCCGGGGAGGCACTTGTATCAGATCTGACGACAATGCCGCATCTGCTTATTGCCGGCACAACAGGCTCCGGAAAGAGCGTCTGTATAAACAGCATCATTGCGGGGATACTGCTTACGAAGAGGCCGGACGAGGTGAAGCTGATTTTGATTGACCCGAAGATGGTCGAGATGACGGCTTTTAATACCGTTCCGCACCTGATGTCGCCGATAGTTACCGAGACGCAGCGTGCGGTGCAGATACTGGAATGGGCGACGGTAAAGATGGATGAGAGGTATGCGCTTTTTGCCGAGGCGAGGGTAAAGAATATTGCTGAGTATAACAGGCTCGGAGCCGGGGAGATTATCAAGCGATTCGGGCCGGACAGCGCCGATGAGGATGCGAAAATTCCAAAGAAGCTGCCTTATATTGTGATAATAATCGATGAGCTTGCAGATTTGATGATGACGGCCGCCAAGGAGATAGAGGCATATATCGTTCGTCTTGCGCAGAAGAGCCGGGCGATTGGTATTCATATCGTATTGGCTACACAGCGTCCACAGGCAACAGTGGTTACGGGGCTGATAAAATCAAATATGCCGACCAGAATCGGGTTCCGTGTTGCGGCGAGATTAGACAGCCGAATAGTCCTTGACCAGAACGGAGCAGAAGCATTACTCGGCCAGGGTGATATGCTGTTTCTCAAGCCCGGCACAAGCGATTTGGTGCGTGCACAGGGGACGTTTGTCGATGAGATGGAAGTTCAACGTATCGTCAGGTATTTAAAAGAGATAGCTGAGCCGCAGTTCCATCCGGAGCTTACAGCACTTAATCGTATAGACGCTTCGGAGATGGTCAGAGACGAGTTGTTTGACGATGCGGTACGGATTATTCTGGAGAGCCATCGCGGCAGCGTGTCACTGCTGCAGCGCAAACTCAGCATTGGTTATGCGCGTGCTTCTCGGATTATAGAGATGATGGCGGGGGCGGGTATTTTAGGTGAATATAAGGGCAGCCAGGCACGGGAAGTGCTAATGACGCTCAAGGAGTATGAGAAACTTCGGGAGAAGATGGAGGCGGAAGAGGAGGAAGGTACGGGCGAGGATGAGATTTCGTCTGAGCCCAGTTATATAAGCGAGGGCCAGCGCGGCTATGTCGCGGTGGACAGCGAAGGTTGAGAAGAGACATGCCTGAGGAGGTAAGCTTTGCCTGTTTCTCTGAGTTTCCTGATTTGTAGGTTGATGCAGTTTTTAACGCTAAAAACGGCGTTTTTTGCCAAAATAAAAAAAAGATTGATAAGCAGTTGTGAATCGGATATATTGCCCCGATTGAAAATGCCCTGTCGCACGGGGTAGCTAAGAGTGGCGAAAGCGGCCTATGGGGTCAGCAGTTTTCACGGCATGGCTGACTCAAGCCTCCGACAGGGCCAAATCGGCCGGGATAAGACGGTCTCCGTGACAGCGAAGATTGATAAATGATTATTGATAGTTAAATTTGCAATAAACCCGTCATTGGGTTCATCAACTGCACATAAATAATCAATAATCAATTGAAAATCATCAATGAACGATTACCCGGTGGTGTAATTGGTAACACATAGGCTTTTGGTGCCTACATTCCAGGTTCGAGTCCTGGCCGGGTAGTTTAAGAAATTTAAAATTTAAAATTAAAAAGTAAAAGCTAAGGAAGTATGTCGGAAAAAGTAGCAATAGTTCTGGCGGCGGGGATTAGCAGCAGGATGAAGACCGATACGCCCAAGGTGCTACATGAGATGTGCGGGCGGCCTATGCTGGCTTACGTATTGGACGCTTGCCGCGGAGCTGGCGTCGAAAAAATATACGTCGTAGTCGGTTTTGGCGCTGAGCAGGTAAAAAAGAAGTTCGAGGCCGATGGAGACGTAGTGTGGGTCCGTCAGGACCAGCAAAAAGGCACCGCCGATGCAGTATTGTGTTGCAAAGAGCACCTCAACGGTTTTGACGGCGAGACGCTGGTTCTTTGCGGGGACGGGCCTTTGATTCGGGCCGAGACGCTCAGGAAAATCATAGAAAAGCACGAGGCCGAGAAAGCAGCAGCGACGCTAGCGACAGCAATCATAGATGACCCGACGGGCTATGGGCGCGTCTGCAGAGGTGCAAACGGTAATATTACGGCGATTGTGGAACATAACGACTGCACAAGCGAGCAACTGAAGATTAAAGAAGTCAACCCAAGCTATTACGTGTTTGATAACAGGATTCTTTTTGAAACTGCGGCAAAGGTCAAGCCGGATAATGCCAAGAAAGAATACTATCTAACAGATGCGATTTCTATTATTATTGCAGGCGGCCATAAGGTTGCTGCGGTTGCGGCACTGCGGCCCGAAGAGGCGATGAGCGCCAATACCAATGGACAGCTTGGCCAAATAAACAGGATTATGCAGAGCAGGCTATTAGAAGATGCAAAAAGAGATGTTAAAGTAAAGGCGGAAAAACAATGCCACTAAATGATACTTTGAAGGTATTTGCCGGTAGTAGCAACCCGATGCTGACATCAGCGGTTTGCGATTATCTGAAGATTTCTCCGGGCAATGTGGAGATAGACAGGTTTCCCGACGGTGAAAAGGTTATCAGGGTAGATGACGATGTTCGCGGAAGGGATTGTTTTGTTGTGCAGTCGACCTGCAAACCGGTTGACGAACATTTGGTAGAGCTTTTAATTTATCTGGACTGTTTGCGAAGGGCCAGCGCCAGCCGAGTTACTGCGGTAATTCCTTACTTTGGGTATGCGAGGCAGGACAGGAAGGACGAAGGTCGAGTGCCAATTACCGCAAAACTGGCAGCTAATCTTATTACCACCGCCGGTGCCGACAGGGTGCTGGCGATAGATTTACACGCACAGCAATTGCAAGGATTTTTCGATATACCGGTCGACCACCTGACCGGCGAGCTGGTGTTGAGCAGGTATTTTAAGGACAAGAAGATTAGCAGACTAACGGTGGTTTCGCCGGATGTTGGTAATATAAAGACTGCATCCAGATATACCTCGCATTTGGGCGGGGAGCTGGCAATTGTCCACAAAAGACGGGTAAGCGGCAACGAGGTGGAGGCGCGAGAAATCATCGGTGATGTGAAAGGCAGGAATATTTTAATGTGTGATGATATTATTGCAACAGGCGGGACAGTGTGCAGTGCGGCCAGGTTAGTCAAGGAACGCGGCGCCGAAAAGATATATGTTGGAGCAACGCACGGCGTCTTTGCGAATGGAGCATTGAAGCAGCTGGGCGGCGCTCCGATTGATGAGGTGGTGGTTACCGATACCATACCGCAAAGTGAGCAGACCGAGAGGCTGGGTAATATCAAGGTCTTAAGTGTTTCTACAATGTTAGGCGAGGCGATAAAGAGGATTCACAAGAACGAATCAGTCAGCAATTTGTTCGAAGATTTTTGAGCAAACCCGCCAGAAGCGGGCAGTGATTAAAGTGAGGCAGAGGTAATTATGGAAAAGAGTTTGCTACTAAAGGCAGAAATTCGAGAACAGACCGGCTCAGGCCATGCGGCGAAAGTGCGTAAACAGGGCCGGATACCCGCAGTTGTGTACGGGCATAAGGAGAAGCCGGTGACTATTTCGCTGGATAAACATAGTCTGGTCGAGGGGCTGCATCACGGGCATCGGTTGATGGATGTACAAATCGGGGAAAAACAACAAAAGATGATTATAAAGGAACTTCAGTATGACCATCTCAGCAGAGATATTATCCATGTGGATCTGATGAGGGTTGATGTAACCGAGACGGTTGAAGTTATGGTTCCTATAGAGCTTAAGGGAGTGGCCAAAGGCACAAATGAGGGAGGCGTTATCGAGGTACATACAGACAAGCTGGAAGTTGAGTGCAAAGTGACTGATATTCCTGAGGCTATAATTGTTAATATCAAGGAGATAGGTGTTGACGACACATTGCATGCCAGTGATATCGAATTGCCCAGCGGGGTGAAGCTGATAAGTGCACCAACAACGCTGCTGGTTACCTGCAGTCTGGTTGCTGCCGCCAAGAGCACCGAAGAGATGGAAGCAGAAATGCCGGTTGCTCCTGAGGTTATCGGTGAGGTTAAAAAAGAGGCGGAAGGAGAAGCTGAGGAGAAATCATCGGAAGATACCAAATAGCGCCTTTGGTGCTGAGAATAGATGGAAGGGCTTGAGATTAAAATGGTTGTCGGCCTGGGGAACCCGGGCAAAGAGTACGTTGATACGCGGCATAATATCGGTTTTAGAGTAATAGATTCGCTGGCAGAGGCGTTGGGAATAGATGTAAGAAAGAAAAAATTCGGAGCCTGCTTAGGTTCAGGTGAATATAAGGACAGGAAACTTATATTACTGAAACCGTTGCGGTTTATGAACTGCAGCGGCCAGGTTGTAGCAACAGCGGCAGGTTTTTATAAGTTAGTATTGAGTAATTTGCTTGTGGTGGTAGATGATATGGCGTTAATGCCGGGCAGGATTCGGGTCAGGATGAGAGGTTCGGACGGCGGCCATAATGGTTTAGCAGACGTGATAGAGAAGCTCGGGACGGAGAATATAAGCAGATTGCGAATTGGTATCGGCCAAAGTGAGGAAGAAACGGCCTATGATTATGTTCTCAGCAAGCCGGCGGAGACTGAGAGGTCGCTCTTAGATGGGGCGATTACCAGGGCACGGGACGCTGTGCTTTGCTGGGCTGAAAACGGTATTAAGGCGACGATGAATGAGTTTAATCCGCCATAAGTGGATAAATTCGCTGTGGGCCAGTTTTATGTCAGGCGCGGCCGAGGCGGGAAACAGGAGGTACTTAGTTTGAAGACTGTTACTAAAAATAAGAAGAGGACTTTATCCGGCAAAAAGAAGCTGAAAGGGGAACCTAAATTGTACGAGGCGATGTTTCTTATTGATTCGGCTGAAGCGACGACAGATTGGGATGGGGTTACTGCGGCCATCAGAAACATATTGGAAAAGTGGGGGGCTGAGATTGTTTCGATGAAAAAATGGGACGACCGGAGGCTCGCCTACGAAATTAACGGCAAAAGCAAAGGGACATATATCCTATGTTATTTCAAGGCTGAGGGCGGCAAACTGCGAAACATCGAGAAGGATTTTAATCTCTCAGAGCGGATTATGCGAGTTTTGATTCTGTGTGCCGAACAGAGACAAACCGAAGATACTGAAAGAGACTCTGTTTACCAAAAGGCCGGCGAGAAGAGGGCCCAAAAAGATACTACCGCTGCACAGGCTGAAGAGCACGAGCAAAAGAACAGTCAAACAGACCAAAAGGAGGATGGCGTGGCTGAATCAGAGCAGGGAGAGCAGTGAGCGAGTGAAGGCTTAGGAAGGTATATTAAGGTGTATTGTTGACGGATGGTTGAATTATCAGTTATAAAGGGGAGTTTAAAATGGCTAATTTTAATAAAGTTTTCCTGATGGGTAACCTGACTCGCGACCCGCAGTTGTCATATACTCCGAACCAGACAGCCGTGGTTGATTTTGGGCTTGCAGTGAACCGCAGATGGAAGGGCCAGGACGGCGAAAGCAGAGAAGAGACCTGTTTTGTGGACTGCCAAGCGTTCGGTCGGACAGCTGAGAACATAAATAAATACCTAACCAAAGGCCGGCCGCTGTTTGTTGAGGGAAGGCTGACTTTCAACAGCTGGACATCTCAGGACGGCACAAAGCGAAGCAAACACCGCGTTACAGTGGAGAACTTTCAGTTTCTGGGCGCCCCGGCGAGCGCCGGCGGAACTGAGCAGGACGTGAGTGAGAAAAGACCCGAGGCGGAAGAAGGGGGCGGTGATAGTGCCGGGACAGATGATATACCGTTTTAATAAATGTAGGGCTTATTAATCTCGTATTCCGCCGCAGGCGGATAAATGCGTATTATGTGAAAAGAAAGGCGAAAAGGCATGAGACAAATGGCACAACCAATGAATAAAAAAGACAACCTGGGAAAAGTGCGTCATGCGGGTGTTCGGGAGCAGACACAATGTCGTTTTTGCAGAAGAGGCGAAAAATACGTTGATTATAAGGATATTGGAACTCTGGAGAGGCTCCTGACTCATCGCGGCAAGATATACTCACGTAAGCGCAGCGGTAATTGCGCCAGCTGCCAAAGAAAAGTGAAAACGGCAATTAAACGTGCCAGATATATAGCGCTGTTGCCCTATAGTGTTTAATAACGGTTGAACTGCTATCCGCCTAAGGCGGAGAGGAAGAACTATATGAAGGTTTTACTTTGTGAGGATGTTAAAGAGCTGGGCTGGTTCGGAGATGTTGTAGAAGTCAGCACGGGGTATGCAAGGAATTATCTGCTGCCACAGGGGTTGGCGACTGTGCCGACGGAGGGGAATTTGCGTTCTGTGGCAAAAGAAACAGCCAAGCGGGCAGAGCAAAGAAAGCTCGAGAAAGAGCGTCTGGAAGAAGCAGCGACTGCTGTGGAAGGGGCGGAAGCTGTTGTCGCTGCCAAGGCAAACGAGCAGGGAGTTTTGTTCGGCTCGGTGGGGGCTGGGGAGATAGCAGAGAATCTTCGTTCGCAGGGCTTTAAGATTGCCGATGAGATGGTTCAATTGGCAGAACATATAAAGCAAGTTGGAACACACAAAGTGACGTTGAGATTCGACAAGGATTTGACGGCTACTGTTAACGTGATTGTGGTCGCAGAATCCGCCGTGGGTGAAGCGGCTAAGCCGCAGGACGAAAATAAGCCAAATGACCAAAGCGAGTAAAGAAAAAGTCATTACAGGCAAGAAGAACACGATAGTCAGTGTCCGTGCATCGAATACCGGTACGGAATCGGCCAATAGAACTAGGGTTGCCACGGATGCCGGCAAAGGTCAGTTGTTAACTGCCCATCACATGCCGGAATCGCTTGCGGCGGAGGCAGCGGTGTTAGGCTCGATGATAATCGACCCGGAGTGCATCAGCGAGGTTGTCGAGCAGATTAAGACAGACGCCTTCTACCGGATCGAGCACCAGATGATTTTTGACGCTTTGGTTAAACTTTATGAGAGAAATAAAGGCGGAGCTATCGATGCTGTTCTACTTCGCGATGAACTTGAGAAGCGCAAACAATTAGAGGAGGTCGGCGGAGTAGAGTATCTTGCGAAGGTTATGGATTCCGTGCCGTCCTCGGCCAACGTGATGTATTATTCGGGGATTATTAAAGATAAACAACTGCTGCGTGAGATTATTGCCGCCGCCAGCGAGATTTTGAATAGTGCATTAAGCGGGGACGGCGAGGCCGGCGAGAAACTGGATGAGGCCGAGCGCAAAATTTTTGCTGTTACCGATAAAAAGATAAGCGGTTCCGCCGTTGAATTAAAGGATTTGGTTGTTCGCGCTTATGAGCTTATAGAGAAGCGTGAGGGCAGCCATGTTACCGGTTTGCCAACCGGTTATTTTGCACTCGACCAACAGACCTGCGGTTTGCAGGAAGGGGAGATGATAATAATTGCCGGAAGACCAAGCATGGGAAAGACAAGCCTGGCATTAAATATGGCAGAGCATATCGGCGTGATAGAGAAGGCTCCGGTTGCGATATTTTCATTAGAGACAAGCAGGCAGCAGCTGGCGGAGAGATTTTTATGCAGCTTCAGCGAAACCGATGCGCAGAAAGTCAGAAAGGGAATGCTGGATACCGAGCACCACGAGGTGCTGGTTAAGGCCTGCGGCGAATTGAGTGAGGCTCCGATTTATATTGATGATACATCACTGCTGACGCCGCTGGAACTGCGTGCAAAGGCGAGGAGACTGAAAAGCCAGCGTGGTATCCGATGTATTATAGTGGATTATCTGCAACTGATGCATTTGGGGGCGAGCAGGGTTGAGTCCCGGCAGCAGGAAATCACGGCGATTTCGAGATATATGAAGGCCTTAGCGAGAGAGCTGAGCATTCCCGTTGTAGTTTTGAGCCAGTTGAATCGTTCTCCGGAAGGCAGGGAAGGGCATCGGCCGAGGATGAGCGATTTGCGGGAGAGTGGTAGTATTGAGCAGGACGCCGATGTTGTGATGCTGCTTCACCGTGAGGATTATTACCATCGCGGTGAAGGCGAAAAGGATTACAGTCCGGACAATAAGGCTGAGCTGATAATAGCTAAACAGCGCAACGGCCCGACCGGAAGTATCGAACTGATATTCAGAGAAAAATTCACACGGTTTGAAAATGCCTCTTACGTGTCTGCCGAAGGTGGAACCGAAGGCGGGATACCATTTTGAAAAATGATTATTGGAAGGAAGCCATGAAAAAGCCATATTACCCACTACCTGTTCTTTGCTGTTTGCTGTTATTCACACCGCCGTTATTGTTTTCGCAGGAAAGCACCGGCGTCTCCTCTGTCGATAATGAATCATTAATCGGCAGCATAGGTACAACTGGTAACGTTAGCATCAGCAGCGACGAAATTTTATCGAAGGTTCGCAGCAGAGTCGGCCAGCGCTTTAACGAAGCTACCGCTAATGAGGACGTCAAGCGCATAGCTGAACTGCCCGGTGTCGAATACAGTTATTACAATACCGCAGTTGTTGATGAGAAGATCCGGCTGACTTTTGTTGTTGTCGAGAGGAATATCGTCAGATCGATTGTTTTTACCGGCAACCGCAGGTATATATCCAAGAAATTGCTGAAAAAACTGGCCTTTAAGAAAGCTGATTACCTCGAACCAGCTATGGCCGAGGCAGGAAGAGTGTCTATTGCTGATTTTTATCGTCAAAAGGGGTATGCATTTGCCAGGGTGAGCTTAGATACAGAAAAGTTATCGAGAGGTGATGTGATTTATACGGTTGATGAAGGGCCGAGGGTCAAAATAGCTGCGGTGAAGTTCAGCGGCAATAAAGCTCTGAAAACGAGACTTCTTAAAGAGTCCATAAAGACCAAGAAAAAGAGGTTGTTTCTTTTTTTGGGCCATTACACCGAAAAAAACGTGTCTAAGGATGTAACAAAACTGCAGAACATCTATTACAAAAAGGGTTTTTTAGATGCCAAAATAACGGCTAAAAAGGAATTCACTGAAGACAAGAGCAAGATTCGCATCACTTTCACAATTGAGGAGGGGCAGGCCTATACCGTTGGAAAGATTGTTATTACGGGTAACAGGCACTTCGGCACAGAGCAACTGCGGTCGGAATTGGAATTGGATGGAGGACAAATCTATAACAAGCGAAAAGCCGGTTCGGACGTCGACCAATTACTTAAGCTTTACCGTGAAGCGGGCTTTATCAATGTGAAGGTCGAGCAGAGTGTCAAGTTTATTTCCAAAAATCAGGTCAATGTTGACCTTGGAATAGCAGAGGGGGAACGTTTTCGAATCGGACGTATTAATATAAGAGGCAACGAAAAGACACAAGACAAGGTCGTGCGACGGGTGCTGAACGAATACGACTTTATGCCGGGCCGATGGTACAACGCGGATATAGCTCGTGGAGACGGTGAGGGGGAGTTGGAAAAAGATGTAAAAAATATGGTAGTGGCTGAGTCGGCCACCATTACACCGCGAGGCGAAGCGGTCGGGCAGAGAGATGCAGACGTGAGCATTGTTGAAACCCGTACCGGTATGATAATGCTGGGGGCGGGAATAACGAGTGACAGTGGTGCCGTAGGCCAGTTGGTGTTTGAACAACGAAATTTCGACGCCGGTGATTGGCCGGAGAGCTTTAAGGAGTTTGTCACCGGACAGGCGTTCAGAGGTGCAGGACAGACTTTTAAAATTATTCTGCAGCCGGGAACAGAAGTCAGTGAATATATGGTTAGTTTCAGCGAGCCGTACTTTCAGAACAAGCCCATTTCTCTTAATTTGGGCGGCTCAAGCTGGGAGAGAGGCAGAGAAAGCTACGATGAAAACAGGCTGAAAGGATATGTGGGATTAGGGAAACGATATAGCAAGAAACACTGGTACAGGAGCATCAACTTTAGAATGGAAAGAGTAAACATTAACGATCTCGATTCCGATGCCCCCAGTGAAGTCAGGTCCGTTAAAGGTGATAATGTTCTTATGGGAGTCAGGCTTGGCGTCGGAAGAGACCTTACCGATGACAGGTTTAATCCGAGTAAGGGTTATGGTTTCGACGTTAGTTACGAACAGGTTGCCGGCGATCATACTTTTGGGATAGTAAGCGGTGTTTACAGGCGGTACTGGATGCTTATGGAAGACCTGGCTGATCGCAAGACAATTATGGCAATGAAGCTGCTTGGGGCGAGCGTGGTAGGTGGCGATGCTCCGCCTTTTGAGAAATTTTACGCCGGAGGCACGGGTTCTTACGGAATCAGGGGATTTAGTTACCGAGGCGTAAGCACCCGCAGCGGCCCTGATGAAGACCCGGTAGGAAGTGACTGGATATTTCTGGCTAATGCCGAGGTAACAGTGCCTGTGTTGGAAGAGAACTTTTCGGCGCTGTTTTTCGTTGACAGTGGGTTGATCGATTCGGGTGGATACCGTGCATCGGTGGGGACGGGAATACAGATACTAATACCTCAGTGGTTTGGACCTGTGCCGATGAGAATGGAAATTGCCGCACCGTTGATGAAAAACGGCGATGACGATACGCAGGTCTTCAGTTTTTCTGTAGGCAGGCTGTTTTGAACGTTCAATAAACAATCAAAGAATTATATAGAAAGATTCGAGTTATGAAAACCAAGGAAATTGTTCAAATAACGGTGGTTTGCGTGACAATTTTGGCAATGGCTGGCTGCGAACGCAGCAACTTGAAAATAGACACTCGGCACGCAAAAAAAGCCACGGTCAAACAGGAAAGCGTCCTTCCTGAGATAGAAAGGCTGAACAAAGAAATTGAGTGTCTAAAGGCTGATTTAAGCGACCTTAAGCTCAGTGAGAAGGATTATGCCAAAGAAGTCAAAGAAATGCGGGAAACGATGGAAAAACAAGCCCAGTTGCAGGCGCAAAGAGGAACCCGTCCGGCCGAACCGAAACAATCCGGCACGGGACCGAAGGTTGCAGTTGTCAGCATTCAGAAAATCTTTCAGGGATGCAAGAAAAGTGTCCGCTACAGGGAAGAAGCTATCGCCGAGCAGGACAGAGTTATTGCGGAGATGGATAAGCTTTCCAGGGAAATCGAAGCTGAGAAAGCAGGAATGCAAACGCTGAGGGAAAACAGCAGTGATTATATGGCAAGAGCGAAAGGTTTGTTCGAGAAGCAGGCTAACTATCAGGCTCGGCAGGAATTCTACAAGCAGCAGATGGAGCTAAATGACCAATTATGGACGAAGGAGATTTATCAGGATATTCTGCGGATAGCCGGCGAGGTTGCGAGAGAAAAGGGTCTGGATTTGGTGTTTAAAGAGGATGAAGTAGATTTTTCCGAGACAAATATCTCCGAGCTTGGGATGGCCATTAGGACGCAGAAGCTGCTGTATAGCGGCGGCTGTTTGGATATCACCGGTGAAGTAACGGCTCGGCTGGACGCAGAAAAATAGTTTTGAGTTGTAGCTAAAACTCAATGCTAAATCCGCCTGCTGCGGATAAAAGGGTATGGGATGAAATTGACGGTTGCACAATTGGCTGAGCGGATTGGCGCTGAGTTAGTTGGTGATGGCTGCGGACAGATAATTGCTGTGGGAGGGGTAGAAACAGCCGGCGAGGACAATGTCACTTTTATTACGAATGACAGGCATATACCTCGACTCGAAAAGTCGCGTGCGAGAGCGGTTATCGTTGGCAGGCGTATTGATGGTTTGACCAAACAACAATTGGTTGTTAAAAATGTAGATGCGTCCCTTATAAAGACGTTAAGTATTTTTGCGCCCAAATTAAAGGCTGTAACTGAAGGAATCGACCCGACCGTGAAGGTCGGTCAGAATGTAAAAATCGCAAAGGGCGTTTCTGTTGGGGCGGGTGTGGTAATTGACGATGGAGTAGAAATCGGTGAAAACAGCGTAATTGCCAGTGGGAGTAAAATAGGTGAGAATTCGAAACTCGGTAAAAATTGTCGACTTGACAGCAATGTTGTTGTTTATCACAACTGCACTATTGGCGATAATGTGATTATTCAAGCCAACAGCACCATCGGCTCAACCGGTTTTGGTTATTCATTTATCGACGGCAGCCATAGACTTATTCCGCACAACGGCTCAGTGGTGATAGAAGACTTTGTAGAGATAGGAGCTAACTGCTGTGTTGACAGAGCAAAGTTCGGAAACACCATAATCGGAGCCGGGACAAAGATAGATAACCTTGTGCAAATCGCACATAATGTGGTAATCGGCAAATGCTGCCTTATAGCGGGGCAGGTAGGTATCTCAGGCAGCTGCAAAATAGGTGATGGGGCTGTGTTGGGCGGGCAGGTTGGGCTGGCGGATAATATAGAGATAGGACAAGGCACTATGATTGGCGCTCAGGCAGGTATTATGAGCGATACTGCAGCCAGCTCAAGGTTGGTTGGTTCGCCGGCAATGGACATCAGAGTTGCAATGAAAGTATTTGGTTTGATGAAGCGTTTGCCGGAGCTGGCGGAGTCGCTCAAGCAACTGCGAAAGAGGATAGAAAGGCTTGAAGCTGCAAAAGACGATAAAAAGTGAAGCGAGGGTATCCGGCAAAGGTATGTTCAGCGACAAGGAGGTGAAAGCCGTTTTTCGTCCTGCGCCTGCCGGTGCCGGAGTGGTTTTCGTGCGGACCGATATTGCCGAGCCGATTCGGATTAGCGCCGTTGTTACAAATGTTGCTGAGCGGGGCCGACGCACGACATTAAAGAAAGGTTCAGTGAGCATAGAGACGGTCGAGCACTGTTTGGCTGCTGTTAGTGCGCTAGGGATAGATAATCTGATTGTAGAAGTTAACGGCCCGGAGATGCCGGCTGCTGACTGCAGCAGCGCCCAATATTTCAAGGTTCTAAAGCGGAGCGGACTGATTGAGCAGCCGGAGAAGTGCAAAGAATTTATTATTAGCGAGCCGGTCAGTATTACCTCTGGAGATGCATCGATATATGCTCTGCCATATGCGAATGACGGTTTAAATATTACCTACGACCTGGATTACAGCGGTCATACCGGCATTGGCAGGCAGATTTTTAGCTGTCGGGTGACGCCGGAGGGTTTTGAGAAGCATCTGGCGTCGGCACGGACTTTTTTATTCGAAGCGGAAGCGAAGCAATTTCAAGCTCGCGGAATAGGAACACATCTTAGCCCTCGTGACATTCTGGTTATAAGCTCAGACGGCCCGATTAAGAACAGTTTCAGATTTCCCAACGAGTGTGCCAGGCATAAAATCGTTGATTTAATTGGCGACCTCGCACTTGTCGGTCGGGCTGTTAAGGGAAGAGTGGTGGCCTATAAGAGCGGACATTCGTTAAACCAGCAGCTTGTAAGAAAACTGTATGAAGTGGCCGAGCAGCAGGAGCGTATCCAGAAGTTCGGGACTGACGCCCTTTTGGATATTCGGCAGATTTCCAGGATTCTGCCACATAGATACCCATTTTTGCTGGTTGATAAGGTGGTTGAAGTCGAAGGCGATACGCGAATAAGGGGGATAAAAAATGTAAGCTTCAATGAGCAGTTTTTCCAGGGCCATTTTCCAGGCACACCTATTATGCCGGGCGTTCTTATCGTAGAGGCGATGGCGCAATTGTCGGGCCTGCTGTTCGCCCAGAAACTGGAACATGTCGGCAAGTTAGCGGTGCTTTTGAGTATGGATGGCGTAAAATTGCGTAAGGCAGTTGTCCCCGGCGACCAGCTTGTCCTTACCGCTGAGACAGTCCGGTTGAAGAAAAGAACAGCACAATGCCGGTGCAAAGCGATGGTAGGCAAAGCGTTGGTTGCTGAGGCGCAAATCAAGTTTATGCTTGTAGATGAAGAGAAAGTGTAATGCTCGATGTAGAACATTATGAGACGAGAGATAAGAGCAGGGATACGGAATGATTCAGGTCCATCCGAGTGCAGTAGTAAGTAATAAAGCTCGTTTAGCTGACGGTGTTGTAATTGGGCCCAATTGTGTTATCGGCAGCAACGTTTCTATCGGTGCCGGAACAATACTTGATGCTAACGTGGTGATTAGCGGCAACGTCGAAATTGGGCGGAATAATCACCTTTTTCCCAATTGTACGATAGGGGGTATACCTCAACTGCTGGGCCTTAGAGCCGATGACGAGATCGGAGGACTTGTCATAGGTGATAACAACATTATTCGGGAGCAGGTAACAATCCATCCGAGTATTTACCCGGGACAGTTGACGAAAATAGGAAATGATAATCTGATTATGATTGGGGTGCACATCGGACATGATTGCATAATCGAAGATAAGATTGTTATGAGTAACTACGTCCAAGTCAGCGGACATTGCAAGATAGAGACGGGAGTCTGGTTTAGTGGTGTGGTTTTACTGCATCAGTTCGTAACTGTTGGCAAGTGGTGTTATGCAGCAGGACTTGCGGGAATTAATCATGATGTTCCGCCATTTCTTATTGTCAGCGGTCACTATCCGCCGAGGGTCAGGGGTGTTAATAAGCGTGGTATAAAGCGAGCTGGTTTGAGCGAGCAGCAACAGCAAAAGATAATCGAGGCGTACAGGAAGCTCTATCGCCGGGATGGGGCGTTACTTGAGAATGCGAGGGCTTTGGAACAGGAAGATGGACTTGATGAGAATGTTCTGGCTATGCTCGAGTCGATAATCAGAAGCAGCGGACAACAATTTGGTAGATACCTTGAGAAGTTCAGGCATTAAGAAATCATATCTTACGGAGCGTGGGAAGAGAAACGGACTGCTAATGCAAAATGCGAAAATACATACTGCTGTTATTGGTGCAGGCAAGATGGGCACGATTCATGCGAAGGTTTATAATAGCCTGCCGCAAAGTGAGTTAGTAGCTATCGTCGATATAGATGTTGATAAAGCTAAAAAGCTCGCCAGAAAGTATAAGTGCCTTGCATTTACCGATTGCGGGGATATATTGGATAAAGTCGAAGCGGTAACGATAGCGACGCCGACGACTGCACATTATGAGTTGGCGAAGCTTTTCATTGGAAGCAACGTTGCGGTGATGATTGAAAAGCCGTTGGCGTCTGATGTGAGCCAGGGGCGGGAGATTGTAGAGCTTGCGAAAAATCGTGGTGTTGTTGCCGCCGTCGGCCATTCTGAGCGATGCAGCCCTGTTGTTCAGGCGATGAAACGGCTCCAAATAGAGCCGAGATTTATAGAAGCCACACGTATTAGTCCGTATCCTTTCCGTTCAACTGACATTAGCGTTGTGCTGGACGTGATGATTCACGACATCGATATTATTTTGTCTCTGGCGGCCAGCAGGATAAAAAGGATTGATGCCGTTGGTATAGGCGTTGTTGACGCCGACAAAGAGGACATTTGTAATGCGAGAATAGTTTTCGAGAACGGCTGTATTGCAAACGTTACCGCCTCCAGGCTGGCGCTGAAGACCGAGCGGAAGGTAAGAGTCTTCAGCCGACAGGCATATCTGAGCCTGGATTATTTAGGAAAGACCGGCACGGTTATAAAGGCCGATACTGATAACATCGAGCTGATAAATAAAATCCGCCAACTCAAACGGGGCGGGAAGTTCGATTTGTTAAAGACCGACTGGACAAAGCTGGTTCATTATGAGAGGCTTCAAATAGATGATAATGAGCCGCTGCGCCTTGAGCAGCAGGCTTTTCTTTCGGCTGTTGCAAATAAGGCGTTCAGACCTGAGGTCAGCGCTGAAGAAGGTCTGGCAGCGATGGAATGTGCCGAGATGATTCTGGCCTCGGTTAAAGAACACAAATGGGAATAACTATTGATAATTGATTATTTACAGGGGCTAATATGAGACATCTTGAAAAAATTATTGTTACGGCCGTTATTGTTTTCATATTCGGTTGTCAGTGGGAAAGGAAAACTATCGAGGAATCCAAAATGGTAAAACTGGAAACGACTATGGGCGACATCGTCATTGAACTTGATGAAAAAACGGCACCGGTTACGGTCAAAAATTTCCTGACGTATGTTGAGGAAGGTTTCTTTGACGGGACGATATTTCACAGGGTGATACCGAACTTTATGATACAGGGCGGTGGATTTACGCCGGATATGATTCAAGAGAAAACACGTCCGCCCATTATTAATGAAGCCAATAACGGATTGAAGAATAAATAGGGCACAATAGCAATGGCGCGAACAAGCAACCCGAACAGCGCTACCAGCCAGTTTTTTATCAATCATAAGGATAACGATTTTCTAAATTACGGAGGGCCGAAAAAGCCGGGATATGCAGTGTTTGGGAAAGTGGTCGATGGTATGGATACGGTGGATAAGATAGCGGCCGTTAAGACGACGCGAAAAGGCCGGCACGCTGACGTTCCCGTTGAGCCGGTAGTGATAAAATCAGCGAAGGTCGTCCCCGATAAATAGAGGTGAAGGGCTCTACCTGAACGCAGGAAGGCTCCCGCTTCCATGAAGAAACACAAATGGGATTAAAGCAATTCAACGCGAAAAGCGAAGAAGTAAGAAGATTAACCCAAAATTTAAAATTTGGTTTTTTTAAAGATTACCTTTGGCAGGAGTTGATTTGTCTATGGATTGTTTTTTTTGTTTTCGGCGCAACACAGGTTTTTGCTCAGGACTTGGTCACCTATACCCATCCTAAACGTTACCACGTTCGGCACACCGCCTGCAGTTACAACAAAAACATCACAACAATGATCAGTTTAGAGCTTAATGTTCCCCTGCCCGAAAACTGGCCGGAGTGCAAGGTTTCAAACATAAATGTGGCCGGTGATAACCCGTTTCTGTTGCATAATACGGAAGGACCGGGCCAAATATATCGCGTTGTTTACAAAAATGGACTTCCTGCAAAAGGGGATGTGGCTTTCGTAAGCGTGGAATATGATGTGCGACTGTGGGAGGTGAATATAGATTATGATGCGCTGTCGCAGCGAACTTATCCGGAATACATCAAAGATATTGATTATAAATATTTTACGCAATTAGACCCTGCCGAAATTTCGCCTGATGATGCGGAGGTCCAACCGATTTTCGAAGAGCTTAAACGGGAAGGTCGCGGCAATCCTGTGTTATATGCAAAGGCGGTCTACGACTGGATAAGCCAAAACATACAATACGCCAACCCGCGCCCCGCAGAAGACCTGAAAATTTGTTTTAAAGAAAGAAAGGGGGATTGCGGGGCCATAGGTGGATTTTTCGTTGCTTTATGCCGGGCTGGAGGCGTCCCCGCAAGGTTTGTTGCCGGCTGTTGGGCCGGAGGGTTTGATGGGTGGCACTGCTGGGCGGAATTTTATCTTCCAGATGTCGGCTGGATTCCCATCGACCATAGTCCGGCTGGTGGATTCGGACACCTTAGCAACAACCATCTGCCTTTAGTCAAAGCGGGCAATATGAAGTTTAAGGTAGACCCGAATAAGGGAACTGATTCGGCAGGCTTTGTGCAGCCGGGGTACTGGTTCTACTGGTTTGGCGGCGGAGGCGAAGGAGGACTCATAGATACGGAATTTGCCGTAGAAAGTTTCTGCTATGCTGAAATGCCGAAAATGAACAGCAAAGAGGATTTGCAAAAAGCATTTCTTGAGGCCAATAAATGTTTTAACGAAAAGAACTATGACAGGGCGCTGCAGATATATCGTTGCATGGCTTTGTCGGAATATGTCCAGAGCAGGGATAAGGACAAGCTTCGCTATCGGATGGCCAAGTGCTTTTTAGAGAAGAATCAACGTGTAAAAGCGTCATTGGAATTGCTACCGCTGATACGGGGGCATCCCGGTGAAAACATTGCAAAACGGGCAGAGGAACTTCTGCGGTCGGTTCGAAAGGAAGAGATGTACCTGAGTACGCTTACTGTTGACCGTATTCGACAGAGCTGGGGGACGCCTCATATCGATAGAAGCGTAGAAGGAAGAACGCTCTCAATAGGCGGTAAAAAATTTGAACGAGGCCTCGGCACACATTCTGAGAGTATTTGCCTGATTGCCACAAACGATGCGGTTGAAGAGTTCTCCGCGTATGTTGGAGTGGATGATGAGATGGAAAAAGGCCGTGGCAGCGTGGAATTCCTGGTAGTCGGCGACGGCAAAATTCTCTGGCAAAGCGGCATTATGAAATCCGGCGACCAGGCCAAGCACGTAATGATTAAAACAAAAGGGATAAAAAAACTAATACTTAAGGTCAGCAACGGCGGCGATAACAACGACTGTGACCATGCTGATTGGGCTGATGCAAAAGTGCTTATAACAGGTATTTATCCTACAATCCTACCCAAACCTCCGTAATCTATTCGTGAGTTGCTCACTTCTCTTTAAGTTTGATATTAATATACAGATTTTAACCTGCTCACCAGTTGATGTGCAAGGCGAGTGGGTTCAGGAATGCGGTATTTGGTTGTGCAGTCGAGGGTGATTTTTATCGCATCTTCCAATACGCATTTATTGCCTACGGAGACAAAAACCGGCTTGACATTTGTGCGTGTTCTAACTACTGCGCCGATAATCTCGTTCCCATCTTTCAGCGGGCTGTAAACTCCCTTTTCAAAAGTGGGGTCTTTAAAACTTCCCACTAATCTGCTTTTTGCACAGCCGATAGTGGGCTTATCGAAGAATAGGCCGAGGTGAGCGGCGAGGCCGAGTCTGCGGGGGTGGGCAATTCCTTGGCCATCGATTATGAAAGCCCCCGGCTCGTTTTTTAGCTTTTCAACTGCGGCGATACAAACGGGAGCTTCACGGAAAGAGAGCAGACCGGGGATGTAGGGAAAGGTGAGTTTTTGCAACGCATTTTGTGTTTCAATTAGTTCAAAACCAGGCAGTTTAAGAAGAACAACACATGCAATAATCCGTTTTTTATCCCTGCTGAAGGCACAGTCAATGCCGGCTATGGTTTTTGGCCGGCTTTTTAATTCAATCATCTGCACCTTTTCGCAGAGCTGCCTCTGCAGGGCTATTGCCTCAGAGTAAGACAGATTCCAGTTATGTAGTTTTTTTAATCTCATACTCGATTGTCCGCCGTTCAGGGGGCGGCTAAAAACAGCATTTTACTTTTTTGCAGGGTTTTGTTACAATTATTAGTTTGTGTTATTGTGGATTTTTCGCAGGGCAGCTACTTTTACCGGTGAAGAGATAATTATGGCAGGACGAGCGGAAAAAGCGATTAAAATTACTGGTGCGGCGGAGCACAACCTCAAGAACATCAATCTGAGTATTCCGCGGGACAAACTGGTGGTGATAACCGGGATTTCCGGCTCCGGCAAAAGCTCGCTGGCCTTCGATACCATTTACGCCGAGGGCAGAAGAAAATATGTCGAATCACTCAGTGCATACGCTCGGCAATTTCTTGAGCAGATGCAAAAGCCGGCGGTGGCTGATATTACGGGTCTGCCACCTACTATTGCAATTGAGCAGCGAAGCGCCAGCAGCAATCCGCGTTCGACGGTGGCCACCACCACTGAAATCTACGATTATTTCAGATTGCTTTTTGCCCGTGTGGGTCGGCCTCACTGCTGGATTTGCGGCAAAGAGATTACGAGCCAGCACTCATCGCAAATGGTCGAGTCAATACTTACCTGGCCGGAGGGCACGAAAATCCAGATTTGTGCACCGCTGATTCGCGGCAAAAAAGGTGAGCACAGAGACATTTTTGCCGGAATACAACATCAGGGTTTCGTGCGTGTGCGTGTTGATGGTGATATTTACGATTTAAGGAATATCCCACCTTTGAGTAAGAAAAAAAAGCACGACATCGCTGTAGTTGTTGACAGACTGATTATTAAGGACTCGGTTCGTATTCGGTTGGCTGATTCGGTGGAGACGGCGCTGAAGCTGGCTGACGGAATAGTGCTGGTGCTGATGCAGAAGCCGGCTGGAGACAAGAAAAGCGGCAGGGACAACAAGTGGAAGGAAGTTATCTACAGCGAAAAGTTTGCCTGCCCAAAGCACCCACAGGCATCTCTTGAGGAACTGTCGCCGCGGTTATTCAGCTTCAACAGCCCGTATGGAGCCTGTAAAAGCTGTGACGGCCTTGGGACGATCCTGGAATTTGACCCTGATTTAATTGTTCCGGACAAGAGTGTTTCGTTGGAGCACGGGGCTATCGAGGCCTGGCGCAAGGGGGGCAAGCGAATGAACATTTACTATAATCGGCTTATTAAAAGGTTCTGTAGAAATGTCGGCGCCAGCAAATCGATGCCGTTTGAGCAAATACCGAAAGATATAAAAAAGATTCTGCTGTATGGCACAATGGCATCGGATGTAAAAGATTACGGTTTTCGTTTCGAAGGAGTTATCCCGAACCTTACGCGGCGATGGAAAACTACCAGCAGCGAATATGTAAAAGAGAGATTACACAGTTTTCTTTCGGAGCAGCCTTGCCGGAGCTGCAGCGGGGCACGGCTTCGGCCTGAGGCTGTTGCTGTGACGGTAGGGGGCACAAGCATACATCAATTGGCCTCATTGAGTATCGAGAAGGCGCAGGAGTTTTTCAATAAGCTGGTGTTAAACGAAGAGCAGTCGTTGATTGCATCTCAGATATTAAAGGAAATAAAGACACGGCTAAAATTTATGGTCGATGTCGGAATTGGTTATCTGACGCTGGATAGAAGGAGCAGCACGCTGGCCGGCGGGGAGGCGCAGCGGATTCGCTTAGCCACACAGGTCGGCAGCGGCTTGGTGGGGGTCTGTTATGTGCTTGATGAGCCGACAATAGGCCTGCACAAGCGCGATAACAACCGGTTGTTAGGCATACTTAAGCGTCTCACCAAGCTCGGAAATACGGTTCTGGTTGTGGAGCATGATGAGGATATTATCAAAAGCGCAGACCACATTATTGATATCGGCCCGGCGGCCGGCGCGCACGGCGGTGAGCTTATTGTCCAGGGCGGCTACGATACAATTATCGGTTGTGCTGAGTCGTTGACTGGGGAGTATCTAAGCGGGAGAAAAAGAATAGCTCTGCCAATGAAGAGAAGAAGCTACAACCTTAGAAGGTGCATCGAAGTAAAAAGCGCCGCAGAGAACAATCTTAAGAGTCTCGATGTGAAATTCCCACTTGGGGTATTTATCTGCGTGACAGGGGTTTCAGGTTCGGGCAAAAGCACTCTGGTCAGCCAGATATTATTGAGGGCTTTGAGGCGTCGACTCTATGGCTCTCGCGAAAAGCCGGGTAAACACAAGACCATTCTCGGCGTTTCGCAGATAGATAAAGTTATAGAGATAGACCAGTCGCCTATCGGAAAGACCCCGAGGAGCAATCCTGCGACGTATACAGGTGTGTTTGACCTGATTAGAAAGCTGCTTTCGATGACGCGAGAGGCGAAGATTCGCGGTTATAAGCCGGGACGGTTCAGCTTCAACGTCAAAGGCGGCCGCTGTGAGGACTGCAGAGGACAGGGGACAAAGAAGATAGAGATGCATTTTCTGCCGGATGTTTATGTGACCTGTCAGGCGTGCCGCGGTAAACGATACAATCCGGAGACGCTGCAGGTTACATATAAAGGAAAGAACATTGCTGAGATACTCGATATGAGGATTGGGGATACGCTGGGTTTCTTTGCTAATTTTCCGACTATTATGCGGATACTGCGAACGCTCAATGATGTCGGGTTGGGCTATATGCAGTTGGGCCAGTCATCAACGACTTTGTCAGGCGGTGAGGCCCAGCGGGTAAAGCTTGCCGCCGAATTGGGCAAGGCCGCCACGGGGCGCACTTTGTATCTACTCGATGAGCCGACGACGGGACTGCACTTTGCCGACATTCATAACCTGTTAAATGTGCTGGGCCGGCTATGCGATATGGGCAATACCGTTGTGGTAATCGAGCATAATCTTGATGTTGTCAAGATGGCTGACTATATAATAGACCTCGGCCCGGAAGGTGGAGATACCGGCGGTGAGGTAGTGGCCGCAGGCCAGCCGGAGGAAATTATTAAAAACAAAAGAAGTTATACAGCCAGGTATTTGGAAGAAAAACTTAAAGCGGACGGGAAAAAGAGATAATCCACCAAAGATGCAATGGATTTGGAAACAGGGAATTTTTTATGATTGCAGCGGCAGTGAAATGGGTTGGTGGCGTTGACGGCTTTTTGGAGCTTATAGACCAGAGGCGATTGCCGGGTGAATTTATCGGTCTGCAGTGCCGGAATGTTAAGCAGCTCTATGAAGCGATTAAAACGCTTGCTGTTCGTGGCGCTCCGGCAATAGGAGTTGCAGGAGCTTATGGGCTGGTTTTGGCTATGCAAAAATTGCCTCAAGACAGCGATTTGGAGCAGGGACTTTCTGTTCTGAAGGAATCCATTAAATATCTGTCCTCATCGCGTCCGACGGCAGCGAATCTATTTTGGGCGTTGGACAGGGTTAAAAGTAAAGCTGAGGATTTTGTTGCCGGAAAAGCTAAAACGGATTTACAAGAACTGCAGAAGGTTGTTTTTAACGAGGCGAACGCTATTTGTCAGGAAGATGTGGATATGTGCCGGCGAATCGGTGAGAATGGCCAGCAATTTATCAATAATGGTGCCGGTGTTTTGACGCACTGCAATGCAGGTGCTCTGGCAACGGCAGGGCAGGGAACGGCACTGTCGGTAATATTCGAGGCGCACAGAAGTGGGAAAAAGTTTAAAGTTTATGTCGATGAGACGAGGCCGCTGCTGCAGGGTGCTCGATTAACGGCCTGGGAATTGATACAAGCGAAGATTGAAGCAGTAGTTATTTGTGACAATACGGCGGGGTGGCTGATGAGGCAGGGCAAAATCAGCGCTGTAATAACCGGGGCCGACCGAATTGCAGCAAACGGGGATGCCGCAAATAAAATCGGCACATATAACCTTAGTGTTCTGGCCAGAGAACATAATATACCTTTTTATATTGCTGCGCCGTCAAGCACGTTTGATTTGAGTATAAAAAGTGGTGACCAAATACCTATCGAACAAAGAACGGCAGATGAAGTGCGGTTTTGCGGCGGCAAGCAAATAGTACCGGACGGAGTTGATATTTACAATCCAGCTTTTGATGTAACGCCAGCAGAAAATATTACAGCGATTATTAATGAAAAAGGTGTTATTCATAAACCGACAGAACAAAGTATTAGAGAACACTTCATACTCGTTTGAGATATGAAACGGAAAAGACGGAAAAATACACAACTATCAAACGACCTTAAATCCTCATCCACTGAATTGGTATGGCAATTGGAGACAAGAAGAAAATATGCTGATATTCTCTTGTTTTTCTTGTTGCTGTCGTTTGGTATTTTTCATTCCGTTATCTACTGGGGGCACCAGGTTGTGCCGCATTTTGACTTTGAATGCTTTGCAGGGCTTGGCCGGCAGGTTTTATCCTTTAAGCTGCCCACCGATTATAAACGAGTGCCGCTGGTTGGAATACTGCAGGTATTGCTGGGGCATATTGCCGGCGGGGCATACCCTGATTTTCACGGAGGATGGCTGCTCAACTCAATAGTTCATCCTCTGACTGCCGTGTTATTATGGCTGGCAGGACGAAAAGTTATTGGCAGAGCGGCTGTGTGGTTTGCAATCGTAGCGATAATCAACCCATGGGGGCTGAGGCTGTTAACCGAGGCTATTGCTGAAACTACACTGCTGTTTTTTATATGGGCTACATTCTATCTCATATTCATAAGGTCAAAATGGGCTTATCTGCTCGCATCACTTACAACAATGGTACGATATGAAGGTGCAGCTCTTATCCTCGGCGCCTTTGTTATGGATATGATTGACAGCAAAGATAAAAAACAACGAATCATCGCCTTTGTTTATGCTGCTTTGGCGTCAGTCCCTATTGCCTTGTGGATGCTGGGAACGGTGATGAGCTGGCAAACCGCAGGAGCGACGCACTATCTTAAAATATTCACGGAAGGATATAGTTCGCAATTCGCAGAAGGCGTCGAAGCAAGAACTGGTTTTGCCAAACACGTCCTGATGTTATGGCAGGTTGGGTTCTATCCGCTCTTTATGCCTCCGTGGATGGGTGAAACCTTTATAAGAATATATTCGATCTTAATACAAATTTTTACACTTATAAGTTTCCTGTTTGGCTCTGTATATGGATTGTACAAACGTCAGTGGAAAATACTGGTCTTGCTGATATTCCTTTTGCCATATTTCTGGGTTCATGCTAAATACCCTTATCCTATGGAAAGATACCATGCCACCATCTTTGCGATAGTTATGCTGATATGTATTTATGGATTATACAGCTTCTGGACATTGATAAACAGCAAAGCCAGGTTACCCAAAGGGGCCGTAATTATTGCACAATTGGCCGTGCTGATAACAGCGATTATCTGGGCTCTGGAACTGTGGGGTTATCTGACGAAGATAGCATCGGTGAGCAAGGCAAGCGTTTCACTGCCTTATATTGCAATACTGGTAATAGGTATGGCATTTGCCGCAGAAGGCTTTGCTTACAAAGGAAATCTACTTACTAAATTTGTCGTCCTGATATTAATGATTTTAATGATTGTCTCCAATCAGTTTGTTGTTGCAGGCGTAGTCGGTAACGGCGAACGGGATGTAGAATTCAAGTACCTTGTTGACTGGTACCGCGAAAATGCCCAAAAAGGAGAAAAACTCGTAACCACAGCCCCGAGTATTTTACAAATAATGGCACCCCAGTATAAGGAGTGTTTTATTCATACCAGTACGTTCGATGTAAATAGTCCAACGGAATTTGTATATGAATGCTACAAAAGAAATATTTCATACGTGGCATGGGATTCAAGAATGGGACTTGCTACGACAAATCACTATTACAAATATTGGAAGATGTCAAATATTGCGCCGCTCGAGGCCGGAGAGGATATTGGACCGTATCAGTTCATCACACAATTAAGAGCAAATCAGCACGAATATATAAATTTGTACCGTCTGCGGTATCCCCCGCTGGAGTCAAGGTAGGCAATATGATGCTCCCTGAGGTTAAACCCTCAATCCACGGCGATGACTTCGTTGACTTCGGACACTTTTTCTCTGAGGATTCTTTCGATACCGGTTTTCATTGTCATTGCGGCGCCGGGGCAGCCGTGACAGGCACCCTGCAGCCGCAATTTGACGTTTTTATCATCATCTGTTTCCACCAGTTCGACATCTCCGCCGTGGCCCTGCAAAGCAGGTCGAATAACAGAATCAATCAGTTCTTTGACCTTTTGCTCGAAGGTCTGCTCGGTGTTTGTTTCGCCGCAGCCGCATTGTTCACACATTATAAATCTCCTAAGCTTATTCTAAACCTACAATTATAGCGGCAAATGCTTTTAGAGCAAGTAATTTTTGTACGTGTCGAGGATCTACTCTCCTGCTCTTTTGTAATATTGTCTTTACTATGAACGGCCTATTTTGCCACAGACATAGTCCCATAATTTTAACTATTTTTTTACGGTATCACATTTATTAAAGCGTGAAGGGTATATCGCAACATAAAGGCAGTCGTTAGTGAATGGTCGATAGTCCCTAATATAATGAGATTGCAGGATAAGGAAGCTGGTCGCAATGGTATTTCTTAGCTGGAACCGCCATCAAGATGAGGAGGTAATTTAGACTTCGAGGTGATTTCAAGGGGAGTTTTTAGACTGATTACTTAGATTACATGGAAAATTTTGCCGAAATAACAAGATAAGGAAAGGGTGAAATTCGAAAGCGATATAAAGCCTTGTTCCCAAAGATGGCTTGCGACTCCAAAATGAGAGTGGGTAAGACAGTAATATGAAAGAGGAAATCTGCGAAAATTGCAGCAGTGTGATACCGGCAAATGAGCAGGCATACGTTTTTCAGGATAAAATCCTCTGTAAAAAATGTGATAGATTATTGCGCAGACCAGAAGAAAGAGTCAGAGCAAATGCCGAGGCAGTTGGGAAGATCAGGGCAGAAATTGAGCAAAGGTCAAGAGATTATTTTGAGACATCAGACGAGCTTAGAGTTGAAGCAGAGGAAAAATTATTAGCTGAATCTGAAGCAAGAGCCAGAGCAGAAGCCGAAACTCAGGCCGAAGCACAGGCCAGAGCCGAAGCAGAAGAAAAGGTCCTAGCAAATACCGCGGTGATTGAGAAGCTCAGAGCGGAAGCCGAAGAAAATTCGAAAGTATATTCTGAGACGATAGCTGGAATCAAGGCTGAGTCGGAAGAGGAGCTCAAATCCGAGACCGAGAGAGCAGCGAGGGCTGAGGCAGTCGCCGCATCTGAGGCCAGAGCTAAAATTGAAGCTGAGGAAAAGGCCAAATCCTATGCCGAGAGAATAGCTAAAACACAGAAAAGATTCCGGGCCGAATCTGAGGCAAGAGCACAGGCGCAAGCCAAGGCCGAGGCGGAAGCAAAGGCAAGAGCTGAATTTGAAGAAAAGGCCAGAGCAAATTCTGAAGCGATTAAGAAACTCAAAGCGGAAGCCGAAGAAAATTCGAGGATTTATTCTGAAACGATAGCTGAAATCAAAGCTGAGTCGGCAGAGAAGCTCCAATCCGAGGCCGAGAAGTTATTGAAGGCCGAGGCTGATGCCGAATTTGAAGCCGGAGCTAAAATTGAGGCCGAGCAAAAGGCCAAATCCTATGCCGAGAGAATAGCTATAACACAGAAAAGATTACGGGCCGAATCTGAGGCAAGAACACAGGCGCAAGCCAAGGCCGAGGTGGAAGCAAAGGCAAGAGCTGAATCTGAAGCCAGAGCGGAGGCAGAAGCGGAAGCAAAAGCGAGAGAGGAAAAACTAAAAGCTGAGGCTGAGAGGGTAGCTAAGGTCGAGGCCAAAGCAATAGAGCAAATCAAGGCCGAGGAGGAATCGAAGGCAATAGCTGAATTTGAAGAAAAGGCCAGAGCAAATTCTGAAGCGATTGAGAAACTCAGGGCGGAGGCTGAGGAAAAGTCTAGGATTTATTCTGAGAAGATAGCTGAAATTAAAACCGAGTTGGAAGGGAAACTGAAAGCCGAGTCCAAGAAAGTCTCGAGGGCCGAGGCTAGGGAGGCATCTGCAGCCAGAGCTAAAATTGAAGCTGAGAAAAAGGCTGAATCTTATGTTAAGAAAATTACCGAGGTCGAAGAAAGGCTGAGAGTCGAATCTGAAGCCAGAGCGGAGGTAGAAGCGGAAGCAAAAACGAGAGAGGAAAAACTAAAAGCTGAGGCTGAGAGAGTAGCTAAGGCCGAAGCCAAAGCCAAGGCTGAGGCGGAAGCAAAGGCAAGAGCCGAATTTGAAGAAAAGGC
>CAZCIR010000003.1:59302-94247 GCA_964499145.1 uncultured Pirellulales bacterium | reverse complement strand
ACCGAGGTCGAAGAAAGGCTGAGAGTCGAATCTGAAGCCAGAGCGGAGGTAGAAGAGGAAGCAAAAGCGAGAGAGGAAAAACTAGAAGCTGAGGCTGAGAGAGTAGCTAAGGCCGAAGCCAAGGCGATAGAAGAAGCCAAGGCCGAAGCTGAAACAAAGGAAAGATTACGGGCTGAATCTGAAGCTAGAGCCAGAGCCGAATCCGAAGCCAGAGCCGAAGCCGAAGCCAGAGCCGAATCCAAAGCCAAAGCTATAGAAAGATTACGGGCTGAATATGGGGCCAGAGCTAGAGCAGAAGCCGAAGCCAAAGCGATAGAAGCCAAGGCCGAAGCTGAAACAAAGGAAAGATTACGGGCTGAAGCTGAGGCGAGAGCCGAAGCAGAAGAAAAGGCCCAAGCAAATGCTGAGGTGATAGAGTACCTCAGAACGGAAGCTGAGAATAAGACGAGGGCTTATTCTGAGGCGATGAGGGTTTATTCTGATACGATATCTAAAATCAGAACAGAAATGGAGGATAAATTAAAAGCCGAGGCTGAAGCAAAGGCCTCGAGGGTTTATACTGAGACGACAGATGAAATCAAGGCTGAGTCGGAAGAGAAGGAAAAGGCAACGAAAAATTGAGCGCATTGTAAATCTCCCTATATATAAGTGAATATTAATGAAATAAATAAGCGAAAAGATAGCACACGTCAAGCGGGAATGACAACAAAGAGAAAAATAACCACCAATATAAAATTGGTGGTAAAAAGAACAAAAAAGGCGGGGTGGGGGTAGATATAACAATAAGTCGGCGGGAGAAATAGCCTAAAAAGAGTTGACAAACATTTATTTGTACTGTATATTGTATTTGTATTTGCGTGAAAACATGCAAATACGAGCCTGAAACATCCCTAAGGGATGGTTACGGTGTTACAGAAAGGGTGTAAAAGACCGATTTGGCAGCTTCGCCTGCGTATGGCGATAGCGGCTGATGGGTAAGTGCCCGTAAAACTGTGCATTGCTGGAATAACGGTATGTTTATCAGGAGTATCAGACAATGTGTTCTCACGTCGTTTCTTCGGGCGCGTCCGCCCGGAGTCAATCGAATATCTTACCGGTGCGCAAATTGTCGTCCGTACTCTGCTTGGGCTGGGGGTCGATACAATCTTCGGCTATACCGGTTCGGCGTTACTTCCACTATTCGATGAGATAAATTCTGAAAATTGGAGATATATAATGGCAAAGAAATCAGATGAGAAAAAGGCAGGCGCTGAGATAATAGTAGATACGCTCATCGAGCAGGGTGTCGAAACGATGTTCGGCTACCCCGGCGGGGTGGTGCTGCCCTTATTCGATAGGTTATATGATGCGCCGATTGAGTTTATAATTCCACGTCACGAACAGGGCGGCTGTCATATGGCTGATGCTTATGCCCGTGCCAGCGGGAAAGTCGGCGTTGTCGTTGCGACCAGCGGTCCCGGTGCGTGCAATTTGACTACTGGGCTTGCGACGGCGCTGATGGATTCTGTGCCGGTAGTTGCCCTAACCGGACAGGTTCGCACAGAGCTTATCGGCAACGATGCGTTTCAAGAGGCTGATACTACCGGCATTACGCGCCCTGTTACGAAATACAACTGTATAGTTAAGGATATTAAAGACCTTGCCCGGACGATTCGAGAGGCGTTTTATATTGCTTCGACGTCCCGTCCCGGGCCGGTGCTTGTTGATATACCGGTTGACGTTCAGGTTGCCAGGTATGAGTCAGACGGGCAGGTCAAGATGAACCTGCCGGGCTATCGGATTCGAACGAAAGGCCATGCGAGACAGATATCGGCTGCCGCTGCGGCGATAAATAAGTCAGAAAAGCCGGTGCTTTATGTCGGCGGCGGGATTATTATAGCGAACGCAAGCGAGGAATTAAGAGCACTGGCCCAGAAGGCACATCTGCCGGTAACGATGACGCTTTTAGGATTAGGCAGTTTCGACCAGAACAGGCCGGAGTCATTGGATATGCTCGGGATGCACGGTTCCGCTTATGCTAATTATGCGGTGCAGGAATGTGACCTGCTGATTGCCGTAGGCGCTCGATTTGATGACAGAGTGACCGGCAAAGTTAAAGGCTTTGCCCCGAATGCAAAAATAGTTCATATTGATATCGACCCGACGAGTATATCGAAGAATGTTAATGTGGATATTCCCGTGGTGGGCGATGCAAAATATATACTAACTGAGTTGGTCAAGGAAGTTGAGCACCGAGAGAGAGCGCCGTGGTTTAAGAAAATTGCCGAGTGGAAGAAAAAATTCCCCTTTAGCTATGACAAGAACGCCTCGGTGGTTAAGCCACAGTATGTTATTGAGGAGTTGTGCCGTCAGACCAAAGGCGAGGCAATTGTAACCACTGGCGTCGGTCAAAACCAGATGTGGGCAGCTCAATTTTTCAGGTTCAGTAGGCCCCGGCAGTTCATAAGCTCCGGCGGACTCGGCACAATGGGTTATGGTCTGCCGGCTGCCATAGGAGCGCAGGTGGCCAGGCCTGATGCCACCGTTATTGATATTGACGGCGACCACAGTTTTAATATGACGATGACAGAGCTTTCGACGGCAGTCGAGAACAAATTGCCGATAAAGGTCTGCATTTTGAACAACGGCTATATGGGAATGGTTCGACAGTGGCAGGAACTTTTCTACAACAAGCGATACTCAAAAACCTACCTGGCCAATCCCGATTATGCAAAAGTGGCGGAGGCGCTTGGCGCTGTCGGGATTACCGTCGAAAAAGCAGCCGATGTTCCCGGAGCTATAAAGAAGATGCTGGGTCAAAAGCGGCCCTGCGTTGTTGACTTTAGAGTCGAGCGAGAAGAAAATGTTTGGCCTATGGTTGCGGCCGGCAAAAGCCTGAATGAGATGGACGGGCTTGATATAATGGAAAGTATGGCATAAGAAAATAAAAAGGCAAAAACGATGAAGCATATAATAAGTGCATTAGTTGAGAACAAGCCCGGCGTTCTGGCGCACGTTGCGGGGATGTTCGCCGCCCGTGCGTTCAATATTGATTCACTTGTCGTCGGCCGAACCGAAGACCCGAAGCTGAGCCGAATGACAATTGTTGTTGTCGGCGATGACAGGGTTGTAGAGCAGGTTCGAAAACAATTGGCCAAGATTGTTCCTGTTGTTAAGGTTCAGGATTTCGCCGGTGAGCCGGTAGTGGCGCGCGACCTGATGCTTATAACGATTTCAGCGCCGCCGGATAAACGGCCGGAAATTTTATCTCTGATAGAAATGTTCAGAGGCAGGGTGGTTGATATCGGCACCAAACAGCTAATGGTGGAAGTCAGCGGCCCTGAGAGCAAGATAGAGGCCTTCATCGATGTTTGCAGGCCGTACGGCATTAAAAATGTGGCCAGAACCGGAACGATCGCGATGCCGCGACAGGGACCGTCGGAAGCGAAATCTTAGGGTCGGGCTTTTTTGTTGCTTGTCGAAAGATAGCCGATTATTATGTTTGTGTATGAGACTTGCGCTGACTAAATACGGCTGGCCGGAAGTGGTTATTTTCCCGGCAATAGTGCTGGTGGTGTTGGCTGTCTATCTGGTTGCAGGTGTTTTGTATCTGAGCGCCTGGCTTATCATTTCAGTAGAGGCTGTTCTGGCTGTTATCCTGATTTGGGTTTTGTCGTTTTTCCGGGACCCTTACCGGCTTTGCCCGGAGGATTCGAGCCTGCTGCTTTCGCCCGCTGACGGCAGGGTAACCGACATCGAGATTGTCGAAGAAAATGACTTTATCAGTAAAAATGCGATTAGAATCGGAATATTTTTGAGTATTTTTGACGTGCATATTAATCGTGCACCGTGTAATGTAAAAGTTGAGAGAATCAGCTACAAAAAAGGCAAATACAAAAACGCTATGAATCCTGAGTCGGGCCGTGTCAATGAGTCCAACGACCTTTATATAACCAGGATTGACAGCCCCGAAGACAGGCTGATTGTCCGGCAAATCAGCGGTGCTATTGCCCGGCGGATTGTATGTGCTACAAAACAGGGCCAGCAACTAACCGGCGGTGAGAAATTCGGTATGATAAAATTCGGCTCCAGAACGGAACTGTATGTGCCTATTAGTGCAAATACAAAGTGCTTGGTTCGTACAGGCGATAAAGTTAAAGCCGGCGTAACGCCACTTGTAAGGTATGAAGGACGAATGACAGGGGACGAGGGACGAGAGGCAAGCTTATGACCCGATTAAAAACCCAGGCGGCCAGAGACAGTTTGCTTCGGCGGGTGCGCAGGCAGAGATTGAAGTACATTACTATCCTGCCGTCGTTGGTAACAATTCTAAATGGAATATGCGGTTTTGCGGCCATTGCTTTTGCCAGCAAGGGTGCTGCTGCCAGTGTTAACCATTTTTCCTATCTTACGCTGCCATATTTTGCTATGGCTGGCTATATGGTTCTGCTTGCGATGATTGCTGATGTTCTGGACGGTCGGCTGGCACGAATGAGCAAGAACACCTCCAGCTTCGGGGGCCAGCTCGACAGCCTTTGCGATATAGTCAGCTTCGGGGTGGCGCCGGCATTTTTGATGCTCAAAGTTCTTGAATACAAATTAAGTGGTTATGCCGAGCAGAACCTTTCCTTTGTGAATTTTCTGCAGCGTTTTATCTGGCTGGCAGCAGCGTCATATATAAGCTGCGCAGCCATTCGATTGGCCAGGTTCAATGTGGAGAACGAGGAGGATGAATCTGCCCATATGAGTTTCATAGGCCTGCCGACTCCTGCTGCTGCAGGGGTGGTTGTTAGCCTGGTAATATTCCATCAGGAAACATTATTGGAGCTTTCAGCCGGAGGCAACCGGGCTTATGTAATCTGCGAGAACGCGCTTCTTTACGCCCTGCCGCTTATGGTTCTGGGAGTTGCGGTATTGATGGTCAGCCGGATTCGATATCCGCATATCCTAAATCAATATATAAAGGGTAAGAAGCCTTTTGCACATCTTATCAGAGCATTGTTGTTCCTCGCCCTTGTTATATGGAGCAGGCAGGTGGCATTGGTATTGATTTTCTGCGGTTTTGCAGCAGGCGGCTTTTCGAAATGGTTTTATTATAAAATAATCCACAGGAGAAGCGATATTACCTTGTCAGCCGAACCGTCGGTTCCGATGACTATAGAGAAGAGGGATAACAGCGATTAGCCGGCGTTTAGACAAGTTTCTAAAGGTGTGAACTTGTAGTCTGGAGGTCCTGCTCCTTGGGAGTGCATTGGTTTATCCGGTAATAGTGCTCCACAACATTGCAGAGCCGCTGCAAAACCTGTCGGCCTTCAGGGCTTGCTTCCAAACCGACAATCTGCAGGCCGAGACATATACTATTCTCGTCCGCTGTCGGCAGGATGTTCCTAATCTGGGCATTGAACATCAGAGGTGTTTCATAGGGCATAGGTGTAAATCTCATCCCGATAAACTGTCCTCTTTTGAAGTCCGGTTTTTGCTCGTTGTCAATTACGATCTGCGCGCCGCCAGCAGAGATATCGGTAAGTCTGCCCTGCCAATAGCGATCCGGCGGCGTCCGGCGAGAGTCGCTGTCCTGGGTTTCCTGGGGCATCTCATCAGTGTAGCGGCGATGCCAAAGCATTACATTTACCTTCAAAGAACTAGGCACGTCCACGCGGAAATAGCTTCTTCTCTGGACCACCTCAATTCGGTCCGGCACCTTAAGCACTATCATTCCGCCGCTTGTGGGATCCGATGAAGGCTCGAAGGCTACCACGGTTGTCTCGAAAATAAACTTGCCGTATTCATACTTTAGTGATATGCCGACCGGCTGATTAACCTGGATGTTTATCGGATGTGGCTTTTGGGTTCTCGCAAGGGAGGGTTCCTCGTGAGTATTTTGCAAAGTGGAGTCCATTTTTCTTGGGGGCAGCTGGGCTTCCAGCCTGTTAGCTCCAAGATTGGTTAGTAACACTTTCGCGACGTGCCATTTGCCCCTGGACAAGTATGACATAACGGCAGGAATTTTTTTATCGATTACAGTTTGTAGAATTTTCCTTGGTTCAACTCCGCTTAGCATTGCTAATTCGTTCATAACAGCCCCCCCAATGAGGTGTTTTAAGAGTCTCGTTTTATACTCAATCAGGGGCCTTTTTAGAATTCTAAATACCATATAGGACGTTTGCTTCCTTCTTAAAGTATATATATAAATCGGCAATAAACAAATTTGGTGTTAGGCAAAATTTGCAACTTGCCACCAACAGGGAGAATTTGTTTATTTTTTAGTTGTTCGTCAATAAGCAGTACATAGTTGCAAAATCCGCTCGATGCAGATATGCTTGCTTTATCTATGAATGGAACATACGAAACAAGAAATCGTTGGTTCGATAAAATAGCGTTTTTCAGCCTTTTTATTGTGGTTGTAGTAATAGCCCACTTTATAGTCGTCTTGCGGTCTGCCATTGTGTTTTCGGAACCGATAGATTTAAATTGCGCTGGTTTATCGGCTTGTATACCGGCAGGAAATGGCTGGCAAAGCGAAAAACAATGGAGATATCAGCAAAACACTTTTACTCTGGATAGTTTTTTTACCTCCGGCTCCGGTGGCGTAACTGCCATAGTTTCCTGCCAGTACCTGCTGGCGGCTACAAAGGCTACTCCGAAAGAGCTGTTTGAGGAAAAGGCTTCTGAGATTGGCGGGTCAACAATCGCAAAAACAGGCCAAATCGAGATGGGCGATGGGTCGGGCCTGTCTTTTGCAAAAGGCTTGCAAAACGGGAGCATTCCCACTTTACACTGGGCATATATAAAAAGCTTGTCCGGCGGCAGCCAGGGGCCAACAATGCTGTTCGATATGTTTTTTGGTGCCGTGCAGTTACCAAACAACCGTCGGCTTGATATCGAAGTGTACCAGACTGCGGGTGATACGAACCTGACCGAGGAGATTTTCAAATCCGTTACTGAGAATTTAAAATTCACAGATAACCTGCTCCTCGATGCCGGCAGTAAAATCGTTGCAGAAATTAAAGGTAAGGGTCTCGACAGCTTTTTGTCTTCCCCTGAGGACGGGCAGGACCGAGAAAGCTTTTTTCTGATTAAGGATGCGAGAGGACGCACCGTAGGATTTACGATGGAAGTGCTGGGTTCCCATTTTGCGACACCACAGGTTCAGGCAGCAAGGCCGCAGAACGGTGATGCTCTTGAGCTGGCACCGGAAGCCCAATTAAATATACTGGCGATGAGTTTTTACTATATTCGTGGGCGATATGACCAGGAGCAGGCAACATTTTTTCAAAGCGATAACAATCTTAAAGAGTTTGTCTGGAGAAGTAAGACCAGCGGTCCGAGCGGCAGAAGTAGTGCTGAGATAGTCTTAGGTAAAGATGGGATTATGACCATTAAGGAATTTGGCCGGCGGGACAAAGAAAAAGATTATCGAATCAGCCCTGCGGCGATACCGGATGTCTTAGGTGAATTTGTCTTTAGCCAAATGCTTGATAGCCACTGGAAAGAAATCCTTGTGGATATAATTGAAACTGATGGTAGAATTACACCGGCACTTGTTTCCAGAACCGACGTTGCCGGAGAAGAAGCGGCCTATGTATTCAGGGTGGAGCCTCTGGATGGGCGGGGTTTTTTTGAACAAGTATATCTTGACGACCAGAGGCAGGTTTCGAGAAGATTACTGCAGCAGAAAAACGCATATACTCTCGAACGCACCATTGCAGAAAACATATTAAGAGAATTTCCCGAACAGGGCAGCTATATTTTACAAAAGAAGGATAAAATTCTGGAACAGGACCAGCCGCAGGAAAATAGTGAATATTAATTAGTTGTTCGAGAATTATATACTGCTATGTGAGATACTAACCACTAATTAAAAGGTATTTGTTATGTCCGAGTATTATGATTGCATCATAATCGGTGCCGGCCCGGCCGGCCTGGGCGCAGCGCTTTACACTGCCCGCGACAGATTAAGAACGCTGTTGCTTGAGAAGCTCGTCCCTGGCGGACAAATCAGCAGCACGGACAGGATAGAGAACTACCCCGGCATCGAACGTATAGACGGCCCCGGTTTGATTGAACGGATGCAGAAACAGGCCGTGACCTTCGGGGCGGAAATCAAAACCAGCAGCGAAGTTACAGCTCTGAAAAAGTTACAGGATGGCAATATCGAGGTTCGCTGCGATAAGGACGGGTATATCGCAAGGGCTGTCATTCTGGCGCCAGGAAGTGATTATCGCAGACTCGGCGTACCCGGCGAAGAGCAGTTCCGCAGCGCCGGTGCCGGCGTCAGTTATTGCGGAACCTGTGACGCGCCGTTTTTTAAGGGCAAGCAGGTCGTCGCGGTCGGCGGGGGCAATACCGCACTGGAGGAAACGCTGCACCTGACCGGATTCGCTGATAAGGTAACGATTATACACCGCAGAGACGAGTTTAGAGCGACCAGGGTTTTGCAGGAAGAGCTTTTAGGCAGAGCGAAAGAACCAAACTCCAATTTGGTTATAAAATACAACACCGTTGCAACTGCCATAGAGGGCGAAGGGAAAGTCCAGTCAGTGAGGCTCAAAGATGTAAAGACCGGCAAGGAAGAAAATTATCCCTGTGACGGAGTATTTATATTTGTAGGTATGGTGCCGAATACGAACTTTCTTAAGGGTTTTGTGGAGCTGACCGAGAACGGCTTTATCAGGTGCGACTGCGCATATCTTCGCACAAAGGTGCCCGGCGTATTTGCAGCCGGTGATTGTAGAGTAGGAGCGGCTATGCAGTTAGCCACAGCAGTCGGCGATGGGGTTGTGGCGGCGATGATGCTGAAACAATATTTCAGAGACCCGAACTGGTGGAACGAAGTCGTCAGTGACACCTTGCAGCCCGGCGGATGGTAAGCATGGAGAACTGGTTATGCAGAGGCGGCAATTAGGATATACCGATTTGAAACTGACTACCGTCGGATTGGGCACCTGGGCAATGGGCGGGCCATGGCAGTTCGGCTGGGGGCCGCAGGATGACGGGGAAGCAATCGCTGCAATCCTGACCGCTCTGGAGGAAGGAATCAACTGGATAGATACTGCACCGGTTTACGGCTGCGGCCATTCCGAGGAGCTTGTCGGAAAAGCACTCAGGCAGACGAGTCAAAAACCATTTATCGCAACCAAATGCGGACTGCTGTGGAATGACAAAAGAGAAAAAATTAGTTGTCTCAAGGGTGAAAGTATTCGAGAAGAATGCCACGCAAGCCTGAAGAGAATCGGCGTTGAGGTAATAGACCTGTACCAGATGCACTGGGGTGAACCGGATGAAGATGTTGAAGAGGGCTGGACTGAGATGGCAAGGCTGGCACAGGAGGGGAAAGTACGATATATCGGCGTATCGAATTTTAATTTGAGGCAAATTAAACGCGTCCGGGAAGTTGCTCCAGTTGCCTCGCTTCAGCCGCCTTACAGCATGCTCCATCGCGAAGTCGAAGATGAGCTGTTGGATTATTGTGCAGATAATAATATCGGCGTTGTTGTATACAGCCCTATGCAAAGGGGTCTGCTCACAGGTAAATTCAGTCAGCAGAGACTTGCAGCTCTATCTTTGGATGACCATCGAAGAAAAAGCCCAGACTTCGAGGAGCCGCAGTTTTCCGCTACACTGCAGCTTGTTGACCGGCTTCGGCCTATCGCCGAGCGCAGCGGCGGAACATTGGCCCAATTGGCGATTAGCTGGGTCCTTCGCCGAAGTGAAGTAACCGCAGCCATCGTCGGTGCTCGCAGACCCGACCAGATAAAAGAAACGGCAAAAGCAGGCGATTGGAAACTCGCCGCCGAATATACCGAACAAATAGAACAATTATTAAAAGAGCGACAGGAAAAGATAAATGGCAGACAATAAAACTCTATATGTAAGTCCCCTTGTTGAAAGAAATGCTTCGAAAGAAATAGCTGAACTGTTCGGGGCGCAAAAAAAGTTCAGCACGTGGCGCCGGCTCTGGCTTGAGCTTGCCAGGGCACAGAAGAAACTTGGGCTGGATATAAAACAAACGCAGATAGCCCAGATGGCCAAGCACCTTGATGACATCGATTTCAAAAAGGCCGCCGCTTATGAAAAGAAGTTCCGTCACGACGTGGTGGCCCATATCTACACCTTCGCCGATGCGGCCCCGAAGGCATCGTCCATCATTCATTTAGGTGCAACAAGCTGCGACATCACGGACAATGCCGATTTGATTATCATTCGCGACGCCCTGCAAATCACCGCTGGCAAACTCGCAGCCGTAGTCAACCTGCTTGCGGCATTTGCCAAAAAGTACCGCTCAATGCCGACCTTGGGCTTTACACATTATCAGCCTGCGCAGCTGACTACGGTAGGCAAACGTGCCGTGTTGTGGTGTTACGAATTCATTATGGATTTACAGGAGGTTGAGTATCGCCTGCAGAACATTCCATTCAGAGGTATCAAAGGCACCACCGGTACACAGGCCTCGTTTCTGGCCTTGTTCGACGGTAACCACAGCAAGGTCGAGCGGCTGGACAAAATAGTTGCTGCTTCCTTCGGTTTCAAAAACGTCTGCGCCGTTACCGGCCAGACCTATCAGCGAAAAATAGACACGCTTATCGTAAACGCTCTTGCCTCAATCGCACAGTCAGCCCACAAGTTATGCAATGACCTCCGGCTGCTTGCAAATATTAAAGAGATTGAAGAGCCGTTCGGAAAGTCTCAGGTAGGCTCCTCTGCAATGGCCTATAAGAGAAATCCGATGCGCTGCGAGAGGGTAACGGCCCTTAGCAGGCTGGTATTGAGCCTCGCCAGCAGTCCGCAGATGACTGCGTCCGAGCAGTGGTTCGAGAGGACACTCGATGATTCAGCCAACAGAAGGGTTGTTATTCCGGAAACTTTTTTGGCGGTTGATGGCATCCTCGAAATCCTTATCAATGTTCTCGACGGCCTTGTTGTCTATCCGAAGGTCATAGCTGCGCACATTGCGGCTGAGCTTCCCTTTATGGCTACCGAAAATATCCTGATGGCGGCGGTCAAAGCGGGCGGAGACAGACAGGTGTTGCATGAGAAGATAAGGCTGCACTCGCAGGCCGCCGCGTTCCAGGTGAAGCGATTTGGAAGACCTAATGATTTAATTAACCGGCTCAAAGCGGACGTCGCCTTTCGCAAGATTAATTTTGAAAAAGTCCTGGACCCGAAAAATTACATCGGCATAGCGCCGCGGCAGGTCGATAAAGTTATAAAAGACATCGTAGCACCCATCCGCAGGAAGTACCGAAGGGCTCTTGGCAGAAAAGTCGAGCTGAAAATATAAAGGAATTTTGTGCCGTGACCAGAGAAGAAATAATAAAACGCATTAAAGAAACGTCGTATCTGGAAGGCGATTTCACCCTTCGCAGCGGAAAGAAAAGCAAATACTATCTTGATAAATACCTTTTCGAGACCTGCCCGGATATTCTAAAAGCACTCGGCGAAGAGTTTGCAAAATATGTTACTGATGATATTACATTGATAGCTGGCGCAGAATTAGGCGGCGTGGCACTGGCAGCGGCGACAGCTATGCAAACGAACAAGAACTGGATAATCGTCCGCAACAGCAAAAAGGGTTACGGCACAGGGAAACTAATCGAGGGCGTCTTAAAAAAAGGCGATGTTGTTCTGCTTGTTGAGGACATTGCCACCACCGGTGGTCAGATCCTCGAAGCGGCTAAGGTTATCACAGAAGCCGGTGCAGAAGTCAAAAAGATTGTTTGCGTAATTGATCGTAAACAGGGGGCGAGTGAAAACATCACAAACGCCGGCTATAAATTCGTAAGCATCCTTACCAAAGACGACCTCGGCATAAAGGATTAGCGGGTCAGCAAGTCCACAATTTTCTCAGCGATTTGGGTTTTGGTTGTGTAGGGCAGTTTCAGCCATTTGCGGTCTGGCAATTTTATCTGGACGCAAGCCCTGTCGGAGCCGATTGAATCCGGCGTATTGGCAATTATCATATCGAGGTTTTTTTCTTTTAATTTTTTCTCGGCATTTCGCCGGATGTTTCTGTCCTCAAGGGCAAAGCCGACAACAATTCGTTGCCTGTCGCTCGTGTCTCGTCGTTCGTGTTTATGTTTGCTGGCCCAAGCAAGAATATCAACTGTTGGCTTTAACTTTATTGTTAAAGTTCTGTTTGATTTTTTGACTTTTGTTTTTGATTTTTTGCTGGGTGTGTAATCTGCAGCCGCTGCCGCCATAATCAGACAATCGCATTTTGCGAAAAATTTTTTTACAGATGCGAGCATTTCGGCGGCGCTGTCAACACCGACAAAATTTGCTCCCACCGGAGGCTGTAAATCCGAGGTGCTGATAAGTGTGACTTTATGGCCGGCCTTGTTCGCCGCCGTCGCAAGGGCGTAGCCCATTTTGCCGCTGCTTGCATTGGAAATGAAGCGAACCGGGTCGATATATTCGCGAGTTCCGCCTACTGTTATTAAAAAGTGCATTTTGCCGGATGGTTTAACTTTTCCTGTGCTTGATTTTCAAAGCAATTTTTTCGATTGCCTCCAGAATGTCCTGCGGCTCTGACATTCTTCCGATGCCTTCTGTGCCGCAGGCAAGTCGGCCTTTAACAGGGCCTATTAGTTGAAACCCCATACCTTTTACCGTTCTGATATTGCGCTGCACAGCGGGATTATTCCACATATTGTTGTTCATCGTTGCTGCCAAAAGTGCCGCCCCTGATTTAACCAACGGCCAGCAGGCGCAAAGTGTGGTGCTTAACAAATCATCGCAGATTCCATTCGCAATTTTGCCTATGATATTCGCCGTCGCCGGCGCAACGACAACAATATCAGCCCACTCAACCAGATTCACATGGTTTATTTTATGTTCTTCTCCGGCGCTCCATAGCGAGGTATAAACTGGCTGGCCTGTTACCGACTCGAAGCTTTTTGGGAGGATGAGTCGGCAGGCGTTTTCCGTCATTACCGTATTAACCTTGGCCCCGGCGACGGTCAGCTTACTGGCCAAATCAACTGCCTTATAGGCAGCGACTCCACCGCTTACACCCAATAAGATAGTTGGCCCGTCTTTGCCCCACCTTACAAAATGGGAACCTTTCAGAGAACTTCGATTTGATTTTTTTTCAAGCATTACCGTTCAATTATTTTTTCGGTTTGTCAATATTATCGGCTTCGGAGTCGATGGTGATTTTGTCCTGCAGGATTTCCTGAACAACGATTTCCAGTTGTGTTTTGCCTTTGGCATCCTCAATCAGGGGCCGAGCCCCCTCCATTAACTCATCCAGCCGTTTTTGAATCAGTGCTGTTAGTCTGTATTTACCACCAACTTTGTTGATGATGTCTGTGCTCTTTAGATCCTCTATCATTCTTTTTCTCCAATGCTTTGTTGAATAATTTGTATTACTTCTTGTACCGTCTTTTCCAGGTCATCATTTATAACCGTATGTTCGTAATATTGCTGTGCGGCGGCGATTTCAGCCACTGCCTCATTCAGTCTTTTTTCAGATGTCAGGGTATCTTCTCTGCCCCGCAGGTTCATTCGTTGAGCCAGTTCCTTCCGGGTCGGAGGCAGGATAAAAATCGTTACCGCAGTCGGGTATTTTGCTTTTATCTGTTTGGCGCCCTGAATGTCAATTTCCAGAATAACGGTTTCACCGGCTCGCAGCGCCTCTTCTACCTTGTCCTTCGGTGTTCCGTATAAATGGCCGAACACCTCTGCATATTCCAGCAGCAAATCCTCATTGACCCGCTGCTGAAACTGCTGCTCTGATATATACCAATAGTCTTGGCCGTCAACTTCGTTTTCACCTTTACACCTGGTGGTGACTGAGACGCTAAGGCGGCTGTTTTTTAACCGTTTAACCACCTCTTTGCAAATCGTGCTTTTACCCACGCCGGATGGGCCGCTTACTATCACCACTTTACCGGTGCTGTTTTTGGTTTTGAGTTTTAAGTATTTATTTATCATTTGGCTGAAACCAGCCCGCCTGACGAATGACTGGCTATAATATCTCACAAAATGGGGTCCCTCCCTCACTCAATATTTTGAACCTGTTCTTTAATCCGGTCTATCCGGCACTTTATATCGACCACGCAGCGGATAACCTCGGTATCGTATGCCTTACTGGCGATGGTGTTGGCTTCTCTGAGCATCTCCTGGCTGATAAAATCCAGTCTGCGTCCCGCCTGTGTATTTGCCTCGCAGCTTTCGGCGAACTGCTGCAGGTGTGAATCCAGCCGGGCAATCTCCTCGGATATATCAGACCTGTCGGCAAAAATCGCCACTTCTCTGGCAAGGGTCTCTTCATCCAGTTTAAGTTTTGCATTCGCCAGCAGCTCATCAACTCTTTTTTTCAGTTTCTTTTGATATTCTTGTAGAACAACCCCGCTGCGAGTACGTATTTGCCCGAGGTCCTGTTTTATAGCTTTACAGTGACTATCCAAATCGGCTGCGAGAGCAGCGCCTTCTGCGGCACGCATCTGCTTGAGCTGGTCTATTGCCTTTTGCGTAATGCTTAAAACCTCTTTTTTTATTTGGTCGGCCTTTTCTTCATCCGGCAGAGCCGGCTGAACAATCCCGGGCAGTGTCAGCAGCCCTCCCATATCGATGGGGCATTTAGTATCTGTCGAAGAAACAATTCGGCTCAATTTCTCCATATACGCCCGCAGGGCCGTCTCGTCGATGTCAAAGAGCACGTTTGCCGGCGCATTTTTGAGCCGGAGCACACAACTTACCATCCCGCGTGAGAGGTTGTTTCGCAGAAGTTTGTCAATATCTTCTTCAAGAAACGCCGTTGTCTCCGGCAGTCTTAAAGAGGTTTTTAAATAACGATTATTGACCGTTCTGATTTCCACGCTATAAGTTACGCTGTTAATCTCGCCCTGTGCTTCACCGAATCCGGTCATACTGTTTATCATAACACTATACCTTCAGTTTGTGTTCTGTATTTCTTCCGCACGACGCATCACGCGTAACGAGGTTATTCGCTGAGCGAATTTACATCGTCGCTTTCACCGCCGGTCTCATCGGGGGCTAATGGCAGCTCCGAGCTTTGCGGCAGTTCCTGTTGGGCCGGAAGCTGCTGGGTCGTTTGGGGCTGGCCCGCGTCGAAATCACTGATACCGGGCTTGTAGAACTTGGCCATTACAACAGCGAGCGCCAAAAACACGCCCACCAGCGCTATTGTGAGCCACGTCAGAAAGTCGCCGGTTTTTGAACCCAAAATCCCGCTTGCCATACCGCCGCCGAACGCAGCGCTCAGGCCGCCGCCTTTGCCTTTTTGAATTAGAATGATTAGCATAAGCGCCAATGCAAAGATGACGAAAATAACGGCGATAACATTCATCAAAAAACCCACTGCCAACATTTGAAAAACTGCCATATTTACTTCCCTTACAAATAATGGACAGAAAATTTAAACCTTATGCGCTAATTACGTTGCTGCCTCAATTATCGCGACGAAATCATCTGCATTCAGGCTTGCTCCGCCGACCAGCAGTCCGTCTATATCCTGCTGACTCATCAGCTCGGCTGCGTTGTTGGGCTTTACCGAGCCGCCGTAGAGGATGCGAATCTCCTCAGCCAGTTTGTCATCATACATTTCTCCGAGCAGCTTTCTTATCAAGGCGTGCACCTCTTGTGCCTGCTGTGGTGTTGCCGTCAGGCCTGTTCCGATAGCCCATACTGGCTCATAAGCTAAAGTTACCGCGGAAACCTTGCCGGCGCTCAAGCCGGCCAGCCCTTTCTTTACCTGTTGTGTTACAACTTCTTCTGTTTTGGATGCTTTACGCTGCTCAATCAGCTCGCCTACACAGAATATCGGCAAAAGCCCGCCTATGATAGCAGCGGCAATTTTTTTATTTATCAGCTCATCCATCTCGCCAATCACGTGCCTGCGTTCCGAATGGCCGCACAAAACATAAGTGCAGCCGATATCTTTCAGCATTGCCGGGCTTATCTCGCCAGTAAAAGCCCCATCACGCTCGAAATAGATATCCTGAGCCCCGACGGCGATGCCCGATTTATTAAGAGCATTTATCACGCCCTGCAGATAGACAAAAGGCGGACAGACCGCTATGTGGACACTTTTGCGGGCAGCCTCTGGTGTTCTGGACGCAATCGCTTCGACCAGCTCTACGCTGGTGTTGCTATTGGTGTTCATTTTCCAGTTGCCGGCCACGAATGGCTTTCTCATAAAACTCACAATCTTCTCCTGAATTTATTTGTTAAGTCAGCTTGCTCCATTAAAGTAAATCTGTCGCCCTCGGGAAACTGCCTAATATCGAAAGCTGCAGGCAGTGCTCACGGGCCTTTTCCAGTCCCTTTTGGACATGTTCTTCCGTTCTGTGCCCGAGGAAATCCACAAAGAAATAGTATTCCCACTGCCTTTTTTTGCTCGGCCGGGATTCTATATTTGTCAGGTTGATATTGTATTTTTTGAAGACATCGAGCACATCAGCCAAAGCGCCTGCCTTATGGGCGGTGCTGAAAAGGATAGCTGTTTTATCTTCACCGGTCGGTTTTGCGTCCTCTCGCCCGATTACCAGAAACCGGGTTATATTATTGGCAATATCCTCGATATTTTCGCATACGACCTTCAGCCCGTACAATTCCGCTGCGATAGCTGAGCCGATGGCGGCTGCCTTTGGCTCGTCCGCTGCTAATTGTGCCGCTTTTGCGCTGGAGGCGACGGCAACAGTCCGGGCATCTTTGAAAGTAGCGCTCAGCCAGTTTCGGCACTGGGTAAATATCTCCGGCTTTGAGTAAATCTTCTCTATCTCGTTCAGCGGGCAGTTGGCCAGCAGACTGTGATGAATCGCCATCAGAACCTCGGCGCAGATTTTCACATCGGAATCTATCAAAGCGTCGAGCGTTTCTATCACGCCTCCGCCGGTTGTATTTTCTATCGGTGCAACGCCCAAATCGCAGTGGCCCTTACTGACTTCGGCGAAGATACTGATGATATCAGCCAGCGGTTCGTATTCGACGCTTTGGCCGAACTTGAGCATCGCTGCGGTATGGCTGAAGCTGCCGCCCGGCCCAAGGTAGCCGATACGCAGCGGTCTTTCGAGGGCGAAGGACCCGCTCATCAGCTCGCGCCAGATAGCCGTCAGGCATCTGTCCGGCAGTGGGCCTTTGTTGGCTTTGGTAATCGTTGCCAGGACTTCTTTCTCCCGGTCAGGCGAGTAAACGGGTTCGCCGCCCTTATTTTTCAGCTTACCTATCTCCACGACAACGCGCGCACGTTCGTTCAGCAGTTCTACAAGCTGAAGGTCGACTTTATTAATTTGATTTCTCAGTTCATCAAGAGACATAATTTGGCGTCAAAAGTATAAACAAACCGTTGAGAACTCAGCAATTTGTATAAAAACTATTATATCTAACAAAATTTCGCTCTTACGTCAATGAATTTGGTATATTTGGATACGAATTTTGGGTTTTCTTAGCCTAAAAAATGCAGAAAACAATAAAATATACGATTTTCAAGACAAAATGGGGCTATTTCGGCCTTGTCGCCACTGACATCAACCTTTTGCGAGCTTGTTTACCATTGGCCGAACGTAAAAAGGTTGAGTCGCAACTTTTACGCAATCTCCAAAACCCTAAGTTCGACAAATCCCTTTTCAGGACTGCCCAAGAACAGATAACCTCATATTTCGAGGGTGCTCAAGTAGATTTCAGAAATCTGCCTGTTGCGCTCGACGACTTGGGTTTATTTGCAAAGCGTGTTTTGACCGCCTGCAGGGACATCGAATTTGGCCGAACGGTTTCTTATAGCCGGTTAGCCGAATTAGCCGGCAGACCCCGTGCCGCACGGGCGGTCGGCCGGGCGCTCGCTGCAAATCCATTGCCTCTGATAATTCCCTGCCACAGGGTAATCTGCTCTGATGGCAGCCTCGGCGGCTTCTCTGCTTTAGGCGGCGTTAATCTGAAAAAAAGAATGCTGAAGTTAGAGTCATCTCACAGAGCTGCGACAGTTATGGAGTGGTAAGTAGAGTTTCAATCCCAAAGCCCCCTAACTTTACGTTGGCGGGTATTCTATTTCCTGTCTTTTGCCGTTGTTTATGGAGAGGGTTTGGAGTAGAATTTACTCTGCGCCTTCGGAGATCAATTTCAAGTTTCAGATTACGCTGTATTTGGAAATCAATAATTATGGATTATTTTGATCTCATAAATGAACTCCGTAAAGGAGAGCCAAATATTAGAAAAGCTGAAAGGGCTGTGAAAACTTTGGGATGGATATGTATTTTCGGGGCGGTTTGGAATTTCATAATGCCGCTCATCGTATCATTTGAAGGGAATCCTTTCCTTCCTGAATCGTTCCCGCTTGTTGCATTTATTAGCCTGTTGATTGTCGGCGTATTGTTTCTCATTTCATCTCGTGGAATAGGGCAAAAAGCTAAGTGGGGTGTTCTGACGGCACAGATTTCGATTGTCCTTGTCCTTGGTTTAATAGCCGCATTCGCTGTAGTATTTATCTTTTCTTCAAAGGATTTCTTGCCGAAAGAACCGGCATTTCGAGTCATTGCTGCAATCATTTTTACACTGGTATTTGGGCAGTTCTTTATTCTTGGTTTCTTCGGCATGCAATATCTTGAAAGACTCCCCGTGGAAGAGCTAGTTATTTCTAATATAAGATTCGGAATTGATAAAGAAGCTGGTGACGAGGTCAGCGAAGTAAAATCATCCATTCCTTGGGAGGAACAAACATATAAGGATGCCCTTTTTCCATTTGGTATTGGAGGGACCTTTGCATTGTTAGTCACCGGTCTCCTGATTACAGTATTCGCCGTTGACAGATACTTGGGTGAATCAATGATGTCTGCTGTCTTCCTATCAGGCTTTGTATTAGTCTTATTCGGTCCGTTGGTATATAATAGACTCCCTTCACCGTTCGAAAGGAACAGAGAGTTGATAGCCTCCTACACTGGTGGTGGTTCAATAGCGTTATTTACAGGCTCATGGCCATTTTTCAAACTTATAGTATATAAAGATGGTCTTGAAGTTCGAGTAATGTTCCATAGATTTTTTTAATTCCTTATGAGCACATGGAAGATGTGACGGAGAAAGTTGGATTCTTTAGTCGGGGAATTCTTATAAAGTCAGACCTTCCTGCTGTACCTTCCAGCATTCGCTTTAAACCCTTCGGGGAGAAAAAAGTCAGCCGGACAATTATTGAGGCAAAAACCGCAGCAGATTTAGTTAGAGCGGGACATAATAGTCCACAAACAAACTTGTCATTCTGAGCTTACCGAAGGAGTGTGAATCCAGTTTGAGAAGCCCCCGCAGGTATGGCAGCGGAGTAAAATCAATCAAAAACGGGGGGGACCTGCGCAAAAAAACCTGAATTTTTCAAATTTCTTTTATCCCTTTCTATATAACTATTTATAAATCTATTGCCCCCCTTTAAGATTTCATTAAGTCTGTTCATTTGCCAGGATTAACGAGTTACAAGTACACCCCCAGCCACTATCAGGACGCTTCCGAGCAGAATCCTTATTATTTGCGAAGGGTCTCCAATTTCCCGTAGGATTAAAATGCCGAGAAGAACAGCTATGAGTGTATTGCAATTATAAATCGGGACAAGCCTCGACACGTCCGCACCCGTTTGTATCGCCAGGAAAGAAAACAACATTCCCAGCCCCCACAAAACACCTGTTGAAATACCCGAAACTGTTCCGCCGGCGGTAAGGCGATTGCCTTCGCTGCTTGGCCACAGCCAATAAAAAAAGAAAGTCAGGCTAATACCCCCAAACATCAACATTGAACTCAGCCGGGGTGACAGCCCGTAATACTTTGGAGCAGTAGTTATCTTGGCGGCAACTATATAACTGCCCCACGCAGTCATTGACAGTAAGGAATAGATAAACCATGGCTTCATACACTTCTCCTTTATCTGGCCCATGCTCCAGACCGACAATACACAATACTTAGCTTCCATTTATAGCTTTTTCATAACTTCTCAGCATAACTAACAATCATGTATTTGACAATCAGCAATATAAAACCAAAGCTCCGTCCCAAACTCAAAAGCGCTGGGGGTAAGAGCAAAAATCCATTTTTTTCAAAAATTTTTAACTCGTAGCGACCTGTCTGACATAGCCTTGTGGCGACGGCGGAAGCGAAGACCTCGGCGGAGTCGCAGACGAAGATGGGGCAACCAAAAACGGGGGTACCTGTTGAGAAAATTCGAATTTTTCCAAATTTTTATAACACCTATGCACACAACGACTTACAAGATTTTTGTTCCTGAAAAATCCTCGATTTTTCAAATCAAACCCGCGGGTCCCTCCAATTGTAGAAGGAGGTCAAATGAGACCTTTTAGATAAATAATTATCAACTTAGTAAATCTCGTTTTTAGCGTTTGAAAATTTGAATTTCGAATTTGTTTAGGATTTAGATATTTGGATTTCGAATTTCTCGCTTTCTGTAGTAGCGAAGCGAAGACGGAAGCGCAGCTCGTCTGCACAGAAGGAAAAAACCAATCAAAAATGAAAGAATTATTTGAAACGAACCCAATTTTTCAAAAAGTCAAATGTTTATAACTGTAAACCGCAATATGAAACGATATAAGAAAGAGTTTTGCGGGATTAGCCGAAGTTAGGCGGGGAAACTCGATTTTTGGGGGGATAATAAGGATTTAAAGACATTTTAAGAGACAAAATACGAGCATTTTTAAAGTGGAGAAAAAACCCCGATTCTGAAGCAAAAAGGGCATACTGCGTTTTTGAGCGGATAAAGCGGTTTGGGCTGAATGTGGGTTTTTAGGCTAAAAATGAGGGTGAAAAGAGAGGGTGAAAATAAATCTTTGAAAAACACCATTTTTTTGAAGATTTTATTATAGGACTATCAATACTCAATTCGGATGCCGCCGAGCCAGTCAATTGCTTGTTTTAGATGGTCCTTAATTCTGTCAAGCTCGTTCTGTTTGATGCGTATTTCTTCGCTCCATATTTCTAATTTGCCATAGTCTTCTGCGTTTAATTTATCGCCCCCGCTTTCCCTCTCGCGAAGGTCTAATATCATCTTCTTTAAGTCTGCTACCCTGCCGCCTAAACGGTCAATCCATAAACCGCCGTCGGAGCTATACATACGAAATAATTCGCCATAGCTTTCCCGCCAGGATTCGCCGTCCGGTGAGGGCTTGCCTGTAATAAGCCAATGCAGATTAGTATTAAAAAGCTCGGCGATTTTTTGAAGAATTTGAAGGCTTGGAGGGCTTTTATCAGCTTCTAAATTTGAGACTGAATTGCTGCGTTTATAGCCTAATTTCCTTGCTAATGCTGTTTGGCCAAGACCGGCTCTTTCCCTCAAAAATCGAAGCCTTTCGCCAAAACCAGCGGTCTCTAAAGAATTATTTTTATAATTCATACAAAAATATCATTGACAAGGGCGTTTTATCCCGATATATGATAACAGCTATGAACGATAAACCAATTCGCATTGTTAACATCGAAGCTATCAGGCTCGCCAAGCAACGAGCGTTACGCGAAGGCCGGTCTGCTGCCAACGCTGCGAGCCAAACAATCATCGAGTCATTGTCTAAGGCTGGGAAAAATGCTAACAGCGGTGGCTTCATTGGGCAAGAAAAAAACCCCCAAAAAAGAACGTCCTCGCGAACGTCCTCACGGTGTCTAAGTTGATTGAAAGAGAGAACGAACAAAAAAAATTGGAGGTGAAAAATTGATTCAGGGCAAGAGAAAAAGGGAGGTTAATTGTGGGTACACTTAATTTTTCAAAAGAAAAAGAGCACTTAGCCATAATCCGAAAAAGATTAGCGGTGCGAGGGCTAAAGCCGGATTTAAAATCTGAATGGGAAATTCACGGGCCACATCAGGATATGAATTATCAGGTTTATGTAGGCTATGCGATGCCAAGTGATGACAAAGAAGAGTGCAGATATTGCAGTTTGCCGTGGAAGCAATGCAAAGTACATCCGAACTATTATTGTGTAGTGATATATCCCAGAGGCGTTTTTGAGATTTTCGACCCGAGCAAATGGTATAAACCTGAACCGGAGAATCGTATTGGTGTAGTGTAAATCTGAAAATGACAGCGAAAGCAAAGAGGTAAAAAAATGAGCGATATTACAGAAGTTCCAGGGCTGAAAGGTGTTTATATCGGTAAACCCAAAAATGGTGCTTTTGAATTTCATAGCCCAATATGTAGCGCAATTGCTCACGACCTGTGCGTTCTGCAAACGCCTGGCCACGATTATACCGAACTAAATTACAGCCCAGATGACTTAGAGAGTATTCTGCTGATTGCCAGAGGCATTTTTATAGAGGCTGACTAAATTATGTCCAAAGATATTAATTTGCACGTAAGAACCACAGGGACACCCCAGGCAAAACAGGAGCTTGACGAGCTTGGCAAGTCAGGCCAAAAATTTGGTCAGGATGTTACTGCAGGGCAAAAACAGGCTGCCGATGCCACTGAAAAAAGCTCACAAAAACTGACCGGAATGGGCAGGATTTTAGGCAATAGGACAGATGGATTATAGACAGTCTCGAACCTTATGTTATGGCCCTCGAACAATTATTGATTGAAGCAAAGGCAATACCTTATAAAGAGCTGCCGGAAGAGGAACAGGACCGGCTTAAGATGCTGAAGGCACATCTTATTCAATCAATCGGTGCTATGTCTGATATTAGTCAAGGAGCGGCTCCATTTTATCCAATAGGAATGGCTGCGAGACGCGGTTACGAATCAACAAGCGAGCTTGAGCGTATAACAGAGATCCATAATTTCTATATCGGCCAGCAGTATTTCCCGCGCCAAGGTGAGAGTTTCGTCGGACCGCGTGCGCCAGCAAATATAAGATGAAAAAAGGAGATTTAAGGATGGAAGCGAAAACAGAAACAGGGGAAGAAATGTTGGTTGAGGCAGCTACAGAGCTGCGAGAGATGGCGAAGAGAATTTACGAAATTCGAAGCGAGAAGCAGCTAAAGCAAAAATACAATACCGAAACCATCGACTGTGTTTTAAGAAATATGCGGCTGCATTTGGGTACATATATCGCGTCTCTGCAATGGGATGTCCTGCTCTTTTTTTTGAGTGAGATGCCGGAGAAATTGCAAAGGCAACTGGAGGAGGAGCGAATCCAGGAGGCAACAGGTAAACTGCTTGATGAAGTATCGAAATTTTCAGTTAAAGAGCAGATAAGCGTTTGTGAGGATTTGGTAAAACAATTGAAAGCACGATGAGCAAAAAAATAGATACAGAGAGTAGGCAAATAAAAGAGACCTATGAGAAAGCAATCAGGAGGATTTGTGTAGGTCTTGCCTTTGCGGAAAATGATGTAGACCAGTTTTATCGGGCTGCGATTTTGGGAAAACTTATGTCATTATTCATTGAAAGCGACCCTATTGTCGGCATCAATTATTTGCCTGATATGATTGATGAAAAGATAAAAGGGCTAATAGAAAATTTGCCCTACCAGGAAAAAATTCACCTGGTCGTATTTTTAAAGGGATTGAGCCATTCAGTGACATTGTTTCAGATAGAGGAATCTTTAAGTTCTTATAGAAGTTTTGAGAAGAGGAAAAAATGAGCATCGAAAATCAGGATTTTAAGTCGTTAGTTGAACGGACTCAAACCGGCGAGCGTGATTATACGACTCGATTAAAGAGGACTGAGTTTAAAGAGACTCAGTCCCTTTTTGTTCGGTCGATTGACGAAAGCAAAAGACAAATCGAGGCGGTTGTTTCGACCGCAGACCTGGACCGCTATGATGAAATCATCGAGCCGGAAGCATTCCGCGAAACGCTCGGCGTTTATCTCTCAAATCCAATTGTCATATCTTCACATCAAAACCGGCTTGAAACCGGCCATAGCTCTGTTGTAGGGCAAACAGTCCGTGCCTGGATTGATAAAATAGGGCTGCACGTCATTATATGGTTCGCCGAAACGGAGCTGGGGAACGAATTTTGGTATCTTTATAAAAATAAATTTCAGAGAGCATTCAGTGTTGGCTTCATACCGTTGGAGTGGAAAGATGAGGTTATAGACGGTTTGCGGGTGAGGACTTATGTAAAAGTAGAGCTGCTCGAAATCAGTTGTGTCCCCGTCCCAGCGAATCGAAATGCCCTGAGCAAATCGAAGCAGCGAAAAGTCGATTTTGTAGCTTCGAAAATCGCCGAGTCCGAGGAAGAAAAATTTCTGGCCGAATTGCGGCGTGAAAATCCTTCGTTCGACAAAGACTGCGAGGATTTTGCAGAGGCAATTTTGGGTTACGAGGACGAGGACGATGAGGTTGAGCGTGATTTTGCTGCAATAATTGAAGTGCGAGAGGAAAACGAATTTATACGAATGATTCGAGGACGCTAAAGAATTTATGCGAGTTTGTGCGAATAAACCGGCTGCTGGTAATCCCGCTACTGCGGTCGGGCAGCGTACAAGCTCTGCGGGCAGCATAAGTTTTTACGACGGTGTTTGGTTCAGTTGTTAGGGCGGCACTGGTTCGGCGGTGCCGCCCATTATTGCCGATAGCCGACAAAAAATGACAACTTAAGTTTTAAGGATATAACGATGCCACTAACAGAAGAAAAAGTTGCCGACGGCTTCAAAGCTGCCGGTGAGCGTATGAATGAAATCGAACAGGATACAAAAACTGCCGTCATGGAGATGGCAGAAGCGCTAAAAGAATTACAGCGACAAATTCGCCATCGTTCAATGTATTCCGGCCCAGGAGAAGGAAATCAAAATCGCTTCTGGGAAAACGATGAGCAGGCAAAGGCTTTTGGCGAGCTCATCCTGGTCGCAGCGAGAAAAAAAGCGATGAGCGAAGTCTCACAAACAGGCGGCAGCGCATTAGTGCCAGTTGATATGGTTGCTCGCATAATTGAGAAGCTGGGCCAGTACGGCGTATTCCGCAAAAATGCTTTGGTGCTGCCGATGGGCAGCGAGAGCTCGCTGGTCCCGAAGGTCGAAGGTGACCTTACTATTTACTGCCCTGGTGAAGGCAAGGAGATAACAGCAAGCGATATGGAAATTTCCCAGGTCGCTTTGACGGCGAAAAAATTGTGCGCTCTTTCGAAAGTTTCCACCGAGCTCGCAGAGGACTCGATAATTGCCGTTGGTGAAATCATCGGCTTATCTTATGCGAGGTCGCTTGCTAAGAAAGAGGATGAAATCGGATTTATGGGCGACGGTACAAGCACGTATTTCGGGATGACCGGAATCTGTGGAGCACTCAGGGCCGTCGATGAAACGATTGCCAATATCAAGGGCCTGGTTGTCGGCAGCGGCAACAGCTACGCCGAATTGACACTCGGCGATTTCGATGAAGTTGTTGGAATCCTTCCGAGCGATGTAGACTCCGGTGCAGCCTGGTATATGCACAAACGGTTTTTCTATAATGTGGTAATGCCGCTGGCCAGGACCGCCGGCGTTGCGAATATTTTTGAGATTCTCTCTGACCGCAAGGGACGTTTTCTTAATGGTTACCCAGTAAATTTTGTGCATTGTATGCCATACACAGAAGATGACAGCCAGATATGCGCATTGCTCGGTGACCTGAGTCTTGGAGCATTTTTGGGTGAGCGGCGGCAGATGCAGCTCGAAAGCAGCGCACATGTTCACTTTTCAACAGACGAAATAGGCTTCCGAGGCACTGAGAGAATTTCAATCAACGCTTACGGCGTTGGTGACACCGAAGAAGCAGGCCCGATTGTCGGATTGATTACCGCTGCCTCATAATAAAATTGTGTACCCATATACCGCAATCAGGGCGGGACATATCGGAATCTGCCCTGATTTGCGGTTTTGAAGGTATGTCAAAATGAATGAGGCAAGCGCACAGAACACCGTTTTATATGAGGTCCCCGCCGACAAGCGAGGTGAGGCGATTCGCCGCGTCGGGGTAATCAGGGATTTTGAGGGTTTTGCAGCTCGCACTATCAGCGAGGGCGGAGGGCGAACAGAGGCAATGGCGGTGTATTGCCGACAGCATAATATCTCAATAACAACGCTGCAAAGGTGGATTAAAAAATATCGTATTAACGGCGTAATCGGCCTGGTCGATACCAGGGGAAGGGTCAGGGGAATCGGGGAGGGTATCAACGAGGAGGCGTTCGACTTGTTCAAGTCGATGTATCTCGATTTGAGGCAACCTTCAGTAAAGATGTGCTGGCTGAATATATGTTACGAAAACCGCAGGCAAAAGAAGGGCTGGCAGATACCGAGCTTGCGAACGATGTATAACATTGTCGAAAAGCGAATATCGCTGCCGGTCGCAATCCTACACCGAGAAGGACTCGCTGCATACGAGGCAAAATGTGCTCCGTATATCCAGACGGACCCTGACAGCGTAGAGCCTGGTCAGGTGTGGATTGGTGACCATTCGCAGTTTAACTGCTGGATTCGGCACAACGGGCAATGGATGAGGCCCTGGCTTACGGCCTGGATGGACATGCGCTCGAGGGCACTTGTCGGCTGGCATATATCTTTATCGCCGAATCAAACAACGATTTTATTCGCGTTCAAGCAGGGAGTCAAAAATTACGGTCCGCCTGATTCAGTCAAGATTGACAACGGCAGGGATTACGATAGCGAGATGTGGACGGGGACAACTAAGGCCGAGCGGAAGGCACTGCGAAAAGGTTATATCGATGAACAAGGCGTGCGGGGGCTTTACGCGATGATGGATGTTACCGTTTCGTTTGCAATACCATATCATCCGCAAAGCAAGAGGATTGAACGGCTTTTCGACACTATCGATTGCCAGTTTACGAAAACCATAGTGACTTATTGCGGCAAAGACGCAGAACGAAAACCGGAGAATCTAACAGACCTGCTTACAAGCCGGAAGGTTATCGACAGAGCTTTCGACCTGGACAAATTTAACGGACTGTTTGGCCGGTATGTTAAGGCATATAACAGCAGCTCGCACAGCGGGGCGGGGATGGATGGCCGAAGTCCCGAACAGGTTTTGGCAACGAGAACGTCTAGGCGGGTGATTTTAGATGATGTTTTGGATTTATTGATACAGGGCTGGAGCAGGGAAATCATCGTCGGCAAAAATGGTGTTCGATTCAAACGTCTTTATTACGGCCAGTATAATTCAGACCTTCTTATCTGCCAGGGTAAAAGCGTTCGTTTGGCATACGACCCGAACGATTTACGACGGGTTAGTGTTTACGATGCAGTAACACTGAAGCTTATTACGATAGCAGAGCAGAATCGGCTTATCAATTACGGCGAGGCAGTCAGTGACGAGCAGTTACGGGCAGCGATGCGACAGAAATCGAGTGCCCTTAAAACGGTAAGGGGTTATCGGGATTCATCGCGTGTCGCAAATACCGACCTGGCTGATTTGACAATCAATGCGATGCGGGAAGCGCGTGTTGTGGCCGAGGCCGAAAGGACAAAGCCAACATTACGGCCCGTTAAAACGCCGCTGGATGGTCAGGCAGCAGACCATAAGCGGCTCGAAGCACTCAAGCGCGTGAGAAAGGCGGCGGGGGCGGAGAGACTTACTGAGGTGCTGGATTTCGACTTTTCGATAATGAATCCCCATTCGGTTTTAAAACCAAAAAGAGATAAGCTGCTGGACTTTGATTTATAAAAATGGGGAAAATATAGGAGACATTAAGAGGTTATTCAATGAGTAACGAAATCGAAAAAGAGCTGGAGCGCGAGGCACAAAAAATTCAGCAGAGAGTGCCTGAGAATATAACGCCGGAGAAGGTGAGCGAAATCGCAGAGGCCCTGCAGGTCTTTATGGCAAAACACGGCCTTAATCGGTCGAAGGTCGCAAAGGCACTCGGTTACAGCGATTCGACAATCGGAAAATTTCTTACGGGGACATACGAGGGGAATTTACAGGCGATTTCCAATAAGATTATCAATTACATTAACGCCGTAGCTCGCAGGGCCGAAAAGCGGCGGCCTTTTGTCCGCACTGCAATCGCCAGGAAAATCGCGGCAATAATTACACAGGCCGAGGCGTTCAGCACTGACGAAGGGAAAATCGCCCTGGTAATCGGAGATAGCGGACACGGCAAAAGCGTATGTCTAAAACAATACAGCGAAGCAAACAAAAATACAATTTACGTGCAGCTCGACCAGGCAATGAGTTCCTCGCGTATTTTCGCGGAGATTGCGAAGGCAGCAGGCGGGGACCCGTCGGGCTGGCTTAGCAGGATTGCTCATTCGGTTGTTCAGCACTTACAAAGCAGGCACGTAATAGTCATAATTGACGAGGCATCGAGCTTGACCGTGCAGCAGCTTGACCAGTTACGCCAGATTATAGCAGTAAAATCTCATTGCCCTTTGATTCTCGCGGGAAACAATGACCTCTTAAAAACCGTAATGCGGCCAGCAGTCAAACAGGGATATGCAGCTCTTGACCAATTCCGAAGCCGTTTATTTGCGGTACTCAATCTCGATGAGCTTGCGCAAGATAGCGACGACGGATTGTATTCAGCAGAGGATATTCGACGGCTTTATGAATACGGCGGAATCAGATTACTCAACAGTGCAGTCTCGACATTAAAGCGAATTTGTATGACTCCTGGGACGGGGCGATTGCGGACCTGCTCGCATATTATCACGGCTTTGCATACGTCAAACATCGTAGCCGACAAGGGCTATATTGACAAAGATTTAATTATCGCGGTAATCGAACAATTAAACTTGCCGGTAAGGGCTTTACTTCCGGTGACTATCCTGGCGGAGCCAGGCGAGGATGCAGAGCAGACGCTATTTAAAACGGCTTAGAAGGGCTTTTTATTACCTTATAAAAGGTGTTTAAACTATGGCAAAATACCATATTCAATTATCTGTTCACGACAGGACCGGAGAATTCGGGGCTGATAACGTGACCGAGCTTTTTCTGCTTTTGGCTAATAAGCTTTATCAACTGGACGAGACACAGGAACGTAAAAATAATAACTCCGATGAAGCAGCGAAAAAGTTGATAGAGCGATATTGTCAGCGTTTTATAAAAGGTGATAATCGTTGTCATTCTCCCATAAATAAAGCCGGATTTGATATTGATGTGGCCAAGTGCTATCTTCAGAAAATGACAATAACGGAAACAGTAAGTTGGTTAAGTGAAAAGAAGGGATTTAGAACAAGCAAAACTGCTATCGGTCGTTACTGGGTAAGATTTGCCCAGGTTATTAGCACAGAAAAAGCTATATAAAACGTCATAATTGCCTACTTAAACCGTCGAAGGCCGACGGAATTTTTCTGCGCTCTACGTTTCTCCATTTCATTTTGCACAATTCCCCATTTTAACTTACCAACTACACCAACTACACTCAGGACAAAAAAATTTGCAAAAATTTGTAAAAAATACTTGACAAAAAGTAATATATATTTTACATTATGTTCGATATAATATACATATATGGGTTATTGTAGTGAAAAAGGAGAAAAATCATGAATATATGGCAAAGAAACGCTTGGATTTCGCTGTTATTTTTTGCGCCGATTTGGTTAATTTTCGGCCAATTACCTGTATTACTCGTTTACCTTGAAGGGCCTTCTCTGCTGTTTCTATCCGGTTTTGCTTTTTCGACTATTATAGGCGGATTATCGTGGCTGTTCCTCTTACTCTGTAACAAAAGCAAGACAACAAAATTTGATGAACGAGACCAGTTGATTCTCATAAGAGCTACTTTGACCGCATACGTGGCGCTTTGGCTTTATTTTATTGCCGCATGTATCTATGCCTGGTTATCTGCCGGCCCGAGTCGCTCCATCTCGGTGAATTTGATGCCGATGGTGATTATCGGAGGCATTGTAGTTTTCCTTATTGTGCAAAGTTTGGCCACTTTGATTCAATACGGCTGGGGAGGTAAAGGAAGTGAATAAAACACAGAAAAATGCGTTGTTTTCTCTAACAATGTCAGCGTTGCTTCTCGCAATGGTTGTTACCATAGCTGTCGTAGCCAAATGGCCAAGAACTCTTAGTTGGTTCTGGTTTTTGCTCACTTACGGCCTTATGGGGTTATCCCTTATCTTCTTACGGAAAAGGCAAAGCCCAGTTGAGGTTGACTTAGATGAGCGTGATAAACTGATTAAAAAAAGAGCTATGCACACTTGTTATTTTTCGCTTTGGGGCTTTTTTATTGCTACGTGTACAATTCCGTGGCTTATTGTTGGACCCGAAGGGTCTATCCCTGTTTGTGTGCTGCCGGTTATTCTTCTCGGTGTGTTCATTATCGTTATGCTGGTTTACTCTGTGGTGATTCTGGTTCAGTACAGCAGAGGGAATAAAGGAGAAAAATCATGAACAAAGCACAAAAAAGAACCTGGCTTTCTCTTGTAATATCTCTTGCGGGGATATGTTTCGGGGCTGTGGTAATTACACTCTTGAAGATAATGCAGTTAGATATAGCGAATACTAATCACCATATGACCTTCAGATTATTGAGCCTACTTCTTGCGGTTCCGTTGATTTTGATGGTTATTATTGGAGCACGGTTTCCAAAGAAGAATTTCGATGAACGAGACAAGCTGATTGACCGCAAAGCTAATGCTGTTGGCATAGTGGGGGTCTTCATCTTTTTAGGCGCTGCAAGTCAGTTTTTGGGTATTGTTACAAGAATGGGATCGGTTAAGACGGTGCAGATAGGAGTTTTAGTTTACTTAGCTGCTTTTGTATGGATCCTCATATCCTCTTTCGCGGCACTGATTCAGTACGGCCGGAGTAATAAAGGAGGAAAGTCATGAATAGAGAACAGAAAGTTGCACTGTCTTCAGTTGTTACAATTCTGGCAGCGGTGGTCGTCAGCACTGTCGCAATTATCATTTTGTATCGAAGGGTCGGTATGCCTGAAGCTCTCAGGGGTTTGGCATTTATGGGCATTGCTGGCCTCGGAGGTTTTTCTCCCTTAATTTTCAAAAAGGACAAAGGCCAAGTAACCTTTGATGAGCGTGACAAGCTCATACAGAAACGCGCGGCGGTGGCGGGATTTGCGTTGGCTTATCTATTTGTCGGCCTGGCGTGCATGATACCATTTTTGGTGCTGGGTCCTAAAGCCACAATTTCCGTCAAGTGGCTGCCGCAAATCTTTATTGGGGCCTGTATCACCCACTTTTTTTTCTACTCGCTTACGATTCTTTGCGAGTACGGTCTTGGGAGGAAAAATCATGAATAGAGAACAGAAAATAGCTGTGATGGTGATAATCGTCGCACCGGTGGGCTTGTTACTTGGGATTACAGGAATCCTGATGCGACAATTTGGTTCGGGTGTTCCCAAGATACCTTTTGCTTTGGCAGGTATTATTGGATTCTGTGCCGTGATTTTATCGCTTCACTTTATTAAAAAGGATAAAGGGCCTGTTAAATGTGACGAACGAGACAAAATCATTGGGAAAAATGCCGACTTAGCTGGCTTCGGTGCAGTGTACTTGGTCGTAATTCTAACTTCCTTTGTCCCTCTTATGATAGACCCGGAGGCAAGAATTCCAACGACGTGGTTTCCCGGGCTGCTTTGTGTAGCTGGACTGTTTCAAGCTTTTGCGCGGTCGCTGGCGGTTTTAATTCAGTACGTTCGGGGAGGCAAAGGAGAAAAATCATGAATAATACACAAAGAAGCGCGTGGGGTATGTTAGCAGTTTCATTATTCCTTATTGTTTTCGGCATCCTACTATTTACCGAAATAGTCGTTTTGAAAAGCTTTTTTACTTCTTTTCACAGATTTATTGCATTAATTCTTTTTTGCCTTCTTGTGCCTTACTTAATTTTTCTTTTCAAAAAACAAAGCCCGGCAGAAGTCGAGTCAGATGAGCGTGATAGCTTGATTATAAAAAGAGCTGTATTGATTTCCTTCGTTTCGACCTGGCTATTGTTGGCTGCAAGCTGTATTATACCGCGGTTTATTGTCGGTTATAGCGGCTGCATTCCTATTTGGGTCTTATCACTCGTAGATTTCTGCATCTTTATGGCCGCTATATTCATATACAGCGCTGCAGTTTTGATTCAGTACGGTCGGGGAAATAAAGGAGAAAAATCATGAACAGGTGGCAGAAAATCGCATGGTTCAATCTGATTGTAATGACCATATGTCTTATAGCCTGCTTCGTATTAGCAATAGCAATGTCATTTCGGCGGGTTGCAACACCTCCCACCCCCTTGTCGCTGGTAATTATTCCTTCATTGGTTTTAGTGGCGATATCGAAACTTATTTTTCGAAAAAAATCCAAACAGCTTGATTTCGATGAACGCGACATGCAAATTCACAAAAAATCTCAGTATGTGGGGCTGTGGGCATTCTTTTTGGCTACGACTGTAGCTATAACTGTAGAAATAATGATTTGTTTCTTTGCGGTCGGACCCAGAGGCATACTCCTCTATCCTCTTGTTTTGCTTTTAACAGTATGTGCAGGAGGAGGCGTTTGGATAGCTGTGGAATCTATAGCGATTCTGGTTCAATACGGCTGGAGGAGCAAAGGAGAAAAATCATGAATAAGGCACAAAAAATAGCGTGGTTTAGTTTGGCTGTGATGGCAGCAGGTGCGGTCTTAGTCGTGTTGCTCGCCATCATAGAAGCAGTTAAGTTGATGTTGGTAGTCTTATTGGGTATGGGTGTTCTTGTGGGAACCCTGCCCCTGTTTTTTCGGAGGAAACATGACCGTGTCGACTTCGATGAGCGTGATGCTTTAATTAGAATGAGAGCGTTGTTTTTTGCCAGCTTTGTAAGCTTTTGTTGTTTAATTGCGCAGTGTTTACTACAGGTTTTTGAAGTTGGGCCGAGAGGTTCGGTACCGGTAGGAGTATTAGTAGGAACGGTTTTTGGAGCATTGTTTACCTTTGTAATAACAAAATCCTTATGGACCCTAATTGAGTACAGATATGGCAAAAAGTGAATTAAAGAACCAGGTTCGCAGGCTGCGGTTTGAAAACGACGAAATGACACAGCAGCAGTTGGCTGACAAAGCTGGCGTCACGCGGCAGACAATAATCGCTATCGAGGCGGATAAGTATTCGCCATCGCTAATGCTGGCATTCAAAATAGCTGAGGCATTCAACGTGCCGTTAGAAGAGGTATTTCAATATGAATAGGGGGGTTTATGGTTTATTGTTCGTGGTTAAGTGGTAAATTATTCGACGTGGATGACATTGCCTCTGCGGTCGGCGTCAAGGCTGGCTTTCTTGATGGCATCGTAGAGTTTGCGGGGGTTTCGGATTTTTTCAAAGGTAAATTCGGGGTCAGTTTTGTCAGTCGTGATTATTGTCACCGAGCCTACGCTAACAATACAGTCGAGCAGGCTTCTGCGAAGTTTCAAGTCAATTACTCGAAACATATCCAAATTGTCCACTTTTCTATCGAGAAGACCTCTGCTCCACTCGATTCGGTCGGCGGAGACCTCATAGCGGGTCATTTTTAGCTGGGCTATCTTTGTCGCAATTATGCACATAACGAGCATTATAAGGGCGAAGCCTGCGAGAATCCGATACCTGCGGAATAATGAAAGCTGCTGCCTGTTAAGTTCTAGCTTTGATGATTCTTCTGCGGTATTTTCGGCGCTTTCAGGTTCCGAGGCCGGTGTTGTTGCGTCGCCGGTAGACGACGTAACCTCCGGATTGACAAGGGATTGGGATGGTTGAAAGATTGAAAGATGTTCGAGAGGAAAAAACATTAAAAAGACTGCAAAGACGAAGATAATCGCAGCTCTGGCTGCCGTTGCGGTTATTGCCCAGAGGGAAGGACTGCCTTCGAAAAGGACGCTGCCGGTGGGTTTATTATCATCGGCTGGTTGAGAATCGGGTATGACACCGGACTGTAAAGCCTTGGCTTTATTGGTGTTAAGAAATTCTCCACAGAAACGGCATTTGACTGCTGCGGCTTGGATGGTCTCGGCGCAGAACGGGCATTGCTTGGTTTGAGGCGGACTTATTGTGACTGAATCCATTTTGTATATATCGGAAATTGGATGGGAATTATTCATAATTATAGTAAAAAAGGGGGTGTTAAGATGGTAAGATTGGGCAAGATAGGCAAAGGGAAAACCGATCAAATTTTTTCATAAAATGGCTCGAAAGGGGGCAACGGTGCTAGTTTACGGGCATATGATGGAAAATATTCGAAAACGTTCGAAACCAGTATAGAAACGTTCGAAAAATGTATAGAAACCTTCGAAAACTGAGTAGAAATATTCGAAAGTTGATGCAAAACATTCAAGAATATTCGAAAATTTTGGACGCAACGAAAACACAGGGGGATAAAGGTAAAGGGGCACAAAGTTCTCCAAATTAACACCATTTTTCTGTTGTACGGGCTGTTTTAGGAGGAGCAAATTTTCCAGACAGGGTGGAATTTCGAATTTGGGAATCCTCAAAAAATGTTCTTGACAAGGGAGTGCAAGGACAGATAATAAATGACGCAATAGCGGTTATTGTTTTCCAACACCCTTAAAAAACGCTGGAGGTAGTGGTGTCGGAGAAGTGCAAATTATCATTTCGGTTCTTAAAGGATTTATAAAGCGCTGACGGTGCAGAATTTCTGCGCTGTTTAGATAAACAAATTTTGAAAGGAGGCGAGGCCAATGAAAAGACAGGCCGTGGTTGTGAAAGAATATTTTGTAGATATTAGGTGAACAGTTTGTTTTGAAAGGAGAAGACAATGGAATCACATTTTAATCTTAGGAATTATTTTGCGGTGCTGGTGTGCCTGGCTGTGCTGGGGACGGTGTGGAACAGTTCGGCCTTTGCTGATTGCGAGCTTGCCAAGCTGCTCGCTTCCGACGGTGCGCAAGATGACTGGTTCGGCTACTCCGTAAGTGTATCCGGTGATACCACAGTCATCGGAGCATACAGGGACGACGACAACGGCAGTGACTCCGGCTCGGCATATATCTTTCGTTTCAACGGCTCGAACTGGGTGCAGGAGGCGAAATTACTCGCATCCGACGGCGCGGCGAATGACTATTTCGGCATCTCCGTCGGTATTTCCGGAGATACTGCTGTTATCGGGGCATCTAACGGTTCTGCGTATATCTTTAGGTTCAACGGCTCAAGCTGGGTTCAGGAGTCGAAACTGC
>CAZCIR010000003.1:0-59202 GCA_964499145.1 uncultured Pirellulales bacterium | reverse complement strand
AGCGCTCGGCCAATCCGTCGGCATTTCCGGCGATGCTGCTGTTATCGGGGCATCTAACGGCTCTGCGTATATCTTTAGGTTCAACGGCTCAAGCTGGGTTCAGGAGTCGAAACTGCTCGCCTCCGATGGAGCGCTCGGCCAATCCGTCGGCATTTCCGGCGATGCTGCTGTTATCGGGGCATCTGGCGATGATGATAACGGCGAATACTCCGGCTCGGCGTATATATTCCGGTTCAACGGCTCAAACTGGATCGAGGAAGCGAAACTTCTCGCCTCCGACGGCGCGGCGCATGACTCTTTCGGCATATCTGTCGGCATTTGGGGCGATACCGCCGTTATCGGGGCAGTTGGTGACGACGACAACGGCAACGACTCCGGCTCGTCGTATATCTTTCGTTTCAACGGCTCAAGCTGGGTGCAGGAGGCGAAACTGCTCGCCTCCGACGGTGCGGAGGACGACTACTTCGGCTGGTCCGTCGGCATTTAGGGTGATACCGCCGTCATCGGGGCACCAGAAGACACTGAAAACGGAGATCAATCAGGCTCGGCATATATCTTTCGGTTCAACGGCTCAAGCTGGGTCGAGGAGGCGAAGTTGCTTGCCTCCGACGGCACACCACAGGACTGGTTGGGTTTCTCCGTCGGCATTTGTGGCGATAATATCGTCATCGGGTCATTCACAAAATATGCCGGTTCGGCATATATATTCGGCCTTGAAGGTTCGACGTGGGAAGAGAAACTGCTCGCCTCTGATGGTACGGCGAGAGACTACTTCGGACGCTCCATCGGCATTTCCGGTGACACTGCCATCATCGGGGAAGGCGACGTAAACCTCGAACCTAATGGCTCAGCGTATATTTTCCGGTTCGACGGCTCAAGCTGGTTCGAAGAAGCAAAACTTCTCGCGTCTGATGTTGTGGTGGCTGACCGCTTCGGTTACTCTGTCGGCGTTTCTGGGGATACTGCCGTCATTGGGGCAGAGTGGGATGACGACAACGGCGAAAACTCCGGCTCGGCGTATATCTTTCGTTTCAGCGGCTCAAACTGGGTCGAGGAAGCGAAACTGGTTGCCTCCGACGGTGCGGCTTATGACTGGTTCGGCTATTCCGTTAGCATTTCTGGTGATGTCGCCGTCATCGGGACAGGGGGCGACGACGACAACGGCAACTTCTCCGGCTCGGCGTATATCTTCCGATTCAACGGCTCAAGCTGGGGCGAAGAAGCGAAACTTGTTGCCTCCGATGGTGCAGCGGATGACTGGTTCGGCTGTTCCGCCGGCATTTTCGGTGATACCGCTGTCATCGGGGCATACGGGGACAACAACGAAATCGGCTCGGCATATATCTTTCGTTTCAATGGCTCAATCTGGGTGCAAGAGGCGAAACTCTTAGCTTCCGACGGTGCTGTAGCTGACCGATTTGGCTGGTCCGTCAGCATATCAGGCGACACTGCCGTAATCGGAGCATACGCTGATGACGCCAACGGCTCGACGTATATCTTTCGGTTCAATGGATCAGGCTGGGTCGAGGAGGCGAAACTCTTAGCATCCGATGGTAATGTGGGAGACCTCTTCGGTTGGTCCGTCAGCATTTCCGGCGATACCGCTGTCATCGGGGCATACGGCGACAACGACAACGGCAACTACTCCGGCTCGGCGTATATCTTTCGTTTCGACGGTTCAAACTGGGTCGAGGAAAGGAAACTGCTTGCCTCCGACGGTGCAGCGGATGACCGGTTTGGCCGGTCCGTCGGCATTAGCGGTGATACCGCCGTCGTCGGGGCACGCCAGGACGATGACAACGGCGATGCCTCCGGCTCGGCATATATTTTCGGCCTCAGTCTAAATCCGGGTGACCTCGATTTCGACAACGATGTGGACTTCGTAGACTACAGCTTATTCGCCGCATACTGGCTGGAAGACGATTGCTGGCCCTGCCGGTGTGCCAGGGCCGACTTTAACAGAGACTGGGTAGTGGATTATTATGATTTGAAGGAGCTGTGCGATAACTGGCTGGCAGGTAAATAAAGTTATTGTCGAATTTAAATAAAGAATTAAAATGCCTCAGGTATTTCACCTGCGGCATTTTTTTATCTCACAATCATACCTGCACCGAAACTTCCCAGGCAAACCCACAGGGCAGGCGGTGTGGGGAAAGCAGAGCAGGAGGAATTGTGAAAAATGAGGAGAGGTGCACCGAAAACTTCTACCAAGTGGAGAGGCGTTTCCTAATTACCCTAAAAATGATAGTTTTTTCTTGACTTTTTGGGCATATTGTTGTAAATGATAATTAAAGGATTAAGCTATTTCTGGAGGAAACAAAAATGGGTAATTCGGGATTTTCAAAAATCATCTGCTCACTTATTGTTCTACTATCATTATATCAACTCTGCCAGGCAATGAATGAATTCAAAATTAAAGCCTCGGATGGGACAACTGGTGATAAATTCGGTAGCGCCGTAGATATTGACGGCGACCAATGTGTTGTCGGGGCTCCTTTCGATGACCATAGCGGACCAATCAGCGGCTCAGCATATATATTCGAATGGGACGGAACAAACTGGATTCAGCAGGCAAAACTGACTGAATCGGATGCCAATTTCTGGCATTACTTCGGTCGTGACGTTAGCATTGATGGTGACCGCTGTGTCATTGGGTCTTATCACGAAACAGATATGTCATATGGTAGCGGCTCGGCATACATATTCGAATGGAACGGTTCGGCCTGGACTCAGACGGCAAAATTGAAAGCATCAGATTCAACCGGTGGGGATTACTTCGCCTGGTCCGTGTGTATTAAAGGTGACCGCCTTGTTGTTGGAGCACCTTACAGTAGCAGTAATGGTGCGGTATACATATTTGAATGGAACGGTTCGGAATGGATTGAGCAGGCTAAATTGGCGGATCCGGATGGGGACAGCTTCGGCTATTCTGTGGATATCAGTGATGACCGCTGCATTGTCGGATCACCTTTCAGTGACGGCAATTTCCCCGCAGAAGGTGCGGCATACATATTCAAATGGGATGGTTCCGACTGGATTCAAGAGTCCAAACTAATGGCCTCGGATGGGGAATGGGGTGATGACCTCGGCAGGTCAGTGAGTATTAGCGGTAACCGCTGTATTGCCGGGGCCGAGAATGATGATGACAAAGGAGCCAACAGTGGCTCGGCATACATATTCGAATGGAATGGCACAGACTGGTTCCAACAGGCAAAATTGACTGCCTCGGACGGGCACAGCTCCGGGCACTTCGGCTGTTCTGTGGCTATCAATGATGACACCTGTACTATAGCCCCAACATACGTATTTGAATGGGATAGTGCAAGCTGGAAAGAAAGCCGCCTTCCAGCCGGTGGGGCTTCAGTGGGTATCAGTGATGGCCGCTATATCATCGGTGCTCCTTTTGATGATGACAACGGAGACGCCAGCGGCGCAGCATACATATACAATTTATCCAAGGATTTTGACCCTAATCCTGTCAGATGGTGGAAGTTCGATGAGGGCAGCGGAAGCACAGCATACGACTCGGCCGGTGATAACGATGGAACACTGATTGACGGCCCTATCTGGGTAACGGGTATAATAAATGGAGCGTTAGATTTTAATGGCGTTGAGGACTACGTTTCAGTTCCTGATGACAGCAGTTTAGATATTTCCGGTGCAATTACGGTCAGTGCATGGGTCAAGTTGGATGATAATGTAAATAACCAAGCCGTTGTTGGAAAAATAGCCAGCGGCGGCGGTTACTCTGGCGGCGGTTACCGTCTTACTTTTTATGCACACACCGTTTATACTGACGGGAATTTTAGACTTATTTTCCAAAAGGCCAACGGTATTGGAGGCTCAGGGACAGGAAACTACGGAGACAATACAAACTGGGACAGGGTAGTATCAGAGAAAGATGACTGGGAAACAGGTGTATGGTACCACATTGCTGCTACGTGGGACGGAACCACGGATGCCGATGGTTTGAAAATGTATGTAGATGGTGTTCCGGATGCCAGCCATACTGCCAGTCAGGGAACAATAAAAACTAATAACTACGCTTTGCAAATAGGTGGAAAGAACTCATCCGATGGCACAATCGACGATGTTCGCGTTTACGACAGGGCTTTATCTGCGGAAGAAATTGAAGAGCTTTATAATCAAGGGGCGGGCGACTTAGTTGCTCACTGGAAGTTCGATGAGGGCAGCGGTAGCACAGCTTATGATTCAGCAGGTAGTAATGATGGCACGATAAGCGGTGCAGCGTGGTTCAACGACCCCTGTCGGGGGGTGTGCCTGAGCTTTGACGGCAGCGGAGATTATGTCTCTCTTGCACAAAATGCTGTCACAACAACAAAGTTTACAATCGCAGCCTGGGCCAACCACCAAGGATTAGGGGGCGGTGAAAATGGCACAAACGCGGTATTTCAGCAAAGAGATGATGATGCCTCAACTACTGCCAAATCCACTATAGTGCTTTGCACAGAAGCAAGCAGTAGTAACCCTGTTGCAAAAGCATATATTAGAAGTAGTGGCAATCCAGGTCCCGGCGGCCAGAGTTTGGATTATCCAAAGAGAAATTATAACCAATGGCACCATTATGCTATGACAGTCGATTTAAATGACTTTATCTTTTATATAGATGGAGTTGAAGTAGACAGTATTCCAAATGACCAGACAGGAGATTATATTACCTCGATAGACTATGTTGATATTGGGAGACACAGGTATTTCGGGCAGAATAAGGGCTTTTTCAATGGTGCAATCGATGACGTGCGTGTTTATGACCGGGCCTTATCTGCGGAAGAAATAGAGCAGCTTTATGAGGAAGGTTTGCACAATTTGGTAGGTCTTGAAATAGTTGGGCCTAATAAGGTGGCGGAGGATTTTCGGGCGCAATACACAGCGATTGCTTACGATAATAACAGTACCATAGACGTAACAGATTTGGTTGTTTGGTCGGTTGAGCCGAACACAGTTGCAAGTATAGATGCCGGCCTGCTGGAGACCGGAGAAATTGATAAGACCCAAGATATTACTATTTATGCCCAATATAGCGAGGATAATACCGTCGAGGCCGAGAAGGCGGTTACTATCTTTCCTGTCTGTCCCTCTGGATATGCATTGGATTTTGACGGTAGCGGGGACTACGTTCAGGTCAATGACAGCACATCTATGAGAAGCATTGATGGAAGCACAGCAAATTACACGATATCTTTGTGGGTCAGGACCAGCCAAACTGGGACGGCAAAATGGAATCAAAAGGCAATCTTCGACAGAAGAGCAACGGAACAGTTGTCAGGTAAAAACCAATGGGTCGCAAACATTTACCTCAATGAATATAATGCGGTAGGCCTTGTAATCAGGGACAGCAGCGTTTCTCTCGATCTGGATGACACTTTAGCAATTAATGATGACAATTGGCGTCATATTGCTGTTACAAGAAAAAGTAGCGACTATGTTAAGGTTTATGTTAATGGCAGCTTACGTCAAAGTGGTTCAACAACTGCCAATCCTTCCACAACAGAGATTACAACAATAGGAGCGAGAAGAACAAATCCGAACGCGCTAACAGGCTATTTCGACGGCAAAATCGACGACATCCGCATCTACGACAGGGCTTTATCAGCTGAGGAAATTCAAGAGCTAATGCATACAAGGCCGGATGTTAATGACCCTAATATGGTCGGTTACTGGGATTTAGATGAAGGACAAGGCCAGCAAGCAAAAGACTTATCTATCTACGGCAATGACGCCACGTTGGGTTCTACAATAAATCCTGATAATAGCGACCCGATCTGGATTGTTTCCGATGCGCCAATAGGTATTTGTACAACTTACGGGCTTTTTGAAAGCTATTTGGAAGGTGCTATAGAAGATAAGCTTCAAGCGTATCAGTTTATCACAGCTGCCTTAGAGAAAGAAAAAGCGAGCCGTGAGTTACTTCCTGAACTCGGTCTAACCCCGCAGGATATGTTTGAGGCCAGATTACAGCTTGGCTCGGCAATTTGGCGAGAGAGGTTATGCAATACAGGTCTTCAAACGAGCATTAACAGATTAGAGGATTTACTGTTGTGGTTAGGTTCGAATATTGAGCCACACGAGTTGCCTGTTGAGCCAGGAGAAGGATTCATAAGAGCAGACATCAATGCGGATGGCGTGGTTAATTTCCATGACCTTAACATCTTAACGGAACACTGGCTTAAGTCTTATGAAGCCGAATAACAACAGGTTAATTTTTGGTATAAGAGTGCGCAAAGCTGCCAGCGGGCAGGGGGCGTAATACGTTCAGTAGTATAGGGGAGCACGCGAAAAAAATATCTGCTTAGAAAGCTCGATGCGGATTCACTTTGGAGTCGGTTTGTGCATCAGGTCTTTTAATTCTTTGACGGGCCAGTAAACAATATCAGGTGAACGTAAACCGGTACCAAACGTTATTTCTCTTAATCTTGGTCCCTGTCTTGTCTTAACTTCATTTGAACCACCATCGTCCACGAGATCTTCTCCGACGCTATAAAGTTTGAAGCTGTCTCCAGCAGGTTTATAAACCAACGGGCCATCGCTGTATGGGTCCATCGGAAAACATTTAAGGTAACCGGTGTCAGTAAGCTCTACAAGGGCTGCGGGAAGTCGATGATTATCTGCTTTGAAACGTAATATTGCGAGAACAGCGAGCAGGGCCTTGCCGTCGGTTTTTACCTTATAGTAACTGTTAAAAATATCGTAGGTGGGAGGGAAAAAATCAGCGAGAACAAAACCATCGCAGTTGTCGCAGTAAGACATATCAGATCTTTCAAAATAAGCCGGGTCATCTTTATGAAGCTGCCAGGGTGTTTTGGTTTTCAAGACATCAAATGAAGCAAATTTTTCCTCGATACGAATTACCATATCGTTTCTTGTAAGGCCGAAAAAGCAATTAAAAAGTAATTTGCACGTTAACTTTAAATTTTCCTCCCAGCCGCACATGGTTTGGAAGTATTTAATCATAGTACAAGACAATCGGCCTGTGCCCCTGCTGTTGTCAACAAATGTCATCTGCAGGATATCATATAAAACCATTTTCTCTACCTCGAAGTCGAGGGTGTAAGCGTCTTTATCCAATTGTTCCTGCAATGTGTATTGAAACAATTTCAAATCCGAACTATCAACTTGTTTTCTATTCAGAATAAGCAGTGTACTGTCTACAGCAACTTTTTTAAGTCTCATCCCTGCAAGCTGCTCTATTGCGGAAGTGGGTGTTCTGCATTTTTGGTATCCCGCCTTGTAGCAGTCGATAATATTTTCAAATGCAATTTGCGGCCGGCCTTTAGAAGCGACCAGTTTGGCATTCCATAAAAGCGCCTCGGACAGATGTTTCAGCGGTTTTAAATCGTGAAACAGTATGAATAACAACATATTGTTGTCTTCATCTGTGTATCTTTCCAGCCAGTAATAGGGCTTATTAGCTGCTATTTGAAAGAATTCGAAGGCCTGCGAGTTCGAGGCGAGCCAGTTTTCGAGCAGGTCCTGTTCGGTGCTGTTAAAATCGGTGGGCCAGTTTATATACGGATTCCTCAGATCTTCGGGCATTTCTATAAAAGCGTCAAAGGCCTTTTGGTAATACGGGGCGGCGTTTTCGTTCGGGTCGTAATTTGCTGGGCGGGTGATTCTGTTGTATTCGGCTACGTAGTCAACAGTAATCTTCGGCTTGGCCGTCAGCACCAAGACGATTTTCAGGATTGAAAGCGCGAATAGAAGAAAAAAAGCGGTCAACAGCAACTTTTTGGCAGACCAAAAAGATTTCATTTCCTGCTCGTCGGCTCTTTTAATTTCCGCAGTGCTCGCCTGACCTGGCTGGATAGCTTCAAGGTCTTTTGGTCGAGTCTTGGGACACCGCTCGAATAGGAATACGGACAAGTCGGGTCGGTGCTGCGAGGAATACCCAGCTGTTTCAGACTGGCTGGAACAAGCTCCTTTGCGATTCTTTCCGTGAGACGCTGCCGAGACTCGAATTCTTCGTCAAGAGTTTTGGCCAACATCATATAGTAAGACAAGATGCTTGCCGGTGATTTGCCGCTTGTTCTACCCGAGCTGAAGACAAAGTTATTATTGTCTGAATAGATGTTTGTTTCGGTAATTCCCACATACATAGTATTGCTATCGGCGCTACGGTATTCAGCAATTATGTCGCAAAATCGGTCCAGATAGGGGTCGATTAAGTACTGCCCCGGTTCTTCTTTAGCCTTGTTGATAAGGTTATTAACGCGGTACTTCAACAATGCATCCTCTGTCTCGACTGCTTTTTGTAACTCTTCGATATACCTGTCCTTTGTCCATCCTGTGAAGTCGGTGTTCGCACCTTTTAATTTGATGAGTATGCTCTGAATTGTCCGCTGTCGCGCGAAACGCTTCGGAGATTTCCATTTCCAGGTTTCTCGCAATCGTCTGATTTTTACGGGAATATCGGTGATTTGCCGGTATGTTTTTGCAGCCTCTTCTATGAAATCCAGACTGCACGGCGGCAAAGGCACAAGGATAAGCTGAAGGCCTGTTTCGTTCTTGTCCAGCAGTGGTATGGAATCGAGACTGGCGACGTCTTTGCCCAGGTATTTTGCAGCCTGCGCGATAAGCTCGCGGTCTTCAGCGTTTTTAAAAACGATTTCGGCGCTATTTGCAGCTGAGGCCGAGTCATCGGTTCTCTTTATGAAGTCCAAATGCGCTTTGTAATTGAAGGGCATCGTGGCAAGAAGGTTCTTTAAGACGGTAAGCGATTGTTCCTTTTGGCCATCCTTATACAACTGGTTTGCGTAGCGATAAATCTGCATTCCCCAGTGGCCCATATCGATATTGCCGCCCTCGAAAGCCTGTTCATATCGCTGCCTGTCAACGAATCGGCGGACCTGCTTGTACTTAGGTGTAACTTGTTCACTTCCGGTCCCTGACATTCGATATGTCCAAACCTGAACAGATGCCGGCAGGGTATATATGAGCACGAGCTGATTTGCCTTGTCCTCAATAATTTCGGCACAGGCCTCTGAATCAGTAATCTCTACAAACCTTCCAGAATTGTTTTTTATTACGATATTCAAAGTAGCGAGGATATTAATGAGAATTGTCCTGCATTTTGGGTAATCACATTTAACGTTTTCCACAGTAAGCCTGAGTGACTTATCTTGCGTTTCGTATATGGTCGCTTCGCCGTCATCAGTGTCAGTGTGTTGTACAAAGGCAAGTTTTTTTGGGCCTAAATCAAACGCAGGCGAATAATACGAGGGAAGGAATTGCGGTAATTCCACAGCACCAAGCAGTATCCTGGTGATGGCCATAAACGGTATGAGAAAGGCCAAGTATGTTTTGTTTCTAATCTTCATTTATATAATATAGAAAACCTTTAGCTGGAATTATAGTATATTTAGCAGGAGATGTCAAGATTTGAGTACGGTTATTGCCATGATTTCCGGATAGAGCAATCATGTGATCGTCCTTTTGCTTCTATAGACAGGGTGAGCAATTAGACGGGGCGGGGGGTGTGATTTAGATTGTCAGCCGCTTTCACCTGTGCCGAACTTATATGCGGTGACCATTGTGAGCGGAAACCATATCAGGTCGAAGATTGAAAATGCGGCGATATATGCGACGGCGAATCCGATTACGTTCATAACTCGGCTTTTGGTAAAGGCATCAGTATATTTCTTCATCATTTTCGGGTACTGAGTTTTGATTGCATCGGTTTTTTTTTGTTCGTCCCACTCGGCGAGGCACTTATAGACCTTTGATTCCTGCTCCTTATGCTTGCTTTCTGTTTCCTCGCGTTCGGTTTTTTTAGGTTTTTCGCTTTGCCGGTCATCGGTCCAGAAGATATTGCCGAACTTGCCCATAACAAAATAATCGGCGTCCTCTTTTGTGATTTCTCCGTCATCTGCGAGCTGCATAGCGACAAGTCCAAACATCTGACCCGGATTGGCCATAATTCGCTTTATGTCCTGCTGTGAAAGCTTGATGTTGTTTGGGTCTATAAAACTGGGCGCATCTTTTTTTCTGAATTCAGCCATCAGCTTAGGCATATAGTACCATTTGGCGATGAAATACTTTCCGCAGAGTATTCCGAAGAAGGCAATGAGAGCGACGGCTATACCCAGCAAAACACCTCGGCTGGCGGTAAACCAATATACCCCTAAACCGGCGAGCACACCAATGGCCCAGGCGACAAGCCCCAGTTCCATATGCGCATATTTGGCAATAAGTCCCCAGGCCATACCTCCAATAATAACAAAAATGACGCTGGCTAAGAGGGCCAACGGCGTATTATCAATGTTCAATCCGGTCGAGTGTCCCATCGAATCCGAGACTGCATAGCTTGCACCTCCAGATGCTTTCGTGAGGCCAGGTATATCGGTAAAGTCGCCGCCTTTGGACGGCTCTTTGAGCGGGCTTAGTTTCAGCGGGTCTTGAGCAGGGCCATTCAGTGGTTTTAGCTGGAGCAGTTCGGAATCAGGCAGGTCGGCAAAAGGATTAAAATTGTCTATTTGCGGACTTTCCCCGGCTGGAACAGGGGAGGGTTTTGACGAAGTCGAATGGTCTGGGACCCGGAGGAGATTCCTGCATTTTGCGCATCGGACCTGTTTGCCGGCATAATTTGCAGGAAGCCCGATTTTCTGGCTGCATTTAGGGCAGTGGAATTTGATTGTTTCCTGCTGAGTGCCGCCACTTTCAGTGGGGGCGGGAACATTAATACTTGCCTTGCATTTGGGGCAATGAATGCGCTTTCCGGCAAACTTTTCAGGAACTCCTAATATCCGGCCACAACTTCCGCATTTAATTTTAATCATCGCAAACTCCACTTTGTTTCTTCTAATAGTGTATTATTTTTGTTACTCGCAGTCAAGAAATTTTTAATATGCAACAATTCCACAGGGCGGTGGTGATTTCATCGTCCAACAGTTGCTTTTTGGCAGATTATAAAGATTTCATTTTTTGTTACCTCATAAGTTCATCTGTCAAATTGAAATCACAGCACAAATAACGTTAGCGAAAATATCCGACCCAGGGGACATTCAAGCAGCTCAAAATGGTTGGGGATGTGATATAAAAGACGGCGCTTGACAATGAACGGCATAATGGGTACAATAAATAGTCGGTTTTTTAAAAGTATAAAATAAGAAGGTGTTGAAATGGTTAAATTTGAGAAGTTATTTTTACTGTTTACAGTGACAATTACAGCGGCGACGGCCTGCCAGGGACAACCAATAATAGCAGACCATAATTCGGCGACCGATTTTTTCAGCATACCTCAAATTGCAATCGAGCAGACAAAGGCAACGCTGCATATCGCATACGGACATACGTCCCACGGCAGTCAGCTGACGACAGGTATGACCGGGCTCGTGGGCTTTATGAACGGCCTGGGATATCCGACGGATTTATATGCCTGGAGTCATAACGGCGACCCTGCTGATTTGGACCTGCATGATGGGGCTATGGGCGGTGATGTCGGCTATTATCCTGACTGGGTAGATAATACCATAAGTTATCTTGGTCCTGCTGATTCTAACACGGGAAGAGGCACGACCCATCCGGAGACAAATGTGATTATATGGTCGTGGTGCGGACAGGTTTCAGGGCGAACTGAACAGTCAATGATTGATACTTATCTTGCTCCTATGACTCAATTAGAGTTAGATTATCCTAATGTCAAATTTGTTTATATGACCGGTCATTTGGATGGAGGTGGACAGTCGGGTAACCTGAATATCCGCAATCAGCAAATCAGAGATTACTGCATAGCTAATGATAAAATATTATACGACTTCGCCGATATTGAGAGCTACGATCCGGACGGATTAGTTAATTATATGCCGCTGCTCGCCAATGATAATTGCGACTATGACAGTGACGCCAACGGCTCGCTCGATAGAAACTGGGCAATAGATTGGCAGGATTCCCACACCTTAGATGTCGACTGGTATAACTGTTCCTCTGCTCACAGTCAGCCTTTAAACGCAAATCGCAAGGCCTACGCGGCGTGGTGGCTTTGGGCGAGATTGGCCGGCTGGGAAGGTGTAATCGATGCAAACTGTCCGAATCTTATCGACCCCAATACCGTCAATTTCGGCGATTTCGCAGTGCTTGCGAGCAACTGGCAAATAAGCGATGTAAATCTCGCCGGCGATATCGATGACAGCGGTAAGGTCGATGCGAAAGATTTGAAGGTTATCTCAGAATACTGGCTGCAGGAGTGTAATTGACGAGTCTGCTGTTATAGTTTCGTTGGGGACTACTTTACTTCGACTGAGGCGTTTGAGTCGAAGGGATTCGTTCGCATTGCCAATGAAAACAAATAGGGATAGTCGTGCTTGAGGTGTTTCATATATTCCAGCCATTGAATGAGCAATTGATGGTATGCCCTTTTTATATCACCGGCCAAGTGCTCATAGTCGGAATCGGGCAATTTTTTCAAGTCGGTCCTGTGGGACAGCTCGTCGGTTAAGTGAAAAACTGCCCACAATAAGTTCGTGAAGGAGTCGTGCTCGAGCAAGTTGGGATTTTCCAGCAGGGTGAGCAGAAACGATCTTTTCGATACCAAAAAATCCCTTGCTCCATCGAGGGGATCTTTTTTGCTGTTGATATTGCTTTGACGTCTTTTTATGCTTCTGCCAATTTTCATAAAATCCTTATTCGACCAGTCTTTTGTTACTACAAGCTGTTGAGCAATTTCAGAGGCCATCGGGTCGAAACGGGAGAATATTTTTAACAGTTCCGTTCCAACTTCGCTGAAAAAGGTACCTATTACCATATTCAGCTTTTTAAGGATTGACTGCTTTTCTCTGTAGACAAGTAGGCGATGCAGAACGAGCATAACTATCAAGACATCCACAAAGAGAAAAGCAATGTCGCCGATGAGGTATATGAAGATGTGGTGAACATCTCTGAAAATCAAATAGTGGAGCAGATAGAAAATTACCGATAGAATAATTAGAATCAAAGCGAGGATGAGCTGCCAGTTAAAAAAACGTTTCATTGTTCTTTCTCCTGTTTAACTGCCTTTGCAGTAAATCTAAGCAAACGCAACATCGAGAATCATCATAACCAGAAATCCCAAGATGGATCCGGTAGTGGCCAAGTCCGTGTTGTTATTGCGCTGGGACTCTGGGATTACTTCTTCGACGACAACGAAAATCATAGCCCCGGCGGCGAACGCCAGGGCGTAAGGCAATAAAGGCCTGGCCAACAAGACAGCGGCGGCGCCGACCACGGCGGCAACAGGTTCGACAATCGCGGATAACTGGCCATACCAAAAACTTTTGAAGCGCGACAAGCCTTCCCGCCGAAGAGGAACCGATACGGCAAAGCCTTCTGGGAAATTCTGGATTCCTATTCCGATTGCCAGGGCAACAGCGGCAGGAAGAGTGGCGGAGGGAAATCCTGCTGCAACCGCACCGAAGGCGACGCCGATAGCCAGCCCCTCAGGGATATTGTGTAGTGTTATTGCGGTGACGAGCAAAGTGCTGCGCTGCCAGGATGTTTTGATACCTTCCGCTTCTTCCGTTGGGAAGCCGATATGAAGATGCGGAAGTATTTTATCTATTAGTCTTAAGAAGATTGTACCCAGTAGAAAACCCACTGCGGCGGGTATCCAGGGGGCAATATAATGGTCCTGAGACATTTCTATAGCGGGGGCCAATAACGACCAGAAACTGGCGGCAATCATAACTCCGCCGGCAAAACCCAACATAGAATCAAGAATCTTTTGGCTAACCTTTTTGGTGGTAAATACAGCGGCGGCCCCCGCGGCAGTCACAGACCAGGTGAAAATTCCGGCAACAAGGGCCTGGAGAACGGGATGGAGATTTTCAATCCAATTCATCATATGCTGCGGATTATATGCTGTTCGTTTATCTGATACAACGGGCTACATTTTTAAAAAAACATGAAGGGCCATCTGAAAAGGCAAAGACGGCCCTCCTTTTCGATGTCATTTCAGGAACTTCGAGACGAACGGGGAAGTTTCGCCGCGACGCAGGAAATGTCCTGACGGCCCTTCGCCGAGAAACTCGGAGAACCAGGATTCGTGCTCGATTTCCTCGTTGAGAATTGCGAGAGCCAGGTCATACGTTCTGTGGTCCTTGCCGGCGGTCATATTGCAGATTTCGGTGTAACCCTTGACGGCGCATCTTTCGGCGTTGACGAGCACTGTCAGTATTGCCTCGGCATCCGCAGGGTTTGTTGGAAGATTGGCAGGGGGACAGGCGGACATATCGTGGAACTCCTTCATACTGTCGGGGAGTTTTCCGCCAAGCTCGTAGATGCGGGGCATCAGGGCTTCGAAGTGATTGCGGTCCTCAATCCTTGCCGTCTCAGCAATTTCCTTGATTCCTTCGCCTTTCAGACCTATCAGGTTGGCACGAAGGATTGTGTAATAGTAATAGGTGGTAAGCTCAGCAGATGCATTTTTTACCAGAAGAGTCAACAGTTTGTCCAGGTCTACTCCGGATTTTTTCACCATTTCAATTGCTACTTTTGCCATTTTTAGTCTCCTTTTTAGTAATTGTTCTTAAATAGTAATTATTCTTAATTATTTTCAAAAAAATATATCACGATTTTTTGATACATTTGTCACACGTACCTTCCAATATTATCTTTATGTTAGTAACCTTGAAGTTTTTTTGAAATGCCCTAGGGATGCTTAAATTGTCGTAACTTTTATTTTGAAAGTCCACTATCTTATTGCATTCACGGCATCTGAAGTGGTGGTGGTTATTTGTGTCGGGGTCGTATCTTTTGGCTTCACCATATCCCTCGACGATGTGAACAGCACCGATTTCGGTGAATTTGGAGAGCGTTCTGTAAACGGTATCAAGCGATATGTCAGGGAAAATATTCCTGATTCTCCTGAAAATATCATCCGCATCAGGATGGCTTTTCGACTTAATCAGCTCCTGGTATATTGCCATGCGTTGCGGGGTCATACTGAGGTTGTGCTGCTTACACCTGTCCCTGAAAAAAGCTATTGAGTCTTTTTTGTTTAACATTTCGCAATTAAATAAAAAGTTTTACATTATTAATAATAATTACTATATAGGAATTATTCTTATTGTTCAAGAAAAATTATAAATTTTTTTAGTTGGCAAAAGAACCTTTTGGCGTTAATTGGCATAAGTGTTTATTTGGCAAGACATTGCGTTAATTAGGCAGGCTTTCTAATTTACGGGTGATTTGTAGAAAATTAAGATTGGCAAGGGAAAAACGGCGCAAAGAAAGTAAAACGGCGGAAAAGTAGGGGAATCAATCAGGTTAAACCTTGATGAATTGCTTGATGAATGTTCAGGATTTTCGCCCCCCTTAGTCAAGTTTCTCTGGAATAATAAATTATACCGCTTCGGGGATGGCTAAACGAGCAGACATTTCGAAACTTTAAATTGGGGGATTGTTCTGTTAGAATGGGGGCAGTAGTCGGGAGTCAGAAGACAAGAGAAAGAGTAAAGAGATGGCACTGCCGGTAGTTGCGATAATTGGTCGGCCGAATGTGGGTAAAAGCAGTCTGTTCAACGCGCTTGCAGGCGAGAGGATAAGTATTGTCGAGCAGACAGCAGGTGTTACGAGAGACCGCGTGAGTACTATCATCGGAAGGGACGATAAGTATTTCGAGCTTATCGATACCGGCGGATACGGGGTGGTTGATGCCCAGCAGCTAAGCGAGCATATCGAGCAGCAAATTGCTGCGGCGATTGAGTCGGCTAATATTGTGCTGTTTATTGTCGATGTTCGCGAAGGAATTGTGCCGTTAGATGAGAAAATAGCGCAGCTTCTGCGCAAAAGCAGGCGTGACGTAATTGGGGTGGCCAACAAGGCGGATACGGCCGGGATGTTTCCGGCAGCAGGAGAGTTTTTAAAATTGGGATTGGGGGAATTTATATGTGTTTCGGCGACCAACAATCTTAATAAGCAGGTGTTGCTGGACAGAATTTTCAAGAGACTTTCGGGTGTCGAGTCGGCCAGGCCGGCGGAACCAGTGATGAAAATAGCGATAGTCGGCAAGCGCAACGCAGGCAAGAGCACTTTAGTGAATGCTATGGCAGGAACGGCGCGAGTAATTGTCAGCGAGACGCCGGGAACGACAAGAGATGCTATCGACGTGCGGTTCGAGAAGGACGGCAGGACTATTGTTGTTATTGATACGGCCGGGATAAGAAAGAAAAGTAAGATGGCGGACAGCATTGAATTTTACAGCTATGTTCGCGCTACCGAGTCGATTCAGCGGGCCGATGTAGTGTTATTTTTGATTGATGCAACGGCTGAGGTTTCGGAGGTCGATAAAAAAATCGCCAGATTTATTGCAGATGAATACAGAAGCTGTATTATAGTTATCAACAAGTGGGACCTTGCGAAAGAGACGACGGTTACCAGTGCGTATGAAGAGTATTTGACGAAACTGCTGCCGGGATTAAAGTATGCGCCGATAGCTTTTACGACAGCAACGGAGGCGAAGAACGTTCAGGGCGTTGTTGATTTGTCGGCAGAGATTTTCAAACAGGCGACGACGTGGATACCTACCGGCAGATTGAATAAGGCGTTTGAGATGATAAAAGCAGAAGGGATTAGCACAGGCAAACGAGGCGGTGGCGGCAGGGGGAAGATTTACTATGCCACACAAGTTGCAGTTAATCCTGTTACTATCCTGATGTTTGTGAATAAGCCGGAACTTTTCGAGGAAAATTATCGTAGGTTTCTTGTGGGCAGGCTGCGGGAGCTGCTGCCGATAGGTGAGGTGCTGATAAGACTGTTAGTACGAAAACACAGATAATACAGTAAAGGAGCCGGGCAAATGAACTCTCTGTTCGTTGCAGGTGTTGCACTTTTTTTGCTAGTTTTGGGATATGTATTCTACAGCCGAAAGGTCAAGCAGTGGCTGGGCGTGGACGATAACGAGGCCGTGCCATCGGTGGAAATGAATGACGGTGTTGATTATGTGCCGGCCAAACACTGGACGATTCTGTTCGGTCATCATTTTGCCTCTATTGCCGGTGCTGCGCCAATAATAGGGCCTGTAATTGCGTGCCTTTACTGGGGATGGCTTCCGGCGGTAATCTGGATAGTGGTAGGGGGAGTTTTCTTCGGGGCGGTCCACGATTTCACCGCACTTGTGATGTCGATAAGAAATAAGGGTAAATCCATTACTACTGTTACTGAGTCAGTAATGGGAAAAGTTAGCAAGATTCTTTTCAGTATATTTGCACTTTTAGCGTTGATTCTGGTAGTGGCGGTTTTTGCAGCCGTGGCGGGAGCAACGCTGGCGACGACACCTGCGGTTGTGATACCTACTTTTGGACTTATTGTTGTAGCTGTGATTATCGGTGTTTTGATGTATCGCGTTGGGCTGAGTGTTTTATGGTGTTCGTTAGTCGGGGTCGCTCTTCTGATAGGGCTTATTGTTACGGGTTACAATATGCCGATTAAGCTTGGCGTTGAAAATGCTGCAAGCTACTGGACCGTTATTCTTCTTATCTATGCTATGGTCGCATCGGTAACACCTGTAAGCCTTCTTCTTCAGCCGCGTGACCATCTTGCCGGTGCGGTGCTGTATCTTGGTATGTTCTTCGGATTTTTAGGCCTTATTATTACACGGCCGGACACGAAAGCACCTGTGTTTATCGCCTTCGCCTCAAGCGAGGGCTGGATGTGGCCTATGATGCTTGTTACCATAGCATGCGGCGCCATTTCCGGGTTTCACAGCCTGGTTTCAAGCGGAACTACATCAAAGCAGGTCCCGCGGATGCGCGATGCTCGTGTCATCGGCTACGGTGCTATGATTGCGGAAAGTGCACTTGCAGTTTTAGCAGTTATGGCGGTTTCGGCAGGTCTGTACTGGAAGAGCGCTCCAGAAGGCATGGAGGGGTTGGTATACCAGCAGCTTTTCCAAAAGGGCGGTTGGATTAAAGCGTTTGGGGCCGGGTATGGACAGCTTACAGAAGTCATTTTCGGTAGCCTGGGGACACTGATTGGCATCACAATGCTGAAGACCTTTGTTATGACAACACTTGATACGGCAACGCGTATTACCCGTTATATAATCAATGAACTATTCGGCGAGACGTTTGGCATAAGCTTTATGAAGAATAAATACGCAGCCACTGTTCTTGTCGGAGTTCTGGCAGGGGCCCTTGCCTTAGGAAACTGGAAGGCTATCTGGCCGGTATTCGGAGCCGCGAACCAGCTCATCGCCAGTTTAGTTCTTATCGTTGCAAGTTTGTATCTGTTAGCGAGCAATCGCAGGTTTGGTTTTACCGCCATCCCGGCTGTTATAATGCTTGTGACGACGGTCGCCGCACTGATATATGAAACCTACAGCTTTGTCACCGCCGAGCAGCCCAATATTTTGCTGGCAACGATAGCGGTGATACTGATAATTCTTGCGATATTCCTTACATATACGGCACTGGCTACCGTCATAAGGGTAAGAAGGTCAGTCGCAAACGAGAACACGGGACATTAAGTAAAAAGACAAGTTTATAATTACAAATCAGGATTGCGGTTTATTTTCCTATGCCAGGCGGAGTTTCGGCGGAAGGCAGAGGTATCAGCTTAAATCGAGCGGTAACCGGCTGCTGATTTAGCCTGATATCATCTTTGCGGAGATATTCATCAGGGAAGTTGTAAATAAGGGTTCTTCTTAGAGGCTCAGCGGCAGCGGCGTCCTCATCATCAATTTCCAAAGTGACCTGATAAGGCATTTTTTCGTAGGCTCTTTTTGCCTCAGCGGTTGCTCTTATGGTAATAGTTCGTATCACTTCATCGAGGTTGTCCACCACGACCTTGTATTTTCCCTGGATGTTTGGACTTAATGAAAATCTCAATCTTGCCGTAGTTATTGTATAGTCGGCGAGGAGGTCTTCTTCAGGCGGCATTGTAATTTTCACAGTCCTTTGCAGCTCTCTTATCTGCCCTTCAGCCAGCTTGATGAAAGGAGTTTTTTCAACAGCCGACAGCCTAGCCTGTTCGATTTCCCTTCGTGTCATCTGCACGTTAGCGGTGAGTTTTTCCCCGCTCCAGTCTTTAGGCACAAATGCCTCGAGCTGTTTCGGCTCAATGTCTGCGGCTTTTATAATGTTCTGTGTGTCGTCTATACACTTTATGGTCAGCAGCTTTTTATCGAGCGGAATAACATTTACCAAGATGGTTTCCGGCTGACAGGATTCGATTGTGAGGCCGAGTTTCTTTATCTGGTCGCTTTGTCTGAGGAAGGCAAGGACATTCATAGTGTGTTCCCCCGGCCCGCTTACTGCATCGGTTTGTTCGGGGTCCAAAAAGAATTCAAGGACAAGTGAGCCATCATTCAATTTGCGTCTTACATCGGTAATCTTCGAGGCCGGACCTTTAAGAACCATCTTATCAATAGAAACGGATGATTCGCCGTTGAAGCTTACCCATAGCCCGGCAGGAGTGGATTTGGCAACATTTATGTTAAGGTTTGAAACAGAGAGTTTTTCATCGAGGGCCAAGTCTGCCCAGACCCAAATCAAGACTGTTATGAAAGCAACCGCGAAAGTTTTGCTGTATTTGACTTTTTTTACCATTTTGATAAGTTACCGAACGCGCCCGGCCAAGTCGCACTAAACAACGTCCTGGCGTTTTTGGTTACTGCTTTTTTTCGACAATTTCCAGAACCTCTCAAAAATCGGGGCCATCTCGTCCATTGTGCTGATTAGGCGTTTTCTTAACTGAGATTCGCTGACTCCTCTGGTCATCAGTCCATTTTGTGCAATTGAGATGATTCCGGTTTCCTCGCTTACTACCAGGCAGATGGCATCCGAGCCTGTGGTTATGCCAATAGCAGCTCGGTGCCTGGAGCCAAGCTCAACACCATTTATGCTTCCAGCTTCAGCCAGCGGCAACTGTGCGCTGGCGGCCGCAGCTCTGTCACCTCGGATTATAACGGCCATATCGTGAAGTGCAGTGCCTGAGTGAAAAATTGTCTTGAGCAATTCGGCTGTAACCCTGGCGTCGAGGTCGATTCCGGTTTCTATAAATTCTCCGAGCGCCACCCGCCTCTCAATAACGATAATGGCGCCGGTTTTGGCGGCGGCAAGCTCAGTTACGGCAGTAATTATCTCTTCGGCGGTTCTTGAAAGCAGGTGGGACGAGCGTGTCAGGAAGCTGGTGCGTCCTATTCGTATAAGAGCACCTCTGATTTCCGGCTGAAAGGCAGCGACTGCAATAATCAAAACGGCAATCAAAAAGCCGTTATAGAGATACTGCAGGCGTTCGAATGCAAACCGGCCGACAACCAACTTTAAGATGAGAAAACCGGCGATGAGGATGAATATAACGCCGCGGAACAATCTTTCCCCACGAGTTCCTTCGAGAAAGTCAACGGCCCAATAAACTACCAGGCCGATAAGAAACAGCTCAATAGCAACAACCCACCAATCATAACTGCCTACACGTCTGAAGTAATCGATGAGCGTTTCCACAAATCAAATCCCTTTGAAAGCCGCCAAGCACAGGAAAAGCCGTTTAGGTTTCCTTGTCCGTGCAACTGTTAATTTTTGCTGTCCGGAAGTATTCTTTTGTCGGTGAGCTTGCTTGGTTTGTCGGCGAGCAGAGCCATGTCTATGTCGGAAATCAAATTCTGCTGGTTAAGAGAAAGGTTTCGCACATGCCTTCGATGTCCCTTGTCTGCGGTTTCGCCCGGCTGCTCAAGAAGGGAGCAGCCTCCAAGCCAGAAAACCAGAGTACACAAAAGAGCCGCTAATAGCAAAAAGGATGAGCGTTTTGTGCCCCCGACGATACCCGAAATCGTCCGAACGAAAGAGCTTTTCATTGTTGTTTCCTTTTGAAATTCAATAACCCAGGCTTATCTTCCAGCCGGGGTAATACTAAGGCCCCTGCAGAGCGGTAGCCACTTAACATCACCCAACCGGCAAATGCCGTTGCCTCCGAAGCTAAAACCATTATATCAGTCGGCAGAGGGGCTGTCAACGCAAAAAACTGACCCCCCGTCTTGCTTTCGCAAGAAAGCAGAGGGGCGGTTTTGTAGCAACCTGCTAAAAGAGTCTTTTTGTGCCTGTAAAACGGGTTTTTTCGGGCGATATAGTAGTGCCGAGCCTGCGAGGCGAAATTAACCACCGGTCTGGCAGAGAAAAAAATGTCAGTCGCAAAAACTTTTTTGAGGGAATCAATCCCAATTAGATGGGACGTTGGAACTACTAAAAACAAGCAGTAGCGTATTGACGTGGAGGGGGAAAATGGGTAAGCTCCGGTAGAGGTGGCAGATACCGAATAGATGAAATTCGAATAGTAATAAAGAAAGGACTTGAGATGTTCACAACGATTATTGATGTAATGGCACGTGAAATACTCGACAGCCGAGGCAATCCGACTGTCGAGGTTGATGTGTTGTTGGATGACGGCTCTTTTGGGCGGGCGGCGGTGCCGTCCGGAGCGAGCACAGGCGCTCATGAGGCAGTTGAGCTTCGCGATACCGGCGCAAAAAGATATATGGGAAAAGGCACTCTCGGAGCAGTCAAAAATGTGAATACAAAAATTGCACCTGAAGTTTGCGGGATGAATGCACTTGCGCAGGAAGAAGTAGACAAGCGTATGATTGAAATGGACGGCACAAAAAATAAAGGGAAATTCGGAGCCAATGCAATACTTGGTGTATCACTTGCAGTTGCAAGGGCAGCCGCTAATTCGGTGGGTCTGCCGTTCTATCGATATCTGGGTGGGTGTGATGCCAATATCCTTCCAGTGCCGATGATGAATATCCTCAACGGTGGAAAACACGCAGATAATAACGTCGATTTCCAGGAATTTATGGTTATGCCCATCGGGGCAGAGAGCTTCCCGGAAGCATTGAGAATGGGCGCAGAGGTGTTCCATACACTCAAAAGCGTGCTTAAAGGCAAAGGATATAATACCTCTGTCGGCGATGAAGGCGGATTCGCACCGTCGCTGAAGACAAACGAAGAAGCACTTGAGGTAATTCTCGACGCCATAAAGAAGGCGGGTTATAAAGCCGGCAGGCAAATCGCAATCGCTCTGGACCCGGCTGCGAGCGAGATGTTCGACAGCAAAACGAAGTCCTACAAATTTTTCAAGTCTGCACCGAAGAAAAAAATATCCAGCGATGCACTAATTGAGCACTGGGCGAAGTGGGTGGGTAAATATCCTATTATTTCCATCGAGGATGGTCTGGCTGAGGACGACTGGGCCGGCTGGGCGAAATTAAACAAGAAAATAGGCGATAAAATTCAATTGGTTGGTGACGATTTGTTCGTAACCAATACCGAGCGTCTTGCCAAAGGTATAAAGCAGGGCTGTGCCAATTCGATACTGATAAAGCTCAACCAGATAGGGACGTTGACAGAGACGTTCGAAGCAATCAATATGGCCCGCAGGGCCGGCTGGACGGCGGTGATAAGTCACCGCAGCGGCGAAACGGAAGATACCACAATTGCGGATTTGGCGGTGGCTGTCGGTGTCGGGCAAATCAAGACGGGCTCAGCGTGCAGGACAGACAGAATCTGCAAGTATAACCAACTTCTGAGGATTAACGAGGACCTTGGCCCAGCGGCGCGATATGGCGGCAATTTCGTGGCTCGTCGCTCGTGACCCGTACCCTGAGGGACGAGTTATGCAGAGGCAAAATATCCTGCAAACACTTTTGTTTGTTGTTTTTTTCGGCATAGGCACGGCTGCACTGGCGGTTTCTATCCTCTATGATGATTTGCTTGAGTATTATCGAAACAAACAACTTTTGAAGTCAGAGGAAGAGACCTTAAACAAACTTGAATCCCTTAATGCCGACTACGATGCGCTGCTGAGGCAGTTAGAAGAAAACCCCGGCATCGTCGAACGTATTGCACCGGCCACCCTTGGGACGGAACCTAACGATGCAAACACCGTTTATCCTGAAGTTTCGGCTGAGCAGCTGGATGCCGCCCGCAAGGTTTTAGCAGAGGATTCAAAGCGGCAGCAGCCCGGAGCAGGGCTGCCCCGGTGGATTATCCGGTGCAGTGAGCCATCCAGGCGAATAATTCTTTTTTCAGCGGGTTCTTTTTTAATTCTTATTTCGTTCATTTGTTTCGGCCCGGCTAAACAGAGGCCCTGCAAGCAATAACAGTCAATGTAAAAGAAATTTCATTGACAATTTGAATCATATGGATTGCCGCAATTGCACCAGCTTTGAGCCAAGATAGCAAAGTCTCGAAAATCTATATAGCAGTCATTATTTAGGTCTCCGGCAAGTGTCTTCTGACATTGATAGATAGTAAATTGACCACTGAAATCACTTATGTTAGGGTCATTGGCACCAGTAATCCGAATTAGGCACTGCTGAGAATTCACATCAGGCACAAGTCAGTCATACGAGCAGCTGTCTTCAACAGCATTCACATCAATCGGATCCCAGTTTCCTCCACCATCGATCGAATAATCCAATAGATAGCTTCCGGGACAGTTTGGTTGGCTACGATAGTCCTGCCATAAAACAGTATATGTTGAACCTGCTGCGAGATAATCATCAGCGGCAGGGTTTAGAATGTTGATAATGGTACCTTCTATAGTCATTGAGGCCTCTGAGATGGATCCTTGTGGCGGCACTAACATAACTCCCCCAATAAATATAAATGGAGCTAAGTTAACAGACATTTGCGCTTGGCCATCCAGAAGAAAGTTCCAAGTTGGTCCGCCATAACCTTCAAATGGCTCTTCTTCACTAAATGCCCCATCGTAGGGACCCAAGAAGACAGCCCAAGACCCAGGACCTGGATCCATAAAAAATTCGATCTGTGATGGCCAGTCGAAGTAAGGGTAAACCGGTCTTTCGACACCATCACCACATCCCAGGCCCGGGGTAATAGTTCCAGTACAGTAGAGTCTAACTTCGTTAATACTCTTGAAATTCGTCCCGAAATCGAGAGATTCTATTTTACCATAAGGGAATGGAATTGAGCCCTCAAGGCCGGGAAGAGCAACCGTTACGGTCGAGGCTAATACAGTGGTAGTGCATAGTAATAGAAGTGCAATAAATGATTGGAAAATTGCTTTCATATGAAATCCTCCACAAAATTTCATAAAATAAATTAGTTAAAGGAATTATACTTAATTTTGCTGTTTTGTCAATAATTTTTTAGAAAATTTTTGGGATTTTCCAGGAATATATCGAACCGTTTTGTGGCGGCGGCGTATATGAAGATAAAGATAAAATAAAAGAAATCATTTTTTTCTCCTCCTCAAAAGATATGTGAGCGGCAGCACCGTGGGAAGCGGTGTTGCCGCCGTCGTTTATGGTTTTTTGACCGGATAAATCGACAACGGGTCAGCCGGAGATGCTCCCTTCAAGGCGTGCAAGTACAGTTCTGGCTTTTGAGACTTTGTTGCCGGCGGGGCTGTGCCAGTGCAATTCCGCATTTCGCCGTATTTGCTCTTCGACTTTTTTGCAGGCCAGAAGCACGGTGGCGTGATTTTTATTACCCATACACCTGCCTATCTCCGAGGACGACATCCTGGTATGCTTTCTTGCTAAATACATACTGAAATGCCGGGCCAACGATATGGTTCTGTCTTTCTTGGAGGAATGTATGTTGGCCGGCGTAATACCGAAATAAGTTGCGACGGCTGATTCGATATCTGAAATGTGGACAATCGGGTCACATCTTTCGAGGTGCTCTGCGAGGACCTCTTTGGCCATATACAGGTTGATTTTTTGATTTTGCAGCGCCCCATAAGCGATTAATTTCAGCAGAGCGCCTTCGAGCTCCCGCACATTGGTCTTTAGATTTTCGGCGATATATTCTATTACGCTCTCAGGGACGTGCTTTCGCATAGCCTGTACGTATTGTTTGCAGATTTGGCAGCGTGTCTTGAAATCCGGCGTGTCAATTTTTACGACCATACCCGAGACGAATCGGTTGACCAGTTTTTCGGATAGCTGGCCTATCATTTTTGGATGTGCATCAGAAGCGAGGACGACCTGCTTTCCCGCCAAATCGATTGTATTGAAGGTATGCAGGAATTCCTCCTGCGTTGAAGGCTTGCTGGCCAAGAAGTGAATATCGTCGATAGCTAGCAAATCCGTTTGTCGCATACGGCGTCTAAAAGCCTCCAGCTTTTTTGTCTTCAAGGCCAGCACAAACTGATTGGCAAAATCTTCCGCTGACAAATACAGCCAATTAGTTTGGGGGCGGTCTTTACCCACCGCATTACATATCCCTTGCAGCAGATGAGTTTTTCCGACCCCGTATCCTCCGTGAACGAACAGCGGATTGAAAGGACTTTGTTGCTCTCTGACAACTGCTTGTGCTGTGTTGTAGGCCAGTTCATTTGACCGACCGACAACGAATGTATCCAGAGTTAATTTCAGCCTTTTCCTCGAAGGCGGTTGTATTTTGGCTGCCCTGCCGGAGGTCCGATTCTGAGCATTATCCACCAGTTGGGCCTGCGAATCCAGCTGCGTGCGCCTCTGATGGCCGGAAAGCTCAGGGTCAACGGTGAAGGTAATCTTTCGCTCGGCGCCGGTAACCGCCCGAACGGCCTGGCTGATTTCGTTTGAAAAATGATTTTCAATCCAGCTTGCTATGAAAGGATTCGGGACATCTATTTTTAAATATGTATCGGAAAGCGTCAATTTCGTTGAATTTTTAAACCAGATGCGAAACTTTTGCGGTCCAACCTTCTCGGCAAGTGCTTCGTTAACAGCACTGGTCTCGTCCGTGATTGTGCCTTGCATGATAACCTCCTCATCAATGGCATCTTTTTCTTTAGCTGCAACGGGCTCCCGCAAAGCGGGGTCCCTTCCGAATCCGTCAACAGTTATTATTGAGCGATGGAAAAACAAATCAACCCCATTTTCAGGAATTTCTTTTCCACTTAATAGAGGTTATTGTCGGAATTGATTTTGCGCACAAAAAAATTTATTTTTGAACAGGTTTTGCACATCATAACTTCAATTTGTGGAAAAGCTGTGGATTGGGTTTTCTTTTTTTGTATTGCGTATACCGAATTGGATGTAGCGTGGTTTATTGCAGCTATTTTAGCTTTTGATTGCGACAAATCTATCGCCTGGGCGGGTTTGTCGGCCGTTAACGAAATCTTTGAAGTCCATAAGGCCGGAACCATCCGGCTTGATTTTTACAATCTTCAAGGCGTCTTCGCTGCAGAGAACATTTAAGTTTTCGTCGAACGTTCCCGGCTGCAGGTGAGCGGGGCCTGGGCCCCGGACTACTCGGGCAAGCGCTATGGTTACCCGCAGAGACTTTGCGGTTTTTTGGGAGACATAAATCGCCGAGGCGCCCGGCCAGGGCCAAAGGCCGCGAATTTTTCTTTGAAGAACATCGGCCGGTTCGGCAAAATCCAGAAAGCCGTCAGATTTTTTTAATTTTGGTGCAAGCGTTGCTTTTGAATGGTCCTGTTTTGTGTAAATTGCGGTACCATTTGCTATTTTATCGAGCGTTTCCAGCAACAACGGCGCGGCCAAACGGGCCAATCTGTCGTGCAGCTGGCCTGCTGTCTCGTCGGGTTCTATTTTTGTTGCGACTCGGCCGAGGATTTCGCCCGCGTCCATTTTTTCGGCGACTGTGATTATGCAGATGCCGGTTTCCGTTTCATCTTTGATTATCGCCCAGTTTATCGGTGCAGCTCCGCGGTATTTCGGAAGCAGAGAAGCGTGAACGTTTATAGTGCCTTTAGGGGGCATTTTTATCATCTCATTGCCGATTTTCTGGCCGAACGCAGCAACCACAATCAAGTCCGGCTTATAGCCGGCTATCTTTTGGAGCATTTCCGGAGCGTTTACGTTTTCTGTTTCTATAAAGGGCACTGAATGGGTATTTGCCCAGTCGGCAACCGGCGTGGGTGTTGGTTTCCTTCCTCTTCCGGCCTGTCGAGGCGGCTGTGTGGCAATGAAATCCAGGCTATGACTTGATTGCGCCAAAGCGTCGAGGCTCTGGATGCCAAATTCGCCGCCGCCTAGATAGACTATTTTCATTGCTTATCCTTGAAGTAATGTCTGGAGATATATCAAGTTTAATCCGTTTGACTGTTTTTTCACGCTTGGGAAATATACCTTTAATCTTATTGTAGCTTCACCGTATGTTTAGGGGGATTAACAGTAGGATAAGTGACCCATGTAGCTTTGCTGGTTTTCATATCTATTACCAAGGCATTATCGTTAGTATCTTTGACCAAAGCTAAATGGGCAGCTTCACGGATTGTTACTACCGGCTTGCTTTCACCCCAGCCAATAGCCATCGTTAGGAAAAAACCAACCACTATGCCCAATAATATAGATTTCATGTCCAATTTCATAATGAATGCTCCTTTTTTTCATTTATTGTCTCTTATGTTTATCTGCAAGTTTCTTTAGCTGTTTTCGATGTACGATTTTTGCTGCTGAGCCCATACGGTCGGCGATGGTCATTCCCTCAAGATGGTCGAGCTCATGCTGCAAAGCCCTTGCATAAAGACCCTCTGCTTCTTCGGTAAATTCATTACCATCCAGGTTGGTAGCGGTAACGGCGCATTTTTTGTATCTTCGAATTTTAGTATAGATGCCCGGCACCGACAGGCACCCTTCCTCCATTACATCAAGCTGGCCGGCCGGGGTAATTGTAGGATTTATATAGACCTTTATGTCCTCCCTTGTTCCGCTGAGTGAAATGATAAACAGCCGCAACGGCACACCTACCTGCGGCGCCGCCAGGCCAACGCCTTTATTTTCCAGCATAATATCCGTCATCTTTTGCACGAGCTGGTGGATATTGTCGTCGATTTTTTCAACCGGCTGTGCCCGCCCGCCCAAAACGTCGGCAGGGTAATGTGTTAGTTGACAATTCTCAGCGTCTGCCATTTCTCACTTTTCTATTCTGCTTCGCAGCTTTTACTTCGGCTCGTTGTTCGGAACTTGCTTACACTCCGCGCTTGTTATCGTCGAATTCGTCACCTTCGAATATGCTGCCGAGGTAGTGTTTTTTGACGGTTTCGTTTTTGACGATTTCAGCGGGAGTTCCGGCGCCGATTACCTTTCCGTGGTCGATTATGTATGCCTTATCGACAACCTCGAGTGTCCTTTCAACATTATGGTCTGTAATAAGCAAGCTTACCCCGGATTCAACAAGCCGGTGGATTTCTTGCTGCAATTCCTCAACGGCAATAGGGTCAACACCGCTGAACGGCTCATCCAGAAGAATCAGCGAAGGGTCTGTTATCATAGCGCGGGCGATTTCGAGTTTTCTGCGTTCTCCGCCGGACAAGAATCTGCCCTGACTTTCGGCGACCTCGTTAAGCGCAAAATGCTCAATGAGTGTATCGGCTTTGCGGTCGCGTTCGGCCCTGGTGATGGACATAGTTTCCAGAATTGCATTGAGATTATCGCGGACGCTGAGGCGCTGAAAGATGCTCGGCTCCTGCGAAAGATAACCGATGCCAAGCCTGGCCCGTTTGTACATCGGCAGTTTCGTGATATCCATACCTTCAAAGACCACCGTACCGCTTTTGGGGACAATCATACCCATAATCATTCTAAAGGTGGTGGTTTTACCGGCGCCGTTTCGGCCAAGAAGCCCGACAATGCTGCGCCGGGCAATGGTAACGGATATTTTGTTGACAACAGCCCGGCTGGAATATTCCTTTACAAGCTCATGAGTTTCCAGAAGGGTCATATCTTTGCCATAGGTATCTGCCATTTTTTGTGCCTCGTATAGCTCTGTTACAGGTATCGTATGCGGTATTATAGCAATACCGGCGACCAAAGCAAACAAATAGCGGTGTAATGAGGGACGCTGCTTATAGAAATATTCTGGCTTTTCCGAAACATTTTTGCTATACAGGTTTTTTTCTGTGTAATATAGCATTTGTTTTTTGTCTATTAGAGTAGCGTATGTTTGCGGTTATAAGTGATGTACATTCAAACTTAGAGGCCCTGACCACAGTTCTGGCTGACATCGAAAAACGCGGTATTGAGACGATTTATTGTCTGGGCGATGTTGTCGGCTACGGGCCGAACCCGGGGGAATGTCTGGATCTGATTATCGAAAAGACCAAATGGACTGTTCTTGGCAACCACGATTATGCGGTCTTTTACGAGCCGACAAACTTCAATTACGCGGCGGAGCAGGCAAGCTTCTGGACCCGGTTTAGCCTGGAGGATGAGCAGCAGGCGGACAAGCGTAAGAGGCGATGGAGCTTTTTGGGTGAGCTGCCGATGCGGCAAAGCCTCGAAGCAGACCTGGGGGAAAGCTCGGCGGTAATAGATTTCATTCACGCAAGCCCCAGAAAACCGATTAATGAATACATTTTTCCGGATGATGTTTATACCAATCCAATAAAGGTCCGTGTCCTTTTTGAGCGTGTCGAGCATATCGGCTTTGTGGGACATACACATTTGCCCGGGGTGTTTCTCGATGAGCCGGATTTCTATCTGCCTGACGAGCTGGGCAATGTCTATCCGATTATCGATAAGGAAAAAGCGATTATAAATATCGGCTCAGTCGGCCAGCCGAGAGACGAGGACAATCGTGCGAGCTACGTATATGTCGAGAATAATGAGGTGAACTTTGTCCGGCTGGAATACGATTTCGAAACCACGATGAAGAAGATATTTGCGATCGAGCAATTGGACAGGTTTCACGCCGAACGGCTGCGGGAGGGAAGGTGAGAAGAATTTACTATTTATTATTTATTATTTGCTATTTTTTATTTACTACGAGCAGTGTAGTAATAGCGGAGGAGGAAACAGCCACACCAGAACAGCCTGTGCTAAAGGCGGCTGAGACAATACAGCTCGTCGCCACCAACGCACCGACAAAAAATATTACTCTCGGCTCGACTGACCCCAGAAGCGGCTTTAAGTTCGAGGTGGAATTGACCAGCAAAGGAGCGGCCATCAACAAGGCCATCTTTAGCGAATTCGACGACCGCGATTATAAAAACCCGAAACCGTTGGTGATTCTTTCCCCTGTAAAACTACCTGATGGCGGCGAAGTTTTGTCGATGGCGAATAAAGAATTTGTATTCGTTCAGCAGCAACTGCAACTGTCTCTGGGCAAACTAAGCTGGAAAACCGGCTATGTTGAAAAAGCAGCCGATTGTTCACAAAGAGTTCGTTTCGAGGCGAGTATCAAAGACCAGCTCGGTAAGCCTTTTGTCAAACTGACAAAAACTTATGAAGTTACTACCGGTAGTTACCTGTTAGACTGCAATTTGGCTATTGAAAATTTGTCAGACAGCGAACAAAAGGTGCGTTTTAATCTCATTGGTCCCGTTGGAATCGGTAAGGAAGATTCCAGAACCGACAATAGAAAAGTTGTTGGAGGTTTCATTATATCCGATGAGGCAGGGGTAGTTTCATCCCGAAAGGGCATAGGTACCCCTTTTCTAAGTAGAAAGCCGGGGCTTAAAGACGCTACTGACAAATATCTCCAGGCCAAAAACAGACAGGACAGAGAGCAGGCGGAAGAATTTCTGCGAATAGCATACAAGCAGGGGGGCGTGCGTTTTTTATGGGCGGCAATAACAAATAAATATTTCGCCGCCATATTGAGACCTGTGCCGGATAAGGGCATGGATTTCTGCAACTGGATAACAGACAAGGCAGGGCGATTCTACAATCCCGATGGGGATGAGCGCGGCGATACCGGTGATGAGACGGTGGGCGTTAATTTGAAAATTGCACCAAGCGAATTGGCAGCAGCAGGTCAGGCCGACAGCACAAAGACATATAATTTCCAGCTTTATCTGGGGCCGAAGGATAAAAGTCTTTTTGATAAGAACGAGATGTATCGCAAGCTGGGCTTTTTCCAGACGATAGATTTTATGAGCTGCTGCTGCCCTGCGGCTATTATACAACCTCTGGCCTTTGGGATATTAGCAATTATGAAATGGATGTATGGCTTTATTGGGAATTACGGTGTTGTTATTATCATATTGGTGTTCCTGATGCGGCTCGTTATGCATCCGATTACCAAGAAAAGCCAGATTTCGATGAGCAAAATGAGCACGCTTGCACCGAAGGTCGAGGAGATAAAGAAGAAATACGCCAACAACAAGGCTGAGTTGAACAAACAGTTGATGACCCTTTACAGAGAGCATGGCGCCTCGCCGATTAAGGGTATGCTGCCGATGTTTGTGCAGATGCCGATTTGGATTGCATTGTGGAGTGCGGTATATACAGCTATTGACCTGCGAGGAGCGGCGTTTTTGCCGTTCTGGATTACCGACCTTTCGGTGCCGGACGCTCTGGTCAGGTTTTCAACGTTAACAATACCGCTGCTGGGCTGGAAGATCAATTCGCTGAACCTGCTGCCGATTTTGATGGGTATAGCATTTTACCTGCAGCAGAAGTTGATGCCTTCGCAGAAGACGGCGCCCACGCCGGAGGCCGCCCAGCAGCAGAAAATGATGATGATTATGATGCCGCTGCTTTTCCCGCTGATGCTGTATAAGGCGCCATCTGGAGTCAACCTGTATATAATGGCCAGCACTTTTGCCGGGGTTTTTGAGCAGTACTTTATTCGCAAGCACATCCGTGAGAAAGAAGAACGGGAATCGGCGGGCTTAGTTGCTGTAACGAGCAAAACTGGCGGCAAAGTCAAAAAGAAAAAGCCCAAACCATTTTACAAAACTTAAAATTGAAAACTAAACCTGCAAAAAGGTATAAAGACATTTTGAATTTTGAGTTATGATTTTGAGTTTTACACTTTCAGTTTTACGTTTCTTATGTATGGGCTTAATGACACTATTGTAGCTGTCAGTTCTCCGGCTTTGGGGCAAAGGGCTATTGTTCGCATATCCGGCCCGGATACGTTTGGCATATTACAGCAGATTTTCGATGTTCCAATCGCCAGAGAAGAAAGAGGCGGCGTGACAGCGGGCAGTGTAGCCGTCGATGTTGGGCTGAGAATCGATGCACAATTATATCTTTTTCCGGCTCCACATTCCTACACCGGCGAGACGGTCGCAGAAATTCACATCTATGCCAATCCCTCTGTTACCGGGGCCCTGCTGGAGGGCCTGTTGAGTAAAGGCCTACGAATGGCCGGGCCCGGCGAATTTACTGCAAGGGCGTATCTGAACGGTAAAATCGACTTAGCTCAGGCCGAAGCGGTCAATGAAATAATCGTCAGTTCCAATAGATTTCAATTAGCCGCGGCCGAGAAGCTTCTCAGCGGCAAGTTAGCTGAAACAACGGAAAAAATCCGTTCGGAACTGATGGATTGTCTCAGTCTCATCGAAGCGGGATTGGATTTCAGCGGCGAAGATATCGAATTTATCACCGGCCCAGAGGCGGAACAGAGACTAACCTGTGTAAAAGAAGAGCTTGAGCGGCTGCTGTCCGGCAGTATCAGTTGTGAATCGACGCTTGATTTGCCGGCTGTGGGCATCGCAGGTGCTTCTGGTGCCGGCAAAAGCAGCCTGCTCAACAAACTGGCAGGAGCCGAAAGAAGCATCGTATCGGCGCGTTACAAAACCACCAGAGATGTCTTAACCAGTCTGCTGACACTGAGGCACTGCCGGTGCGTGATGTTCGATTGTGCAGGATTAATAATCACAGCCGGGAATATACTTGATGAGCTGGCACAGCGGGCGGCAATCGAGGCGTTGCGAAACAGTTCTGTGGTTGTATTTTGCGTGGACGTATCGAAAGAAGACTGGACTGAAGATATTTCAATTCGCGAACTAATAGAACCTAAATTGTTGATACCGGTGATAACAAAGTGTGATTTGCTCCCAGAGGAAATGTCGACTCATCGCATTGCCGAGCTGAATAAGTTATTTAACGTTGAATTTTTACCGACTTCCGCAGAAACCGGCACCGGCATAGAACAGTTGCGTAATACAATTGATGAGAAACTAATCGAGCAGATACTTGGCGGTAGTCGTGATGGGCTTGCGGAGCGGGCAACAGGCGTCGCGCTAACCGCCCGTCACAGGCAGGCGGTCACCAAGGCAATCGAGGATGTCGGCGAAGCTATAAATGAATTAAAAGCCGGCAACGACGAAGTTACCGCAATGATGCTGCGAGCTGCTTACCAGAGCATCTCCGATATTGGGCGGCAGGACGTAGACGAAGAGATTCTGGAAAGAATATTCTCCCGCTTCTGTATAGGTAAATAATCAGTTACCATCTCCATACACCGAACACACCTCCATAATGCAGCGCCTTGTGGCTATTATGCAGTCGGGCGTTTGCGCTGGCCCAGCAGGACAATGTCTCGAAGTGCTTTGGCGCTCCTTGCGGCTGTCCATCTCTTCTCAAAGTTCGGGTCCTGTACTATCTGTGCAATGGCGGATAGCGAATAAAGATGAAAGTTCCGCTCGTCTTTGCTGCCCGCAATCACAAAAACCGCCTGCACCCGCCTGTGCGTATCCGAAAAGGTGACACCATCTTTGCAGCGGGCAATAAGGACATCGAATGTATGTTCGCCTTCGATTACTATATGAGGTATCGCCAGATTATCACTCAGCACAGTGCTGCTTTCCTTTTCTCTGGCTACGAGCCGCCGATACACAACTTCCGCTTGCACACCGAGCCGACCAGACAACTCTTCAGATATGAGGCGGAAAAACTCATCGGTGCTTACGGCCCCGTCTATATCGATAACGGCGCATTGTTCGACTATGTGGTCGAACCTGTCTTTGACAATTTCATCACGATGCCTGATGATTTCTCTTAGCTCTTCTTCGAGCGAGTAGCTGGTAAGCTCTTTTGCAGTGATTCGCTCAATGAGGTGAAGCAGGGCGTATTCTCTGCTTGTTCTGATTCGTCCGTAGAACCAGTATACGAAAAATCCGGCAACGATTAGCAGGAAGCTGACAAACAGGGCTTCTTTTCCCATCTCGAGGATGAGAAAGCAGAAGCCGATGATTCCCGCTGCCTGCATCCAGGGATACAGAGGGGCACGGAAAACGGGGCGGTAATTCTGAATGTGACTTTCACGCAGGATTATGACGGATAGACACGCGAGGATGTTCGTCAGGATGAGGACAACAGAAGCTGCTTCGACGAGAAATTCCAGCTTCAAAAACAGCGAAATGATTATGAAAACGACGGTGACGAGCAAAGCATTTTGAGGGGTTCTGAAACGTGCATTGATTCTGCCGAGCATTTCGGGCAGCAGGCCATCATTGCTGAGCGGCACCAGGCTCCTGGCGGCTGTCATAATACCGGCGTTTGCAGTAGAAAGAAAGGCAAGGATGGCCGCAATTGCCAGTGCAATCTTACCCCCTCGGCCCATAAATGCCTCCGCCCCATCGGAGATGGGCATAAGGGAACGGCTAAGTTCGCCACCATTGAGAACGCCGACTGTGATGAAAACCATAAAGGCATAGAAGACGCTGACGACAAGCAGGGAAATTATCATACCAAGAGGGATATCACGTGCTGGATTTTTTATCTCCTCTGCAACGCTGGCGATTTTCAAAAGCCCGGTATACGATACAAACACAAAACCGGTCGTGAAGAACATACCTGTTAATCCGTGCGGGACAAACGGAACGAGGTTGTCGACCTTCACCTTCGGCAGGCCTGCCACAATATACACGAGCATAATAGCAATCAGGCCGACGACAAGTGCTACCTGAGTTCTGCCTGCCTGTTTGATGCCGACAAGGTTTATTCCCAGAAACAGCAAGCAAAAAAACAGGGCGATTATGTGTATATCGATGTCCACAATCAGCCGGGTGAAAATCGACATACCCACAAGGGCAAATGCGCTTTTCATCGCCAGCGCAAACCAGCTGAGAAGTCCTGCGACCGTGCCAACGCCGGGGCCCAGGCTGCGAATTATAGTGAAGCAGTCACCGCCGGCCTTGGGCATAGCCGTTGTCATCTCCGCGATGCTCAGCATCCCCGGCAGCGATAACAGACCCGCAAGGAAATAACAGACAATCACCGAAGGTCCGGCTTTGGCATAAGCAAGGCCCGGCAAAATGAACAGCCCGGAGCTAATCATCGCACCGGAGGCTATACAGAAGAGGTCGAGCAAACTCAATTCCTGTCTCAGCTTCATATTCCGTTACTTCAGCTTCAAGGTTATTGTCAGCGTTTCAGGCAGATTTTACGAACGACCAGAGCTACGGCAAGGCCTTCGCCTTGACGAGTATGATAATTTGTCCGGTCCGATTAGACAAGAGTTGATTTGCTCGTGTGTTGCACAGCATACAGCGCCGGAATACGGGCAGTTAGAACAGGTTATTTGTCTTTGGCCTCAAATTCGGCGTCGATTACGTCGTCTCCGCCTTTTCTTTTGACATCACCTTCCGGTGGCGGTTCACTTTTGGCGCTGCCTGTTTTACCCTCTGCGGAAGCTGCCTGTTTTTTGGCCGCCTCTTCATAAAGCACCTTGCCCAGTTCCTGGCCGGCGGTGCCGAGGTTTTCAATGGCTTTTTTTATGGCATTGGCGTCTTCGCCTTTTATGGCTTCTTTCAGGTTATTGACTGCGTTTTCGATTCCGCCGCGAGTTTCTGCGGAGACCTTGTCGCCGTGCTCTTTTAGGGTTTTTTCTGTTGAATAAATCAACTGGTCGGCCTGGTTCTTCAAATCGACAACCTCTCTTTTCTGCTTATCTTCGGCAGCGTGTGATTCGGCCTCTTTAGTCATCTTTTGAATCTCCTCTTCACTCAGCCCCGAGCTGGATTTAATCTCAATCGACTGCTGTTTACCTGTGCCCATATCTTTAGCGGAGACGTTTAATATTCCGTTGGCATCGATATCAAATGCGACCTCAATCTGCGGAATGCCGCGCGGAGCAGGCGGAATGTCGGTCAGTTGAAATCTGCCGAGTGTGCGGTTGTCCCTGGCAAATTCCCTCTCGCCCTGCAGGACGTGAATATCTACGGTTGTCTGGCTGTCAGCCGCTGTCGAGAAAATCTCTTTTTTACTGGTGGGTATTGTCGTATTACGTTCAATCAATTTTGTCATAACACCGCCTAATGTTTCAACTCCCAGCGAAAGCGGCGTTACATCCAGAAGCAGAATATCCTTCACACCTGCATCGCCGGCCAAAACCGCCCCTTGAACAGCGGCACCGAGCGCCACAACCTCGTCGGGATTAAGGCTCTTGTTGGGTTCTTTCTCAAAGATGATTTTAGCAATTTCATAAACCTTCGGAATCCTTGTAGAACCGCCGACAAACAGTACCTCGGCGATATCTTTAGGAGTGAGCTTGGCGTCCTCCATCGCCTTGTAGCATGGGCCTTTCAGTTTTTCTAGGACCGGCTCAACCAGAGATTCGAACTTGCTACGGGTGATTGTAATCTGCATATGCTTTGGACCGGAAGAATCCGCTGTGATGAACGGGAGGTTCACGGTGGCCTCTAATTGTGTGCTAAGTTCGCATTTTGCCTTCTCGGCAGCCTCTTTGAGTCGCTGATGGGCCATCGGGTCCTTGCGAAGGTCGATGCCTTCGGTCTTTTTGAATTCATCAGCCAGATAATTTATCAACACAGCATCGAGGTCATCACCGCCCAGGTGCCCATCACCGTTGGTTGAGATCACGTCAATTACGCCGGTCTGTTCTTGGAAGCCACCAATATCAAGGATAGAGATGTCGAATGTTCCGCCGCCAAAGTCAAAAACAGCCACTTTCTCGTCCTTCTTCTTGTCAATGCCATAGGCGAGTGCCGCCGCCGTTGGCTCGTTGATAATCCGCTCGACCTTCAGCCCTGCTATTTTGCCGGCGTCTTTTGTTGCTTGGCGCTGTGAGTCGTTAAAATATGCCGGAACCGTGATAACGGCATTTTCAATCTTTTCGCCGAGATAATCTTCAGCGGTCTTCTTCAAATCCTGCAAAATCATCGCTGAGATTTCGGGTGGTGTGTATTCCTTGCCGCGGACACCGACCTTGACCAGTTCTTCCGGCCCGCCGGTGATTTTGTAAGGGACGATCTTTTCTTCCGACGAAACCTCATTATGCCGCCGGCCCATAAAACGCTTTATGGAGAATACCGTGTTTTCCGGATTGGTTACCTGCTGGTGTTTTGCGATTTGTCCGACCAGCCGCTCGCCCTTGTCGGTAAAGCCTACCACCGAAGGCGTCAGCCGAGAGCCGGAAGAGTTAATCAAAACCTTCGGCGAAGAGCCTTCCATCACGGCAACTACCGAAAATGTTGTTCCCAAATCTATTCCGATGATTTTATTAGTAGCCATATCGAAATTCCTTTCGTTTTTCTATGCCTGTTATATTAGCGTGTCAACACATCACTGCAATTAAAATGTGCAAAAGTCGTGCCATTTCCGGTGTCGATTTCGTTTATATTGCTTAAGTTGTTTGATTGCAAGGGATTATATTTTGCCCCAGGTGGTTTTTGGATTTTAATTATCGGCATATTGTGCCATTTTGGCAGATGAATATCGTATTGCGTGGAAAACCTAAACGCAATACGAATCACCCATAACGCACAACGATACGCTATCCGTTCAGTGCTGAGCGGATGATTTTGGCCCTGAGGATGTCTCTGTGGGCGGCGTCCAGCGTTTTTCCGCAGTTTAATTGCAAATGTGCCGGCTGAGTGAGCATAAACAGCCGGTTTATGGTTGTGATAGACAGACCCCCAAGCTTATTAGAGTCGCCGCTGGCGGTAGTTTTGCAGAGCTTCTCTATCGCCGGTGTTGAAGCGCCCATACGCTCATGCATATTGATGCCCATCCGCAGATGGCTTAGCAGAAATAACGCCTCCTGCGAGCTTATTAAATGGGCGTTTCGCAACAGCGCCATCGCACGTGAGATTTTGTCGTCGAGGACGTCAGGCTCCCTCGAGAGCAGTTGGCTCCTCGCTGCATTTTCGTATTCGACAATTTCAGGGATGATAACATTTTCAAATTGGGCGACGATATCGGCCTCTGAGACGCCAAGCGTTACCTGATTTGAGAGTTGATAGAAATCGCCTGCCGCCTCGGTGCCTTCGCCGAACAGACCTCGCACGGCTAATCCCATATCCCTTGAGGCGTTCAGGAATTTTTCTATTTGGTCTGTCATCTTCAGTGCTGGCAGATGCAGCATAACCGAAACCCTTATACCCGTGCCCATATTGGTCGGACAGGCCGTCAGGTACCCGAATCGAGGGCTAAAGGCATAACCTATCCTTTGCTCTATCATATCGTCGATACGGTTTATCTGCTCAGCACACTGGGTTAGCTGCAGCCCGCCCTTTAGCATCTGAATTCGCAGATGGTCCTCTTCGTTAATCATAGCGGTGAAAAATTCCCGCTGGGCGATAACTACCCCACGGGGACCCTTGCCGAAAGCGTGATTCCGGCTGATTAGATGTCTTTCCACCAGCAGATGTCTGTCTAAGACGGGGGTCTTGTCCACGCTGAGATAAAAGATTTTATCACCGAGCTCCAGTGACATCAGGATATCTCTTAGCTTTTTGAGTATCTCGGATTTTTCAGCAACGGAGCAACGGCTCAAGAATTTGTAACCTGCTATGTTCCTGGCCAAACGAATCCGTGAGGATATGACAATATCCGCCAGCGGTCCCGAACCGTCAAACCATTCGTTTATATCACTACTTATATCGGTCAGCTTCATATTTATCCGGTTAAAGGGTAAGTTACTAATTATCAGTTACCGAATTTTTTACTCCAGTTGGTTTATTTCGTCTCGCAATTTAGCGGCCAGTTCGTAATCTTCGCTTAGCACTGCTGCATTTAATTGTTGGCGCAGGGCCGTAAGTTTTATTTGCTTTTTTGTATCTGTCGGCATTTTTGAGGGGACCTTGCCTTGGTGAACTGTTTTGCCGTTGTGAGCCTTTTCGATTAGTGGTAGAAGCGATTTCTCGAAGACCTCATAGTCATAGGGACAACCCAGCACCGCCTCCTTGGTGAATTGCGTTAACGTAAACCCGCAGTGTGGGCACGAAAGCTCCTGCTTGGTGTCGCCAAACAGCTCGTCGTCTGACGGCTGAGTGGCGAGCAGGCCGCTGAGCAATTCATTTATAGAAAGCTGGCTCTTGATTGCTATACCCTCTTCCTGCGCACAATGCTCGCAAAGGTGCATCTCACTGCGCACTCCATCGGTTATCTCTGTCAAATGAATGGTGGCTTCTTTTTTTTTACAAACCTGACACCGCATACCAATAAATCCTTTTCAGATATTATACCAAAAATACATCTCGATAACCATTAAATTCGTAAGACTATCCTGCAAGTTGATTTGGTATAAGCTGTTGCGTATATTATACCGTCATCTTATTAGATAATCGTCAAATTTAGAAGGCCTCTGTAGGCAGAATCGTCTATTTGCTGAATTTTGCCGAACAGCCCGGTTCCTCAACAACCCTGATACTTCGCAGTTTCACGCCGCCCTGCAGTTTCGGCTCGAGTTTATCGAATATATATTTTGCTACGTTCTCCGCTGATGAATTGTTCCTCTGAAAATAGTCGATACTGTCCAGCGGAGCATTATCCATCTCAGCTATGATTGCATTGACCATTGCCTTGAGGCGGCAAAAGTCCATAACAAGTCCCATGCTATCGAGCTTGTCACTGCTGATGTTAGCGGTAACCACCCAGTTATGGTGGTGCAGCGGCTCTTTTGAGCCGTCCGTCAGGGTCAACTGATGCGATGCATCAAAGTGTGTTTCGATACTGACTGAAAACATTTTAAATCCAAATGTCGAATTTCGTGCTTTACTTTTTAAGCCGTTTTTTCAACCGGTTATGTACATTTTCAGGGATGAGATTTGACAAGTCTCCACCCATTGAAGCTATCTGTCGGATTAGTGTCGAGCTTGTGAAGCTATACTGTTCGCCGGTCATAACAAATATGGTTTCAATGCCGGCCACAGCACGATTGGTCATTGCAAGCTGAAACTCGTACTGGACGTCGGTAAGACTTCGCAGGCCTCGCAGGATGACGTCAGCTTTTCTCTCGGCGGCGTATTCAACTGTCAGCCCATCGAAGCTTTCTACCGATACACCGGGTATCTCGGCTATCAGTTCAGCTATTATTTCCACCCGTTCTTCGGGGGTAAACAGTGGATTCTTTATAGGGCTTCGGCCGACCGCAACGATAAGCTCGTCGAAGAGTTTTATGCCGCGGTTGATAACGTCTAAATGCCCGTTAGTAATCGGGTCGAACGACCCGGGGAAAATTGCTCTTACAAATTTTTTAGCCATTAGCTCAGCCTTTCTTTTGGGCAGCTATTATACCTTAATCGCCATAGGGGTCAAATAGTTCGTATCTCTTGATTCAGACCCATTTCGTAATAAACCGCAAAATGTGAACTATCAAGTGTATTTTTGAACGAAATAACAATATAAGGCTTCTATACGACTTGGCCTTTTTCTTTGGCGAGCGTAATCGGGATATCGAGCCAGAAGGTTGAGCCGCTGTCTGCTTCACTTTCCATTCCGATATTTCCTGCGAGCATAGCGGCCAATTCCTTGCTGATGGCAAGGCCCAGCCCGCTGCCGGCCGATTGACGGGTTATGGAACCATCGACTTGGCGGAACTTATCGAATATCTTTTCCTTGTCCGCCGCGGCAATGCCGCAGCCGGTATCGGAAACTGCAATCCGGACCATTTGCTCGCCCTGCATACTGGCTCGAATCTCAATCCTACCACTCTCATCTGTAAACTTTACGGCGTTACTTAGAAAGTTGTATAGTATCTGCTGGACCTTGCCGGCGTCCGTTGAGAGGACCGGAATGTTGTCATCGACTACTAATTTGATTTTGATTTTTTTCTTTTTTGTGAGTGCCGAGAAAGAGCCTACCACTAACTTGCACAGTTGAGGTATCGAGGTTTTTTCTATGTGCAGCTCCATTTTGCCTGCTTCAGCTTTTGCCAGGTTCAGCAGGTCGTTAATCATATTCATAAGATTTTTCCCACCCTCGATGATGTTCTCAGCGTATCTTTGCCCTTTGTCTTTTTTTAGCAGTTCCGGTTTTTCTCGTAGTATCTCTGCAAAGCCTAATATTGCGTTTAATGGCGTTCTGAACTCGTGTGAGATATTGGCCAGAAATTCGCTCTTTATTTTGTTGGCCTTGAACAGATCGATATTCCGCTCGGAAAGCTCTGCAATTTTTGTATCGAGCTGCTTGTTTGCTTGGCGAAGTTTCTCCTGTGCGGCCTGCAGCCCGTCGAGCATGTGATTAAACGCCTCGGAAAGTTTCTCATATTCATCGCCTGTTTTTATTGCGCTTCTGATATCGAGATTGCCCTCGGCGACGTTATTTGCAAGTGCCCGTAGTTGTCGAATTGGCCGAAGGATTACTCGCTGGGTTATCATATAAAAGGCGACGATTGCCCCCGTACCCGCAATCAGTCCTGCAATGAATATCCAGACCCTGTTTAACCAGATTGTTCTGGTGATTTCAGCGGCAGGTCTTTGAATTACCACAGCGCCTATCAGTTCGTTTTGACTGAACGGCCTCGCCGAGCCCTGCGGATTGTGGCAGCTTATGCAGCTCTCGGTCGCATGGAAGACCTTTATATAATTGCTGTGAAGGATGCCGTTATATTTGGCCAGCAGAATACTGTCGCTTCTTTCCTTATCAGCTTTTAGAGATTTAATCATCTCTTTCTGCTCGTTGGTCAATGTTGTTAATTGGCTTTCTCCTTCTTTCGCAAACCGAATCCAGCGTATCTCGGGATTGTTTACATCCAGCACCGTTCCTCTGCTGTCTAATGCCGGAAGTGCTGTTTCGCCGGCGTGTTTTTCCTGGAAGTGCCGGGCTAACAGCATCTCGGTTTTTGCCCGCCCCGCATCGAGGGCGGCATTTTTTGTCAATTGACCCATCCAGATATACGGAATAAGCAGCGCCAGTATAAGTACCAGTATCACCGCAGCCCCGAACGCCACTCTGCACTTTTCCGCCAGCGAAAGCGGCGACAAATGCAAAACCGTTAAAATCTTATGATAAATTCGGTGTATAAGTTTCCACATAAACTCAAAACCTGCAGCCGGCTATCCGGCCTTTTCGTTATTTATCGCTTTAGTTTCGAGCGCAGCTACTGCTTTTACTCATCGGTTTTCTGCTCAATTATATGCGAGTGTTTTTGTGTTCGCAGATTTAGCTCATCTAATTGTTTCTGGTCAACCTCGCTCGGCGCATTGGTCAGGAGGCACTGGCCTCGTTGAGTCTTCGGAAATGCAATGACGTCTCTAATATTTTCTGTGCCGGTAAGCAGCATAATTATTCTGTCCAGACCCAGCGCTATTCCTCCGTGCGGCGGAGCGCCGTATTCCAGGGCCCGCAGGAAAAAGCCGAAACGTTGCTGCGCCTGATTCTTGGAGATTTTTAGCAGTTCAAAGACCTTTTGTTGAACTTTTGGCTCGTGGATACGAATACTGCCGCCGCCAATCTCATAACCGTTGACGACAACGTCGTATGCCTGCGAGCGGATATTGCCGGGGTCGCTGTCGAGCTTATGCAGTTCCTCCGGTACAGGAGCTGTGAACGGATGATGCAGCGAGTCGTAGCGGTTTTCTCCTTCGTTCCATTCGAAAAGAGGGAAATCCACTATCCAGACAAACTTAAAGGTTTTTTCCTCGTAGAGCTTCAGGTCCCTTGCCATTTTGCACCGCAATGGAGCCAGCGCTTTATTGGTGTCCTTTTCTCTGCCGGCAACAAACAAAAGCAGGTCTCCGTCTTTGGCGCTGAAGCGTTCGATTATCTGCTGGAGTTGTTCGGCGCTGAAAAACTTGGCTATCTGGCTGGCCAGTGTTATCTTGCCGTTTTCTTTTTTTGTCTTGAACCAGGCAAGACCTTTTGCTCCGTAGTCGCCGACAAATTCGGTTAGCGTCTTTTCAATATCGCTTCTGGAATATTTTTCGCCGCCGCCCGGGACACATAGCCCTTTTACAATTCCGCCTTTTTCAATAGTCGAGGTAAATACCTTGAATGTGCTTGCCTTGGCAATATCTGAGATGTCGCCTAATTTCATATCGAATCGCAAATCCGGCCTGTCAGTGCCGTAATTGTCCTTTGCTTCTTTGTAAGACATTCGCCTCATCGGCGCCTTAACATCCACACCCAGAATCTGTTTCCATATTTTTGCTATCAGGTTTTCGTGAACGCCGATAATGTCGTTGCTGTCAACAAAGCTCATCTCGGCGTCGATTTGTGTAAATTCCGCCTGTCGGTCAGCCCGCGGGTCTTCATCACGGAAACACCGCACTATCTGGAAGTATTTGTCAACGCCGCCCACCATTAGAATCTGTTTGAATAATTGTGGAGATTGCGGCAGTGCATAGAAGCAGTTCTTGTATAGTCTGCTGGGTACCAGGAAATCTCTTGCACCTTCCGGTGTGCTCTTGGCCAGCATCGGTGTTTCAATCTCCAGAAAGCCCAGCCGGTCGAAGTAATCACGCGTAATTTTGGTGGCCCGATGGCGTATACGCAGCATCTTTTGCATTTTCCCCCGGCGCAGGTCGATATACCGCCACGCCAGACGAAGCTCTTCACTGCTCTTTTTGGCATCCTCGATTTCAAAAGGTGGAGTCTTCGAAGTATTGAGGATTTCCATTTGCTGCACAGCTACTTCGATTTGACCAGTAGGTAGTTTCAGATTTTCTAGTCCTTCGCCTCGCGGCTGGACTATGCCTTTAGCTGCTATTACCCATTCGCAGCGGGCTGTTCGTGCCTGCTTGTGGACTTCAGGCTGTTTTTCAGGATTGAAAACTAATTGCGTCAGTCCTTCTTTATCACGCAGGTCGATAAATACCAGATTGCCGTGGTCGCGGTAGGAATGCACCCAGCCGGCCAAAGTCACTTTTTTGCCTGCGTCTTCGAGTCGAAGCTGACCGCAGTTATGTGTTCTTTTAAGCATCGCAATATCTTTCTAAAAAAACGCCCAAATCCCGTAAGGGATGCCTTACGGCACTACCTCCTTTACGTTAATACGGAACAGTTGGGATAGTCTATCCCCACAGGCGGGTTTCGTCAATAACCGCTCTTAAGATTTAACTGCCGAGGCCGGGGATTGAGACTCTGTTGTTATCAGGCTACCGGGCGGCGTAAAGGTGTATAATCATTTAATTCAGTACTATCCCGAAGGCAAGAATATCAGACCAGGGAAAGTCAAATTCCTGTGAGTCGGTGTTGATGACTAGCGACAATAGTCGTGATATAGCCATTTCACTTCATAGTCAGTTTTAAATCAGGTATCCCCAAACAAATCTGGTTGCGTAAGCCGCCCAATAATCAAACTCATTGCTGTTTACAAAACTGCTGCTGCATACTGAAGATGAACAAATGCCGGTGCTGAATTTATTCCAAATAAATCAAAGCAGATACTTGGCTGAAATACCACGTGGTCGTCATATAAATCTTGCCTTCACCGGAAATATCTACGGACACAAATTGCGTCGAATTGTATCCCCAATTCGGCTTTTTGTTTCAGTTCGTTATCTTCAACAGATACGGGACCTACCACAAAAATTGGTCCTATATTTAATAAATACAGCGATATTTTTTCGTTTTGGCCCCTTTTATTAAACGCGTTCAGGCATAGCGTTCTGCCTTTTGTATTCATTTACCGTATAAAGTCGGTTAATTAGCAACAGAATTTAGACGAAAAATGATGGTATATATCGTTAAGTCCCTGGTTTGATAAATAGTTATGGACCGGGGTACGCAAAAAGTGAAATTTAAGATGTCGATCAGCGAATTAATATCGAAAGCGCTCGCCAGAGTATCGAGGCGAAATTAAAGAATTTGGTTTTGACATGCAGAGGCTTGGCGCCTTGTGATGATATGCGGAACTTCATGGTCGATCAAACCTCGAATTACATCCACGGTAATCTTACTGTTGAGTGCCTTACGAACCTGAACTTGATTGAGCTGAATACGTTTGTAAAAAAAATTTAAAGAGGCCAATGGTCGGGTATGAAAATCGGACAAAAGTTGATTCTGGCATTCGGGGGCATTGCTCTACTGTTTGGAGTTGCAGGGTATATTTCTATTCACGCAAGCCAGGATGCATTGCAGGAAGCTATCGGTGAAAACTCAGTCTTTTTGGCTGCCGGTATTTTGGATACTATCGATAGAACTATTTACGATAAGATTGAAGAATTTCAAGCTTACGCTACCTCTTTAAAACTGCAGAAAATTATTAGAGAGTCAAACGAAGAATTCGAAAAATTAAGTGACCTTCGTGGTCATATTGCTCTAAAGGACAGACAGTGGACTTCTGTACCAAAAGAAACTGTGACTGTCTTTATGCAGGAATTGGCGAGCAATGAGCCTGCTGAAGAGTTAAAACAGAAGCTTAAATTTTATGAAGAAAAATATGGCTACAGGGTTTTGGGTGAAATCTTTGTAACAAACAAGTATGGTGCAAATATCGCCCAAACAGGAAAAACCACTGACTACTATCAGGCGGATGAACAGTGGTGGCAGGTAGTAAGAGAAAAGGGCTTACACGTAACTGATATTGAGTATGACGAAAGCTCCGATGTTTATTCTACCAATATCGGAATAAGAGTTGATGATAAAGATGGAATTTTTTTGGGCGTCATAAAGACCGTTTTAAATATTGAAAATGTGATCGAGATATTGCAGAAAGCAAAGGAGGCTTCACCATATAAAACTGCACAGTTTAAGTTGTTCGATAGGAACGGCAAACTGATTTTCGGCGGACCGGGAGAGTATAAATCTCTCAAAGATATAACTTATGATGAAACGTATAGCCATATAAAAAGCAGTAGGGGACATTTCTTAAAAAGTGGTGAAAGTGGTGAGGGTGAGGAACTGTTTGCATACGCTTTTTCGAAAGGATATAAAGATTATAAAACTTTAGGATGGATATTAGCGATAGAGTACCAGACAGAAGAAATATTTGCTCCTGTTGTCGAGTTGAAAAAGATAATGTTAATTGTCCCCGTTGTGATAGCGGTCGCCCTTCTCATTGGCTTATACGTCTCTCGTAACGTTTCAAAACCTGTAAGAAAACTTAGAGATGTAGCGATTGAAATAAGCAAAGGTAAATTTGACACTACAATAAAGGTTGATTCAGAGAATGAGATTGGAGAGCTGGCGGATACCTTCAATAAAATGGCTCAGCACTTGAAGAAAATGGTGGATAATCTCAACCGGGAGATAGCTGAGCGCAAGAAGACTGGAGAGGCGCTGCGGAAAAATGAGGAGTTTACCAGGCGTGTAATTGAGAGCAGTAACGACTGTATTAAAGTTTTGGATTTGCAGGGGCATTTATTGTCGATGAGTGGAGGAGGGCAGAGATTGCTGGAGATTAGTGATATAACGCCTTATTTGAATCGTTCATTTGTTGATTTTTGGAGCGGTAAGGAGAGAGAGGATTGCCTTGAAGCTATTGCGAAAGCCAGGCAGGGTAATGTAGGGATTTTCTATGGGTATCACGAAACAGCTAAAGGCAAACCGAAATGGTGGGATGTTGTCATTACCCCGATCAAAGACGCTGATGGTAATATTAACCGTTTGTTGGCTGTCTCGCGAGATATCACTGAACGCAAAAAGATAGAGAAATCGCTTGAAAAGCTCAATAAAGACCTGGAGTCTACTGTAGTTATGTTAACGCAGTCAAACAGACAGCTGCAGGAATTTGCCCATTTGGTTGCACATGACCTTAAAACGCCTCTGCGGGGTATCGGCACATTGGCACAGTGGTTGGTTAATGATTACCGCGAGAAATTTGACGATAAAGGTCACCAGCAGGTAGAACTGCTTGTAAAAAGAGTAAAGCGGATTAATGAACTAATAAATGCAATCCTGCAATACTCAACAATTACCAGAGAGATACATAGGGAACGTCCTACTGACATTAACATGCTAATTGAGACAATACTTGTCGAAGTCAATCCGCCTGCGAACATAAAAGTAACCATCAACAAAGACCTGCCAATTTTGATTGGTAAAGAAACACACTTTCGGCAGCTTTTTTACCATCTCCTGACCAACGCCGTCAAATTTATGGACAAAACTCAGGGGCAAATTACGGTCGACTGCACTGATAAAAACGGCTTCTTTGAGTTTAGCGTTTCTGACAACGGTCCGGGTATCGAACGACAGCATTATGAAAGAATCTTCCAGCTTTTCCAGACGCTTATCGAACATGACCGGAACGAGAGTGTTGGGGTCGGCCTTACTTTTACCAGGAAAATCGTCGAGCTTTACGGCGGGGAGATTTGGCTGACTTCTGAACTCGGCAGGGGCTCAACTTTCTTTTTCACGCTTCCTAAAACGCTCGGCGTTACTAATGATGAGAAACTACTTCTTCCCACTACCTCTTGAACTGTCTCAGGTTCTTGTTGCGCAATCGTTCGGTTAAATTCAATCGGCGTATTTTACGGAGCAGCCGTATGGCTCTGTATTCGCAGTGCTTACTTCTTTGCCCGCTGTCAACTCCGCCAGTGCCTTATCGACATAGTTGATTGCGTTTTCCTCTTTGCCCAGAGGCGGATTATCAATTGCGCCGTTGTAAGCGAAGTTGCCTTTGGCATCTATGATGAACATATGCGGCGTTGTTTTAGCGCCGTAGGCTCGGCCGACCTTGCCTGAACTGTCGTCGAGTACAGGATAACCAAGATTGTGTTGCTCTGCGAATTCCTTATTCTTCTCTGTAGTTAAATGACCTGTGCTGTTTATCGCCAGCCAGACAACGTTCTTATCCTTGTACTTGTTGGCAAGCTCGATCATTGTATTGACCTTCTCGTAATGGTATTTGACAAACGGGCATTCGTAATTGAACCATTCCAACACCACGATTTTGCCCTTGTAGTCGGATAGACTTATTGTTGTGCCGTCGTAGCTGGTCAGTGTGAATTCCGGTGCTTTGTTGCCCGCTTCGACTCGTAAGCGAGGTGAGCCCGCTTCGCCTTCCACCGCAGGCAAAACGCTCAATATCGCCAGTATTGTAATAATTGTTAAAATTGTATTTCTCATCGTTCTACTCCTTTCATTAAAGTATTCCGGATTATTTGTTTCCAGATAGTATAAATATCTGCTGAAATGGCTTTTTGTGCTTAACTATGTGTAAAATTAGGAAAATCTTGGAAAATTACGAGTATTGGAATAATTTTGTTATTATTTTTCTAAGGCCGAACTTTTTTCTTGTTGAAGGCGTAATGATTATAGTATAAGTACGATGGGCTGGGGTTTTAACTCCTCTTTTTCCTCCCTCCGACCTCAGCCCATTTTTTTATGATTAAATCCGCTGCCCAAAGAGTAGTTATCAATGAGTTCGAAAACGCCAAAATATTAGGATAATATAATTTTTTACATATTTTTATCGAATTGTAAGTGCTTTTATATAAATAGATTAGCAAAATTGTCCGCGGGATGCGTGTTAAATTTTTGAATATAGGCTAAAAAATTGCTTTACTTTTAATAACGGAGTTTATAAAATGATTTTAACGATAGAGGTTTTTTACTGCGGATATAATTTTTGACATAACATGATTTTGTAGCATTTTAACAGGGCTGAGAATATATCGCTTTTTCCTCTCCCTCCGCACTCAGCCCTGTTTTTTATGCGCTCATTCGAGTTGCTGCATCTTACCGTTGTTATCGGCATTATCCCGAGGAACTTTAATGTTTTTTAGCTGTTTTTCCTGATGAAAAAAAGACCTGATCCCAAGTAGGATTTAGTGGACTTTTTTCCACTCTGGATTTTTTTAGTACCGCCTGCTTACGGTTTTCATAAAATTTATAATAGTCCTTGACCTTGCGTAGCGTCTATTTGGCCTTTCTTTGTATATACTTCACGAAACTTCTTGGTGAACTTCCACCAATTGGCATTTCTTGGGCTGATCTTAGCCCAGTTTATTCCGACTTGAAGCCCAACCTTGTCTGTAAGTTCTTGGAGAGAAATACCTTGTTCGCCACGTCCAAGCGAACCCATTAATCTGAACACAGGACCATCTGCTGTACACAAAATCCATTTTTCAGAAGAAGAGAGCAGATATTCTAATGTTGCAACTTCTCCATCGTCTGGTTCGATTAGGTTCTTATATAATGAACTGAGCTTCGAGTAAAAAGATGCAACAGTAGCAGTCTCATGGTCGATGATTCTGAGCCCTTTCCCCTCGTAGAATTCTATATCTATGCGAACATCCTCCAATTCTTGGCTTGCCCACTTTAGTTCTGGGATGACCGTTCTCGACACAGTCACGTCACAAGCTTGAAGAAGTTTATTCCAGAGATTCAATTCGAAAAGTTTTATAATCGGCCCGGCATCAAGCAACAATAATGGAAACTTCTTCATCCGTTAAATCCTTGTCTTCCGTGAGATAATCCTGGGCCTGCTTATAGCTCATCAGCATGTACTTGGCAAACTTAATCAAAGACAATCTGCCATCTCGAAGTGCTCTTATTGCTAAGCTGCAGTACCTTTCAGGCAGTTCGTTTGGCTTATCTGGTATTCGTTTTACTCTAATCGAAGGCATATTTTTTGTTTGCTCAATCCACTTTTCAATATCTGTTGGTTGCTTACCGTAGAGAGATACCAATCGCCACATCAATGCTTCCAAGGACACTCCGAACTCTCTGGCTATTTCATCGAGGTTTTCGGTTTTTATTCGGCGGTCTGTTGTCGCAGTACTTTCTATCCTTTCCTTAACAGGATCTGTTGGTAGCAATAATTTGCTGGCAAATGCATTGGCAAGCTGCTCTTCAAAATTACTCGGTTCTGCATGTTTAAAGTCGTTATGATCAAAAATGTTCCATGTCAATAAATGAAAGAGTTCGTGTGCAAGATCGTAGTTACGTACCCATGGCTTACTGTCTTTGTTCAACAAAGTAGCCGGGCCAAATTCTTCGGAAATGGTAGATACCGCGCCGCCCGTAAAAGAGAGATGGAAAATCTTGACGTAGTATTTCTCCTCCAAAGTCTGCTTTAAGGACGCGCTTGGTATATCTCCTAACTGAAACTCGTTCCTGGCTTTTTCTGCAAGATGGTCGGCTTGGGTGAAGCTGAAATCTTCAGCTTTACCCTTTGCGTATGGCAGTTCCGTCTCCTTGACTTCGTTCATAATTACTTCAAGCCGTTGATATTGCTGACAGAATTGGCGAAACTCGGCTTCAGTGTCCTTTTTCTTCTTGGTATCGGGATTTCTGCGCCAAAGCATAACGTTCTCCACTATGGGTTTATCGGTCAAGAAAAAATCGATAGATCGTTTGTATAGTTCAGCCAACCTGCTAAGTTCGGAAAATCGAGGCTCTCTCTTGTTGTTCTCATAGTCACTAAGAGATGATTCCCCAATACCGGTTTTTTCAGAGACAGCTTTCTGTGTATATCCTACTGCCTCCCGGGCTTTGCTTAATCGGTTCCCGATGTCCATTTCTTACCTCCTTCTGTCTATCAGAATATTATACTATATATTTCGGCAGAACACACACAAATTTTTCTGAAAAACAGAAATTTTATTTTGTTTTTCTATAACATAGCGTTTTTTTGGCCTAATACCGGCGTGAGGTGGTCTTACCGGTGTATTTATAGTTGACGAAGAAATACCGCAGCGCATCTATCGGGTGGTCGTATAATCCGTCCTTAAGTGGCAGCTCACCGCCCCCGGCCCTGTTGCCCTCAGGGTAATGATAGCACTGCAGTGCCTCTATCAGCCGTTGGCACTTCGGTGAAATTAGCAGTCTGCTCTTGCCGTCACCAGCCCTTAAGCTGCGGCGGATAAGCTCAATGCCTTCGAGGATTCCACTTCGCTTGAAGCGCGTGGTTATCCCCAGCGTTCGTAGTTCTCGAACCACACTTGTGCCGGTAACATCGTTTATACTTTTACCGGCCGGGTCGCAGAAGGTAGCGGCTACGCATCCCTCATCGACAGGCGTTCGGTTTTTTATTTCGTCCGCATGCACATCTATCGTTGCTCTGCTGCGAACGTACTCATCTACCACGCGCACAATGTTGTTTTCATCGACCTGGACCCACAGGCACACAAAAGGATTAACAAAGCCGAAATCAAGTGCCCTGTATAATGGCAGGTTAGGGTTGTAGTCGAGTTGCCGGACGTGTATGGTCGGCTCGAACTCACTGAAGACCACATTTTCTCTGCTGGGTCTCTTACAGAGCATTTCCGTCTCCCAGCCGGCCCTACTGGCACGACGCATCGCGGTTATACAATCGTCAATCTTTAAATAGCCGTCACCCACCTTGGCCTTGCCCTCGCAGTCGCTCCATAGCGGACACTGCGAGCAGTTTCTATCGGTGCACTTTTCAATCACTTCCCACAAACACCATTTAAAGACCGGCGTATGAAGTTCCTCCGCCGAGGTAACTATTCTATGCATCAGGCCGTATGGCCGGTGCATTGTGCTTATCATCTCCATCGCCGCCAGTAAGTCCGCCTTGCTTTGCGTGGTGAACTTCGCCGCCGCAAAGACATCTTCATCGAATAGCTCTATCTCGTCGCAGCGAAGTTTCTGAATATGTTGTCCCCGGATACTTTTGGCCGATTGCGTCAGCACCTCGACTCCCGAGCCGTTAACGAACCGGCACTTGCTTTTGTGTACAGGCCCCGCCAAAAACTCTTCGAAACCGTCGCGCAGAAAACCGGTTAAATATTCATACATCCTGCCAGCCTGCTCACCGGAGCCGCTGAGGATTCGCACCTGACACTTCGGCTTAAAAACACAGTCTAAAAGAGTAGCAATTGCAGCTAATTCCGTTTTACCGCCGGAGCGGTTCGCCCAGACTATTGCATCGCCGTTTCCTGCTCTTTCTACGGTAAAGTCCGAGAAAAAGCTGTACCAGAGATAATCCATTGGGCTGTTATGTTCAGGGCAGATTCGTTTATCGGGAATATCGATGCCTAAAAAGACCTTGAGGTAGTTTTTGAGGTCTTTCCTTGTCACCGGTGCTCTCCGTCGCAGACTCGAATAGACCTCTGCCGCCTTTTCTTTTGTTTCTGAATTTTGTGAGGGACGCCTTACGTCATTTTTCGACTTAACTAATGCTGTTTTTGCCATTACCCTTGCTCCTTAATCGACTTACAATGGTGGGGACAGTATGCAAAAAAAATATCAAATTTTTTTTTCAGATTTTTTTGCCCCACCCAATAAATGGAGTATATTTTAAGTAGAGAGCTTTCAAAAATGAATATGACTTCGCGAGGTCGGATGTGATGTTGAATGTGAAAGAGCGTTATCGTACAAGGGAGACCGACCAGACAAAATAAAAATAAAAAGCGGTCTGCGTCTCCCTTTTGCGCAGACTCTTTTTTAAATTTTTTTTATGTCACTTCATAGCTCTTTCCTCCGCCATAGCTGCCAATAATCTGCTGGCCGTTGTGCTCGAGAGTAGCTCCGCCTGTTTATCACTGTCCTTTTCGACTCTTTCTACCTCGGTTGCAACTTTCGGCTGATTGATAATATCTAAACATGCCCGACGGGCCGTCTCTGCCTTCTCGGATGCGGTCAGCCCGACCAGTTTCGCTGCCGCAAGGCAGCTATATTTCGCCAAAAAAAGCTCACTTCGCTGCCTTACGCTGTTGACATATCTATTGAACCGCTCTGCGAAGAGTTTATCTGCCAGCCACCTCTCGTATGTGCTCCGGCGGACCTTGTGCTTGTCTAAGACCGCCTGCTCATCGAGGTCGCTGTTAAACAAATCGTCCAATACTGTCAATTGTCTCTGGTTGAGATACCTTTGTTTTGCCATAATCTTTTACCCCCCGAATTTATCCGCATTTAATTGTAAAAGGTTCTCATCCGCCTGTAGCGGATAGAAACTCTTCTGCTATATGTACCAGGGCCGACGCTCGTTTCGCAGCTTTCGTAGCAGTCTTGATTTTTTTACTTGATGGCCCTTGGGCTGATGATAGTGCCTTTTCTATCACTTCCTGTTGCGTATCGCTTACGAAAAACACCATCGGGTTTGAAAAACACTTTGCATTTGTTTCCCTCGGCCTGCTCGGTATTTTCAGATTGATAAGACGCTCAATCTGTTTCGCTGTTTGCGGCAGAAGTTTTCCAAGCTCATTTGATTCCATCCTTTTGTTTAGGCGGCTTAACAGGCTTAACTTTTTGCCGAGTACATCTGAGCCGGCCAGCCGATTCAGTGTAGCCAGCAGGATATCAACCTGCTTGTTGTTGACGTCCCATATGAGGCAGTCGGCGGACTTGTAGCCGAGTTTGGCTAAGGCCCGGCAGCGATGTTCGCCGTTGATTATCTGAAAGTGGTTTTCTCTCTTTGGATGTGGTCGAACTACTATCGGCTCGTATCGCCCTGTTCGCTCGATGTTTCGCACCAGCTTACCGAACGTTGCTTTGCTCATTTTGTTCGGATTATCAGGATGTGCAGCGAGTTTATCTAATGCTATTGATTGAACTAAATTTGTCATACCTTAATCCTCATTTTTTCATTAAACCAGATATAATAATTCGGTCGTAACGTTAGCTTGCTCAATACGAGCCTTGTTCGTTCCAGGCCGGCCTTTTCGTATCGTCTTTTACCGTAGTATTGCAGAAAGTGCTTGATTTGGCCCTCGATAAATTCGCCTTGCATCCGCCCAAGACGGTCGATTTTTTGTTGCACTGTTTCGGGGTCGATGAGTTCTTCTTTTTCTATTCCGACAAGGCTAAGCGCCTCGACAAGCTGTGCGCATCGACTCGGCATCTTCGCTGTAAAGGCTTGCATCCCTGCTTTTTCGAAGAACGGATTGACCAGTCCCATCACCGCCAGTGCCTCGATTATGGGCACTTCCATTTTCGGCATCGTCTCCCGCACTAATCGGCTTGCCAGTCCCAGCCCGCGGAATCTCGGCTCGATAATGACCCTGCTGATACAGCGGATATTTTTGTTGATAAGGGCCAGTCTCGTCTTTCTGTCAAAGCCGGCAAATAAATTGTCCGTAGCTATGTCTCGAAGCTCCACTCCTATGAATGGCGTTTTATAAACAATAACTCCGATGGTTTCTGCAGTGATAGCTTCAACTGGCTTGATGGCGAAAATCGCAGCGAATGGCCCCATACGGCTGTCCCGATAGTGAAACATCGCAAGCCTCTTGTAGTCATCGAGACCACCTGGAACGATTTGCAGTTTTTTAATCACACTACAGCTTCGCATATTTTTCTTTCCGCTTCTAACCACAGCGGTTCAATTTTTCGTTTTTATTCTTATAGATAACCTGAGTCGTTCCGGATAATTCTTGTACGACCAGCACATCGGGTGACAAATCGAGCAGTATATCTTCGTGACTTGATGCTAATATAAATGTAATTCCCGTTCGTTTTGCGTATTTGTGTATATTATATGAAATCACCGCGGCTGTAATGCGGTCAAGTTCCGAGCAGAATTCATCTGCAAAGATATATTTTGCCCCCGTTCGCAGCGCCGCTGCCAGGCGAAACCGGTACTTTTGTCCGTCGCTTAAATGCCTCGGCTGATTGAGAACGCAGAATGCATCGTTCAGCCCTGCTATACTTAGCAGTCTCAACCCTTCTATAAAATCGCCGTCGATGCAGTCGATTACTGATTTGTCGGCCGCAAGCTCTATTTTATTAAGGTTCACCTTCTCCGTCGCCGGAACGGCTTTTTCCAGTTCTCTCAGCAGCACGCTTTTACCCGCCCCTGATGGCCCTGTGACATACACGATGTCCCCCTTGTTGATTTTTATCTGGCAGTTGACGGCAAAAATATCCTCGGCGAGCCTGTGTGTTGTCAGCCCGAACATCCTCATTACGGATGTATTTCTTTCGCTGATATGACCGCACCTGAACCGTTCTGATTCAGGCCCGAATGTTTTTGAAACATTGTATGTCGGCATAGTTTCCTGTTTCCTGTTTGTTGTTCATTATTTTGCCTGTAGCTGAGCTAAAATCTTTTGTATCTTCTTTAAGGTTTTACGAACGCTGTAGTATGTACAGTCTTTTTTATCTGCGATTTTTTTTATTGATAGCCCTTCCATGAAATATTCCTTTGCGATATTGCGTTCTTCCCGGCTGAATCTGAAATGGTTTCGCCTGCATATTATGTATTCGTTTTTCATAAGTCTTTTTGTCACTTTATGTATTCTTCGAGAGATGCGGTCATCTTTGATGCCAATCAGCCGGGCCATCTGTCGAAAGCTGTTGCCGTTTTCTATATACATAGTCATTAGAAGCCTGTCTTCTCCGCTAAGCATGCTGACCTTATGGCGCAGCAGTTCTAACCTGTCGCGAAACTCTATCCTGGCCTCCGTACTGCTCTCCGGGATGTTTGCGTGGATTCTTTTCATCGAATCCCTCTTTCCTTGGTTAATTGCCCCCGTCCTTGGCTAATTCTGGTTAATTAACCACCCCATTCCCTGTTTAGTGGTTTTGTCTTTGTCTGCTTATTATTTTGCTCGCCGCTAAGGCATTTTTTGAAACCTGTTTTGGCTCTCCAGTCGGGTTTCCGCATCGAGGCCGATTAACCTTTAGCCGAAACCGTTTTTTCAGGGCTTATTGTCGGTTTATCATTGTTTAATACCATGTTATTTATATATTCATATAACAATAGCAATATTTTAACAGATCGCACAACATTTGTCAAGCATTTTGTAGTGTTTTTTGTAAATTTTTTTTAATGTTTATTAATTATCTAACGTTTTGTCTTTTATTGTTGCTTTTAGGCCGTATTATTGTTAAAATAACGGCAAAATCGCGTTGATTTAGACCTACCACTAAGGCATAATTAATCAGTTATAGAGAGAAAGAATAAACTTAAAGCCAGCCATACAAATCGCTGGAAAAGCTTTAAACCATTGATAATAATAGGCTTAAGGAAGAAAACAATGCCTGATGAGAGTAAAAAATACGCAGAATTACAAAAGGAGATCAAATCATTGCGTCTTCGTATAGGGGAAATTGAGAGGGGCAAGACTCAGCAAAAACGAGCGGAAGAGGCACTACGTGAGAGTGAGGAAAAGTTTCGGCCTTTTATGGAATCTGCAGATGATTTCATGGCTATTATAGATAGAGATAGAAATTTTACTTATGTGAATGAATCAATGGCCAGGACCTTAGGATATTCTAAAGAAGAAATGGTCGGGATGAATGTTACTCAGGTTTTAAGTAAGGGTGATTTGGAGAAAAAGTTTAAATTAAAGAAGGAAGAATTAATCACAAAGGGAGAAATTGATTTTGAAGCTATTTGGGTGACAAGGGATGGGGAAAAACTTTATGGAGAACTAAAGGCTATTGCTGTTTATGATAGTGAGGGTAAATATGCAGGAAGTAGATCAGTGTTTCATAACATCACCAAACATAGAAAGGCCGAGGATGCGCTGCAAAAGAGCGAACTACTCTATCGAACACTTATGGAAAATATTCACCTTGCGATTAACTTCATAGATAATGACTACAGGATAGTTATGACGAATGCTGGTTTGGGTAAGTTTTTCAGGAAGCCGCTCAGCGAGATTATTGGTAAATATTGTTTCAAGGAGTTCGAGAAGCGCAACGCTGTTTGTTCGCATTGTCCTGGGACGCGGGCTATGGCTACAGGGCGACCTGCGGTGGTCGAAACCGAGGGTGTACGGGATGATGGCAGCCGTTTTTCAGTTCGACTTCAAGCCTTTCCGATTTTCGAAGCCGATAATGCCTTAAAGGGCTTCGTTGAGGTTGCAGAAGACGTTACCGAACACAGAAAAGCAAAGGAAAAGTTGCGGGAGAGTGAGGATAAGTATAGAATACTTCTGGAGAATCTCCCTCAAAAGATATTCCTTAAAGACAGAAGTTTGGCTTATGTTTCCTGCAATGTAAATTACGCTGACGATTTGAACATTGAACCAGACGAAATTGTTGGGAAAACAGATTATGATTTCTACCCAAAGGAACTAGCCGAAAAATACATAGCAGACGACAAAAGAATTATGGATTCAGGAAAAACAGAGGATATTGAAGAGAAATATATCCAAAAAGGCCAGGAACTGTTTGTTCATACTATTAAAACGCCAATTAGGAACGAGCAAGGCAATGTCATTGGGCTATTAGGTATTTTTAGAGATATCACCGAGCACAAAAAAATAGAGGAGGAGCTTAATATATATCGCGAAAAAATGGTTCGGGCTGAACGGCTCGCCTCGCTGGGAACCCTAAGCGCAACAGTAGCTCATGAACTGACCCAGCCGCTGACGGTTATTCGTCTCTCGATTGAGAACTCATTGGAGGACCTTGAGGATACATCTTGTTGTAAGACTGTCATAGATGGGCTCAGGGATGCCCTGACCGAGGTTACAAATGCGACTTCAGTGGTTGACAGGTTTCGTAATTATGCGCGGCAGTCTGCAAGGAAGATTCCCTGCGAAATAAAACTTGGCACAGTCGCCGGCAGGATTTTCCAGTTGTTGAATAAAACTGCCCAGCATGCAAATATGACCCTGCAGTTGAAAGGTTTGGACAAGCTGCCGCCTGTATATTCAAATGAGAAAGACCTCGAGCAATTATTCTTCGCATTGACTGAGAACGCAATACAGGCCGCTGATGGCAAAAAAAGCAATCGGCTTACTATAAGCGGGACTGTAGAAGGTGAATATGTCGAGTTGCGATTTATAGACAACTGCTCCGGTATAGCCCCAGAGAACCTCGACAAGATTTTTGACCCGTTTTTCACCACCGGCTCCGATGATGGAAGAACAGGCCTGGGGCTTCCCATTGTCCAGCGAATCTTATCAGAGTGTGGAGGCAAAATTAGAGCGCAGAGCAAGCCTGGAAAAGGAACAACTTTTTATGTTACTTTGCCAATTCATTCTGAAGTAATCAAGTCCGCTTCGGCGAGCCGAAGGCGAGGTAGCAAGCATGGCAAGTAAGGAATTTTTATGACTGCTGACAACCAGCATATATTTTTTGTCGATGACGAGCCTGCCGTGCGCAAGTCTGTATATCAGACGCTCCACCGCTCAGGATACAAGATTAGCTGTTTTGAAGATGCCGAGAGCTGCCTCCGGCGATTGCAGATGCGAGATTGCGATTTGCTTATTACTGATGTGAGAATGCCTGGGACAGACGGCATAGAGCTGGTTCGAAGAACCAAGTGCATTGCTCCGTGGTTGCCGATTCTCGTGATAACAGGCTATGGTGATATCCCGATGGCCGTCAGGGCTGTAAAGGCAGGGGCGATGGAATTCATCGAAAAACCTCTGGAAAAGCAAAGTTTATTAGCGGTTGTTAAGGAAGCTCTAATGAAGCAGGACCTGGGAAATCTTCTTAAAGGCAAGTCGCTGTCCAAAAAAGAAATAGCTGTTTTGCGTTTAATCTTACAGGGCAGCAGCAATAAGGAAATAGCTCAGATACTGCACCGTTCTATCCGGACGGTTGAAGACCATCGCCGGCACATTATGCGTAAGCTTGATGTGGAAAATATGATTGACCTGGCCAAAAGAGCTGCTGTTATGGGCTTGGCCGAATTCCCAAAAAGCCAGTAGCGCAATAAAGCCATCCTGAGGTGTTTTCCTGCAATCCTGATTTTCAGCCTCCAAATCCACAAAAAAATTGAAAAATCCCGTAGTTACCACGATTGACTTAGCAGCGTATAAAAAGATACATTATAGATTGATGCATTTTCCTCCTATGATTTGGGCCTGACGATTGGTAATAAATCACTTGTTGGGCCCAAATGAAAACAATCGCCCCCTTGGGGTGTTTTGATAAGCTGCCCGCAGAAAAAGTGGGGCTAAAGCGAAAGGTTTAGGAGTTTTCTCCGTCTTCTCCATCGCTTAGCCCCATTTATACTCTCCCGGGACGTTTACCGGCTGGCTTTTTGCCCAAGTGAAATCGACCCCGAGATTACTATGAAAAAAATTTGCATTTATCCCGTGACCGGCTATACTAAATTCTCAAAAGGATTTGTGGGAATAAAATGCCAGGAAGGATTCCTAAGGTAGTTGTGGTGGGTGGCACCTATGTGGATATAGTGATAAGGTGCGACCAGGTCCCATCTCCCGGCCAATCTGTTGCCGGCTCTGGGTTATCATACACCGTCACCGGCCCGGCGCCGAATCAGGCAGCCGAGGCTGCTTTATGCGATTGCCAGGTGCACCTTATAAGCAAGGTTGGCGGTGACCCATTCGCCCAGATGGTCAAGGCAAGTCTGGCTGAGTTTAATATTAATACCGACTTCGTTCACACCGCTGAAGCCAAGAATACAGGCATTGTTGCAACCCTGGTTAACGCCGAAGGCGAAAATGCCAGCCTTACATACGCCGGTGCCAACAGCGCTCTGCAGCCGCAGGATATCAATAACGCCGAGCAAATTATATCAGAGGCTGATGTTTGTTTGATTCACGGTCAATTGCCGCAGGATACTGTCGCAGCGGCTATTCGATGCGCTAAGGTTCATGGCGTTA
>CAZCIR010000002.1:0-189361 GCA_964499145.1 uncultured Pirellulales bacterium | reverse complement strand
TGCCGCTGGCGTCGCTGACAGGAGCGCTCGGCAGGCCGTTCATCGTAACACCGTTTGTATCGGTATTACCTGAGATTGTATATTGGTTACCTGCAAAGTTCGCCTGTATTGTGTAGTCGCCATTCATCGTGATTGTAGTAACCGCGGCATTTACGTTAGCAATGGTACCGGTGTCTCCAGTCCAGTTAACGAAATGATAGCCGGTATCCGGCACAGCGTTGAGGTCAACCACAGTACCGTGGTCATATTGGAATGCACCCTCGCCTGGGGTATTTACGTCACCACCTGTGGTCGACGAAGTGGTCAGCGTACGCGTGATAACTCTTGGCACTCCCATAATCTCAATATCATCAATGGCCATGTCGCCCAAGTAGCCGCCATCCGCGACACCTCTGAACCTTACTTTAATGGTTCCTGTGTACGCATCGAGATCGACTGTGGCTTGGGTATAAGCAGCTCCTGAAGATGTGTGCTGCTGGCCAGATATGCTCCAGACGCCGTTGTTCCAGGTGGTCCCATCATAAACATCAACATTAAGCGTTCCCATATCTGAGCCATACATGTGGTAATAAAAGCTCAGCTCTAAGCTATAGGTGTCTGCATCAAGATCGGGGCCTTCTAAAATGGCATCATCTCCCGATGTATTACAATAGCCTGATGAGGTTTCCATGAATATATACCAGCCGGTCCCGATAGTGTTGTCGTGGTCTGGGCCGGTGTTGTTGGAAGGAGTGCCGTCCTGGTCTCGATACCAATCATCTGTATCTCCCGTAACATTGACCCAATTACCAAAATCAACCTCGAAATCTTCCGATTCGATCGGCCCCGAAAGCGTTGTGGCTGATTCAGCGGTGGACCAGCCCGTTTCGTTCTGGCTAGGGGCGCTATCGCGTGCCTTAACCCTAAATGTATATAAGGTCGAAGGATTGAGACCTTGAGCTATATAGTTTGTGCTTGTTTGCCAATTACTGTTTGCATTGCCGTCGGTAGTACATTCGAAGTAATACTGAACAGGCGGAGAAGTAGCATCGGTAGCAGTACTGGCGGTCATCGTGATTGAATATGGCCCTGTCGCCGTCGGCACTGAAGACCACGCCATCGGGTCAGGGTCCGGCGGAGTAAGGTCCGGCGTATAGGTGCCGGTATAATTTTGATCTGTTATATCGGCGGTAACATTAGTGTACGATCTGAAAATAGGGTCAAATGTATAGTCGGTTTTTGTCGGCGTGACCGTGCCGGACCAATTGTTGGGTGCGGAGATTGCATAGTAGCCGTTAACATCGGTCATATCGGAGTTGCCGCCGTTATTTGCGTCAACCGATACATCTACGATTGGCACTGCGTTAGGATCCAAAATGAAGCCGGAAATTTCAACCCCAGTGGGCTCGCCCATCTTGAAGGTGGCGATTGCAGCTGCCCAGTCTCCGGTACCAATTTCGATTTTTTCTGCTGCGTAAGCGCCTGTGGCTCCAACAATCCGCCAGCCCAATGTAACAGTAATGTCGGTGTCATCACCGCTGTCAGAGCCGAAGCTGGTGCCGTGGCGTGGTCCTGTGTTGAAAGTGTTTACCCACGTACCGACAGCATCGACGTGCGGGCGTTCAATTCCGATAGCGCCAATCAACAGTTCGTTTGCATCTGTGGTAGTGCCTGTGGCTCCGGAGGAGGGTTCAGTGCCGCTGCCGGTGCCTGTTTGGGTCTGGTCAAGTACACTGATTTCTGCCAGGCCGCGGAAAATGCTGACTACTGCCGTCCGAGATGTAACCGAGCTATGGTCGATGGTGATGGTACTGCCGCTGGATAAAGCGTCAACATCGTATGCAGCAAAAATGTAAGTTCTTACATTGTTTGTATTAGTAACATCTGCCACTTGGTTATACGTGTTGCCTGCCGAATCGCTAATGCTGCTAACAGTGGCGCTTGGGTCCGTTGCAAAAGCAACAATGATATCATCCCCGGCAGTAACGGTTGCATTAGTTGTAACTGATAAGCTTGTACCGGTCGTTTTACTCTGATTGGCGCCAATATCTCCAATATAGGAGATTCCATCATCAGTAGTTTTGAAAGTACTAATAAGACATGTCCAGTCGCGGGATGTGATACCGCTTTTCGAGGCGGTGTAGTCTCCTGCGGTTGGAACAATCTGCCAAGCCATTGATACAGTAATTTCCGTATCACCGCTTCCGCTTGTTCCGGCACGTTGTGCTTCAGTGAACGAGCCACCCCAGGTCCCGGCAGTATCCTCCACTGGGCCTTCCGTGCCGACCACGCCGATGAGCAGTTGGTAAGGTTGCACGGTAGTGGCTGCTCCGGAAGATGGTGTAGTATCAGTGCCGGAATCAGTGCTGGTCTGTTCATGTGCACCTATCGGTGCTAGTCCATGGAAGGCACTGACAACAGCCGCTCTGGCTGCGACCGCTGTTGAACTAACGACGGTCTGATGGATAGTGATGTTGCTTCCACTGGATAAAGCGTTAACATTATATGCAGCGTAGACGTAAGCGCGTAAATCGCCTTGATTAATACCCATTCCTGCTTGCTTGTAGGTGTTACCCGCATCATCGGTGATGGTAATTATGACGTCTTGAGTTGCGTCATGGGCGTATGCGATTATAATGGCATCCCCCGCATTTACGTCCGAGGTAGTTGTAACTACTAGATTTGGTTCTGTATCATCATCAATTGTTGCTGTGCCTATATCGCCTACGTGAGATATGGTGGCTGTTATGTAAACTGTGACCGTGGCCGTATCCGTGCCACCATTGCCATCGCCAATGTCATAAGTGAAGCTGTCCACACCGGTATAACCCGTGTCGGGGGTATAGTTGATTGTATCATTGGTTTGAATTATTGCTGTGCCGTGAGGTGGATTGGAGACACCGGTTACATTCAGCGGATCGCCTTCGGCATCAATATCATTTTCAAGTACATCGATGTTGACCAGGATATTCTTATGCGTTAGGGCAGAGTCGTCAACCGCATCCGGCGGGGTATTGTTAGCGTCTTCGATAGTATATGAGTAGGTAACCTCTCCGTTGATGCCGGGGACAGCACTATCAGAGCGGACATAATCAACCGTAACCTCATAAGGGGAAACCGTAACGCGAAGATGGCCCGAGTTAGGCAATTCTTTGATCGTATACGGATCACTTTCGCTATATAGGTCGAATCCGTAGCCGGTCATACCTGGTGCCGGGCATAACTGGTAGACGATACCATCAATCTTCTCATAGGCATACTCGTGGTCATGGCCGTGGAAGAAAGCGTTGACACCATTATCAATCATCAACTGGTGAATCGGAGTATTTCCCCATCCGGGACGTTTTGTATCGAACCCCCACGTACCGTCTGCGTTTTTCCCCCCCCACTCGAAATATGGCACAGCATTGGCACCGCCGCGTACATATCCTGGCCCTCCAGCTCCTGATCCTACATCCAATTGTCCTCCAGTTACGTGATGGGAAAAGACTAATTTGAATTTGGCGTTACTGTTTTCAAGAACCTGCTTGAACCAATTGTATTGTTGCTGCCCAAGGGTCCAACTCCATTGGTCCCCATCCATAACATCATCATCGCCCTCTCCTGCCATACCTGGTTGATAAGGTAGATTCATCGTGTATTGGAAAGGGTCCAGGACAACGAACAGCACATTGCCCCACTCCCAGGAATAATAGTCTTCACGGAGATTATCACCGTCAATTGCTGCCAGGGTGTCTGTGTTTCCAGTGTAGAAACCATCCGTGATTGGCGTGGGGTAATATATTTTTCGCGCATTTATGCTTGCAATAGCTTGACTAAAAGGAGTATCATCAAAATTCCAGCCCTCTTCGTTCTCGTGATTTCCCGGCATTAGCAAAAGCGGAGCCGAATGGCAGACCAAATTATAATACGGGCGCTGGTCAAGATATTGTTGATTGACATCACTTTGGTTATTCAAATTATTTAACACGAAGGCATCTCCAAGGTCTACGAGGAAATCTGGATTATCATCGTTGACATTTTCCATGGCATGCTCGTACCGCACCTTATCGCCTAAGTGGTCCAAGTGTGAATCGGCAATTATGTCGAACGTAAATGTGCTGCCCGGGGGCCTCTGTGTATGAAATGAATGCTCTTGGTCTGCAGTCCACTCGGTCTCGCCTGTTGCTCGGAATTGCGTTCTATAATAGTACCTGGTGTTGGGCGCAAGTTGGTCGATGACTACTTCGACAGGCTCATCGGCTATGGCCGTTAATATGCCTGTCTGGTCGGTATAAACACCTGATGTGGTACCATACTCAAAATAGACATTACCATCCTGGACCGGAATAAGATTCAAGGTGATAGAGTCGTCAGTAGGCCGACCCAAAACTATATCATCTGCAAATGCCGAGCAAGTTACCAAGAAGATTATTGTCGAGACTGTTAATAACCGTTTCATCACTCCTACCTCCACAAATTTTGGATAAAGAAATATTTCATTTTTAGCCGGTCGCGCCCGATGCGCATACCCAGCCTCTATATACTTGCCTGGGGTACAGATAGGCTGAACTTTACTGCTCTATCTGCCCTACCTTTTCATCTGTGAGTGCAAAGCAAAAAAACCAAAGCCATCCTCGACTTTGGTTTTTGCTTGCCTTGTTAATGAAGGACGTACGAAATGTAACTCAAGAACTCCGGCTCCCTCTTATAAGAGACAGAGTCTTCATCTTTTCCCTTGATAAGCGGGAAAGTCAGAAACAAAACTCTATACACTCTTCGCACCACCCTTCCTCTAAGCCTAAATAATGCAATAGCTTATATCACCGCCGCAAAATTCAAGATGCTTCTTTTTAATTTATCAGTCCCCGGCGATAAAGTCAAGAAAATTATTACCCGCAATTAGCTTTTTTTAAGCTTAAGCGGTGAAAAAACTTTTTGTGTTTTAGGAAACAAATCTTATTATTTTGAGCGAAAAAGGGGATTTTATCGCTCTATTGTAAAACCGGCGATGATACCTTGGAAACTTGGGCCCAAAATGCCGGTTTCGGCTGTATTTTGCCATCAGCCTTGCCTGCTCTGCCCCGGTTCAAAAAAAGTGGATTATCAGGCTTATCACCGGTTATTTTGTAATCTTTTTCTTCGATTTGCAAAGCGGCTTAGCAGTATGCCCAATTCAAACAGCAGATACAACGGCACAGCCAAAGTTATCTGAGAAATCACATCAGGGGGAGTAGCAATGGCTGCTATCACAAAAACACCAAGCAGAACATATTTCCTCGAACTGCGCAGCGCCTTGAGTGAAACCAGGCCGGTTTTATTCAGAAAGAAAATGGCAATTGGAGTTTGAAAAGCAACGCCAAAAATCAACGTAAGAATAGAGATAAAAGATATGTATTTCTGAAAGGTCCAGTTGGGCGTTACATTGATGATGTCACCGAACTTCAGGAAGAAAGCGAGTGAAATCGGCGCCACAATGTAAAGAAAAAACAAGGCTCCTGCGATAAACAAAGATGCACAAAAAGGAACTGCTATACGGACATAGCGTTTTTCATTCAGGTAAAGACCTGCGGCGACGAACATCCATAGCTGGTAGAAAATCCAGGGAGATGAGAGGATTAGACCTGAAATCAGCGATATTTTCATATATCCGATAAAGGCGTCAGCCGGTGCGAGGGCAACGAGGGGATGGTCAGGCATTAAATTATTGTAAGGCTGTTGTATGAAGGCAATTATCTTCGGACCGAAGAAGAGACAAATAACCGAGCAGACTATCAGACCGGCCAGTGCAAGGAGCAAACGCATGCGCAACTCCTCAAGGTGGTCTCCCAGAGTCATAGTGGAATTAAGGGGATTATGTTTCTTATCGGCATCGCCCATTTTTAAAAGGTAAGGTTGAGTTTGAAAAAGCTAAACCTATATAGTTAGTCGCTTTTGTCGGAGTCCTTCGGGGCGGCGGCGTCCCTGGTCTCGCTTACTATGTCATTGCTGATTTTATCGACTTCGTTGACTATTTCGTCCTTTGTTTCTTCAGCCTCATGAATGCCTTTCTTGAATGCGGTCAAGCTCTTACCCATGCTTCGAGCAATGTCGGGGAGTCGTTTGCCGAATATAAGCAGAGCAACAACAAGAATAACAATAATTTCAAGAGGTCCCGGCGTCCAAAACCCCAAATATTGTGTGTATTCAGTCATTTCGGTCTCCTTGCTTATGGCATGGCTTAGCCATTTTCCTATCAGAAGTATTATAACGCTGTGTAAATTGCTTTGTCAATTGGCAATAATCTCTCATATTGGCAATAAAAATTGGGTTCGATTGGGTTCGTTTTGGCTTTGTTTTAGAAGTTGGCTGTTCATCATTTTTTGTTATTAGTTATTGTCACCACTGGCGTTATAAGCATTTTTGGCTTTTTTGAAAATTGGCTTTGTTTCATATATTTTGTTCATTGTGATTGATTTCCCCTTCTGCGCAGACTACCAGCAGACACCAGACGACAGACTCAAGACGCCAGACAACGGACTACAGACAAACGCGAAAAATTCTAAATCCTAATTTCTAAATCATAAACAATTCCTAAATCCTACGTATCAAAATTCAAAACATCAAATTAGTAAATTTTATAATCCCTCCTCCTTTAGTCTCCTGGCGATATTGAGACGCTGAAATTCGAGGATGGTTTTGTAGAGACTGTGCTCAATTCGGCGTTCATACATTAAAAGGCGGTCGAGGACATGTTCGTTTGCAAAGTCTTTTACGACCAAACGGCCGAGAGCCAATTCGCCGTTAGAGACATTCGAATCGCTTAGCGATTTGCCAGCGATACTGAAATACAGGGATTGGGTGAGCTTTTTCAACGGGTCGGAGGTGATATTCGAATTCAGGACTGTTCTGTAAGCGTCCGGCGCGTTTCAAACGCCAAGAGAGGGTAACGATGCGTTCAGCAAGCATAGATTCCATAGGGCTGATGGGGCTTAGGTCATCGAGCAACTGTTGACGATAGAGGTCGAAGTCGGCCTCGGATTCAGAGGCGATTACATCGCGTTCAGCCAATAGGCCATGCTTAACGGCGTTTTGCGAGACGGCGTTTTTGCCCTCGATAGTTCGGGGGCCGGTTGATTTTTGTGAGTTAAGACGGTTTGCGATTAATTGAGCTTCTGTCGTCATAATAAACTACTCCTTTATATAAGTTAAATAGTTTACTGGTTATTGACCCTGACCTACCCGCCATCATAAAGCTGGCGAGGTAAACTGGACCTGAAACCTTGCCCTGCTGGGCGATTAGGGGCAGAAGTACAGCCCTTCTATAATAGGAGGTACCCGCGCGTTTGATTCGAAAAATCGAGGATTATTCGAGGGCAAAAATCTTGTAAGTCATTATTAGGAAAGGAATTAAAAAATTTTGAAAAAATTCTAATTTTCTCAACAGGTACCCCCATTTTTGATTGATTTTTTAATCACTGATTATGCTGATGAGCAGATTCTTTTTGACACAGATTGCACAAAAGATAAATGTACCTTAGATACGGGCAGTGTGATAGCAACATCCGGTAGAAAGCGTTTTTATGCTCTTGTAGAACCTAAAAAACTATGGGGCAATTACTTACCCTGTTTGATATCACTCCAGATCTTCAAAGCAATATGTTTGAGGTCTTCTGGCCCGTTTAATAATATATTCTCAGCATGTGTCTCTGCCTGCTGGCGGTCAAGTCTAAACAGGGCCTCCAGGACAATACCACACGACCGTATGTAGGCGTCTTTGCTGTCCTCATTTCCGCGTGGGATGAGCTTTGGGTTTTCGGGGCCTTCTGCAATTAGGTTTAGCAGAAACGCAGCGATTGCATCCACAGCCTGCTTGCTGCGAACTTGGCCCAAGAGACGGGCTGATTCTATTTTAACGGGCAATTTATCGGTGGAGTTGAAGATGGTGAGCAGTGCTTTTGCGCCTTCAGGTCCGAACTTTGCCAGAGCCTGCAGTTCAGGTAATCTATCGTATCCTAGTTTGAACGTTGGAGCTATAGCCTCTACATTGCGAAGCAGGATTGGAACGGTTCCTTTGGGTTTTAATTTCTCAAGTGCATATACTATCTGTGAATTTCCTTTTGTAGGAGGCTGAGACTTCAGTATTGCAAGCAGGACCTGACCTGTTTGCTTGTTACCGTGGTTACCGAGGTAGTCGGCTGCAATGTAGAAGCATCTGTTTTCTCTTCTGCACCACTCGGTGAGCGGTTCGACTGCCCGAAGGTCCGGCGCAATCGAAGCGTATAGATTTCCTGTTGCCAGGATGGCCAATCCCAAAGCCGCCATGTGGTTGACGTCGGCGGAGGAGTCCTTCAACGCTTCAACTAAGACGGGATATGCCAGCTTGCGTACCTTTGCTGCAGCCTTTTCCCTATCCTTTTTATCATTGAAGCATTTAACTGACCAACTTTCGTTCGGATTGAAGGGCAAGGAAAGATCTCCCAGGGCAAGTAACGCAGCAGCCCTGATCTTATCATTCTTTGATTCATTGAACTGCTCAATGAGGTACTCGGGGGTGTTCTGGCCGAGGCGTCGTGTCAGTGCTGTGAGGGCCTCTTTATAGATTCGGCCCCCTCGGGGGTCTTTTTCTATCTGTTCTGTCCGGTTCGGTTTGTACAATTTTAGTTCGGGAGTTGCCAGTTTTTCCATGAATAATGGGACGAGGCGGTCATCGTCGTATGCTGACAGCAGATGGATGACTTTTGGGTGGTGCTCCAGCATTTCGTCTGTAGTAAGGATATGAAGCAATGGTTCTACAAGCCGCTGGTCATGGAATTTTTCAGCAGCACTTAGATAAATCCTCATTCTATGGTCCCACATGTCGAGGGATTTGTCTTTTTTGAGTGTATCGAGGCCTTTGAGGATTTCGTCGACACCGCGGATATCCTCCTGTTCTGCGAGTAGCTGGACAGCAGCCCGATGCCGTGTCATTCGCCGGCCCGTGTTGTATTGTCCGGGTGTGGGCGGCGGTGCTTTTGCCGCGAGTTCTGCGCCTTTATCGCCGTATTCTGCCAGTGCCAGCGCCGCGGGGTTGCCTCCCCCTACCGAACCCATGTTGAAGGACTCTGCTAAGACATACATAGACCTTGTTTTCTTGAACTCTGCAAGCGCAAAGGCCGCTACGCCTCGTTGGAACACACCATGTCCAAAGACACATACTTCTTCCACCAGCGGAATGAAACTCTCCTCTATCTTCGTTGCCACTTCTCGTCCTGCGCTAATCACGTCTCCAATGCTTATGACACGCTTTCGCGCCGCCCGTCTCGCCGCCTCCTGCAGCAGACGCCTACATTTCTCTGCCTTTTCTGAAGATTGCTGCTCAATGAGCATAGCTTCGGCCAGTACCTGCTCGCGCACATTTGTACTCTTGGCTAACTCATTCAGGACGGGACTTATGTCCTTGCGGGAAGAACGTGCATAATTTTTCCACTTTTCGTAGCTGGGCCCCTGCCTGCGTGCAGCTGCACACAGAAGTTCATATGTGGCACGTTTGTCCTGAAGTTCTAAAAGGGCGAGTGCCGCCTCTTCCCGAAATGCACGGTTTTCACTTTGAAGATGTTTTAGTATTTCGTCGGTCTTGCCTTCCATTAGGAGTAGGGAAATCTCGCCCCGCGTTTTATATTCCGGGTATTGGGATGCAGTGGCTATCGCTTGCTTCGCCTCATTTCCCCCGATTCTGCGCAGAGCCAGAAGACAAGTATCTCCCCAGGCCAGAATTTTCGCTATTTCCTTTTCTTGTCCGAACGTGTAACCGGCTTCACGCGCTTTTTGCGGATCAAAAGGTGCGGCGTCCTTATGGGCCTGGCGTTTATTTAGGTTCAGTTCCAGAAACTCGTGCTGATTGCGGATTCCCTCGGTAAGCAGCGGAATTGCGCGGGTTTCCTTGAGTGTTCCGAAGGCGAGGCACGCTGCTGTTCTTTCCATTTCATCTACGGATTTTTCTGGGCGCTTGCGATGGCCGAGCATCAACCGGCTGAGCTCGGGGAAAATATCTTCTCCGGTTAGTTTATGCAGCTTTAAGAGGGCCTCGGTAGTCCTATTAAACCAGAAGGACTCACGGAGTTGAGCCACTTCTTTGTCCTTGCCAATGGTGCTGGAAAGCTCCGTAATCAAGCTGTTAAGGACGATTTTCTCAGCTTCTTCCTGGGCGGCGTTGAGACGATTCCGCAGCGCGGGCAGGATTTCTGGGCCGAGGCTTTTTACATGACTTCGCAAACTGAAATAGCCCGGCCTAACATCGCTTCCCTCGTGTCGATTGACCGCCGCTGTGATAGTGATATCCAGCATGGAATCAACAGCCTCGACTGCTTTCATATGAGCGAGGTCGGCCGAGAGCTCTTCACTGTATGTGTAATCGGTGGTTTCGTCCGCAAGGCATTTCGCTATCAGCGGAATAGACTCTCTGTCATTGAGCCGAGAAAGGACATATGCAGCGATACATGCTCTGTATTTCTGACGCCTGTACTTGTCCCATTCTTTTCGTTGTTGTTTCGTGAGTTTTTGAGAATACTGAGGGGCAGAGGGCCGCATTTTCACTGTCCTGACGAGAACTTGCCGCATACGGGGTACTGCGGGACTGCCGAGTTTCACGACTGCATTGCCGGTCAGATATACCAATTTGTATTCGGAGGGGATAATTTCTATGACGGCATCGAGGGCTTCCATATCGGGCGCCAGATAGAACTGCAGCGTCACGGCGGTTGCTTCTTTATGATCGGTAGAGTCTGGCTTATCATACTCCCAGAGAACGTCAACGAGGTGGCTGGCAGGGACATCCACAGCTTCCTTAGGAAGTCTATGCCAGTCTATTTTTCTATTGTATGTTCTGACTGTTTTGGAGATGTCGTATTGATTGTAAATAGGGGACATAAGGTTCTTATGCCAAGTCTGGACCATCTCGGGATTGTTGATTCGTGATATTAGAATCTTCGCAAACAGCTTTTCTCTGCTATCTGGCGATTTAGTCTTTTGCTCTAGGAAGGGGATGATTGCCTTGCCTTTCTCAACCAGGGACTGCCGAGTTCTCACATAGTCTTCGCCGCGCCACTTGGCCCCATCCTGAAAAAGACGTTTCTCAATTTCTCCAACTTCTGCAAAAACAAGAGAGTTGATAATTAAGCAGGTTATTAGGGATGTTGTTGTGAACCAGCTGTAGTTTTGCAGTTTCACTTGTACTCCGATTAATACTTGGCCATGAGCATAAAAAATGACTATACGGTTCATGACGCGGGAAAAACAGGCTGCATCCGCTACGATAAGTATAGCAGCAAATAGACAAAATGTAAACAATAAAAGATTTATGAGGTAATGTGTTTGTACCAGTTTTAGTTGTTATTATTTCATAGATAATTGAATTTTCATGTGGATTTGATATTCTATTAGAGAACAAGTTCAGCAGCGTAGCTGAGCATAAAATTATTTATGTGAGCTATCAGATTACCGGAGTTTTTTATGGGTTCGGTACCCGGCAGAGCAAGACGTCTCGAATCTGTTATAAGCATCTGCTTGTTAGTGGTTCTTATTCTCACCGGGGTCGGCGTATTTGTAAAACAATCTGACTATGATATGAGCAGATTCGGCATAGATGCAACCGGCCTGCCGAGGCCCGAAACTGCTTCGGAGTTCGGCAATATTGTCCCCGGCGGTTTTGAAACGCTTTCGAAGGCTGAATTTTACACGTCAGAGAATCTCTATGAGAAGATTAACGGCAAGGCACCGCTCTATCTCGAATCCGGCTTTGAAGAATTATCCACCCAGCGATTTTTCAATATAAACGACCAAAGTCAGTGGATGGAGCTTTATATTTACGATATGGGCAATATTAAAAACGCTTTCGGCGTTTATAGTGTGCAGAAAAGGGCAGATTCAGAGGCGTTTGCCTCTGTTAAGTTCGCTTACAAGACCGCCAACGCCTTGTATTTTGTGCACGGCAAATATTATGTAGAAATAATCAGCTCGGCTGAATCAAATGAGTTGTTCAAGGCAATAGAAGAAGCAGCACAGAAGGTTCAGGCGAATTTGGTGGTTGATAATGAAATCGGGATAGCTGAGCTTGCATTTTTTCCTCAGGAGAACCTGGTCTCGGACAGTATCAAGCTCTACCTGGTAAATGCCTTCGGCTTCGAGGGATTGACCGATACTTTTACCGCGAGATATAAATTCGGCGATGAAACTAATACCGCTTTTCTGAGCCAACGGGCCAATCCGAAAGATGCAGAGGCAATCGCAGAAAACTATCGTAGCTTTCTTATTGAAAACGGCGCAGTAGTAAAAAACACAGAAAATAAACTACTCGAAGGCAAGGTTATGGATTTATTCGGCACGACTGAAATTGTTTTTACAACAGGGCCTTTCGTTGCCGGGGTCCACGAGGCGGAAAACCAGCAGACGGCAGAAAGAATAGCAGAGATGTTTATTAAAAAACTAAATTCATTAGATAATGAATGAACAAAAAAGCAAAAAATTAAGCAGAAGACAGTTACTGGCACGGGCAGGCAAGGCAGGGGTTTCAATCGCCGCTGCAGGGGCTGTTTCATACCTTCTCTACGACCAAAAAGGACCTACAGCACATCCTGAAGAAAAGGAAGTTACACTGCGAAACTTTTCGGTAAAGGAGCAACCCGGCAGGACGATGAGCATCGTAAAAGGTTCGGACAGGGTGAAAACCATCGATAAAGCGATAGAGCTGCTCGGCGGGATAGAAAGATTTATCAAGCCCGGTGAAACAGTCGCAATAAAACCAAACGTAGCGTTTGCGTCGCCGGCGATGTTATGTGCTACGGCTAATCCTGAATTGGTGGCTGAGGTGGTTCGGCTGTGCTACAGCAGAGGTAAAGCGAAAAAAGTTATCGTTACCGATAATCCGATTAACGACCCTGCAAGCTGCTTTACGCTGAGCGGTATAGGCAAAGCGGTAAGTGCCGCAGGGGCGGAAGTTGTATTGCCGAAAGACTACCTGTTCAGAAATACCACACTGGCAGGAGGACTGCTTATCAAAAATTGGCCTATCTTCTTCGAGCCGTTCGCAAAGGTTGACAAATTGATTGGTATTGCCCCCGTTAAAGACCATCACAGGGCTGGCGCTTCGATGACAATGAAAAACTGGTATGGGCTTTTGGGGGGACGGCGGAATATTTTTCATCAGGATATTAACACCATTATCGCTGAGTTAGCTATGATGGTAAGGCCGACACTGGTTATACTCGACGGCACAGAAGTTATGATGACCAACGGCCCAACCGGCGGCTCGATTTCAGATTTAAGGCGTGCAAATACTTTAATTGCAAGCACTGACTGCGTGGCGGCTGATTCATACGGCTGCACTTTGCTGAATCTAAAGGTCTCGGATTTACCCTACCTTGCAAAGGCCGAGAAAGCAGGCGCGGGGACAACAGATTACGAATCATTAAAGCCGTTAGGAGCAGAGGTAACTTGAAAATAATATGAGAATCACGACAGTTCGACGAATACATCAGTTGTTCATTTTTGTCTTGTTTGTGTGGTTTTGCATCGTCTCCACAGTCGGGGACAAGTTCTGGCAAATCCGGAATTGGCCTATTAACTGGATTTTACATCTGGACCCCCTCGTTGCTCTCGGCACGATACTATCGACAGGCAAATTTTACTGGCCTTTACATTGTGCGCTGGGGACAGTCGTCATAACGATAATCTTCGGGCGGTTTTTCTGTGGCTGGGTTTGCCCTTTCGGGTCACTACACCAGTTTGTGGGCTTCTGGGGCAATCGAAAAAAGACAGCGGCGCAAAAAATACGTCTTAATAAATACCGAAATGCCCAGAGCATAAAATACTACATACTCGTGTTGTTCCTTGTTATGGCAGCGTTTCCGTCGATATCGGCCAGTTTGCAAACGGGCCTGCTCGACCCCATCCCGCTGGTAACCCGTTCATTTCAACTTGTGCTGCTTCCCATTTTTGACAGGGGGACGTATTTGACCTCGGTCAATGTTCGCTATTACGAATATGGCTGGCTGATATTTGCAGTATTTGCAACAGCGGTCCTGCTGAATCTTGTTATACCGAGATTTTACTGCCGGTTTATCTGCCCCCTCGGTGCGTTTTTGGGAATTATAAACCGGTTTTCGATTTGGCGAATCGGCAAAAACAAAAGCGAATGTATCAACTGCAAATTATGCGAGAAATCCTGCGAAGGCGGTTGTGAACCCGGAGGCAAGATAAGAATAAGTGAATGTGTGCTTTGCTTTAACTGCTTAGACGACTGCGGACATGAGATAATCAGTTACCAGACGCGACCTTCGCTGGCGGGTGAAATCACAAATCCGGATATTTCTCGAAGGGGTTTTATACTCTCGCTGGTGAGCGGCGTTTTAGTGATACCTGCGGTACGGCTCAGCGGCAAATTGCGCGGCAACTGGTATCATAAAGTTATCCGGCCGCCCGGAGCATTGGCTGAGGAAGAATTCCTAAAAAGATGTATCAAGTGCGGCCAATGTATGCGGGTCTGCCCTACAAATGTTATTCAGCCCGGCGGTTTCGAGGGCGGACTGGAGAATCTCTGGACGCCTGTGCTGAATAACCGAATCGGTTCGAGCGGCTGTCAGCTGAACTGCGTCGCCTGCGGGCAGATTTGTCCGACCTCGGCTATCAGGCCGATTACACTTTCTGAGAAATTAGGGACAGGTGAGTTCGCCGAGGCAGGGCCAATTAAATTGGGGACAGCTTTTCTCGACCGCGGCAGGTGTCTGCCGTGGGCGATGAATAAGCCGTGTATCGTATGCGAAGAAAACTGCCCCGTCAGTCCAAAAGCAATTTATACGCAGGAATTTTTCAATACAATAAGAGACGGTATCTTATCAGTAAAGAAGGCAACGGGTAATACTATAGAAACTATCGAAAATAAACTTTTGCCTGATAAATTTGCTACAGGTGATTACTATTGTGCTGTCGAGGGTGGTCAACGCAGGAAAATCGTGTCAAATACAGAAAATTTAATTAAAATTTCTCCGGACGAGCAGTTCGAAAAAATCCCCGCTGAGGGTAGTAAAATTGAGGTTCAGGTGAGACTGCAAAGGCCTTACGTTGATATTGAAAGATGTATCGGCTGCGGAGTCTGCGAACACGAATGCCCTGTAAGCGGTAAAAAAGCTATAAGGATTTCAGCTGAAGGTGAGACAAGAAGCGCTGATAGAAAGCTGTTACTTGAACGCTAATAATTTTTGGAGTGTAATGAAATGAAAAAGAAACACGGTAAAATCGACAGAAGAAATTTCTTAAAAACAATAGGAGCTGCGGGATTAGGTTCCGTTTTTGTTTCAGCCCATGTAAAAGCCGGCCCAAATGAGCCGAACACGGTACAGAAAACGGAAGAGCCAAAATTCCCCGAGCTTCCACGGCGAAAACTCGGTAAAACCGGTATCGAAATCCCGGTTCTGTCCAATGGACTGATGTTCGACATCACCGGGAACCAAATTATCTTAAGGGCCAATCTCCAGTATAATGCCACCTACTGGGACACCGCCTACAATTATGCCGGCGGAAACAGTGAAATCGGCATAGGAACATTTCTCAGGAAAAACCCGGAAGTCCGACAGAAACTTTTCATCGTTACCAAGGCGTCCGGAGTAAGAAGTGGACAAGTCAACTTGGCAGAACAGCTTGAAGGACGTCTGCAAGAGTCATTAAGAAGAATGAGCATCGATTATATTGACCTGTACTATGGTGTTCACGGCTGCAATGACCCGGATTCTCAGCTCTCAGAGCAGATGCAAAAATGGGCCGAGGACGCAAAGAAACGCAAACTCATACGCTTTTTCGGGTTCAGCACACATAGAAATATGGAAAAATGCTTGATGGCTGCGTCCAAACTCAATTGGATTGATGCGATAATGACAAGCTATAATGTCGCTTTAATGCAAAAGCAGGAAATGCAGGAAGCCGTCCAGGCGTGTCACGAAGCCGGCATTGGCCTTATCGCAATGAAGGTGCTGCTCGGAGTCCAAAAGAGACAAGCTGAGGCCGAAGATAAAATGGTCACTCACTTTCTCGATAAAGGCTACACACGTGAACAGGCCCTGATAAAAGCCGTCCTTGAGGATAAACGCATCACCGCCGCCTGTATAAGAATGGAAAATGTTACTTTGCTACGTTCGAACGTAGCTGCTGTGCTTGATAAAACCAAACTTACCCGGACAGATGCCGATGTCTTAAGAAAATACGCCGCAGCGTCTTGTAGTGGTTATTGCACCGGCTGTGCATACATTTGTGACGCTGCCTTGCCCACCACGCCATATACCAGTGAGATTATGCGGTATTTGATGTACTACAACAGCTACGGTGAAAGAGAACAAGCAAGAGGGCTTTTTGCTCAGATTCCCAGTAATGTAAGAAACAGACTGCTCAGTACCGATTACAGCCTTGCCGAAGCTCGCTGTCCCCAGCATATGCCCATAGGTAAACTTATCGCCGAGGCAGTCAGCAAACTGGCCTGACCGGTATTTCAAATAAAGACCCTCAGTTAGTCTTAAGCGGCAGGTTTTTCCTTAGAACCTGTATACGCATCGCCTAAAAACTTGCGAGTTTGTTAGTCGCAACCACTTTATTAATAAGAACTTACGTTTATTGTAAGGTAATTTTCTTGCATTGCACTACCCTTTTAGGGTATAATAACGTCGTAATGGAATATTAATTTGACGGCGTTGTTTTCCGGGGGTAGTGATGAAAAAGTTTTACTATGAATTCTGGCTTCCGTTTACTTTCACAAAGAAACGTATTCTAATTCTTGCAATTGCAAGTTATATTGCTATGTGTTAGAAATAATTCAAACCTTTTCACTTTTTTAACCGCCCAGGACAGGGCGGTTTTTTTTATGCGCTTCAAATCCATTAAACATTGACATAACCAAAACGCCAAATTAAGCTTACGAAAACTAAATGGCGGACATCTTGCCCGCAGCATCACGGGCTGGAAGCCCGTGCTACGTGGAAAGGAATTTGTAAATGATAATAGTTACCGGCGGAGCCGGCTTCATCGGCTCAGCACTAATCGCTGCATTGAATAAACGAGGTATTACCGATATTTTAGTTGTTGACGAACGCGGTAGAGATAAGTGTAAAAATCTTGAGAATTTGTCCTTCGCTGACTATGTGGAGAAAAACGACTTTCTGAGAACGGTCAATGAAAAAAAAATAAGCACGGACGTCGAATCAGTTTTTCATATGGGCGCCTGTTCTGATACAACCGAGACGGACGCTAAATACCTTAGAAAAAACAACTATGGATATAGTAAGCACTTAGCCCAATGGGCAACCGGTGCGGGTGTTCGCTTTATCTATGCTTCGAGTGCAGCCACGTATGGCGACGGCTCAGCCGGTTTTGATGATGATGAAGAGAAAATAGATAGCTTTAAACCCCTGAATTTGTACGGACGCTCAAAGCAGCAGTTCGACCTGTGGGCGAAAATAGAAGGAATGTTGAAAAATATTGTTGGATTAAAATACTTTAATGTCTTCGGCCCGAATGAATACCACAAGGGCGAGATGCGGAGCTTCGTAGTCAAGGCCTTTGAGCAGATAAATGCTACCGGCAAAGTCCGCCTCTTCAAATCATATAAACCGGAATTCAAAGACGGCCAGCAGATGCGCGATTTTCTTTACATAAAGGACGCCGTCGATATGACGCTCTTTTTTTATGACAACACAAAAATAAATGGCCTGTTTAATATCGGCGCCGGCAAGGCACGCACCTGGAACGACCTTGTAAAAGCCGTTTTCGCCGCTATGGGTAAAGTACCGAATATCGAATATATTGATATGCCGGAATCGATTCGCAATCAGTACCAATATTTCACACAGGCCGAGATAACCAGACTCTGCAGAGCCGGCTATAAAAAGCAAATAACTTCCCTCGAAGATGCGATAAAAGACTATGTCCAAAATTATCTGCAGAACAATAAGTACTTAATCGGCGTATAGCCATTGTTATTTTTTGAATAGGGATAAAAATACCGTTTACAGCGTATCATTTTGGGCCGAGTGGATTTGTCGGGCTTATTCTCAAAAAGTGGCTCGACATCCCCGTATTCGTCCTTGCTAACGTTGTTGTTGATATTGAAGTGCTGGTCGTAAGGCTACTCAAGCTCGGCTGGCCGCCGCACAGATATTGTCATACCCTTTTGATTGGTGCGGTAGTTGGGCTCGTTTGGGGTGTTGCGGCGTATCCGTTTCGGCGTTTCTTCAAGAAGATAATGCAGATAATCCGCATACCATACGAAACCGGTTTTTGGAAAATGGCTGTATCCGGCGTTCTTGGCGTCTGGTTTCACGTAGTTATTGATGCGATTTATCACTGCGATGTCCATATGTTCTGGCCGAGCAAGGCTAAACCATTATTGCGAATGATAAGCCAGGGACAGGTAAAAGCTGTATGTGTTGCTTCTTTTTTTGCCGCCCTTATCTTATATGCGATTATTGCGGTCTCTTACACCAGAAGGAAATCAAAAAATCAGGAACAAACATAATTAACCTGATACTCTGATGACCTTATACAATATTGCCTGACTCTTGCTTATTTCCCACCTGGGCCTTATAATTACTTACTGAAAATATCGTATAGGCAGGATAAATCTATGGCAGAGACGATTGCAGAACAGATTAAACTTCTCAAGCGTGGTACTGTGGAAGTTTTTCGTGAACAGGAACTGACCGAGAAGCTAACCGATGCAGCTAAAACTGGCAGACAGCTTCGAATCAAGCTTGGTCTGGACCCGACCAGCCCCGATATCCACCTCGGTCATACGGTAGTGCTTCGAAAGATGCGCCAGTTCCAGGACCTTGGTCATAAAGCAGTCCTGATAATCGGCGACTACACTGCACAAATCGGCGACCCTTCGGGCCAGGATACAACCAGGCCAATGCTCTCACCGCAGCAAATCGAAGAGAATGCAAAAACTTATTTTCAGCAAGCAGGTAAAATCTTAGACACTTCGGATGATAAACTGGAAATCAGATATAACAGCGAATGGCTTGAAAAGCTGACCGCAATGGAGATTATTCAACTCGTCGCCAAAAAGACGGTAGCGCAGATGCTCCAGCGAGATAGCTTCAAAAAACGCCTGCAAACAGATGAGGACGTCTATATGCACGAATTTCTCTATCCCCTTATGCAGGGTTACGATTCAGTAGTAGTAAAAAGTGACGTCGAGTTAGGTGGTAACGACCAGACATTCAACAATCTCATCGGTCGAGACATCCAGCGAGCATACGGCCAAAAACCACAGGTTGTAATCATAATGCCAATACTTGTCGGTCTGGACGGCAAAGAGAAAATGAGCAAATCAAAAGGCAATTACATCGGCGTAACTGATGAGCCGAAAGATATGTTCGGCAAGGTTATGAGTATCTCCGATGAGATGATGGAAAATTATTTTACGCTGTTGACCGACCTGTCAGCCGAAAGGATAACCGAGCTTGTCAATCCCGACAAAACCCATCCGAAAGAGGCAAAAGTTTTGCTGGCTAAAACAATTCTAATCCAATTCTATAACAAAAAGATTGCGGGCGCCGCCGCCGCTGAATTTGACAAGGTCTTCGCCCAGGGACAACTGCCTGATGATATACCAGAAATCAAAATATCCGCTGAGCTGGTTATGGCAAGCAAACTGCTGGTTATATTAAACCTTGTGCCATCGAGTAGTGAGGCAAAAAGGATGATAAAGCAGTCTGCTGTGAGTATCGACGGCAAAAGAATCAATGACCCTAATGCAGAAATTTCGCCAAAAGATGGTATGATTGTCCAGGTCGGAAAAAGAAAATTCGCAAAAATCAAAACCAGAAATTAAACATGAAACTGCCACAATTAGAAAAACCGGATAAGTATGTCGGCCTGTATATTTTTGATTTCGGAGACCATTGCGGTGTCGGCTTTACCGCCGAGGAGGTCGCCGAGCTTTTTGAAAGCGAAAAATACAAAAACTGTAAGGCCTATAAAATACACAGAGCTTATCCAGACGGAAAACTCGAGCTTAAAGGTGTGCTGGCGGAGATTTTCCAGCTTGAGGCGGGGATGTTCTTCTACTCGGGTGCTCTCGAAGGCGGTAGGAAAGATTTCAAGGGCCTGGTTAATTTAGCTGTTAAGATTACACCTCCCTGCAGGGCCAAGGTGCATTTAGCCAAATACAGTGATAATAAATTTGTGACGGCTTTAATTTATCCAGCAGAATACGATGATGAAATTAGCGCCTGGCTTTTGAACGGCAGCTACAAAACGACGGGTGCTGCCGATGCCGGCTTGGAAGCAGTGCAGCAATATTACGACGCAAAACCGGAAATACTGGAAAGGCATCAGTTATTCGGTGAATCCGAATACCGCAGTCGCAATGGTGAAGAGCTGCTGGCCTCGGTAAAAGTAGCTGTTCAAAGGTAATAAATAATTTAGTAAGCCGTGACCCTAAACAAATCACAGGTCACGAGCGACTGGTTACGAATATGTCTGTTCGCTCCAAAGTAAATTCGTTTCTTGGTTTGTTTGCCGGCGGATTGCTGTCGATATTCGGCAGAGAGCCGGCTAAACATAATACACATGCTCTCAGGCAAATGGACTTCAAAACCAGCACACAGCATCTTGGAGTCCGGTTTACCGAAAAGATTCGTCAGGTTTTCAGATTCAGATGGCTTAAAAGATTTTAACTTCCCGGCAACAGGCCAAATACGAGATACAAGATGCGAGATACGAAATATGAGAATTTTCCACCGTCTGGCGAAGCTCCTGTGCTTAGTGAAAATGCTTTGGCTGTGTTACAAAGCAGATACCTAATCAAGGACCAGCAGGGTAAATGTACCGAGACGCCGGCTGAGCTTTTCAGCCGTGTAGCGTCGCTGGTAGCCGGGGCTGAAGCCAGATACGGTGCCACAGAAAGTGAAGTCAAAAGCTGGCACAGGAAGTATTATGATTTAATGGCGAATCTTCTGTTTTTGCCTAACTCACCTACCCTGATGAACGCAGGCCGGCGGGGAATGCTCAGCGCCTGCTTTGTGCTGCCGATTGAAGATAGCATAGAAGGGATATTCGAGACGATTAAGCAGACCGCTCTGATTCAAAAGGCGGGCGGCGGCACCGGATTTTCACTTGATAAACTAAGGCCAACTGGTGACCGTGTCGCATCGAGCGGGGGAACGACCTCGGGGCCGATAAGTTTTTGGCGGGTCTTTTCCGAGACCACTGATGCAATTCAACAGGGCGCTTTTCGCCGAGGCGCAAATATGGGTATGATGAGCATCGGGCATCCGGACATACTAAAATTCCTCCACGCCAAACAGAACCTGAAGGCCTTTACTAACTTTAATATCTCTGTCAAAATCACCGATAATTGGATGAAAAAACTCGCCACCTCGGCAGATTCTCTCCATATTGTGAAAAACCCGCGCACGCAACAGCGGTATTTACTGCCGCGCCGAATTGATATCGCAAACTACACAATAGACGATTTGTATAAGCTGACCGGCGAATCACAACAGCCCAGCGGGCGCACAGGTCGATTCTACACCATCGGTGACATCTGGAAAATGATAGTCAAATGTGCTCACAAGACCGGTGAGCCGGGAGTTGCTTTTATCGACCGAATCAACCGTGACAATCCGACTCCGTCGTTAGGCCGGATAGAAGCGACCAATCCCTGTGGCGAACAGCCGCTGCTGCCTTACGAAGCCTGCACTCTCGGCAGTATTAACCTTACAAAGTTTGTGCTCACAGACCAGCAGGAAGCGGAAATGAATTGGCCGGCACTGGCGGAAACCGTTAAATTGGCAGTGCGATTTCTGGACAATATTATCGACGTCTGCGATTATCCAGTAAGAAATACCACTCATATCGCTCAGTCCAATCGCAAAATAGGTCTCGGTGTTATGGGTTTTGCTGATTGCTTGTTTATACTTGGCATTGCTTACGATTCGCAACAGGGTATAAAATTCGGCGAAACGGTGATGAAATTTATCAACGAAAATGCACGCCAGGCCAGTAACACTCTTGCCGATTTGCGTGGTCCGTTTCCAAACTGGAACAGCAGCACCTGGCGGACCGATAAAAACAGAAAGGTTCGCAATGCCTCTATTACCTGCGTAGCTCCCACCGGTACTATAAGTATTATTGCGGATTGTACTTGTGGAATTGAGCCGGCCTACTCACCGGTGTTTGTTCGCCGGATATTGAATGGCTCAGAAATGCTGCAAATAAACCCGATTTTCGGACAAATAGCTGAAAAAGGCGGTTTTTACAGTAAAAAACTGGAACAACAGATTGCCAAAACCGGTAGCATTCAGAAAATACCTCGAATCCCAGCAAAAATACGCAAAATCTTCAAATGTGCCTACGATATTACGCCCCAGTGGCATATTCAAATGCAGGCTGCTTTTCAGAGGCACTGCGATGCAGCGGTCAGCAAGACAATAAATTTCCCTCAAAATGCTACCGTTGCGGCGGTTGATAAGGCCTATAAATTGGCATATCATCTTGGATGTAAGGGAATTACGATTTATCGGCGGCGCAGCAGGGAATATGAGCCGATGAGTCTTTATTAGCGGCCTAAGCTACCTTTACGGCCAAGGCAGGGTCTCAAAAACGCATTTATCTGTGCGGACAGGCAAATCCACATTTCGCGGAAAAATACGGAACCTTTATGTATTGATAGCGTAAAACGTTATAAGAAGAGGCAAAATTGCGTTTTTTTTCAGTTAAAGTGGGTATTATACTGTTGCCGATAATAGAGAAGTAAAAAAGAATTTTTCTCCCCTCCGGAAAACATCGGGTAGCTGGATTTGCTCGATGTTTTCTTTTTTTTACACTTGTGCCAAAAAACACCTCGGAAGATAGCTTCCTTGATAGTTCAAGGTGATTTTGCAAAATTGTTGATTCTTTGCGGAGGAAATTATGTTTTTTCACTTCTTAAATGGGAAATATCAGATAGAGAAATTTCATTGACTTTCTACATTTGATGTAGTAGATTGAACATCTGGAAGAAGAATGATAGACAGGCAAAAAAGGAGGTTTTAGGATGAAAAGGCTAATTTCTGCACTAATTATCACTTCTGTAGTTGTGTTTTTTACTCAACATGCATCGGCAGGTTTAATCAGAAAGATATACCTTTCAGTTATAGGTGGCGAGGGCAAGATTCAGCGGGTAAATCTTGACGGAAGTGAAATGGAGGATGTTGTAACAGGATTAGGGGAGCCACGGTGGATGGCTTTGAGTGTATTCCTTGGAAAGATGTACTGGACAGATCGCGGCACTGGAAAGATTCAGCGGGCAAACCTGGACGGCAGTAACGTTGAAGACCTAATCACAGGACTCAACGATCCCGGTGCTATTGCTCTTGACATCTTCACAGGTAAAATGTACTGGGCTGACCATTATGGTACTAATCGCAGGGTTCGTAGGGCAAATTTAGACGGAACCGATATCGAAGACTTGAGTGCGGGAATTAACGCTTGGTACAACTTTGCCCTGGATATTCCAGGCGGTAAAATTTACTGGGCAGATTCCCCCATCAATAATTACATAATTCATCGGGCCAATCTTGACGGTAGCGATATTGAGGACATAGTTGAAGTAGATTGGTGGGGCTGGCTTATATCCTCTATTGCTCTGGATATTGATTCCGGAAAGATGTACTGGACTGAATGGTCCGATTCGCCCTATGGTAATGTTAGGCGGGCTGACTTAGACGGCAACAATATAGAGACCCTCGTGGAAGGGTCGGGCGCGTGGGGAATTGGGCTGGACCTGTCCAGCGGTAAGATGTATTGGATAGCGGGTAGCACAATTCAGCGGGCCAATCTCGATGGTAGCAATGTCGAATACTTCAGTATAAGTTCGAATTGCTATAGTATTGCGCTTGCTATCGAAATGGAGGTGGGTGATTTATGTGTTACACCTTTAGATGGGCTTAAATCGCAAGGATATGGGGGAGGACCGTTCACACCTTTATCAATCTCTTACACACTGAGAAATGCCGGGCCAAACAGTATCGATTGGACGGCTTCGGTGACGCAAAGCTGGCTCGATGTAAGTCTTTCGAGTGGAACATTAGGCCCCAATGATGTCAATACCGTCCAAATAAGCATCAACTCGGACGCAAATGAACTGAATTATGGTGCTTATAATGACACGTTAACTATCACTGACCTTACAAACGGGAATACATATGTACGTGACATCGACTTAGCTGTTTTGATACCCAATAAAATCTATTGGATAGATGAACAAACCGATAAAATCCAGTGCGCTGATTTGCTTGGGCAGAATGTTGAAGACTTAATTACTATCGACTTGAGATACTTTGCAAATATTGATATAGATTATTATAACTCAAAGATATACTGGACAAATGGTTACGGTAACATCAACCGGGTAAATTTAGACGGGACCAATATAGAAGAACTCATCGCAGGAGCATACCATCCGCGCGGCATTGCTGTTGATGCGCTCGAAGGAAAGATGTTTTGGACAGACTACGATAATCACAATTATAGAATCATGTGGGCAAATTTAGACGGAACTAATATCGAAACCCTGTTCGAAAGCTACGATTGGCTCGGAGACATTGCCCTTGACACCTTCACAGGTAAGATGTATTGGAACGACGCGCACAAAATTTTCCGGGCCAACATAGAAGTAATTACTAATTGTTTCATCACAACAGGTATGACTAATTTCCCATCAGGAGCTGCTCCGAGGTCTGCTTCAGTCTGGATAAAATGGGGCGGCCAGACCTTGAATTATCAGGTAATCTTTGGATATGGAGATGATGCTGAGGGATTCAAGGTCTTTGGAGCTTTTCTGGATAAACAAAATCCTGCAAATTTATACTGCTGGAACAGTTACCGGGATGGAGCGACTTATAACTACGACACAGGTATTGATATTACAATCGGACAATGGACACACCTGGTAATGACATACGATGGGACAAACATCAAGGCCTATCCCGATGCAGTTTTAACAGATACAACTGAACGGACCTTGGACACTGTTCTGGAAAAATCCCTGATTGGCGGAAATACTTGGGCTAATTGTGATTACTTCAAAGGTTCAATTGACAATATGATGATATTTGACAAAGAGCTGTCGCAAGAGGAAATAGAACTATTGTATAATTTTGGTGATGGTACAGAGATTATCCCTGATGGGAATGGTTTTGACCTCTTGTCTCACTGTGTTGGTCACTGGAAGATGAATGACAACGAACTCAACACGACGGTTGAGGACAGTTCCGGCAGCGGAAACGATGGAACGGCAAAACGGAATACATCTGTTCTTCATACCGAAAGCGGCGACCCTCCGTATCTCAACGGTGCCCTGAACTTTACAGTCGGAAACATCGAGACGTTGGTTACAGGACTTTCCAATGCAGAAAGAATTGATCTGGATTCTGTCTCCGGCAAGATGTACTGGACAGATCGCGGCACTAAAAAGATTCAGCGGGCAAATCTGGACGGCAGTAACGTCGAAGACCTAATCACAGGACTCAACTATCCCTATGGTATTTCTTTGCACATCTTCGCAGGTAAGATGTACTGGACAGATCGCGACGCTGGAAAGATTCAGCGAGTCAATCTCGATGGCAGCAATGCCGAAAACTTAGTCACGAATTTGGGCATGCCCTCAGGTATCGCGATTCAGAATTTGATAGATGACTTAGCGGTTAGACCATTTGATGGACTCGAATCAGAAGGCTATGAGGCAGGACCATTCACACCTGAATCAATCTCCTACACACTTAAAAATATCAGGCCTAATACAGTCGATTGGACAGCTTCGGTTACACAGAGCTGGCTTGATGTAAGTGTAACCAGCGGAACATTGGAACCCAAAGATGTCAATACCATCCAAATAAGTATTAACTCGGACGCAAGTTTGCTTGATGAAGGTACTTACAACGACACGTTAACTATTACTAACCTTACAAGTAGTATAGAATATCGCAGGTCAATTAAGCTTACGATAATCGCATACAGTATCGCTGATCTAAATAAAGATCGTTTCGTTGATTTCGAAGACTTTGCCATCTTAGCATCGCAGTGGCTGCAGGCGCCCGGTATACCATCAGCAGATATTGCTCCGCCGGGAGGCGACGGCATCGTTGACTACGATGACCTTGCTATCATTTGCCAGGCATGGCTTGATTAACTACACAGCCAACCCGGAAAACCCCCAAGGTGTGCCTAAGTAACCAGGACCGGTGGTTATCTTTTGTTTTTGTATCCTTTTGTGCATTTTAGCGGCCAAAAATTCTCTGTGGTCTCGGTAGTGAGTTACATTTACGTGTTTTTTCCGCAGCATTTTTTATATTTTTTGCCGCTTCCGCAGGGGCAGGGGTCATTTCGGCCGACTTTCGGTTGCTCCAGTCGGATTTGTTTTACTTTTTGCTCACCCTGTGGCGCCTGTGCGGCGGCACGCTGCTGCTCAGCCATTGCGAAGTGGCCTACTTCGTCGTGGGCTGTTTGGCTTACCCTCCAGATGCTTCTGGCTCTGGCGCCGGCTTCCAGGTGGACCTTGAATATGATATCCGTGACCCGGTCCTCGATAGTTTCGAGCATCTCGTTGAACATTCGGAAACCTTCGCGTTTATATTCGGTCTTGGGGTCTTTTTCTGCGAAAGAGCGCATCCATACATTACTTTTCAGGTGGTCCATCGAATAGAGATGGTCCTTCCAGCAGCTGTCGTAAATCTGGAGCAATACATATTTTTCAAGCTCGCTTAACTCTGCGCGCAAAAATTCTTTTGCCGCTTCGGACAGCTTGTCTTTGCGCTGCGCTTCGCCAGCGAGGTCGTCTTCGCTCAAAGAAGCTTCGAATCTTTGGTTGGCCCAGCTTGCTAATTCGGCGGTGTTTAACCGGGCGATATTGTTATCGAGCTCCTGTTCTAATTGGCCGTTATTAAAGCTTTCACTTAATTCGAGCAGCTGTTTATGTAAAACCCTGGGCTTGGTGTTCTGTATCTGCTCGATTGAAAAATCAGCGTTATATTTTTTCTTTGCCCATTTGGCCAACGATTCGAATGCGTATACGTTGGTGCCTTGTGGGCCGTAAACCATATTCATCGCGAATTCAACAGGATATTCAATCTCTCTTTGTTTATATTTGGCTGCTGCCTTTTCACCGAGGAATTTGCGGATTTGAGATGCGTTCAGGTTTGCTATCTCGGAAGTCCCCAGTTTGATGTCGAATTTGGCTCGTGCCCACTCGGCGAATGTATGAACGGCGAAGTCATCTTTCAGAAATTCAACCAGTTGTGAACAATCTTTTTTGTCAATTTGCTCGGCGGAAGCACTAATCAGCTGTTCTTCAATCTCCTCCGGCTCCTGATTTTTGACTTTAGCGGGGCTTAAATTGACTTTGAACGCGCTCATAGCCCACTTGCACAAACCAGCGATGTCCCAGCTTTGCCGGTCCGAATAGTCTTCCAGATACTCCCCCAAGGAAAGTGATATCTCGTTGGCAGTGCTGTTTTTCGCCTGGTCCTTAATCAGCTTTTCGATCTCTGCTGCTTCGATGCTGACGATGTCGGCAGGTTTTAAATCAACGCCGAAGTTGGTCCTGGTCCATTCGATGATGCACTTTTGAGGGTAATCGCCGGCAAGGATAGTATCGCAATTATTTGCGATAGAGCGATCTATCATTTCGTCAATAATATTTTTGAGGCCTTTACCTGTTAAGATTTTGCGTCTGCGGGAATAGAAAATTTTTCGCTGGTAGTCCATTACCTCATCGTATTCGAGCAGGCTCTTTCGCACCTCGAAGTTTCGCTCTTCAACCTTCTTTTGTGCCTTTTCAATTCCCTTGCTTATTCGCTTGTGATAGATTGGTTGTCCTTGCTCCCATCCAATCCAAGAAAGTGCTTTGACTGTCCAGTCCGGGGCGAAAACTCGCATCAGGTCATCATCGAAGCTCAGAAAGAACTGGCTTGAGCCCGCGTCCCCCTGCCTGCCGCATCGGCCTCGAAGCTGGTTATCGATTCTCCTGGCCTCGTGCCGCTCTGTGCCCAGCACGTGCAGGCCGCCAATTTCAGCTATGCCCGGCCCGAGCTTAATATCCGTGCCTCGTCCTGCCATATTAGTTGCAATCGTGATATTGCCTTGCATTTGGCCGTCACGGCTGGCGTGTTGCTGGCCGGCTTTAGCTACAATTTCAGCTTCTCTTGCGTGGTTTTTGGCATTTAGTATCTCGTGCGGGTACTCTTTTCCGTATCGCTGCTTAAGGGCACCGGACAGTGCTTCGTTCTTTTCAATACTCACAGTTCCAACAAGCACAGGTCTGCCGGAAACGCTTATGTTGTTTATTTCTTCCGCTATCGCATTAAATTTTTCGCGTATTGTTTTATAGATTACATCGTCCTGGTCTTCTCTGATGCAGGGTTCATTGGTTGGTATTACGACGACCTCGAGGTTGTAGATATTCATAAATTCTTCCGCTTCGGTGGCAGCAGTGCCGGTCATCCCTGCTATTTGCTCGTAGAGTTTGAAAAAATTCTGCAGTGTGATAGTTGCCAGCGTTTGGGTCTCTTCTTTTACCGAGACATTCTCTTTTGCCTCCACCGCCTGATGCAGCCCGTCGGACCACTGTCGGCCGTGCATCAACCGTCCCGTAAATTCATCGACGATGATGACCTTGCCGTCCATAACGACGTAATCTTTTTCTCTTTCAAATGCTACATGCCCCCGCAGGCTCTGTTCGAGAAGATGCGGCCAGTCCATATTTGAGCCGGTGAAAAATGAGCCTACTGCTGCTATTTCCTGCGCCGCCCCTATACCTTCATGAGTCAGGTGAACTGCTTTCCTGTCGTATTCAACTTCGTAATACTGTGTAGCGTGCGTTAATTTGGATTGTGCAGCCTCGAACTCCGCCTCGGCTTTTTCAATCGCTTTCTGGGCATTTTCGATTCGTTTATTGTCTTTGTCCTTTTTAGCTTCGGCCAGTTCGCCTTCAGCACTGGCTTGTGTCCGCTCGGAAGAATCGATTTGTTTCTTTATACGGTCGTAACTGCTTTGAAGAGAAATTAGTTTTCTTGTCACTTCATCTGCTTTTTTGTATCTGGTGACATCATCAAAAGCAGGCCCCGATATAATCAAAGGCGTTCTTGCTTCATCGATTAGAATTGAATCAACCTCGTCGACTATGGCATATTCAAGCGGCCCCTGCACCATTTGTTCGAGTGACAGCTTCATATTATCTCGAAGATAATCGAAGCCGAACTCGTTGTTTGTCCCGTATGTTATATCACAACCATACTGACCTTTCCGTTCGTCACCGGCCGTATCCATATCCGCCTGAATCGCCCCTACGGTTAATCCCAGGGCCTTATAAATCGGTCCCATCCACTCCGCGTCGCGCTTTGCTAAGTAATCGTTGACGGTAACTATATGGACCTTTCTGCCGGTCAGGTGAACAAGGTATGCTGCCAGAGTTGCTACGAGAGTTTTGCCTTCGCCGGTAACCATTTCCGCGATTTTGCCTTCATAGAGGACATTGCCGCCGATAAGCTGAACGTCAAAATGCCGCATCTCTACGTTTCGCCTTGCTGCCTCACGGACAACCGCGAAGACCTCGGGCAGAATATCCTCAGCTTTTGTGCCGGCTTTTAAATTGTCCTTAAACTCAGCCGTTTTTGCCTGCAGCTGCGCATCATCGAGCTTTTGTATTTGCTCCTCAAAGTCGCCTGCCTGTTCGGCAACTGCGGAGTATGCCTTTACTAATCGCTCATTGCGAGAGCCGAAAACCTTGACGAGGGTTTTGCTTATTTTATCTATCATCGAAGTAAGTATTACAGAATCTTAATATGATGTCAAGAAAGCCGGGATTCTATGTTCTGTGCGGGTTTTTCGAAGACTTTCTTTTTAATTTCTTAAACTTGTTTTTCAGGAAACGGCCGATTCTGTTCTCCAATAAAAAACCGAATCCCAGAAGTTCAAGTCCTATCAGTGCAAGCCACGAGCCGGGAGTGAGCGGGGTAAGTAAAGCTGCAAGACCCACGATAATCAGTATAACTCCGATGGTTTTCTTTAGAACTTGTTTCAGGATTGGCTTCATTTGTGTTTTTTTCTGCGATTTATCTTTCCGGGTTTTTTTGCTCTTATGCCTTTCCTTTTCTCCGCGGCGGCCTCTGCCAATAGCTTGACAGGAATCAGATTTAGCTGCTGCGAAGGAACATTGACTGAGATTTCGCGAACCTTCATAGCCAAATATAAAATGTATCTGCTGGAACAGAGCGGAATTTCAGTAGCTTGTTTCTTACAGCTTGCTATTCTCTTTCCTGCTTTCTTTGGAGCTTTTCGGTCACATCAAAGAAACGGTATAAATGATAGTAGTCTTCAAAAATGTAACTTTTATCCGGCAAAAGCTCATACTGTCCGTTGAAGTACAGATTGAAAATCAACCGAAATGAATTGACCGGAGTTATCGAGGGATACAATATGTTCTTATCAACATTTGGCAGATAATACGCATTTAGAATCCCCATCTTCTGCTTTAACTCTGCTGTCGTTGCTTCTTTCCAATTGAAGTTTAGTTTATTTTTAAAAAACCTTCTCGGCCAGGGGCCTTCATCTGATTGCAAAATAATAATTGGAGGCCTTTCCGAATCAGCCAACAAACTCTCAATGAGCAGTTTTATTTTCTGGTTTATGAAAGCCAACTGTTCTGTATAAGCGGTCTTGGTATCTTTTCGTGCTTCCTTTATTCGTGATACAAAATTGCCATTCTTGTCAAATACGTATGGTGGATGTGGAGTTATAAAGTGCGCAAAAACAAAAGTTGGTTCTTGCATCTTCGGGATTTCGGCCAGTTTTTCAAACTGGTATAAAATCCTATCATACTTTACCTTATACTCTTCCCAGTTAAACAATATTCCCAGTATCGGATAGAATGCAGTCGATTTATAAAGCGCCCATGGGAATTCCGGCAACCATTCGTAACAAACGTTCATATCCGCATATTTGTTTTTCCTTGTTGGGTACCACCAAGAACCAAAATGTATGTATTTATATCCTCTGGCCTTTAAAAGCTGTCCAACCTTATGATCCTGCAACGCCTTGTAAAGCGGTAACCAGCTTCCTCCTAGCTTTTCTGCTTCGTCATTGGAAAAATTATGATAGCCCATATCAAGGGTTGAGGTCAGTGAATGAGCAGTCGTAAGATAGTTGGCGTTACTCTCAGAAGCAACATAGAACCCTTTTGTCTTCAAATAATTAATAAACTCACTATTGTCGAAATTATAATAATCCTTTAAGGTGCTCAGACAGGCATATCTGTCAAAAATAATGTAGTAGATGTCGGGATGCTCCGCAGCGTCCATAGGGACTGACCTTGTGTTCACTAAATTCGGTTCTGACATACTGGAACGTGCTTCGACTCCCCAAGCCCCTTGAAAAAAGATACTTACAAGAACAAGAACTATTAGTACTCCGCTCATGAAATTCAGAACCTTCGTCAGATTATTTAGCTGCTTGCGTGTCTTTACAACGAAATACAAAACGACGACAAACAGGAAAAACCAAATGGAGATTATTGTTTTCCCGGTACCTATGGCCAGCAAATTTTTCGTGAACATCTGTACTTGCCGAAATAAAAAACAAAGCAGTAGTGAAACCGACAAAACCACCCCTGTTTTCCTGATACTCTTAAATAGGAAGGTACCCAACAAGAGCAAGAGCAGCGTCACGCCTACTACGACGGCTATCGACAGAATTACGTCGAAAAGAGGAGCTTCCTGTATGTTGTGCAGGTAAAGTAACAAGACAGGATATGCCGCAAAAAAAACAGGGTGAAGAACCAAACTCATCTTTTTCCTGTTGTTTTCCATCTTGCTCATGATTTATCCTCTCGCTTAGTCATCAGGTACAGGGTTCTTTCAGAGTCATGAATATTGACTACGCTTTGCAAATTAAAGTACCTGCGAAACGCTTTCTCAAACATATATTGGTTGTAATTTGTGAAAATGTCTTCTCGGGTTGATAGTAGCCGCTGAATTTGCGAGTCACTCTTTGGGACAAATTCGATGATCAACGAATTGCCTATCTTGTCGAAGAAATCAGCAATTCGGTCAAAGGGCAAATTATTAGAGATGGCTAAATGGTGAATTAAAGCAAGGGCAAGTACCGTATCGGCAGGACCACGAGACGTAAAGGACATTCTTTCTGCGTTTTGCCAGCCGATACCGGGGCTTGGGTTGGTTAAATCAAGCAATAAAGGAAGGAGGTTGCTTTCATTTTTTTCGATACATTTGAGATAATTTTTCTCAACAGCGGCTGGGTCGATGTCAAAAGAAATGGTTGTTATTCCTCTATCACTGGCGATGCGACTGAACATTCCGTCGTTTGCACCGAGGTCCCAGACACTTTTGGGGTTAATTTGGTCCAGGAATTCTGCAACGAGGTTCTTTTTGTGCTCAAGTGCATTGTCAGAGTAATTTATATCCTCATAATAATCGGCCCATTCAGTTCCTTTTGGTTCCCATCTGAGTTTTTTGATGGTGGTCTCGAGGCTATCAATAAGGCCGGCAAAAGCCAGGCGGCTCATCCTGCTGTTATCAGCCCTTATACCTTTGTTGGCATATTTCTGCTGGCTCTTGGCATGAAGGTGAATATGCATTAATATTGGAATCTTAAACCATGTTCGAAGAGGAGCCAGGCGAGTCGCCAGGTCAAGCGGAACACCATCTATATAAATTCGGAATAGCTGATTCAGACGAATATCTTTATAGCTCATTAGTGCCAGAGGAGCGAGAAAGTGTTGGCAGAACTGCCGGTAAGCAACCCAGGGCTGACCCTCGATATACTTCTCAAAAGAAAGTGTGTCAATCAGGAGAGGTTTGCCGTGCATGAACTGTATGTTATAGGCGCTGCAGTCTTTAAGTGACATTCCAAAGTCAAAAGCTTTTTTCTGAATTTCAAGCGTGGTCAAAGCAGCCTTTTTTAACTGGCTAAAACTCCATTCGTATGGATATGATACAAACGCTATTGGCTGTGGCTTGATTACCTTATACGCGTCGGAGGATTCTTCGGGAGTAATATCGACTTCCTTATGAGGAATCAGCAATCCGGATTTTACCAGGGTATCATAAAGACTAGAGTCCATTAAGTGGTTATAATTTTCCTTGTACGCTGTGTTTATTTGGCGATAAATCAGGCCATCTCGATAAAAGAGAAAACCGCTTGGATCTCGAAATGAAGCTGGCAGATTTCCGTTAGTCTTCATTTTTTGCTGTTTTGTCTCCCTTGGAAAATAACTTCTTAACGAGGTTTTTGATTTTGCCCCAGAATATTTTGATAATAAAACCGAACGTAACCAAGCCTGCAATTAATATCTGAAAGAACATACTACCCATCCCGGGATCTATATAGGCGAAGCTTTTAGTAGCAGGGATTGAGTAACATGCTTGACATTCAATGACGGCATATGCCTTAGCAGCAAGGGTCAGCGTTACTATACAAACTGTGATAAAAACCTTCATTATATTCTCCAAACATTTAATCCAAGAGTCTTTTCAATGCTCGATTTATTACGCAAAAAACCGTATATAACGTGAAACTTGAAATAACACTTATACATTATAACAAAATAATATCAAGGAAATTCTAAATGTAAGTAGCTAAGCAGCATCTGCTTGAATTGCTGTTACCTTTTCCTCTTCATCATCTTGCGTGTGCGATTTTTCTTGTCTCTTATGGTTGGTTTGGCCTTCCTTCGCTTGCTGCTGATTTTAACAAGCGGTTCAGCTGGAGTAACATTTAACTGTCGGGAGGGGACATTGACTGTAATAATTCGTACTTTAAGGGCCTGTCCCATACGGATGATACATCCGGACCATTGCCCGGCAATGCATTGGACCTTCTGGTTGAACTTCCAGGCATCGTTGCCCAAATTACCCATTTGGATGAGCCCTTCTATGCCGAACTTCCGCGACCGCACAAATACGCCGAAATTTGTCAGGCCGGTCACCACGCAGTCAAGTTCCTCAGCTGTCCGTTTGCTTAACATCTGCAATATCAAAACGGTTTTCAGTTCATTTTCCGCATCCTCTGCCCGCTGCTCAGTAAAGGTGATATGCTTTCCGATTTCAGTTAAGTCCAGTTCTGTGGAGATTTGTTTTGCCAAATCGAGACGGTTTTGCAAATAAAATTCCAAAACGCGGTGCACAAGCAAGTCCGCGTATCGGCGTATCGGGCTGGTAAAGTGACAATAATGGGTCGATGCCAATGCAAAGTGCCCAATATGCAGTGGTGCATATTGAGCTTTTTCAAAACTTCGCAAAACCGCCAGATTCACCGCCAGAGAGCAATCACTTCCCTTAACTGCAGCCAACAGCTCCTGTATGGCGGTACGGTCCGGCACCCGTGGCACACTAACTCCGAATGCCCTGACGAGTTGCGACAGGTTTTTCATTCCCAGAACATCCGGCTCCGGATGGATCCGCCGCATAAAAGATATATTGTATCGGTCAAGAAGCGAGGCGACAGCATCGTTGGCCTCGACCATAAACATCTCGATTATCGTGTGCGGATAGCTGTCATCGGCTGGGTGAGCATCCACGACCCGCCCTGATTTATCCATCACTAATTCGATCTCCGGTAAATCTAAATGTATCATTCCTCTTTTTTCTCGTCGTTTCTCAATGGCTCGGCTGAGCGCCTCCATATCCCCCAATAGCTTAACAACTTCTGGTTTAATTCCTTTAGTGCGACCTTTCAAAGCCTTATCCGCTTGTTCATAGGTCAAACGCTGAGCCGAATCAATAATGCTGTTCGCAAAACTTCGAGCCAGTACATTACCTTCCTGGTCATAAGTCAAATATACACTCTTGACGAATCGTTTTTGGCCGGGCTGCAAACTGCATATACCATTACTTAAAATCTCCGGCAGCATCGCAATGGTTTTGCCCGGCAGGTAAACACTATTTCCGCGAATTCCTGCTTCGGTATCCAGCGGCGAACCAGCCCCCACGAAATGACTCACATCGGCGATATGAACGCCCAGCACCCAGTTACCTTCGGAATTTTTTCCCAGGCTTATCGCATCGTCAAAATCCTTCGCGTCCGGCGGGTCAATTGTAATGACCACTTTGTCTGTTATATCATATCGTTTGGAGGGCTTCTCTGCGTTAAATCCGGCAGCAGCTTCACGGGCCTGCTCGATACAGTCGTCATCGAATTCACTCGGTAAATGATATTGGTGGATTATCGATTTTATTTCACTTTCATATCGCCCCGCCCTGCCGAGTACTTCTATAATCACACCTCGTGCGAGATATTTCTCCGTTGGCCATGTGAGTATTTCGACGACTACCTTGTCCTTCTGCCTCGCATTTTTCGCGGTAACGTCGTCAACACTGATTGGCTCGATAAATCCTTTCCCATCCGGTTCGAGCAACCACCCCTCAGGCCGTTTTACGAGGGTTCCGACGACCTTATTTTGCGTTCGTTCGAGAATCTCGACCACCCTGCCGCTGTATCGCATTTGTCCGGCCCGTTTGCCTTTTTTGACGACCTTGGCAGCAACGATATCACCGTTCATCGCCTCAGACGTTGCGCTTGGTGGTATAAATAAATCACCCTGTGAATTGGGCTCGAGTGGTGTTACAAAACCGAATCCTTTGGGATTTGCTCTGAATGTTCCTATGATTTGGCCGGATGACGACGGCAGACTGACCAGGTTTCCGGCGCCTATCACCACACGCCCTGCCCGGCGAAGCTCTTCAAAAGCTAATTTAAACTGCGGGTAATCTTCAGAGCTTACGCCGAGCGCCCTGGCTAACGGCGCCACTTTCAACGGCGTATAATCCCGGTGCTTTAAAAATTTAATTATTCGTTCTTTGAATATATCAGGCATTTTTTTCGGATTATAATGACGATAGGAAAAATCTGCAATAGTGATTTACGCTTTTCAAATTAAATAGATGTGTTTTGAATGTACCTGTGATTTGATTTGAAATTATATACAGAAATGCTGCCTTCGCTGCGTTTTACTTGCGGAACATAGCAGTGGCTTCAATTTCAAACAGCAGGTCATCCCTGCAAATGTCGCAAATCACCGTTATCCATGGCCACGACAGATTATTTTTCAATTCAAAGAACGTCTTTTCAACCTCAGTCGTCTTGCAGTAAGCCGTTACCTGCACCACATCCTCATCCGGACACTGCATATCTCTGAGAACAGCACGAACATTTTCTATGGTTGTATTTATCTGTCCTGCTGTATCGCCGATATTTGTTGTGGCGCCGTCAGCATCGATGGAGGCGGTTCCTGAAACAAATACCGTCTCTCCTGCCGGCGTAATCGCTCTCGAAGCTCGCGAAAAGGCAGAACCATACTCAAATGCACACTGCTGTTTTCCAACAGCTTCGAGGAACTGGATTGAATCGGGTGGCTCAAGCACCGCTGTCAAGTCCATCGCACAACTTCCCCCGGTAGCCGGACTAAGTCCAATCCCCGTGCTGGCGGGCATCGATTGTCGGTTTCCCTCGCCTACGAGCCCTCGCTCCGTGAAAAACTTGTTTCTGACATGATTGAATTCACCATACCATGAGAGAATATCAGTCAGCCACATCCATGTACGTGGCACCGAAAGGAAATCAGCCCCTGACTGCTTCAGCGCTGCTTCGGCCTTTTCTAACATAGCTTGTGCCTGTTTGCCGGCTTGTGTGGCCTGCTGGGCAGATACATTTGAAAGCGTAAGATACGCCCGGCCCGGTACACGAAAAATTCGTCCGCACGGATTTTGTTCCAAAATGACTGCTTCCGGCTTGTTATCACCGCTCACTGCGTGAATCTGGACCCCGGAAATCGGCCCACACACCCCTTCATTGCCGACCAGAAGGCTCGGAGCAACTCCATCGTCGATATCGCCATACTCTTTCGACCGTACGCCCGAGATAATTTCCATCACGCTGCCGGTAGCGAAGACCCGCTCCTGGAGTATGTAAGCTGCTTTTGTGTGCAGTATCTCCCGGATACCGGAAAAGATTTCAGGTGCCTGCCTCTGCGGTGGCGCATCGCCTTCAGGAGTAGCTGAAATATAGATTTCAGTTGCCTCGGAGGATTCAACGCTGCGTGTATCAAAGTTTACGGTCATTTCGGTTTTGTCCACTTTTGTGAATTATCTGCCAGCTCCTCCAAAACTTACGCTGGTTTTTACACAAGCTGACTAAAGCATATATGCTAAGTATCGTTGATAGAAGAAGCAAGCTTAACTTTAATTCAGTTTTCATCCTTTTTTCAGAAAGAAAGGAACCGTATTGCGTAATGTTATAGGACTGTGGTAATGGGCTTTTTAGGGTGCTATTCTCGCTCCGCCCCGGCTTTGGGAGTGGCCATTGTTATAGGCATATCTACAAAGACCTCAGTAGAGTCGTGGAAAATCCGAAATAACCTCTCCCCTGTAGTCATAATGGGCTCAATAACAAATTCGGGAGTATTAAAAGTCTCCAAACAATGGCCATAGAATGTAGGGTCTTTCTGGGGAAGTATCAATGGTTTGTACGCTCTGCCTGTTTCATCAATATAGCTAAGGTAGCTCCTTGTAAATACCCCGTGCTCTCTCTTGCTGCTGAAAACTACCCACCGGCTATTACTGGACCAACTGTGCCATGCTTCACTTTGGTCGCTGTTTACATCCAGACGATGGTATTCGTAATGGCCGGTTTCCTGAGCCGTTTTCAGGTCCACTATGTACAAATCGCTGCTCTGCTGCCAGGGTGGAAAGTATCCATAATCACACATGCAAAACGACAGCCAGCGTCCATCGGGACTTAATCGGGGCATCGCAATGCTCAAATCCGTGTCCTGAGCCGAAAGCACCATCTCCAGCTCGCCCCACTTATCACGACCAATATCATAGCTTATTCGAACAAGGTCATACTTTACTTTGTCATATCCCTCCGGAGGAAACTTACCTTTCACCGGCCATATCATCGGTGTTCTGCAGAAGTACAGATATCGACCGTCAGCAGACCACACTGGCCAGGTCTCCAGTTGACTCTCTTTCGAAATCTCCGGTGCCGTTTTTATCGTTTGTGAATCAACAACAAAATAAGCCAGTGCCGAATTCAGGTCAAATGTGTCACGAATCTCATTTCTCGCAGTATGATAGAACATAGGCAGATTATTGATGGAATATACCGCCACTTTCCCGCTCGGGTGCCACGTAGTATAGCCGAACTTAGTTCCAATCTTACTGACCACCTTGCGATTTATCAGCAGTGTCTTGGGGCCCTCTATATCGTTGCGAACACCCAATAGTACTTTGTCGGGTCGGTTTTGGCAAAATGTATGACAGTTCACACACCTTGTCCTATAATCCCTGTTATCAAACACAACTAACTCATCGAAGTTACTCAAGTCGCGTTGATAAATGCCTATTCGCCCCTTTATATGAGTATGAGTAGGATGCATCCTCCTGTATACAAGATAACCGTCAATGTCCTCATTGGCAATTCTGTTAGTAATCGTCTCAAATCGTACCCAATCCTGGCTGTCCATTCTCACAAAAATATCAAAGTGCAGTTCCTTTCCCTTATTTTTGTCAAGAAGCTCGTGCCAGGAATCTATTGGAATCAGAATTTTCGGTGACCGACTGAAAATTTCAATCGGCTCGCCTCTTTCCGAATAAATCCTGGCACAGTAATACGAGCCCTTCTCCTGCACCATAAAATTAAGAGGCACGATGTTGGGCGGAATAACCGTCGAACTATAGTCGGGATAAATCTTTGCCGGCCGGTCAATAGTTCTATAATCAGCTACCGTCGCAACACGTAGACACAGATTGCAGACCAATGCAACGGCCAACAATACCGCAAACAAAACAAATCCAAAAGCTGCTATGTGTTTTCTCATTTTTTCATTCCTGAACGACCATAGAGAGAATAGAAAAGAAAGCTGTCGCCGTAATCGCTCGCCAGCTTACCAAACGCTGCCTTCTTGTCTTCACCATACTGGCCAAAGTAGACAGTGCAAAAATGATTAAATCGCTCTTGTGACTCCCTGCTTATTACGCGACCGCCAAGTTCAACTTTCTTCCCAGAAAATCTGTAAAGCAGTATCGCTTCCTCATAAACTCGCGGAATCCTAATGTAATTAAAATCATTCAGTCGACCCATAATTCCAGTGAACTTGTCGAGCTGATCCGTCAATAAATAATACGCCGCCAAATACTCAAAAGCCATCCGATTTCTTTTGTTTTTGTCGAGCAAATCCAGGAATATGCTATCAGGGGTTGCGTGTATAAGGGCCCTGTCTATCTCCGGCATTATACTGCGCAGGTGTTGAACCTGTTTGTCCGTTGACAGGTTCGGGTCAGTTTCGATTTTCTCCAGATAGCTTCCTGCCCAGTCACTGTCAAATAGCGTTTTGCTCAGTGCTCCAAGATAAACTCGTGCCGCACCGGTATCCCCCTTGACCATGTTTACCAAAGCCAGCCGCTTCAGAAATAGAGGCCGCTCTCCGAATGTGTCCATGGAATAAACAAGCATGGATTCCGCCAGGTTTATATGCCCAAGGTCGATATAAGTGTCGAACACTCTCCACCAGATGGTATAACGATATTTCCTCTCACTGGACAGCATCAGCCCACTCGAATGTTGCCCATATACAAACATATCCTGTGTCAGACGGCCTGTGTGATATAAGGCACGGTTAGCTGCGTGGTTCATTAGTTCGTCATGTGGGTAACGGGCAGAGACCTCAAGTACCTCTCGCCACATCTTGTTACACGAATAATAGCTCACTGCTATCTGCGCTTTTGTCCTGGCGCTGTGGCAAAAGTACGCAACCACAACACCCGCAACGATACCGAGTAATGGTGACAGCCTCCCTCCGGCCTTGCCCCCACACGATAACAGGAATTGTCCGAGCCGTCCTGTTCCTTTGCCCTTCAGCAACAGTTCACCAATCCATAAGATGAACAGCGTTACCGGTAATAGCGAATAAAGTAAATAGAATACAATCAGCACATCTTTGTTGCCTTTATAAGAACGCAGAATAAAGTGGTCGAAAGCGTGGATAATCCCAAAGTCGAAAACAACAACTCCCTCAATATGTACAGACATCGGAGACACCAATAAAAGTACAAGGCCTAATAATGGTCGTCGCCTGAAAAGCATTTCGTAAATTCCACAGACTACCGCAAACAATAGGTATCCTTCGTCTCCAATTGCGTAGAGAATAATCAACAAACACAAAAACACCAGTATATCCGTCGGTCTTTTCTTTGATGTCAACATCATATACAAACGCACAAATGCCAACGCAACCAGAAATACCATTGCAACACCAAACGGATATGAATATCGTGTGTAGGAGCCAAGTAGAACAATAGGCGGCACAAAACAGACCCACTTTAGGCGTCGTTCGCTTGCTACCTTCAAAATTGAGCTGCAGAATAGCCAAATCAACCATGCCTGTACGGTTACAAATAGGGGGCCTACCCACCGAATACAGAAGAATTGCGCCAGAAAGGTACTCACATACTCGACCAGACCTCCAGGATAAAAAACAGTCTCCCTGAAAAAAGACCATCCTCGATAGAAGACGGGAAAATCCAGAGACATCCCGCCGCCGTGATAGATAAGACGCAAGTCAGTATCGAGCCAGAGATACAGATAAAACAGAATAAAAAAACTGCGTGTGTCAAATCTTACAGTTAACATTCGCAGTTTTTGAAAAAGGTTGATTTTGGTAATTTTAAGCCTATCAGCCATTTTGTGACAACATGATTATTTTTATAATATACGAAATGTTTATCGTATATGAATAAGATTTAAAATTTTGCATAAACCCTTATTTTGTAAAGATTTCTCCTAAAAAAGTGCGAAACTTAAGTTTACGGTCATTTTGGTTTCATTCACCTTTGTGAATTGTCTGCCAGTTAGTATAGAACTTACGCCAGTTTACACTATCTGACTAAAGCACATATTCTAAGTATCGTTGATAGGAAAACAAGGCTTAACTTTATTCTGCTTTATCCCTTTTTCTTAGATAAAGGGACCTTATTACATAATTAATTTTATATGACTACGACAATAGGCTTATTAGCTTGCTTCAAAAATTTAATTATTCGTTCTTTGAAAATATCAGGCATTTTATCAGCTTATTAAAAAATCGCCCAGTCAATTTTAATATCGACTGGGTGATATGTTTATCTGAAATCAAACCAAAGACTCTGCCGCGTCGTAACGTCTCTTACGAGCTTACTACAGTTCCATCTCCGCTGCATATTATGCTGGCAATCGGGCGTTATCCTGCTTTCGCCTTAAGATTGTTAAGTTTCCTGGCGAGACGCGATTTCTTTCGTGCAGCGGTTCTTTTGTGCATTGTGCTTGCGGCGGCGGTTTTATCTAATTTTTTAACGATGAGTTTGTATTGTTCACTCGCAGCCTGTACATCACCTCCGGCCAGAGCCGACTCTAAATGCTTAATTTGCGTCTTTATCTGGCTTTTACGCGAGCGATTAATCGCCCTTTTTTTAGTGTTCTGTCTCACTCTTTTCTTTGCTGATAACGAATGTGCCACGGTAATCTCCTGAGAATCACTATCACTTTATTTATAAGCTCTTATTCACTCAGAGTTTGTATCTGTCTTCTTGCCTCTTAGTTTATCTATCTGCTGGCGAATATCTTTGTATGCAAAATCGTGCTGAGCAATCTTGCGATAAATTTCCAGAGCCTTCTCACCATTGCCTTGCTCCTGGTGGGAGCGGGCAAGATTATACCGCAATTCCTTGGCGATGCTGTCATCTTTTATTTCGTAGTTCTCCATCGCCCGCGTAAAAACCTCGATTGCGTCTGTAAACCAGCCCTTCATAAAAAAGCAAAATCCTGTTTTGTTCATCGCTGCAATCTTATGTCGTGGGTCCCGCTGGGCCTCCTGGAAGAAGGGTATCGCCTCGTCGTATTTTTTATCACGGACCAGACGAACACCGTATTCGTACTTGGCCCGCAGGTCGGTTGGATAATTTTCCACGCAGAGACGGTAATGTTCCAGTTCAGTCTCATTTAGCTGCGCCGACAATTCTGTTACCTTCGACCTGGCTTGTGCTTTGCCGGATTTAGTCTCAAGGGCGGTTTCTGCTTCTCTTAGCTTACGTTTGAATTGTTTTATCTTTAGCTCGCCTGCTCGCTGTTTAAAGCTGAAATCCTTCTTTGTTCTATACGTATTTTCCAGCAGCTTTATTGCTTCATTCTCATTTTTATCGTTTCGCAAATCCGATAAAGCCTCAGCCAAATTAAATATGTTCCTCGGTAGATTTGGGTCCTGTGCCATTGCTTTCCTGGCTTGCTTGACCGCTGAGAGGCGGTAATCCTCCGTTTTGACAATGCTTTCCTGGGCTTGAAGTTTTTCCTGGATTTCGCGGTCTTTTATAGATTGCCTGAAATCGCCCTCTTGGTCGTATTTGCCTCTGGAGACAGTTAGTTCCGCTGAGAGGCGCTTATACTCATCTGCTAATTCTCCGTCTTCGGGCTTAAGTTTGCAGGCACGCTGGCTTGCAGCAACCGCCTTATCGAGCTCACCAAGGGCCTCGTATGAATCCTTTAACAGCACGTATGTTTGTAGAGATGGTTTTTCCGCAGCATTATTTGTCTGGAACGCAAAATTAGCAATCCAGCTTGCCGTCTTACTATACCCCCCTGCCACCGCTGCTTTCAGTATCGCCTCGGCATATGGCAAATGGTCGGGCTCTTTGGCGAAAAGATATTCGGCGTTAAGCATTTGCTCAAGGGCCGTCTTGCCTCGCAGACGCTTTACTTTTTCCATAATCGAGGGCTTTTTGCCGCCTTTTCCCTGCCGGTGAAGGGCCATCTCACAAAGTGGTATATGCCCCTCTTGAAGCGCATCCGGCTCATAATGCAGACCCTCGAGGTACATATCGATAGCGTAATCAAAATTGTCCGATTCTGCCGCTTCTGTTGCTCTTTCAAAAAAAGCCTTGGCCTTATCAGATAACTGACCATTATCTTCTTCCGATATGTGTTCTAACTGATTTACTTGCTCTGTTTCTTTGGTTACCGGGGGTTGGTCCTCAGGCACCTTCGTAGCATTGCCTTCGCCGCCAGTGTCACGCGTGATTCTAAACTTGGCAGAAAGGTTTTCTAATTCATCTTTCAAATCTTTGTCTCTGGGTTTAAGCTTAAGAGCATTTCGGCAAGCAGCAGCTGCTCTATCAAATTGACCGATTGCTGAGTATGAATCTTTTAACAGAAGATATATTTGTAGGGATGGTTTTTTGGCATTATTATTTGCCAGGAACATCAAGTCGGCAATCCACTTAGCTGTTTCCTTATAACCGCCTGCTACCGCAGCTTTCAATATCACCTCCGCATACGGCAGATGACCGGGATTTTTTGCAAGCAGATATTCGGCACCGAGCATCTGTTCAAGAGCTGTTTTACCGTTCAATCGTTCCTCTACTTCTGTCGCTGACGGTTTTGCCCCGCCTTTTCTCTCGCGATAAAGTGCCAATTCACGGAGCCTTATATGACCATCCTGCACCGCATCCGGCACGCATCGAAGACCCTCAAGATACATTTCGATAGCAAGCTCAAAATCGTCTTTCTCTGATGCTGCCCAGGCTCTTTCAAAGAAATTCTTGGCCTTTGCCAATACCTGACTAATATCTTTTTCCGGCATAAATTTTAACCGACTCCCTTTTTTCGACGCGTTCTTAAAACATTTATAGTAACTTTCGGCTTAAATTTGTCAATAAATAAATACTTGTATAAAAAGTATGGTTATGCTATAAAAAGCACTTCTCTTTTATAAATATGGTGCAAAATGATAACTTTACTTCTAAAAACAGCTTAAACAGGAGATACTAAATTATGGCAACAGCTCTTGAACGTTATGACCCTCAGATTTTTGAGCTTATAAGACAGGAAAAGGCTCGCCAGAGTGCCTGTGTTCGTCTTATCCCTTCTGAAAACTATGTTTCCAGGGCCGTTATGGAGGCCAGTGGAAGCTGCCTTACCAATAAATATTCCGAAGGTTATCCCGGCAAACGATACTACGAAGGCCAGCAGGTAACTGACCTTATCGAAACAATAGCTCGGGAACGTGCAAAAAAAGTGTTCAAAGCAGACCACGCTAACGTTCAGCCTTACTCCGGCTCTGTTGCAAACCTCTCTGCGTACCTCGCCTTAATCGAGCCTGGCGATACCATTATGGGTTTGTCTCTGCCGCACGGTGGACACCTCACGCACGGCTGGAAAGTCTCTGTTACAAGCAGGGTTTTTAATTCCGTCAGATATACTGTTGACCCAAATACAGGTAGATTCGACTACAACCAGATTGAAGACCTTGCAAAAAAGTACAAACCGAGAATCATCATCTCTGGTGCAACTGCATATCCAAGAGAGATTGATTTTGAAATATTCGGCCAAATCGCAAAAAAAGTTGGTGCCTACCACGTCAGTGATATAGCACACATTGCTGGCCTTGTTGTCGCCGGCATACATAAAAGTCCAGTTCCCTACACTGACATCATATCCACCACAACCCATAAAACCTTGAGAGGCCCGCGAGGCGGAATGTTACTTTGTAAAGCCGAGCACGCTGCAAAAATGGACAAATCCGTCTTCCCGGGCATGCAGGGCGGTCCCCATATGAATACCATCGCTGCTATTGCCGTAGCATTGGCTGAAGCCGATACGCCTGAATTCGTCGCCTATGCAAAGCAGATTGTTAAAAACGCTAAAGCTCTTGCGGAAAAGCTCCTCGAACACGGCTTTAACCTCTCATCAGGTGGAACTGACAACCATTTGATACTGATCGATTTGAGAAATAAAAACGTCCCGGGCAAAAAGCTCGCCAAGGCCCTCGACAGGGCAAAAATCGTTACCAATTATAACACTACGCCCATGGCACCTGACCATCCCGCCAACCCGAGTGGTTTGCGTATGGGTACACCCTCAGTTACTACTCGCGGAATGAAAGAAGAGCAAATGCGCCAGATTGCCGGATTTATAAACAAAGTCGTGGAAAATATCGACAACGAAGCTGTAATCGAAGAAGTTGGAAAAGAGGTTTTGCTTATGTCTTCGCAATTCCCGGTGCCGGAGCATTTTATTATTCCGAATAGAGATAATCCGGGAAATCCGCGACCCTCAGATTTCCTGACACCCTGGCTGTTCTAAAGTTTAAGGAGCAACGATATGGCCAAGGAAGAACAGGTGCTGGCCGTAGAGAGAAAGGTTCTTGAACAGCCTGGATTATTTAACGGTCTTGCATTCGATGTGGACCGTTACCTCGACAGAATCTTTGCTCCCGGCGTCCCAGTTTTCCTGCCTCGTTCGCAGGCCGAAAAAGACCCTTCTTATAAGCAGTTGATTCCCTATGTGATTATGGCCTGTGACGGCAGATACCTCACCTACGTCCGCGGCAAACGTGCAGGCGAAACCCGACTTGTCGCAAAGCGTTCTATAGGAATCGGCGGCCACATCAATCCTGTTGATAATGAAGTGCCTTTGTTTGACAGGGATTTTCAGAAGATGTACGAAATTGCCGTTGAACGTGAAATTGCCGAAGAAGTATTTGTTGAAGCGAACCACACCGACCGCATTGTTGCCCTGCTCAACGATGATTCCACCGAGGTCGGAAGCGTCCACCTCGGCATAGTCCACTGCTGGCTTCTGGATGCTCCAAAGGTTGATAAGCGAGAGCAGATGATTACCCAGATGGCTTTTATGACACTCGTTGAACTACAGCAGCTTCGCGATACTATGGAGACTTGGTCGGCATTATGTCTTGATGTTCTTGACCGGATGACAAAACTTGACCTATGACTTGTGTACTTCGCTTTTCTGCTGTCTCATCATTCACTAATCAGTGGTTTAATAGTTTCTTTCTTTACAATAGGGATGTAAAATAGAGCCGAAGATGAGTGAAGGCAAACTAAAAACCGCGGTGCTTGGATTGGACGGTAGAGGCCGGCTTCTGCTCGAAGCGGCGTCACAAATCGACCTCTTTCAGATTCAGGCCGTCGCCGACAAAGATACCAAACTCACCGAAAAGCTGGCTCTAAGATATAGCTGCGCTGCTTATGACGATTACCGCCAGCTCATAATGCAAAATCAGTTCGATTGTTTGTTAGTTGCCGCTGCAATACACAGTTGCGATGAATACATCAAAATGGCAATGAAAAGGAAAACCAACATACTCAAGCTCGCCCCGCCGGCCAGAAATTTTCAGGAAGCTGCGGAATTTGTCCGTCTTGCCGAGGGTGAAAATATAAAATTTGCCATCGCAAATCCTATGCGTTTTGCCCGAAGCTTTCTTGCCTTACGAGAGTTCTTACAGCAAGGGCGCATTGAGCAAATCTTTTTGATAATCGCCTTTTGTACCGTTGGCAGTGAATGCATCGCCAAATGGCAAACCGACCCGAAACTGGCCGGCGGAGGAGTGCTCTTGCACAATTGTTACCAGATTATCGACCAGATAGTTAGCAACCTCTCTGCACCGCAGCAGGTCTATTCTCTAAATACCAGCACAGCCGGCGACAGACAACAGCGGTCCTATTTAACAGAGGATACCGCCGTGGTAACGATGAAATTTAACGACACTTTATTTGGCAATCTGATAGCGAGCAAGGTCTTTGGCCCGCAACAGGAAACTCTGAAGGTCTACGGCAGAGATAAAATCCTGACAGTCAGCAACGCTCGATTCATTGTCAGCGATGGTTTTGGACAAGTCAGCGAGGAATCAGAATACGATGATGACGAGCTTATCCAGCATACGGCCCTACTGAAAAACTTTGCTTTAAGCATACTATTGCCTGATAAAAACAAGCTTTACAGCAGTGCCAGAGAGAACCTGAACGATATGGCCGTCGTTGAAGCTGCCTATCTTTCGGCCCGCACGGCTATGCCGGAAGAGCTTGGCAGAATCCTCAAAATGGCACAGCCCGAACCGACGAATATTCGGCCGGCCCTTAAATAATAAGAAAATAAGCATTTGACAAATAACGCAATAAGTAATAGTTTATTATCGTAAATCGTTAACCGTATTGCTGTCTATTATTTGGAGATTTTGATATGGAAGCAGGTAAGAAAAAAGTAATTATGGTCGTAGTTATTGTGGCGTGTTTGATTGCAGCCGGCATAATAACTTATAAGACCAGCACCGGGAACTCCGGCAGCCTCGAGAGCTTTGAACGCGGTGAGTTGACGTGGTTAAAGTGCCGCAATCCGGACTGTGCACACACATGGCAAATGGATATGAAAGATTATTTAGAATATGTAGAGGAAAACCGGATAGGGATGACAGTACCAGCGGTTGTTTGCCCTGAATGTGGCGAGGACAGCGGTTATCGAGCTGAAAAATGTGAAAAGTGCGGTTTCATATTCGAGAGAGGTTCTGTTCCCGGTGAGATCGCAGATCAATGCCCCAAATGCGGCCATAGCGCATTACGGGAATCAAGAAAGAGCAGAGCTCGCGGCGGCGAATAGCAAACTGCTGAAATTTACAAACAAAACGAAACATTCACCGCTGTTTAATCGAACGCAGGACGGATGTAATTCCTTGTTGTCTTGACGAGCGGAAGTGTAAAGATACGAATCATAAATACTACCAAGTCCGGCTTCTGATGAGGCCGGACTTTTTTTACGATCAGGGTCCGTCTTACCCCCAAACCGAGCAAGTGTGCCTACTGTATTTTGACATTGGGTTTGTTTTGGGTTCGTTTTGCATTTTTTGTTCATTTTGATTGAAATTTCCTTCTGCGCAGACGACCTGCGCTTCCGTCTTCGCTTCGCTACTACGGAAAGCGAGAAATTCGAAATCCGAATATCTAAATCCTAAACAAATTCGAAATTCAAATTTTCAAACGCTAAAAACGAGATTTACTAAGTTGATAATTATTTATCTAAAAGGTCTCATTTGACCTCCTTCTACAATAGAAGGTACCCGCGTGTTTGATTCGAAAAATCGAGGATTTTTCGAGAGTGAAAATCTTATAAGTCGTTGTAAGAAAAGGAATTATAAAATTTTGAAAAAATATGTTTTTACTCAGCAGGTACCCCCATTTTTGATTGATTTTTCGTATCTCGCGAAGCGTGAAGTGTATCTCGCCTAAAAAGGAGTGCGGAAAAAGGTTGTGGGAGTCTGCCAAAGGCAATACCTAAGATACTTAGGTATTCTTTCTTTTACGACGAATGGATCCCCGACAGAAGACTAAAGGAGCAAATATCGAGGATTTTCGTTTCACTACAAGGACCTTCGCCCACAGGGCAAGCTGGCGCTGCGGCCTGCGCTACCTTAGGTCCGCTTGGGGACGGCTTTCGCCGCATTGCTTACGCCATTTTGATTGAGTGTTTAACCGCGTTTCCAACTCAACATCCCCGCACCGAGACCGAGCAGTTAATAAACATTTATATCTTGATATTTACTTTATGTCTGCTTACTTGTTTTTGGTTTCTTGCTTTTGTTGCTTAAGGATTTTTTCAGCTTTTTTCTTTTGTTGTTTTAGACTTGGTATTTCTTCAGCTCTCACACCGACCATATCACAATCTTTTTCTGCCGCATAAATGAGCAGGCGGTTATGTCGCTGTCTCATTGCATCGAACTCAATTTTTTCCGCGTCTTTAAGGTCCATAAAGATAAATCCAATACCGAGAGTAAACACACCCGCGCCGGCCCATAAAGCGTTTGTCAGACCTTTGTCAGTCTTCGGGAGTATTCGTGCCATATCTACTTGAAGTTGAGCAATCTCCGCCTTAAGCCCTTCACAACTGCGGTTCTCATCTCCCGGAAGATAAACAGGCATAGGATTAGCCTGCCTGCCGGCACAGCCAGCAAAGAATACAGCGGGTATAAGCACTGAACAGATTGATTTTCTCATTTTCCTTCCTTTCAAAATTTCCTCAAAATTGGAGAGATAAAATCGTACTTTATTTGGTGCTGGAAAGCAAGAAAAAAAACTAACATTAGATATTAGGCAAAAATCCCGTAGTATTACGGGTATGGAAAAGGTATCGAGACGACCGGCAAGCTACTTTTTACAGGTGATATGAGTGCAGTTTTACAAGGCGATTACGGCAGGATTAGTGATTTAAACCACCACATCGGGAAGTTCCTGCCGGGACAATCCGTCACCGTACCCGCTCCCGGCGTAGATTTGTGGCCGTAGATACGGCTTTTCGGTATCTTGTATCGGCTTTGCAAAAAGCGAACGAGTCTAACCAGCGACTGCATTTGCGCTTTGGTCGGCTGAGTCTGATTGAAGTTGCCCACTAAGCAAATTCCTATCCCATCCTCATTGGCCCAGTTGCCCGGCGTGCCGCCGCAATGTGCCCCGGTAACCTGCTTTTGCCAGCGGAAAGTTACCTCGACCTGGCCGTCGCCGCTGTTACTTCCGTTGCCAATAACAAAATCATATCCAACACCTTCCCAGTGGTTGCCTTCCCGGTGCCACTTGTCGAATATGGCGGCATTGCCGTTTTTCGTTCCTGAATGATGTATCACGATAGCAGTCCAGCTCTTCTCCACCGACGAAGGCGGTAACCAGCCTTGCAAAAAACTTTCACCAGGTGGAACCGGCCGAGTTGGGGTAGGTATTGAAAGTTTCGGTTTGACGGATTCGGCACTCTGATAGTCGTGTGTAATCTCGGGCATCGGCTCTTCATTATACATACAGCCGCCCAGGATGAGCAGACAACCCCACGCGATAAGAACTCTATTAAACATCTTTATTTTTTTGATTATTCCGCTTTTCCTTTATACGTTGCCGGCATCTTATTGTTGATTATGCCTGTGCCTGCTTTTGAGTTTCTGCTAAGAAGGGCTTTTCTTTGTATCTGACAATACGAACGCTATTGCCGCGTTCGTTGAATTCAACCACATCCATATACGATTGCATAAGCAGTAACCCCCTGCCCTCGTTCTTATAAAGATTTTCACCAAGTCGCGGGTCCGGAACGGCTTCCGGGTTAAAACCCTCACCCTGGTCCGTCATAGAAATTTCAACTTTATCCGAGGTTACCGAATAGTCAATTTTAACCTCTTTGTCAGGGGCCATTTTATTGCCGTGCTTGATGGCATTGATGAAAGCCTCTTCTAAAGCAAGATGGGTCGCAAAAATATCCTCCTTGCTGAAATTGCTACTTTCGAGCTTAGGTAGAATCTGCCTGCACACCTCGACAATGGCATAAGGTGTGCTTTCTACAGCTATTGAGTGGGTAGCTGGTGCTCTCGATGCCATAAACTTATAATGTCCCAAAAATACCCTTATAATGAGTCTGTAAGGGCAGAATTATATCCAATTTTAGCGCGCCAACTTCTAATTATCGGCTAATTCTTCGTTCTCGTGAATAAAAATAAAGACATTATTGCCTAATTTGCCGTGGATAAACTCTCAACTGCACTTTCTATATCCTGGTATATATCGAAAATTTTGGTCAGCCGCGTTATTTTGAAGATTTTATAGATTTTCGGGTCTATACTGCAAAGCTTTAATTGGCCGTCGTGTTCATAAACCTTTTTGCTGATTCTAATTAGAAGCCCTAAAACGGCGGAGGACAAGAATTGAACATTACAAAAATCTAAAATCAGCTTTATTTCACCGGAGGCGGACTCAATGACAGACATAATCGACTCTTGAAGTGCCTGGACATCCTTATCTTCGAGAATTTTTTCATCGGTGAAGGTGATAATAGTTGCATTCTCGGCGTACTCAATACTTATTCTCGGCTTTATTGATGCCATAACAATCTCCCTAAAAAACTATTAAGCTAACAAGTCTACATTGCAATACCCCTGATGTCAAGTTTTGAATTTTTGAAATAATTGTGAAATTTCACAGTTCTGTCAAAGACGGTATATTTTTCTGTAATTTTATATATTTTAAAAACAGAAAAACCCTTGCGGCCTAAGGTATCTCATGGATAATGAACAATTGAATATTAGGAACCGTTAGACTTTCTGGAAAGGTGATTTACTTAATGCATATTAGCGAATTTCAACGTCTGATTTCGAAAAAATACGAAAAACGGGACCGGGAAAGAGGAGTTCCAGCTACGTTTATGTGGTTCGTAGAAGAGGTTGGTGAATTAGCTACCGCATTGGGCTCTAAAGACGACAAAAACAAAGAGGAAGAATTTGCCGATGTGTTTGCGTGGCTATGCACATTAGCCAATATCAGCGATGTAGACCTGGAAAAGGCGTGCGAAAAGTACAGCAAAAATCAGGTCGATGGATTTAAGTGAGCGGCTCAGGCTGTTTCAGCCCGGTTTTCATCGCCAATTTCTTCCGGGAGCTGCGGCTCATAGGGACTCTGCAGTTTTTTCAACGCCCTGAAGAAGCACCAGGAAATTCCGATTATTATGGAAACCAGAAAGATTACCGTCAGCTCGTAAACGGGCACTTTCGCTGCGCGGGCGGTTTTTTCGGAAGTATGGTATATCAGGCTGGTTGCTATAAAGCCGCTGATTCCCATCGTTCCTATCACTCCCGCCCAGCGGGCAAACCACGAGGACTCGGTACGTTGCCTGTTGTATCGCGACAATACGAGATTGCTCAGCAATACCGCAAGTATCGCAGCGGCCAGGCACAGCCACAGCATCGGACGGTTTTGGTGACCGTTGTGCGATTCGATGAGCAGAAAAATCAAAATTGTCGCTGAGATAAGAGAAAATACGAACGCCGGAAGGGCCAGTGCAATGCCCTTGGCACCAACATCGGCAGGCTTTTGAACATGCGACAGGTTTGCGGCGGATTTTATCAGAGAAAAGACAAAAGCAGCTATCAGGGTGAGCGCCATAACCGACATACCTACGCAGTCTGCTACAATCCATTTACCCTGTGGGTCACGAAGAAAACCTGCATCACCGGTAAGGTCGGAATACAGGCTCCAAATGAACAGTGAACCTAAGATTACAGGTATGATAATGCGAATGAGATAGTCCCAGAGGCGACCCAGATTCCAGTCGCTGCGGATGTTGGCGTGCCGGCGGAGATAATCGACCCGCCAGAACCAGCCAATTAATATACACTCGAGCAGGCCGATAAAGCCAATACCCCAGGTACCATAAATGTGGTTTGCGATTACATCGAGCCAGTTAAGGCCGCCTTGTGTGACAAAGAGCAGGCCGAAACCAATTCCAATCAGGCTTATGACCGGCAAAACAATACTGCGTTTCCAGCCGGTCTTATCGACTATCGAGGCAAGAATGGATTCGGTAATGGAAAAGGCAGAATCAATTCCGAGCGTAACAAGAGTAAAGAAAAACAAGAAGCTCCACCAGGCTGAGCCGGGCAGCTGGGCCAGCGCGTATGGAAAGGCAACAAAAGCCAGACCGGGACCGCCATCAACGACCTGCTCGATTGAGACGCCGTAACCGGCCTTTGTGGTGACATACGTCATTGCACCGAGCGTGGTGAAAACGGCAAGGCCAGCAACGAAACTGGTGGCGAAATCAGCGATGACGATGATTGCGGCATTGTTATTTAAGTCGCTTTTGCGATGAAGGAAACTTGCGTATGTAACCATTACCCCGAATGCGAGACTAAGAGAAAAAAATGCCTGACCAAAAGCAGACTGCCACATTGAAGGCTTTAGAAGCTGTGACCAGTCGGGCACAAGGTAGTATGAAAGTCCTTCGTAGCTGCCTTCGAGCATAAAGCCGTTGATTGTCAGCACAGCCAGTATCAACCAGGGCAAAGGAACGGTCAGCCAGACAATCTTACCTACAAGCTTAACACCACGGAAAATACAGAAATACATTACCAACCAGGCAATTAACAACGGCAGGACAATGTGCCATTGAATCCCGCCGAGAGCCAGGCCGTCATGCTTGTGTAGGTAAGTTACGTTGAAAAAATCTCTGGCTCTTTGTACTCCTTCGAGACCCTGTCCTGCCCACGGAAGTCCGCTCGAAGTTACAATACCTTTGAGGCTAAACCACAAGAAGCTGAAACAGTAGGCAAGTATCACAGGATAAAAAGTGATGATAACGAATCCGAGCAGGATTCCCCACCACCCGACAAATTCAAGCCGTTTGTGGGCGGCGGCAAAAGCATCAGGCGCGGCCCGCTGGGTGAAATGGCCAAGACTGAATTCGAGTATCATAACGGGTAGACCGACGACAAACATCGCTATTATGTACGGAACAAGAAACGCCGCACCGCCACTGTCATAAACTTTAAAGGGAAACCCCCAAAGATTGCCAAGACCGACTGCCGAGCCTATAGCAGCGAGGATAAAACCACTGCGTGTTCCCCAGCTTTCCCGTTGCTCTTCCAAAAGCTCAGCCATCTATTTCTCTATTCCAAGCAATCCCAGTGTATCGCGTTCAACGATGTTTTGAATGTTACCTCGTGGAACCGTCGGCAAATTTGTGTCAGCCAGAAGCTTGTTAAAGCTGAGCAGCGTTTCTATACATTCCTTGGCTTTGCCGGACGGGAATCCGCTGCCGAACAATAATTTATCCATTACACCATATTCGTGTGCTGCCATTACCATATTATAAACCTGCCAGACATTGCCGGGCTTTATCGTCAAATCCGCATAGACATTTTTATGTTTGGCCACCATCGACAATGTTTGCTCGACGAACGGCATACCCATAGTCCCGATGATAATTTTCAATGCGCTAAATTCCCTGGCGACTTCGTCCAAAAGATATGGTTGAGCATAGTCCAGAATGGCCTCGGGTACCAAAGCACTCCCGTTATGGAAGAAAACGGCAAGCCCAAGTTCCTGTGCTGATTCATAGAATCTCATCGCTTTGCTGTGGGCCGGATGAAAACCACAGTTAGAACAGTATAAAACTGCGCCCTTAAGTCCGAGCTTGTCTTTGATAGTGGACAGATTTTTAACGCTGATTTTGTCCTTCGTAGGCTCTATGAATGCAAAACCAATCATTTTTTCTTTATGTTTATTGACATACTCAGATACTTTTTTATTGACTTCTTCACTTGAATTTCCAGGGGCAGCCAATACTATACAGGTATCTACAGTCTCAGCCGCTGCTGAATGCTCGGAGGCATCGACATACTCCCTGGTGAAATTTAGATGTGTATGGCAGTCAACTATCATATTCCGATACCTTTAATGTATTAAATAATAATCAATTAGCAATAATCAATTATATTAGCTGCGTCAAGCGCAAATATTTTCTCTTTATCCCGTAATACTGGTATCCCTATTGTCTGCTTTCTATGGATTTCAGAGGCCCCGCATATTCTACGCTCCATAAGTAATAGAAATCATCTTGTTTGGGGTATTCGCTGCCAGTATTATAGACAACATCGGATTTATCCTGTGAGCAATCCGGACTGGAAATTCCGAACAGGAGCAAAAATGAAAGTAGCTGTAAGTAGAGCACTTAACATAAGTTTCAGGTCTTCGGTAACTTCCGGATTCTTATCAGTTATTTTCTTATCCTCTCTGACGGGGTGTCAAGCAACCAGCAAGGCGGTTAAAACTGACAACAGTCCAATCGACAGATATTCACTGGTTACACGCCATAATCCTGTTGTATGTGAACCGGATGCACTTGCCCCACTGTCAGTGGGTAACGGCGAATTTGCCTTTACTGCAGACATTACGGGCTTGCAGAGTTTCCCTGTGTTCCATCATAAAGGCATACCGCTGTGCACTCAATCGCAGTGGGGCTGGCATAGCTTCCCGAATCCTGAAAACTTTCGAATCGAAGAGACGTTTAAATACTATGATACTTACGGCCGTAAAGTCGGGTATCCTTACCGTTTTATGGAAGGCCGTGCCGGCGAAGCTGCGAAATGGCTCAGGGAAAATCCCCATCGTCTCCATCTCGGACAAATAGGGTTGCAGCTCAAAAAGTCTGACGGCTCTGCAGTCAGACTCGAAGACTTGAACAATACCAAGCAGAGTCTTAACCTCTGGAACGGATTACTGACAAGCTGCTTTGAGGTGGAAACTAAACCAGTGATAGTTCAAACCTGCTGCCATCCCGACATAGATATGATAGCGGTGCGAATCGAATCACCATTGCTTAATGCAGGACAGCTTAGTGTTATCTTCCAGTTTCCTTACGGTTCTGCGGACAAATTTGCTGCAGACTGGAATAAACCCGACCTGCATAAAACTGCGTTAATCAGCAGGAGCAGAAACCGAGTCGATTTTCATAGAACTCTTGATGCAGAGCAGTATTATGCGGCCATAGTCTGGTCGAAAGGCTGCACACTTAAACAGGTGCAACAGCACAGCTACATTCTTTACCCCGGTAAGAGCAACACAATCGAGTTTGTCTGTGCGTTTTCGCCCAAACCTGTACGGAATCTGCCGAGTGTTGCCCAGAGCCAATCAGCCTGCAGGAAATACTGGAAGGATTTCTGGACCAGCGGCGGTGCCATTGACTTGTCAAAAAGCAGAGACCTGAGAGCTAATGAACTGGAACGGCGCATTGTGCTCAGCCAGTATTTGACAGCAATTCAGTGTGCCGGCTCTATCTCGCCGCAGGAAACAGGGCTGACTTTCAATAGCTGGTATGGCAAATTCCACCTTGAGATGCACTGGTGGCACGCAGTGCACTTTGCGCTATGGGGACGCGCTCGTTTACTTGAGAAAAGTCTGTGGTGGTATGATTCGATTCTTCCAAAGGCAAAGGAAATTGCCGAAGAGCAGGGTTATACCGGTGCGCGCTGGCCTAAAATGGTAGGGCCGGACGGACGCAGAGGGCCGTCGACAATCGGGCCGTTTTTGATATGGCAGCAGCCGCACCCGATTTATTATGCGGAATTGTGTTACAGAAACAATCCTGAGCGTATTACCCTCGAACGATATAAAACTTTGGTTTTCGAGACGGCCGAGTTTATGGCTTCCTACGCCCATTGGTGGGAAAGTGAGGGAAGGTATGTTCTTGGCCCGCCGCTTATCCCGGCCCAGGAGATATTCCCGCCGGAAGAAACATACAATCCAACATTCGAACTGGCCTATTGGGCGTGGGGGCTGGAAACAGCCCAGAAGTGGAGGAAGCGGCTGGGACTGCCGCCAAATCCGAAGTGGGGTCGCGTTCTGAAATACCTTTCGGAACTGCCGGTTAAAGACGGCCTTTATGTAAATGCCCAGTCACATCCGGATACATTTATCGACCCGACACAACGAAAAGACCATCCGTCGTTGCTGGCGGCATTAGGGATGTTACCGCCGGGTAAAATGGCTGACAGAGAAATTATGCGGCGCACCGTGCTCAAGGTCTTTGAAAGCTGGGACTGGAGCCATACATGGGGTTGGGATTACCCTATGGCTGCGATGACTGCTGCACGTGTTGGTGAGCCTGAGCTGGCCCTTGATATATTACTGCTGGATGAGCCGGGGTATAATAACCACTACCTGCTTAACGGTCATTGCTTTCAGAGCAAGAACAGTGATTTGCCTGTTTATCTGCCGGGAAACGGCGGCCTGCTGACCGCGGTTGCGATGATGGCGGCGGGCTGGGACGGCGCACCGGACAGGCACGCACCCGGTTTTCCCGATGACGGAAACTGGATAGTGCAGTGGGAGGGTCTAAGCCCCCTGCCGTGAAGTCCAAATGTTGCCAAAAGCCCTGCTTGACGTTATAAGTTAGCTGTTGTAATATATCTTTTTTTAATTATTTTAGATTATTTTCTACCCTGTAAATAGTGTCGTGAGGCTCTAACTTATGGATTGTCCGGTTTGCAAAAATGCAATGATTGTCCTTGAGCTTGCCGAGGTAGAAGTCGATTACTGCACCGACTGCGGCGGTATCTGGCTCGATGCCGGCGAATTAGGGCTTTTGCTCGGTGATTCACAGCAAAGCAAGCAATTACTCGATTCCTTCAAAGATGACTCCGACAGCACCGAAAAGAGGAGAAAATGCCCGATATGCCTGAAAAAAATGCAAAAAGTCATCGTTGGCCCATCCAAGCCGCCTTTACTTATCGATAAGTGTGTAAGAGGTCACGGCCTATGGTTCGACCACGGGGAGCTGCAGAATATCTTAGACAGAGCGAATTTGGATAAGGACAGTAAAATTCAAAAGTTACTGGCTGATATCTTTCCCGGATAGCATCTATTTTTATTTACTCAGAATTTACTTTGGCGGCAAGTAATTTCAGGAAGATATTTTCGTATGATGTACACAATTGGTTTGGATTACGGAACAAATTCCGTAAGAGCGGTGCTTGTGAATGCAGCAAATGGCCGAGAATTGGCTACGGCCGTGCATCCGTATGAAACCGGCCAGGAGGGCATCATTCTCGATTCGGCTGACCATAATCTGGCGAGACAGAACCCTGCTGATTATCTCAAGGGTATTGAATTTACGGTCAAAGAGGTAATCAACAAAGCCGGCAAGGCCAACAAGGATTTTGACGCCGGCCGAATTATAGGAATCGGCATTGACACAACCGGCTCAACCCCCCTGCCCGTAGATAAGAACGGCACACCGCTGGCGATGCTGGATGAATTCAAAGACAATCCGAATGCCCAAGCCTGGTTATGGAAAGACCATACCGGCTACTCTGAAGCTGCTGAGATTACTGAACTGGCCGAGAATAAACATCCTGATTACTTAGCCAAGTGCGGCGGAACGTATTCATCGGAATGGTTCTTCAGTAAAATTCTTCACTGCTTAAGAGTTGACCCGAAAGTCTTCGATGCCGCTTATACCTGGGTCGAGCACGCCGATTATATGACGGCGCTTCTGACTGGGACAATAATCCCTCAAAAAATCAAACGCTGCCGATGCGCCGCCGGACACAAAGCTATGTTCAATGACGCCTGGGGCGGTTACCCAGCCAGGGATTTTCTTGCAAAGCTTGACCCAAAACTTGGGCAGTTCCGTGACACTTTAGCCGACGTGACATACACCATTGACCAAAAGGCAGGTGACCTCACTAAAGATTGGGCGGTCAAACTCGGCCTGAAAGAAGGAATACCGGTGGCGGTGGGTGCATTTGATGCTCATCTCGGCGGCGTTGGTTCGGGAATAAGCACCGGCAAATTAGTGAAAATAATCGGCACCAGCACTTGTGATATGGCGGTCTGGCCCGTCGATAGGAATTTAGCTGATATCCCGGGTATATGTGGAATAGTTGATGGCTCAATCCTGCCGGGTTTCTGGGGACTTGAGGCCGGCCAATCCGCCGTCGGTGACATCTTCAACTGGTTTGTAAACTACATTCAGCCGGGAGGCTCTGCAGCCGGCTCGCATAAGGCACTGACCGAGGAGGCCACAAAGCTAAAACCAGGCCAGTCAGGCCTGCTGGCACTTGACTGGAACAATGGAAACAGGACGATACTTGTCGACCAGAGACTGACGGGCCTGTTGCTGGGCCAGACGCTCCATACAATGCCAGGAGAGATTTACCGGGCGTTGATTGAGGCAACCGCTTTTGGTGCTCTTACTATTATCAACAGATTTGAAGAATACGGAGTTAAAATATCGGAGGTGATAAATTGCGGCGGTATCGCTGAGAAAAATCCTTTGCTGATGCAAATATATGCTGATGTGACAGGCAGGGAAATGAAAATAACCCGTTCTACTCAAACCTGTGCTTTGGGTTCAGCTATAGCTGGTGCGGTAGCGGCAGGGGAAAAATCCGGCGGCTATGATAGTTTCGCCGATGCTCAGGCTGCTATGTGCGGAATGAAAGAGATCACCTACAAACCAAATCCCGAAAACCATAAGGTTTACAAACGGCTCTATTTGCTGTACAAACAGCTCCACGATGCCTTCGGTCTGGCGAGCTACTCAGGCCAAATGGCAAATGTGATGAAACAGCTGCTGGATATAAAAGACAGAGTGAATTGTTAAGAAGTTTTAAGATTATTGAAATGTATGAGAAATTAAAAAGTGAGGTCTGTGAAGCTAATGTTGAGCTACACAGGCGGAAGCTAACGATTTATAGCTGGGGCAACGTAAGCGGAATAGACCGCCAGGCCGGCGTGATAGCTATCAAGCCAAGCGGTGTCCCTTACGACGAACTTAACCCAGATAAAATGGTATTGCTTGATTTAGAGGCAAATATCGTCGATGGCGGCAATCTCCAGCCTTCATCGGATACACTGACTCATCTCGAGCTTTACAGGAATTTCAAGTCCGTTGGAGGTATATGTCATTCACATTCAACTAATGCAGTGATATGGGCACAAGCCTGTCGGGAAATACCATGTTTCGGAACTACCCATGCAGATTACTTCTACGGCTCGATACCCGTTACTGAAGTAATGACAGCTAACCAGGTAAAAAATGATTATGAATTAAATACCGGCAAGGTCATAGTTGAAAGATTTGCTGATATGGACCCGATGCAGATGCCGGCTGTTCTTGTCGCTAACCATGGTCCTTTCACATGGGGCAAGAATCCATCTGGTGCTGTTGAAGCAGCGGTCGTGCTCGAGCAAATAGCAGCAATGGCCCTGGGTACTATAAACGTAAATCCGAAGCAAAACGAAATCCCGCAGTATCTTCGGGATAAACACTATTTACGCAAACATGGTAAAAACGCTTATTACGGACAACAATGATTGTACAGGGGAACAAAAATGAAAAAAACTACATTTGGTATTATTGTCGGCAACAGGGGCTTTTTTCCGGACCACCTGGCGAAATCAGGACGCAAAAATATACTCAATGTCCTTAAGAAAAACGGCTTCGGTTCGGTGGCTTTATCAATGCAGGATACGAAATATGGTGCAGTTGAAACTTTTGCAGATGCAAAAAAATGTGCCGCTCTTTTTGCGAAGAAGGCAGACGATATCGACGGCATAATCGTAGCGCTGCCTAATTTCGGTGACGAGCGAGGTGTTGCAGAAACAATCAAACGCGCGGGACTTAATGTGCCGATTTTGATTCAGGCTGAACCGGACGTAGCAGGCAAGATGACCATAGCAAACAGGCGGGATTCTTTCTGTGGAAAAATCAGTGCTTGTAATAATCTCAGGCAGGCCGGTATCCCATATACTCTGACGAAATCACATACTGTTAAAGTTACATCGGCCGAATTCAAAAAGGACCTCGATGATTTTGGTTCGGTTTGCCGAGTTGTCGGAGGTCTTCGAAATGTGCGTTTCGGTGCCATCGGAGCCAGGCCGGCAGCTTTTAACACCGTCCGCTACAGTGAAAAAATTCTGGAGCTATCAGGCATAGCAGTGGAAACACTGGATTTATCTGAGGTCATTGGAAAAATTGATTTACTTTCCGATAATGACAGAGCCGTTAAAGCCAAGTTAAACGCTGTCAGAAAATATGTCCCGACAAAATCGATTCCTGCCGATGCCCTTTTGAAGATAGCCAAATTCGGCTGTGTTATAGACCGATGGGTCAGGGAGAACGAAATAAACGGCACGGCCATCCAATGCTGGACCAGCCTTGAGGAATTCTTCGGCATAGTTCCCTGCACGCTTATGAGTATGATGAGCGAAGCTTTGGTACCGAGCGCCTGCGAGGTTGATATTACAGGCCTGCTGGGGATGTATATTCTACAGTTAGCAAGCGGCACACCGAGCGCGATTATGGACTGGAACAATAACTACGCCGACGACCCCAACAAGTGTGTTTTGTTCCATTGCAGCAATCTGCCTGTGTCATTTTTCAATAAGGCGAGGATGGATTATCAGGAAATAATTGCCAGCACGGTGGGCAAAGAAAATACTTACGGCACGGTTGTTGGAAGAGTAGCTGCTAATAAGGCGACCTTCTGCAGAACCACTACCGATGATGCCGCCGGTGCTATTAGCGTTTATACGGGCGAAGGCCAGTTCACAAATGACAAGCTCGATACCTTCGGCGGCTATGGCGTGATGAGAATTCCCAACCTCCAGGTACTTTTACAGTACATCTGCAGGATGGGATTCGAACATCACATTGCTATAAATATGTGCCAAAAAGCCGATGCGATTGCCGAGGCTCTGGATAACTATATGGGATGGGAAGTCTATCGGCACAGATAAATCGCAGTGCAGGAAGATTAACTTACTATGTTTGGAGAAAAAAATGAGTATTGAGAAACAAGCTTTTGGAAAAACAAAAGACGGCGAAAACATCGACTTGTTCACTCTGACCAATGCCGGCGGCTTAAAAACCAAAATAATAACCTATGGCGGTATTGTAACGTCGCTTCAGGTGCCTGATAGAGACGGCAATTTTGCCGATATTGTGTTGGGCTGCGACAGTGTTGAAGATTACGCCAAACGCTCTCCCTATTTCGGTGCGTTAATCGGCCGATTCGGAAACCGTATTGCCAAAGGCAGGTTCACCCTCGATGGTGTCGAGTACACGCTGGCGGTAAATAACGGCCCGAATCATCTGCACGGCGGTATAAAAGGATTCGACAAGGTGGTGTGGAGTGCAGAACAAATGCAGACTGACGAAGGCCCCGCTCTAAAATTAACTTATCGAAGCCGTGACGGTGAAGAAGGCTATCCCGGCAATCTTTCCTGCACGGTTATTTATACCTTGACTAACGATAATGAGTTGAAAATCAGCTACGAAGCCGAAACTGACAAAGCTACTGTTGTCAATCTTACGCATCACAGCTATTTTAACCTCGGCGGCTATAATTCCGGTGATATTCTCAGGCATACGCTGCAGATTTTTGCCGACCATTTTACCCCTGTTGATAAGGACCAGATACCGACCGGTGAAATAAAACCTGTAAAAGATACACCGATGGATTTCACTAAACCGATGGTCATCGGCTCACGCATAGAACAGGTCCAGGGTGGTTATGACCACAATTATGTCCTTAGTAGTTCTGATAGTTCGCCGGCGCTGGCGGCATCGGCTTATGAGCCGAAGAGCGGCCGAGTTATGGAAATTTTCACCACCGAACCGGGCGTTCAGTTCTATACGGGAAACTTTTTGGACGGCTCTGTTAAGGGAAAAGGTGTCGTCTATAACAAGCACGCCGGCTTCTGCCTCGAGACGCAGCATTTTCCCGATTCGCCCAACAAACCTGATTTCCCATCGGTGGTTTTAAGGCCGGGTGAAAAATATACGCAGTTAACCGTGCATAAATTCGCTGCACGATAGGTTTTTGCTGAAATATTGAATGGTATTTGCGAAAGGAGAAAAGATATGACCATACTAATAATTGTTGTTGCTGTTCTTGTTTTGCTTATTCTTTTTGTAATAGGCATTTACAATGCTTTGATTCGGCTTCGCAATCAGGTCAATAACGCCTGGTCGCAGATTGATGTCCAGTTGAAGCGCCGGCACGATTTGATTCCCAATCTTGTCGAAACCGCTAAGGGCTATATGCAGCATGAACGCGGGACATTCGAGGCAATAACCGAGGCCAGAAGCAAGGCTATGGGTGCAAGGACCGTATCCGAAGCCTCGAAGGCAGAAGGTGCGCTCGGCGAAGCTCTGAGTAAATTTATGCTTGTCGTCGAGAATTATCCCGACCTTAAAGCCAATCAGAACTTCCTGTCCGTCCAGGAAGAATTGACCAGCACCGAGAATAAAATCTCTTTTGCTCGCCAAAGCTACAATGACCAGGTTCTGTTCTTTAATAACAAGATTCAGATGTTTCCATCTAACGTCGTTGCGAATATGTTCAATTTCGGCGAACGAGATTTCTTCGAGATTGAAGTTGCCGCTGAGCGGGAAGTTCCGAAGGTAAGCTTTACTTAATGGCAGAAAAACTAAAAACTCGGAATTAGAAGCTAACAATGTGGGAACTGATTAGGGCTAATAAGAGAAACTCCATCGTCCTCGTGGTGCTGATGGCAGCCGTGCTGTTGCTGCTGGGTTATGTAATCGGCTCGGTTTTTGATCCTGCTGGTGGCTTTCTCGGCCTGAATATAGCGCAGCAGCAACAAGTGCAATCGCCACAGACGATTGAAAGCAACTATGCCGGCTTTTGGGGAATGGCTTTCGCTGCAACACTCTGGTTTATCCTGATGCTTGTAAGCTTCTCATCCGGTGACCAAATCCTCCTGACCGCCAGCAAAGCTGTACCTGTTACTCACGATGCCCACCCGCAGTTGTTTAATATCGTCGAAGAGATGAAAATCGCCGCCGGCTTGCCGATGCCGAAAATCTATATCATAGCTGACCCTGCTCCGAATGCCTTTGCTACCGGCCGAAGTCCGCAGTCCGCCTCGGTTGCGGTGACCGCGGGCCTCTTAGGCCGCCTCAACCGTGATGAGCTGCAGGGTGTCATAGCCCACGAGATGAGCCACATCCTCCATCGCGATATCCTTTATGTTACGCTTGCAGGAATAATGCTTGGTTCAATTGTGATAATATCGCAGGTTTTTCTGCGAGGGATGTTTTATAGCTCAATGGGTGGTTCCCGGCGAAGGTATTCATCCGGCGGCAGAGGCGGTGGACAAGCACAATTGCTTATGCTTGTCATCGCTTTGGTTGCTGCAATCGTCGCACCGATAATGGCCTATCTATTGTATTTTGCGCTCTCGAGAAAACGAGAATATCTCGCTGACGCAGGGGCCGCCAGGCTGACCCGTTATCCTGAAGGTCTCGCCAGCGCACTTGAAAAAATTGCAGAAGATGCGTCCCCACAGTTAGCTGCCGCTAATAAAGTTACCGCCCCAATGTACATCGTCAATCCCTTTAAAAAAGCCAAGGGTATGAAATTGTCGGACCTGACCAGCACGCATCCGCCGATTTCTGAAAGGATAAGAATCCTGCGCAATATGGGTAGCGGCGCATCTTTCAAGGATTATTCGGACTCTTACAGCAGTATAACGCATCGCAAAACAATCATCCCCCCCACCGCTTTGACCAAAGAGGACATCGCCTTGCGCGAGGCCGGCGAAGAAGCCAAAACCGAACTTCGCCGCCAGACCCAGATGCGCCAGGTCGGCGATATTATGCGAAAGGTCAACCAGTTCGTTTTCCTGACCTGTCTGTGCGGCCTGAAGTTAAAGGTGCCGCCGAACTACAAAGCTGACAAAATCCGATGCCCGAGGTGTAAAAGGATTCTCGACGTGCCTAAAAATTGATTGTTGCCATTGCCGCTATTTAACCCGCCGTTCTGCCCTGTGGGATGTATCGTGTACTATCCCATCGCGTTCGTTCGCAGTCTCACAGGGGCAACCTAATAATCCCTCTTTCACAACATCACCACATCTTATCCTCACTAATGGGATACGATATTTATCCGCCTACGGCGGGTTCCTTTCCCATCCCACACAAAAACAAAATTTTTCTTGACAAATTATGTTCTATGTGATATGAGTTGGATATCTGCATTAGTTTCACATATAGAGGAGAAAGAGCGAAGGATTATTCGAAAAACAGACTCTTGTATCAGCGATGAAAAATAAGATTGCAGTCGCATTAGCATTTGGATGTTTATTCGCCACCTTTGCCTTTGGTGAGCCGAACACCCAAATCCGGTACGAGGCAACCGATCTCGGCTCGGGGCGATGGCAGTATACCTATGACGTTTATAATCTCGACTTGTCGCAGGGGATTAACGATTTCACAATCTGGTTTAGCTTTGGCTCCTATGATAGTCTCACTATCGAAACACAGAATCCCCCTGCCGCCAACTGGAACGAGGTTGTTTGGCAGCCGGAACCGCTTTTAGGTGATAATGGCGGCTACGATGCCTTGGCTAAGAATTCGAACATCAGTGTAGGCCAAAATGTTTATGGCTTCACCGTCAGCCTTGACTGGCTGGGGACAGGTAATCCGGGTTCTCAGTTTTATGAGATAATCAATCCCGACACGTTTCACACGATTGATTCCGGCTTCACTATTCCGGAACCAGCGACCTTGCTTCTTCTAGGTTTAGGCGGGATATTCTTGAGAAGAAAAAAGGATTGAAAATGGCAGGGAGAGTAAATCTGAAAGTCTGCGTTGTACTGTTTATTCTTGTGACGTCATTCCTAATTTCAGTCCAAACTGCATTTGCTGATCCTAATCTTGTCAGCTGGTGGGAGTTTGACGAAGGCATCGGCAGCATAGCTTACGATTCAGCCGGTACTAATAACGGCACTATCACCGGCGCATCGTGGTTCGACGATCCTTGCCGCGGAATGTGCCTGAGCTTCGACGGCAACGGAGATTACGTTCTGGTAGGTGATAAAGATAGCCTTGAGCTCCAAGAATTTACTTTGTCGTTTTGGGCGAGACTCAATAACTCATCAGGAAGTTTGCAGGGAGGAATTGCAAAAGGATATATATTCGGAGATGCAACAATGTTTTCTTACACATTGCAGTTCAGTGATGAAAATGCAATTGCGGCAATCACAAATACTTCAGATGCCGGTTTTGGTGTTAATTGTCCAATAGTAGATAGTAATTGGCATATATGGTCAATGACGGTAGGAGGCGGAACGTTAACACTATATAAAGATGGGGCTTTTGCAAGTAGCACGGAATATACAGGCGTTATAGATTACTCTAAAAGGGATAAGATGAATAATTTCTTGATTGGCGCAAGAAATAGCAGTACCAGCTATGCCTTCAACGGCAAAATCGATGATGTCCGCTTCTATGATAAGGCATTGTCCGCCGGAGAAATCTGGCAGCTCTATCTGGAAGGATTAGGACTTACCGCATCCAACCCAAGTCCCCTTAATGGAACAACAGGAGTGAACCAAAACATAGTTCTTAGCTGGTTGCCGGGGAAAGATGCTGCTTCGCACGATGTGTACTTTGGCGCCGATTACAGCGATGTCAATAACGCCGATACATCTTCACCCGAATATATGGGTAACTTCGATGTCAATAGCTTTGACCCTTGTGGCCTTGATTTCTCAACTACTTACTACTGGCGAATCGATGAAGTCAACAGTTCTAACGTATGGAAAGGTAATGTCTGGAGCTTCACTACTGTTCCCTCGCCGCCCGGTCAGGTGTCTAATCCGAGCCCCACCAATCTGGCGACCGACGTCAATCTATTCCCTGTCCTTAGTTGGACAGTCGGCACTGGTGCTGTTTCGCACGATGTTTATTTCGGTACCGCAAATCCGCCGCCGTTCCAAATCAACCAGTCAGGTACATCTTATAACCCTGGGAGGCTGAACATCGGCAAAACTTACTATTGGCGTATCGATGAAGTGAACCCTGGCGGCACTACTACAGGCATAGTCTGGAGATTTACAACTACAAATGAGGGCGAACCTAATCTTTTCGGCTGGTGGAAGTTTGACGAAGGCAGCGGCACAATTGCATACGACTCGGCCTGCGATAATGATGGCACGATAACTGGCGCAGCATGGTTCGACGATTCTTATCGTGGAATGTGTCTGAGCTTCGACGGCAGCGGTGATTATGTTTTGGTAGGCGATAAGGATAATCTTGAGCAGCAGGCGTTTACTTTATCATTCTGGGCAAGACTGAATAATCCATCAGCACAGTCGCAGGGGGGAATTGCAAAAGGGCATATATTTGGAGATGGTACACAGTTTTCCTACTCATTGGATTTCAGTGGTGGAAGTGCAATGGCGCGTATAACAAACACTTCAAATTACAGTATTAGAGTTACATATCCAATAGCAGATAGTAATTGGCATATGTGGTCAATGACGGTTGGGGGCGAAACATTAACATTGTATAAAGATGGGGTTTTTGCAATAAGTACGGGATATGCAGGACCTATAGATTATACAAAAACTTATAATAATTTTGTAATTGGGGCTAGGTATAACGGAGATTATTCCTTCAACGGCAAAATTGATGATGTCCGTTTCTATAATAAGGCCTTGTCCACCGGAGAAATCCAGCAGCTCTATCAGGAGGGGTTAGGACTTAAAGCATATAACCCAAATCCTGCTGACGGAGCAACTGGTGTGAACCCGAATACTGTTCTTAGCTGGTTACCCGGAAAAGGTTCTGCCTCTCACGATGTGTACTTTGGTGCAAACTGTAATGATGTAAATAATGCCAATACATCTTCTCCGGAATACAAAGGTAACTTTGATGTTAATACCTTCGGCCCCGGCGGGCTTGATTTCTCAACTACTTATTACTGGCGAATCGACGAAGTCAACGAACCTAACGTATGGAAAGGTGCTATCTGGAGTTTCACGACAGCCAGACCCGCAATCGGGCTTTCGGCGATGCAATTTCAATTTACGGCTGTTGAGGGCGGGGCGAATCCATCAGGCCAGATACTCGGCATATCCAATATCGGAGTAGGAATACTGAATTGGCAAATAAACGAGGATTGCGCTTGGCTTTCAGTTGAGCCTAACAGCGGCAGTTCCACAGGAGAGGTTGATGATGTTAATTTGAGCGTGGACATATCTGGGCTGTCAGCAGGTATGTATACCTGCAATTTGACAATCTCTGACACCAATGCGTCTAACAATCCACAGGCTACCACTATCACTTTTCACGTTGTTGATTCCGATGGCACATTATACGTCCCATCGGAATATCCAACCATTCAGGCGGCAATTGATGTGGCGTTGGACCATGATGTTGTTATCGTTGCTCCTGGCACCTATACTGGTACTGGAAACAAAAATTTGAACTTCGTCGGCAAGGCAATTACCGTTCGAAGCTCAGAACCGAATGATCCGAATATCGTGGCAGCGACAGTGATTGACTGCGCGAATTCCGGCCGAGGTTTCAGGTTCAATAACGGCGAGGAGCCGAACAGTGTTGTTTCCGGCTTTACTATAACAAGAGGTTATGAAGATAGTGTAGGTGGTGGTATCTTCTGCAACGGCACCTCTCCGACAATAGAAAATTGCATTATAACTGGGAACAAAGCTATTAGAGGCGGGGGGATATACCAATGTAACGGACCAATTATCAACTGTATAATCGAAAATAATAAAGCTGCCGGATCCGAGTTTGGTTTTTCCGAGGGTGGTGGATTGTATAATTGCAATGGGCTGATTAGCAACTGTGTTATAACCGGCAATAGTTCCATACAAATGGGTGGTGGGCTCTTTGCATGTCATGGCACAATTAGCAACTGCTTCATCAGTGGCAACGTGGCTTCAGCAGTGCGCGGTATTTCTTGGGGTGGTGGCCTGTATGCTTGTGATAACGTGATTGAAAATTGCATAATCAGCAGTAATAAGGCAAGCTCTTACGGTGGTGGAATCTACTGCCACGGTGATTATCCGAAGATTCAAAATTGCATCATCCGCAACAACAACGGAGGCGGGATCTGCTCTTTGAGTAACAGCAGGCCAACCATTACCAACTGTACTGTTTATGGCAATAATGCATCATCTCTTAGTAATGGCGGGATATATTGCGCTGGAATAGCATCACTCTCTAATTGTATTATTTGGGCGAATGGTGATGACCTTTACGGTTGCTCAGCGACATATTCCTGTATTAGTGATACCAACGATGGCGGTACAGGCGTAATCCACACCGATCCTTGCTTTATCAATGCCGCTGCCGGTAATCTGCACCTGCTTCACAATTCGCCTTGTATCGATGCAGGCGACCCAGATTTTATTCCTGAATCCAACAAAACCGATATTGATGGTGACCCACGGGTCATAGGGCTTCGTATTGATATGGGTGCTGACGAAGTTGACAACCAATTACTAGTACCAACAGAATATGAGACAATTCAAGCCGCAATAAATGCATCTTTTAATGGCGATACTGTCATTGTCGCTCCTGGCATCTACACTGGCGACGGCAATCGCGACATCAACTTCCTTGGCAAAGCAATAAAGGTGCGCAGCGAAAACGGACCAAGGAATTGCATTATTGATTGCCTCGGAAGAAGCACTGATCAGCATCGGGGATTTATTTTTGAAAGCGGTGAAAATGCAAATACAATACTTGATGGGTTTACAATCACCCAAGGGCACACTGATTATGGAGGCGGAATATATTGCTACATGTATAGTAGTCCAAAAATTACTAATTGCATAATCAGCACAAACAGAGCCAACACATTTGGCGGCGGAATCTGCTGTCTATATGGTTGTAGCCCAATGATTACCAACTGCGTTTTCAACGCCAATCTGTCTGGTAATCGCGGTGGAGGGATTTATAGCTTTTACGAGAGCTATCCGGTTATTACAAACTGCACAATAGTAAATAATTCTGCCGAACTCTATGGTGATGGATTGTATGCGGAATGGGCAGGTCTGATAATTGAGAACAGCATTATATGGGGTAACATACCTGAACAAATTACATTAGACCAAGGTACTGCTCTAACCACGTATAGCAATATTCAAGGTGGCTGGGCAGGCACAGCTAACATCAACACCGACCCTTGCTTTGTAAATCCTGATAGTAATGATCTCCACCTTTTACCGAACTCGCCCTGTATCAATACCGGCGATCCGAACTTCATTCCCGAACCGAACGATACCGACATCGACGGCGAGCATCGCGTAATGCTCGGCAGAGTCGATATGGGTGCCGATGAATTTAATCCCTTTGAAATTGAATTTATCGTTGTAAACAAAAGACGCGTCGGCAGAACTTTGTTCGAATATGACTGCAATGTTACTTTAACAAACATTTCACTCTTTACGGTAAGCAATGTTCAGTTTGAGATAGTAGATGCATCGGAAAATATAGTTTTAATCGACCCGAACGTGACATTTGGAGTTCTTGAAATTGGCCCGGGCGAATCGGCGATAAGTTCCGATATGTGCACCTTCCAAATCGACCGCTCCGAACCCGCCGAGATAATGTGGCAGTCCACTTATGAAATGGTAGATGGAGTGCAGTATACAATTTCAAGTGTTTGTTCCCTGAAGTTGGGAATTATTGGTGGTGATATTACTGGAGATAACAAGGTCGATTTGGATGACCTGGAGATATTAGTTGACCAGTGGCTTCAGTCGCCGGGTACTCCCTCTGCCGATATTGTCCCGCCGCCGGATGGTGACAACATTGTAAACTTCCTTGATTTCGCTCTTCTTGCCGACAACTGGCTGCGTGCTTCAGGCGAATAATCCAAACCTGAAAAATCTCTGTTAACTTAGGCAACTTTTACCCAAAAATTTCTCTGATGCAATACGCGAGGAGTTTACCCTGAGCCGAGTCGAAGGGCACGACTCAATACTGAAAAAATTTCCAATTTTTTCAAATATTTCCATATAGTTTTTTACTCGTTTCTATACATTTTTCAAACGTTTCTATATAGTTTTCGAACGTTTTCGAATATTTTCCATCATATACTCATAAACACGCGCCGTTGCCCCCTTTCAGTGCATTTTACGAGCGACAAGTAACGAGCGACAAGCGACTAATTCGCCCCCGCGGCTTGTGCCTTAGGTGCGCCTGTCCTGGGGACCCCTAAGGGGAGCGGATTTAAGCCACCGCGGCGTTTGAGCGGAGTCAAGCCCCCGCGGCGTTTGAGCAGAGTAAAATCAATCAAAAATGGGTGTATCTGTTGAGTAAAATCAAATTTTTTCAAAAATTTTTATTTCCTTTACCCACAACCACTTACAAGAATTTCGCCCCCGAAAAATCCTCCATTTTTCGAATCAAACACGCGGGTACCTCCTATTGTAGGAGAACGTATGTTCGCCCCAGGCAGCCCAGCAGGGCAAGGTCGTAGGTCCGGTTTAACCTCGCTATTTTCGTGATGGCGGGCAGGCCCGGGTCAGAAATGACTAGGAGCAAATAATCACGGTGTGGAGTTTGCCGTTTGTAAGGCAAGCGGAAACCTCGCAGGAGATTCTCTATCGACAATGAACGATGAACTACGAACAAACAAAAAAATGCGAAACGAACCCAATTTCTAAAAACGAAAAATCGAACGTAATCTGTTATTTGACAAGTGAATACGGCAATAATTCGAACATCCCTGCGATGCAAAAACGAACCCAAAACGAACCCAAACGAACCCAATTTATAGTGAGCTTGTCGAACCTAATTCGCATTTTCTCTATAAAAAAAAGGCCTCGCTGGAAAGCGAGGCCCATGGTTTTCTCATCCGCCTGTTCCGGATTCAGCAGTCCGCAGTCCTATGGACTCTCCGCAGGACACCTTACGGCGCTTACGGAGGACGCCCTATGCGGGACGTACGTTAGTTGCTTCGAGTCCTTTTTTGCCTTGTGCAGACTCGTACTCTACCGCCTGGTCTTCATAAAGCGACCGCAGCCCCTCTGCAAGGTTTGAGTGATGGACAAACAAATCATCACCGCCACCGTCAGGAGTGATAAAACCATATCCCTTCCTCTCACTGAACCATTTTACTTTACCTTTTTCCAAAATTTCTTCTCCTTAGGCCCTTTAATGGTCCTGCAATATAGCTACCCTCGTATTTTCTCGAAGGAATATGCTTTCGAGGGTTGGAAGTATATTCCCCATAAACTGTAAAACTTTACCGGGACAATGCCGGTTTGTCAATAAAATTATTTTCTCGGAGCTACCACCCACCTCGAACATTTCGGACATCGGCCGGTTTTGCCGGCGTTTTTCTTATGTACTTTTATCCTATGGCCACACTCGCATCTGAACCGAATGAAATCATCCTCGGCTTTGCCGGCCCCGGCGATGATTTTTTTCGGACCGGCTTTTTCTTTTTCAACCCCGCCTTCAGCGAGGTCTCGTCCCTCAGGGGCGGATGTTTCCGGATGCTTATCAGCCGAATCTGGTTCTTTTATCTGCTCTTTTTCACCTTCTTTTTTTTGCTCCTGTTCTTCCTTCTTCGCCGAGGCTACGAAGGATAAATCCTCTTTTTCTTCCTTCGACAGCATTTGTAAAAGAGTTTTCTCGTCTTTGTCCATCACCAGCCATTTTTTCTTCAGCATCAGCACCGCCAATCCGAACCCCCCACCAAGGCACAAAATATGCGCGCAATATATTGTGCTCTGGCTGCTCATTCCGGTTACCAACATATCAAAAATAAACCAAAGTAAAACAAACCAATAGCCTGAAACGCTCGCTGACATAGGGCGCGGCAGGAGAAAAAAGCAGCTTATCGAATTCTCCGGAAAAAGCACAATATACATTCCCACGATGCCGCTTAAAGCTCCGTCTGCTCCCATTGCTGTTTTGGAGCTTAGTATCAGATGAATTAACCCCGCCAGCAAACCAAACCCGAAGTAAACCAACAAATAAAGTTTATTGCCTATCTTAGAGCAAATAGCATTGCCAAAAGGTAATAGAAAAATCAAATTAATTGTCAGCCGAACAACACCTTTGGCAATGCCTCCGTGTAGCCAAATGTATGTGAATAACCCTATTCCCCAACCGTCTAAAACAAACCAGGCCATAGGTCCCGTGACAGCCTGCTTTTTATCTGCATGCTTGCCGGCTGATTCCTGCTCGGCTATTGGCGCTGTGATTATTTCTTCTTCTATGGACTTCTTGACTGGCTTTTGGGGTTTTTCGGAAGTTGCGAGCTGAAGAATAAATACCAATGTTATCCCCCCCAATATCAACCAGTTCACTACCGGCAGGCGGTCAAGCGGAGCATCTACCGCGTAAGGTATAAACATGCCTCAGACTCCTCTGGTAAGAGAATTACTTCGGCTGCCCCAACATTTTGCTACTTGGCGGTGCGGCTGCTCCACCGAAGCAGCTTACGGCTGAAAAGGCTGGAGGCTTAGCTACATAGCACGAGCAAGTTCATTTTACCCTTAAAACTGCTGAAGTGAAAACATTTTATGGGTTTTACCTCCGAATTGACCTTAAAAAAGCAGAAATGATGCAAAAATGTTTTAAAAACGGATTTCTGAATAACATTTAAGCGGTTGAAAAAAGGGATTTACAAGCATTGCCGCCCCAATTCCGATATAAGGTGTGCACAATGTATGTGCCTTCCTGCTCTGTGTTTGTTTATCTCATGACCCAGCGTTTGTCTTCATAAATCGGCTTGGCATTAGACCTGAAAGCCGAATCGCCGCTAAGCTTATAGCTTAATTCGAGGGTTTTTCGCAGATAAACTTTGACCGGCTTGCCTGTTTCGTCTTTCGCTGTTGGATGGTCAACGGCAACTGTTTCGTTACTCAAACCGGCTATAAATACTTTTATACTGTTAGCTTGCACATTAAAATCGGGCCAGATGATGGCGATGTCTTTAGTATTATCTTCACCCTGAAGTATTTTATTGCCGGCATTTTCCAGAGATTCAAGGAAAGGATACCTCCGTTGATGACGCTTTTTGATTTGCTCAAAAACCGTTGCCGGCATCCCTTTGCCTGCGGGTATAAGTTCAAATGTGTCTGTCATCAGCTCGCACCTGGGATAGAAATCAACATCGTGGTTTGTCTTGTTGGTAAGCGTTATTATCGTGTACCAGTATCGCCTTGGTTGCTTCTCACCGCTTACTTTCAGTATAATTTGCTGCAGATGCTCAAATGTTACATCTATCGTCCATTCATTCGATCTTTGGACGATAGCCGGTTCAGGAGCCGCCAAAGACACGCAGGCCATTATCGCTAAGATAACCAATATACTATAAATAAAGTCTCTCATCTTGTATCATTTTACACTAAAACCGCCCGATAGACAAGGATATTTTATTACTTTTTGAACCGTAGCCAAGTTTTCTACAGCCGCACAGTCGCAACACGGCCATCTTTGGCCGTGTCTGCACGGGCTTGAAGCCCGTGGTACAATTTACAGTTTTATCCGCCGCCGATGGATTTATTATATATTTCTTTTTATTTGCATTAGGCGGATTGACTGTGTTAAAAATCAATAATATTATTTTTATTTGTGCGCCAAGGTTGACAATTTCCGGCAAACTATTATAATATATTTATATAAGAGTTTATTTTTACAAGTCTTAGAGTAAAAATATGCCTCCCCCACCGCTTTGCTTCGCAAAGCGAAGCAGCGGGGGCAAGGTAATCAGTTTATAGACTTTAGGGCAAAAGCTCTAACAATGGCTAAGAAACAACCTGAAAGTTGTGACTCAAATCCTGATAATGAGCCGGTGTTAAACAAGTTTTTCAGGGCTGCTATCAAAACCCAGGCAAGCGACCTGCACCTGAAAGTCGGCCAGCCCCCTAAATTACGCATTCAAGGACAACTGAAAGATACCACTGGCGAAGTAATGACCAGGCAGAGAATGGAGCAGCTGGTCTTCGAGATACTCAGTCCTGGCCAGAAAGAAACATTCCTCAAGACCGGCATTATCGACTTCGCTTACGAAATTGGTGAGGAAGACCGATTCCGAGTAAACGTGTTTCGACAGCGTAATCTGGTTAGTCTTGCAGCAAGGCGGACAAACACCGATATCCTTCCGTTCGAAAGTTTGAACCTACCGCCGATACTGGAAAAAATATGCGATGATACACAGGGGTTGGTTCTTGCAGTAGGTCCTACCGGCTGTGGCAAAACCACAACAATTGTGGCGATGATGGACCACATAAACCGCACTCGCTCCTGCCACATAGTTACAATCGAAGACCCTATCGAATATCTGATGAAGGACAAAAAGGCAATCATATCGCAAAGGGAAATCGGCATTGACGTGGAGGACTTTGATGATGCCTTGAAATATCTGATGCGCCAGGACCCGGATGTGGTTTGTATAGCCGAGATGCGCGATGCCACGAGCATAACAGCGGGTATGAGGGCCGCAGAAACCGGCCATCTTGTTTTTGGAACAATGCATTCGGCAAGTGCATCCCACGCTGTGCAACGACTTTTAGACCTCTTCCCACAAAATGAAAGAGAACTGGCAAGAAAAACCTTAAGCGTGACACTTAGAGCTATCATTAGTCAGGTACTACTGCCGAGCATTAAGGAAGGCGTGGATAGAATACCCGCTGTTGAGATTCTTCTTGCAAACCCAGCTGTTAGAAAACTGATTTCAGAAAGCCGTGAGACTGATTTACCAAGCGTTATACGAAACTCTAAGCAGGAGGGTATGCAGGATATTACAGATAGCCTCACTTCACTGATAATGGATGGAAGTATCGAGCCGAGGGAAGCTTATAAGTATGCGCCAAATGCGGAAGAATTAAAAATGGCGCTAAAGGGTATTAGAGCCGACACCACTGGTATCCTGTGAGTTTAATGTACAATTTTGTAAACGGAGTGTTTTATGACGGGTTTATTAATAGCCACTGTTGAATACGGCGGCTACATATCTATAGTTAAATTTCTCATCTTTTTGTTCCTGTTTTTTCCAGGGTTGTTATTACTTAGCTGGGTATATCGGGATGCAAAAGCCGTCGGAACCAAAGAAATCATGTGGACAGCTGTTGTTTTTGGTGCGGTAGCCTTATCGGCAATAGTGTGGCTTATTATGCCTGTTTTTATTATCGGATTGCTGTTCTATCTGATTGCTGTATCAGCAACATCTGTTAGTTATGTAATACACCGCAATGCCAGAGTTCCGGAATTTGAACGTGTACTGACGGTGGAACATATCAAGGGTTTGTTCGCCAGTCAAGAACAGAAGCTCGATACTCTTAGAGATTTCATTTTTATAACAGCTAATAACAATGAAGTTCCTGTACCAGAACCTAAAACGCCGGATTTTTTCGGCTATAAGACAGCCTACGAGATCCTAAATGATGCTATCTGGCGGAGGGCAAGCGACATTGTCTTTTCTTCAACCCCGCAAAACTATAATGTAGTTTACTATGTTGACGGTGCAGCCTTGAAACAGCCGGCTGTAGCTAAAGACCAGATGGAATATTTCAGTCGTTTTCTAAAAAATCTTGCTGATTTAGACCCTGAGGAAAAACGAAAACCACAAAAAGGGAATTTCAGAATCCACAAAAACAAAGAGAATATCGATTGGGAAATAGCCACCGCAGGTTCAACCGCGGGTGAGCAAATCAGACTTAAACAAATGACTCAGCAGAGCATAACAAGGCTGACTGAGATAAGCCTGATGCCCGAGCAATATGAGCAGTTAAATAAAATTCACGAGGCCAAAAAAGGTCTGTTTATCATAACAGGGCCTAAAAAAAGCGGCATAACAAGCACTTTTTACGCACTGATTAGGAACCATGACCCATTTCTTTACAGTATTAGCACCCTCGAAAGACGGCCTTCAGCCGACCTGCCCAATATAACCCAAAACATCTTCACGCTCAGTGATACCGGAACAACTACATACGCCAAAAGGCTGCAGGCACTGGTAAGAATGGAGCCGGACATCGTTGGAGTTGCTGACTGCACAGACAGCGAAACAGCACAAATCGCATGTACCGCTGCCAGGGACGGCAAAATCGTATATGTTACGCTCGAGGCAGATGACGTAATACGAGCAATCGGAAAATGGATAAAATTAGTCGGCAGCAGAAATCTCGCCGCTGATACCCTTTTGGGCGTAAGTAGCCAGCGTCTGCTTAGAAAGCTTTGTGAAGAATGCAAACAGGCTTATGAACCCAATAAAGAGCTTCTCAGAAAGTTCAACATCCCCGCCGAAAAGGCAAAAGTGCTTTACCGACCCGGAAAAGTGCAGTATGGCAAACGCGGAAAACCCTCGACCTGCCGGCATTGTCAGGGAACAGGTTTTGTTGGAAGAATGGGCGTATTCGAAATTATAATAATGAATGATGAATTAAAAAACGTCATAAGACAGTCAAAATCACTGTCAGAAATAAGCACACAGTTTAGACGTGCTAAAATGCTTTATTTGCAGGAACAGGCACTGAGAAGAGTTCTTGCCGGAACAACTGCAATAAACGAAATGGTTAGAGTGCTTTCATCCTCTAAAGAGCAAAAAACGAAAGAACCGGAAGAAAAAACATAAAATCTGAAAAATTTCAGACGTGATTATATAAAATTGATAATTCGGGGTTATTGTAATGGGAAGCTTGCTTGTAGTGTTAATTATTTTGGGCTGTGTCGCTTATCAGTTTCTGAAAGGTACGCTTGTTAAATCATTTGCTGCGGTAATAATATCGATTTGTGCAAGTGTAGTTGCCTTTGGCTACTTTGAGCTTTTGGCAGCTATCCTGATAAAGCGTGAAATACTTGTGCCCTGGGCACATTCAGTTTCTTTTTTGCTACTATTCATTTTGGCTTTTGCAGGCCTGCTGACAATCGCTGTTCAGCTGGCCCGTCGGCCGATTGATTTGGGACTTCTGCCCGAGCGTATCGGACGCGTTATCTGTGGGATTTTCCTCGGTCTTATCGTATCCGGCCTTTTGCTCACAGCCGTTGCAATGGCACCTATATCAGCAAAGTACCCTTACCAGCGTTTTGATGAAAACAGACCCGACCCCGAAAACCCCAGAAAGGTATTACTAAATGCCGATGGCTTTGCAACAGGATGGTTCAGTATCATAAGCAGCGGCAGCTTCAGTGGCAAAACTTCTTTTGCCACCCTGCATCCGGCTTTCCTGGACGAGATATTCTTGAGCCGACACGAAATCGATAAGGGAATTCCAAATATCACCAGTCCTAAAGCAATAGAAGTACCAATGAACGGAGTTTGGCTGGCCCCCGACAGTCTGAAAGGCTCGGACGGACAACCAATACAGCCACAAAGCGGATACAACCTTACAATCGTGCAGGTGGCGATGACCGCTCAGGCGCTGAAAGCGGGGAGGATATTTACGCTTTCTCAATTAAGATTGATTTGTAAACGAGAAAATGGTGATAGAAACAAGCTCACCGGAAAAGGGAAAAATATCTACCCTGTTGGATACCTGATAACGGCAAACGAGCTGCAGATGAAAAAATTAACCGACCGTATGGAAATAAAACAATCTGATTTCATCGGCAGGACAAGAAAGATAGACTTTGCTTTTTATGTTCCGGATGGTTTTGTGCCCGTTTTGATTGAGTTCAAGCAAAACTGCATCGAACAGTTACCGCCGTCCGTAACCGCTGACCAGGCCTCCCCCGCAGTGCCTGTTACTGCGCCACCCGAACAAGAAAATACAAAGGATACAGAAGAAGATACTACAGAAGATACTGTGGAAAATACCCTCGAAGTCGACTCTATGCAGTGATACAATTGAAGGCCGTTAAAACACGGCGGATAGAAAAACCGACCGAAAAGCAAAACCCTTAGGAGCAAACAACCAGTTCTTCCAAATTCAGCTCCATCAGGTGCTCGAGATAAGTGCGCAAATCTTCCTCAGAAAAATCAGCAAGGAATTCCGGCTTGGCGCTTTTGTTGATTTCACAAATGCGGTCTATCAGTTCCTTTTTATTCATATACGCACATCCTTTAGAAACAATAAAGTTCCCCTTGACTTACCGCAATATCGACCGTGGGAACGATTTTTCTTTAGCCTACCAGCCGTTCTCCTGACCAACGCCCTATAACCTAACCCACTATATAACTGTAGTGTTTTTCTTTAGCCCACAATATATAGCTCAATTAAGCGAGACGTTTTCATAGCCTCTTTCAATGTCCAATAAAATCACCTTAGCTGCCTGCTTATCCAAACCTCGAAAAATTCACAAATTCTCTCCCCTTTTTATATTATTTTGCCTGGATTCGAATTTTAACTGTTTATTGCGGAACATTTTTTTGTTGAATAGAACACCTATAAAAAATCACTTGTTCTTTATACCTCGATTATTGTATTATTGAATGTTTTAGCGAAAACCTGAATAAGTATTTTGGAGGTTCAAAAGTGGCAGGTATTGTCGACATTCATAATGTTGTTCTTTTAGGGCACGGCGGCAGCGGCAAAACCTCTCTTACCGAGGCTATGCTTCACATTACCGGTGCAACAAACCGCCTCGGTAGCGTTGATGACAAAACGAGCATCTGCGATTATTACGATGAGGAAAAAGAGCATCAGCATTCTATTACGTCAGCCATAGTTCACACCAGCCACCGCGGCAAACTGCTCAACATCATCGATACGCCGGGCTATCCTGATTTTATAGGCCCGGCTATCAAAGCCATACCCGCTGCCGAAACTGCCGTTATCGTCATTAGTGCATCAGCGGGCATAGAAACAAATACTCGCAAGCTCTTTGAATCGGTTGCAGCTGCTAATGTGCCGAGGCTCTTCGTTGTTAATAAAATGGACGCCGAGAATATTGACCTCCTCGCCCTTGTCAAGGCCGTTCAGGAAACTTTCGGCTTACAGTGCCGCTGCGCCAACCTGCCTGCTGCGGATAGAGCATCAGTAATTGATTGTATCGAAAACACAACCGGCGAATCGCCCGTGGCCGATGTTGCCAAAACACATACCGATTTAATAGAAAGCGTCATCGAAGCTGATGACCAGCTTATGGAAACATATCTCGGCGGCGGAGAGATATCTGGTGAAAAAATAGCCTCTGTTTTCGTAAAAGCCCTGAAAGCCGGAACTATTGTTCCGATTCTTTTCACCAACGCACGCAGGGAAATCGGCGTGGACCATCTTCTTGATTTTATTGCAAAATACACACCTTCGCCTCTTGAAGCAAATCCTGTTCAGCTCAAAGACGGTGAAAACGTAACAGACCTCAAACCCGACCCCGCAGCTCCGCTGGCTGGATTGGTATTTCGTATCGGTTTTGACCCTCGCTCGAATATGAAGTACTCTGCCGTCCGTATCTTCAGCGGCACAATCAAGTCGGATACTAATCTGCTCCGCAATGACGAGAAAAAGGGCATTCGCGCCGGTCACATCTTAAAATCGCAGGGCGGCGAAAACAAGGAAATCGACACCGGCACAGCCGGCGACATCGTAACATTTGCCAAAACCGAGGACTTCAAAATCGGAGACCTTATCCACGATGGCAAGGTCGCCGGAAAGTTCGACACCCCTGCTGTGCCTGAGCCGATGTATTCGTTGGCACTTCAGGTGGCCGCAAGGGGTGACGAGCAAAAAATCAGTTCCGCACTCGAAAAACTATGCGAAGAAGATCCCTGCCTTAAGGTTACACACGACCAGCAGACAAATGAATTGGTTGTCAGCGGCCTCGGCGACCTCCACCTCCGTATAATGCTCGAAAAACTGGAAAAACGCTTCAAGCTCTCCGTAACCACAAAAGAGCCCAAGATTCCTTACCGCGAGACAATCACCGCAAAGGCCGAGGGTCATTACCGCCATAAAAAGCAGACCGGCGGTGCAGGCCAGTTCGGCGAAGTTTACCTGCGTGTGGAACCGGCCGAGCGAGGTTCAGACCCGTCTCTCGAGTATAGCTGGGACATCTTCGGTGCATCAATTCCCGGCCAGTTTGAGCCTGCTGTTCAAAAAGGCGTTGTTGATGTAATGCAGAAAGGTGTCGTCGCTGGCTTCCCACTACAGGACATTAAAGTCTCCGTCTATGACGGCAAACACCATCCGGTTGATTCGAAGGAAGTGGCATTTAGAGCGGCTGGCAAGGGTGCATTTATCGATGCTGTTAACAAGGCCAGGCCCGTCTTGCTTGAGCCGATTGTAAATATCGAGGTTACAGTTCCGGCAGAGAACATGGGTGATATTACCGGCGATTTGGCATCGAAGCGCGGAAGAGTGGTCGGCCAGGAGATGCTGGCGGGAAATTTCATTGTTATCAAAGCTGATGTCCCGCTTGCCGAGGTTACGCAGTATAACAGCCAGTTAAAAAGCGTTACCGGCGGACGCGGCAGCTATTCAATGACGCTGAGCCGATATGAGGTTGTGCCGGGCAATGTCCAGCAGCAGATTGTTGCACAATATGGCAAAAAGAAGGTAGAGGAGGATTAACGGGAAACAACACCAAACCGTTGGCCCTGCCAACGGCGTATTTAGCCCCAAGTTTCACGTGGGGTTGCAAGAGTTTACCCTGCCTGTCCCGCGAGACGCTTGCCCTACCGGTCCCGTGAGACGCGTCTTTTGCTGTCGAACTGGGATGAGATGTGAAACTATCTCTTCGGAGTGAGGATTACTTCTTTATTTTTACCTTTATTTGCACAAATGAATGTGCTGGGAAAGAGTAGGTTATCTTTTTCCCTTCAACCGATAATTCATCTGTTTCCGGAATGTATTCTTCCTTTTTATCAAAAGTAAAATCCTCATAAATATCTTGTCTATTAACTATACTTGCCACAGCCTTACCGGAAAATGTTCCGGAAGTGCTGAGAATTTCAGTCTCGATTGATTCATCTTTATGTCTATTTACGACATTAATGAATAGTGTATCAGTTACATCATTAAAAACGGACGTCACATCGAGGTAGGGAATATCCTTACATTCGTCTGTATCGTAGTTATCGCAGTCTGCGAAAACGTCAACTGACTTACCATGACAATTGTTTGAAAATAATTTGAATGTGTGGAATAATGGTGTTTTAAACAAACCTTTATCTTTGTCAAAACTCAATAATGAGGTAAAAAGCGTATAGTTTGCCATTTTAACAACATCGGCATGACGGATGAATGCATTAAAGTATTGGGCGGTTGCGAGTATTGGCAATATACCTTTTCCAAAGGCGCCATATTCATCTACTGACAAATAAATCGGCTTATCCAGCCCGTATCGGATCCTGACGGCTTCGATTTGCGAGGCAGTCAGAGAAATTTTTTCTTCGAGGTCTATTGCCCGTTGACCGACATAAACATAATAATCGTCGGAACGGTCCCAATAGCGATGGATGGAGATGTAATCGGCAATGTCTCTTAATTCATTTATAATTGTCCAATTCCAGTCAACCCATTTCCCAGAGTCTTCATAATAGGATGAGCCGTTGGCGACCAGCTTGATACTCTTATCCGTATTTCGCATCACTCTGGCCGCAGCTTTCGCAATTTTGCAATAGTCTTCCGCGTTCTTGTATCCCATAATCCAGGGCTCGCCGTCCACCTCATTGCCCAGGCACCAGTACTTCACATTGAAGGGTTTTTCATGGCCGTACTTTTTCCTCAGGTCTGCATAGTAAGTGCCCGGCTCACAATTACAATATTCAACCCAGTAGCGGGCATCATTGATGGTTCCTGTTCCAAGATTGATGCAAACGACATTTTCAGAGCCAATGGATTTGTTCAGCTGAATCCATTCATCGGTTCCCACATGGTTGTTTTCAATACCGCCCCATGCCAGTTCTTTGCGCACCGGACGTTTTTCTTTGGGGCCGATGCCGTCCTGCCAGTTGTATCCTGCCACGTAATTTCCGCCCGGCCAGCGCATATTGGTTATCTTAAGTTCCTTCGCTGCTTCGATGTATACTTTATTGAATCCGTTTTCATCAGCTTGGGGAGATTCGGGATTATACAACGGGCCGTAAAGCGTATTTATTGGTGTGTTGCCTTCCAGACCCAGTCTTTTAGGGGAAAATGTAATGGGTTCCATAAAGACCCCGTAGATTTTGGGGTCAATCTCTCCGATTGTTCTGTCGACATCGATTTTAATTTTTGCTCCTTGGGCAAATGAGCAAAAACCGAGAACAACCAGTAAAATAAAGTGTGTAATTTTCATATTACCTCCGAAAGAATTTATTTCCCCCCATTTTACACGCAAATTAAAAATCCTCAATCCTTAAAATATCTCTTACGAAATATCCTTCACGCGATACGAAACCATTGCGACCTCTTGAAATAACAGCAAATGCTTAAATACTACGCAATTCATTGCGATTCCGCTTTGAAAAGCCCCCGCGGGCGCGGCAGCGGTCTTAAGCCTCCGCGGCTTGTGCCTTAGGTGCGATTGTCCTAGGGACTCCTTATGGAGAGCGGAATATTCGAATATTTTCAAACGTTTCTATATAGTTTTTTATATGTTTGTACTCAGTTTTCGTCTGTTTCTATACAATTTTCAAACGTTTCTATACTTTTTTCGAACGTTTTCGAATATTTTCCATCATATGCTCATAAACCAGCGCCGTTACCCCCTTTCGAGCCGTTTTACGAAAAAATCCGAGCGAATTCAACCTTGCCCAAACCCCCTATTTTACCTATTTTTAACAACAACTATCGGCCAGATTCTGTCAAAGTCCTATGCAACTTGTGGTTCAGCTATCTGCGTAACTTTTTACTAACTAACCATTTAGCCAGCTTTATAGGCAGCCATTGCAGCATTTACAACAGTCCTCACAGCCACATTATGTTTTTTCGCCGCCAAAACACAGTCTCCAAACTCCGCCTTGGCATTCACAACTCTCCCTCCCAACATGCCGGTTTTAATTCTTATTTCGCCGAACTCAGTTTGGACGCTAACAAACTCCCTTGCCAATTTGCTTCTTTGCAAAATTTGCCTTCTGACCCCGAATGTAAGTCCTTCCTTGAAAATGATTTGTTCTAACTGCTGAATGTCTTCGATTTTACAGATAACCGATATTTGCTCCGCGGGTCGGCCCTGTTTCATATAAATCGATGTGGTAAAAACATCCAGCGCACCACAGCTAAGCAGTTTCTCCGTTACGCAACCGACTAATTCGCCGCTTACATCATCGATATTAGTCTCGAGCAGACAAACAGAATCAGCATTAGCCTCCGTTTCGTCCACCGTTTGGCCCAGAATCAGCCGTAGAACGTTGGGGAATTGCTCAGATTTTAGCGAGCCTGCACCATACCCTATTGCCTCGATTCTCATTGCCGGCAGGGGGCAAAACCGGTCAACAACAGTTGTAAAAATTGCCGCCGCGGTGGGGGTCAACAGCTCAAACTGCCCCGGCCCGCCTACAATTGGGATACCTTTGAGCAGTTCTGTTGTTGCAGGTGCGGGAACCGGCATCAGGTGGTCTGCACACTTAATAGTACCACCTCCCACACTCAAGGCTGAGCAATATACCTTATCAAGCCCTAAAGACTCCAAACAAACCGATGCAGAGACAATATCAACAATTGAATCGAGGGCTCCTACCTCGTGAAAGTGTACCTCATTGGGGTCTTTACCGTGAACAGTTCCCTCGGCATCGGCGATTCTTTCAAAGATAGCGATTGCCGTTTTTTTGGCCTGCTCGCTTATCCTGCTTTGAGTGATAATTTCAGTTATCTGTTTGAGATTTCGATGCTTATGTTCTTTCGGCACAACAGGAAAAAAGCTAAGCGCCCTCAAGCCTGCACGCATGGCTTGGGACATTTTTATATCGAGGTCTTTCAAGCCGAGCGTTGCGAGCTGAGCTTTTAGAAATTCGACATCAAGCCCGGCATCGAGCATAGCAGCGACAATCATATCGCCGCCGGCACCAGCGAAACAATCGAAATAGGCGATTTTCATAACTGTAACCCCATAAAAGCAATAATCTTTCCGCAATTATCCGCGAAAAAAGATATTTCTTCAAGCACAAATAAGTTGCGACGAAAAATTTCGGATTTGTGTATTAAAAGTTGGGAATTTTAGCTCAACGTGTAAGAAACATAAGTGGAAAATCTGCTTTCCTCAAGCAGTTTAAGAGCAGGGACATTATTCGTTCCCTGCTCTTAAGTGCTTTTTTTGTTTACTTATAGTGTCCTTCTTCTTCTCAGCCAGCCGACCAGCACTACACCAATGCCGCCAAGCAAAATAGCGCCTGGGGCGGGAATGACAGAACCTTTTATCTCAACGACAAGGTCGTTGAAATCGCGGTCAGAGCCACCATAAGGATTTTTCGGTCCTCTAAGGTCCTCCCAAAAGACCAGCCAAGTTGTAGAGCCATCACCAAGGCCTGTAAGCTGATATGTAATCATGTGGTCAAATCCGTCATTGTTAGAACCAGAATACCACGTGCCACCCATACCAGAACGTACCCACTGCCAAGTCGAACCATGCGTAAAGTTCAAGGTGCCAGAACCAGAGACCGAAAAGCTATTTCCGACTACATCAAAGACCTTGGTATAACCTGAGCCTGTGTCGTAGCCAAACTCCTGGGAGTATCCAGCAAATCTGGCTTCCACCGAGATGTTTGCAATACCATCGGTCCAGATTTTATCAGCAGCCGAGCCGGGAGTACCGGAAACCAAGTTTAGAAGTCCATCAACCGAAAGATTGTCATCTATCCGTGTAGCTTTGATGCTACCAAAAGTATACTCGGCAGCGCCTTGTACATGATGGTTATCGAAGTCACCATTAGTAGTGCCATAAATTTCGTCGAGTATATCAGTCATATATGCCTCGCTGCCAGGCGGATCATAAACATCTGTAAAATCTGCTTGTGCATAACTTGTGTACAGCAGAATAATCACAACCAATAAAATTAATTTCTTCATAGTTGCTCCTTTCTAAAGCCATTAAAGAGCAGGATTTCTGTCCTGCTCTTGAGTTGCTTTTTCTGCTATTTACAGTGTTCTTCTTCTTCTCAGCCAGCCGACAAGGCCTACACCGATGCTGCCTAACAAAATAGCTCCCGGAGCGGGGATAACCGGCTGTTCTTGGATTTCTCCAACCTTTATGTCAACGAATGCTGCAGTAAAAGAATCTGCTAAGAGACCGCCGGCGCGAAGCTGGTTCAGGTCCCAGGCGGCACCAGAGGTGTCCCAAGCAAGTTCAACATAGTCTGCAACTGTTGTGTAATATCCTCCAGTAGCGACTCCTCCAGTACTTGTAGTGTAACCGCCGCTGCCGTCAGCCAAATACGCATTAGCTGCATAATCGACACCAAGGGCTGTTGCGCCGGCACCATTTGCTAAATCAGCATCAACAACAACATTCAAAAGGGCGCTATTATTAGTTAAACCGCTTAGTATGCTGCTGTAAGTAATATTGGAACCAGAGCGAATGTCCCGGTCCTCATCTGTTATAAGAATAATGTTGAGTCCTGCATCGTTGCGGAAGCCATAGTTATTCAGCGCATAATCAATGGCCTCATAACCATCTTCAAAGGACCCGCTCGTTACCAAACTTCCAGTTGCAACTGAAAGTTCAGCAGCTGTTCCCCAATCACCGCTGCCTATGGAAATCTTATGAGGAGTTCCAGAAGGCGTGCCACCATCTCCAAAACCAACCAAAGCATACTGGTTACCAGTGACTCCCGCCGCAATAAGCTCCGAATCCAAACTAGTAATCATACTGCCCAGCCAGGTATGCTCTCCATACATCGAGCCTGATTCATCAACGACAAATAGAACATCTGCCGTTGTGGCTGCTGAACTGATACTACAGACAGCAAACAACATTATCGCACAAATTGTTATTAATTTTCTCATAATCATCATCCTTTAATATTTTTAAATGTAAAAAACATGGAATTTCCTCACATACACAATCCAAACCTAAAGAGTGTTTCGCGAATACACTCCTATGGGTATGAAAAACAGTTCTCAGGCGAGTTTAGGCGGGCCACGGGCAAGATGAGCAAAAATAAATGCAGGTGAAAAAGAAATAAACCGCTCAGCTCCTGAAGCCAAGCAGACAAAAAGCGGATTTAAACCAGTCCGCGAGAAGATAATGGCAGGCTGAGATGTATATGTGTATGTAGCTTTATAAAAATAACGATTCTTAGAAACCGGTATTCCGGCTAAATGCCGAAGCAGGCCTATGTATTGAGTGCCTTCAATATCACTGCGCAGCCGCTTTGAATTTTCAAAGTAATGTGGATAAGTAAGTTCTGCACAGAGCCGCTGCTTGCTGTGATTGCCGTGGCCAAGCCGCAGAGCCAGCTGAGGAAGAGCCTGGATACCGGTTTGGCCTGCCCATAATAAACCTGCCAGAACTGACAGCCAAACACAGCGGTTCTTAACTAATGAAACGCAAAGGAATCCGGATAAAACCATAAAAATCGCTTCCGGCACTGCAGGCAAGGATTTTACATTTTCGCCTTCAGAATCTTTCAGGCCCGCAAAGCTTACCGGTGGTTGTAGTAATTCGGTGCCGAGATTAGCCAGTTTGGTGTCAATGGGGCTGACAACTTCCTCGACGGGAACTATTACAACTGGGGTGTATGATACCATCTGAGCAGTAGACGTAATGGAGTTATCAGACGCTATCGTAGGCGCACCACTTGCCGCTGTAACTGCTAACAGCAGTATCGCTATAAAAACTGGTTTGTTTCCTTTCAGCGAGGACAATTAAAACCCCTTCTCCAATCAAAAAACGCCCGCAGACGTAAAAAACAGATATTAAATTTTGTTCAATCCATTGGTTCTCGCAGGTAAGTATATACCCCCCGAGACTTTCTGGCAAGATCCTCCTTACCGATTACTCGAAGCAATGTAAGTTATACAATACACGACGAATAATACAGATTAGCAAAATATCAATTCTAATTCAAGCATAAAGGGCAGTAGAAGTAAGCATTGTTGAAAAAAATGCAGTTTTTTCCGATTTTCGTTGTGTATTGTATTGATTAAAACCTTTATACCGTTTAGGAAGACTAAAGGCAGGAAGAACTCTCAAATAGTGCACAGCCTTAAGATTGCTTACGATAAAAACATACCAAGCCTGCACCGCAGAGAGTAGTTAATTAATTAAGGATTCGACTACGACCACCACAGCTCTTTCTCCGGTATAAACAGGACGATTTTTTGTTGCCACCCAAAACGCTGTATCCTTTTTACCTCTTGGTAGTATCTATCCATCAAACACCTTATTTTTCATTAAAGGGATATGACGTTCCTTTCTTATTCCCAAAAATTAGTTTTTTTGCTTGACAAATTCGGGCTATAAATGTAAGAGTAAACATCGCAATCATCAGGGCTGGGTAATATCGCTTTTTCCCTCTCCCTCCGCTCCCAGCCCTGTTTTTTACTTATGCTTTGCGAATCACGAGCAGTAAAAAATCATTCCGCTTGAAATGTATAAGTATTTTTGTTAATAAATCGTCGCATAATGAAGGCTAAAATCAGAAAATTATTAGCTGTAGCGGTATTTAGTATTTGGCTTGTCAGCGTTGCTTCGGCGGGGTTAAAAGAGCAAATCGACTCTATTATTAGCCAACCTTCCCAAAAAAAAGTCCAATACTCCATCTCCATCGTAAAAGCAGATTCGGCAGAGTTAGTATACAGTCATAATGCGAACGAAGCGATGATTCCAGCCTCGAATATGAAAATAATCACAAGCGCCGCGGCGCTGAAATACTTAGGGCCGAATTACCAGTTTAAAACAAAGGTCGGTCTTTGTGGTGATATGCTGGTAATAGCAGGGGGTGGAGACCCACTGTTAGGTGATGAAGTTACGGATACCAAATACCAAAGAGAATCTGGTTGGATATTTAAAGATATTGCAGCAGCACTAAAACGAAATAATACAACAGCCATCAAGGACATTATCGTCGACAGCAGTATATTTGACAATGAAAGAGTGCATCTGAATTGGCCGAGGAAAGAGCTGAACCGCTCGTATGCCTGTGAAGTTTGCGGGCTTAATTTTAATGACAATTGCATCGCGATAACTGTTAAAAATATCGACGGTAAAATTACGGTTGATATCGAACCGGAAACCGGCTATATAGAGATAATCAATAAGGTCACACCAATCTATGAAGGTAAAAGCGCAGCGGGGGCGTATCGCAACAGTCAGGCGAATAAACTCACCATAAAGGGCAAATGCCAAAAGCAGGAAGGGCCGTTCGATGTCGCAATTGAAAAACCTGCTGAGTTTTTTGGCTTTTTGCTGCAGGAGAATTTAGCCGTGGCGGGAGTTAAAGTTGACGGACAAATACTTGAGGAATCAGCGCCCTGTTATTACAAGAAAATCGCTGAGTACAGCACGCCGATAACTGATTGCCTGGCACGCTGCAATAAGAACAGTCTCGGCCTGGCGGCGGAAGCGCTTGTTAAAACCATTGCGGTAAAGACCATGTCGAGCGGTAGAAATGGGAACTGGGCGTTGGGGCGGGAGCTTATTCACGGTTACCTGCTGGGACTTGGGATTGAAAGGGGAGAATTTTATGTCGACGACGGCAGCGGGCTCAGCAGGGAAAACAGACTCAGCGCAGATGCCATTACAAAAGTGTTATTAGATGTTTACAAAAGCAAAAACTGGGCGCTTTACAAAGATTCCCTCGCTGTAGGGGGGGTAGACGGGACGATAAGCAAGTATTTCAAAGAGGAAAAATACAAGGGCAAAATTTTCGGCAAAACCGGATATATCAACGGCGTTAAGTCGTTTTCAGGGATATGCAGCGGCAAGAACGGGGATTATATATTTTCCATACTGGCTAATAAAACCAGGGGCGGGACAAGAAAAGCAATCAACGATATAGCGAAAGCGATTGTCGATAACGATTAGCGGATTGCACTACCATTATTTTATTGCGATTTTGGCAGTATTATCTTAAATATTGTTCCCCTACCTGGTTTAGATTCGACCGAAATTGAGCCTCCGTGGTCATCTATTATTCTTTTTACAAAGAGAAGACCAAGACCGGAACCTGAGTGTTGTGACGGCGATGTTTCATCCGCCTTCGTAGTGAAAAACGGCTGAAAAATCCTTTTTAAGTTGGCTGGTTCGATTCCACAACCAGTGTCAGAGACCTCTATCCGAACCACATTAGTAGTATCTTGGGCTTTTATAGTTAAAACGCCGCCGCGCGGCAGCATTGCATCACGGGCATTGAGAATTAAATTCATTAAAACCTGTTGTATCTGAACAGGTATCACCCAAACCGTTAAATCATCTGGTATTAGGGTGTTTACAGTTATACCATCTTTTGCAAAATCACGGCACAGACAGTTAAAAACATTTTCAACCAAAGTAATCAGAAATGAGTTTTGCCTCTTTTGCGTTTGGCCGTTTCCCACGGCGAGCATACTTTCCATAATTTTGGAGGCGTGCTCACAATTGCGGACGACTTTTCGAAGGGCTTTTTCGGAAAGGGGTTTATCATCAGGATTGTTGAGGGCAAGAGCTGCGAAATTTGCCAGAGGTGTGAGTAAATTATTGATTTCGTGAGCGACCATACAGGTAGCAGTGCCGATGTTGGCGAGGGCCTGAAGATGAGTGAACTGGGACTGTAGGACTTCATTTTGCTGCTGCTGATTTATGAGGTGTTTGTGTAAAGAAAGCCGTTTTGCGATTATCCTTGTCAATGTTTGCTCCTGCTATAGTGCTCACACAACATTGTCCATAGTAGAATATAAGTATTTATATCGACTTTCAGTAGAGGTTTTCTTGAGCAATGTGGAAAATACACAGATTAACAATTATTATAGAAAGAGCCCCGCAGGTGCAACCTGCAGGGCTCTTGAATTCTACATTGCAAAATGCAACTAACTACTCAAACTTCAGATATCCCATTATGGAGCAACGGCAAGCCAGTTATTCGCCAAGATGGCAAGGTCAAACAGGTTGACTATCTTATCGGCGTTCAAGTCTCCGGGGATTGGGTCATCCTCGTAGGCTGGCTGATTGGTCGTTAACTCGAAAGCCACATCCCACGAGTTTTCCGGGTCAGGCCAGAAGATTGGATCTCCAACCATCCACTGGGAACCTATTTTCAGGTCCGGCGGCCAAAGAGTTCCATCAATAGGATTCATCGCATGCATAATACGCACCGCATCGTCATTCCAACGAGGTTGTCTTGTCTTCCAACCCCATGGATAGAAATTCGGATCGCTGTAATCACTGGGGTTATAAATCGGCGCAATACTTAACCAGTATACCGTTCCATTCGAATCATTGGGTTCCTGATAAAACCATTCGTTTTCTGAGAGAAGCTGGTTGAATTGGAAGCAGGTTTCGGTATATTCAGGATTACATGGGTCAGGTTCTCCATTGTGAGGGTCCCAATCGTAACCGGCAAAGTTCCAAACCCAATTATCACAATAGTTTTCCCAAATTAATACACCCGGATGGCTGAAGGTCACCGGATCGCAGGGGTCAGGATCAGGAACGTCTGTCCATATACCAATATGGAATAACTTTGGGAGTATCGGCGGAGGACTCGGCTGATTCCACCCGATGAATGACCCCCACCAGTGAATGTCCGTTACTGGCCGGTCGTCTTCACACTTCCAGTCATCTGCCACTATCGGTGGATTATTGAAATCTGACTTCTCATCCCAGCCCAAGAATATCTTCGGGTCATTGGCATCAATCACATTCGGCCTCTGGCTCCATTTTACATAATACTTGGATGCAACAGCAACGGGCGGTGTTTTATTGACAACAAGCAAGTTGTGCCAATAGTTCCACATTCCCACAAAGGTTGGCTGTCCAGGTGGAGGAACGTTCACAGGCTGGAAAATCCACTGGAAGTTCTCATCAACATCGAAACTCTGCGCCTTTGCCAGGTTGAAGCCTGCATTTCTCACATAACCAGTCGCCGTTGGAGTTGCTGCATTTATACCGACGATGGTTGTATCGATTGTTACGGTTGTTGGCTGGTTCCATATAATCGGCTGGCCACTTCCAGGAGCACCGCAATTCCACCACCACCAGCATCTCAAACCTGCGATATCATTGATTGCAAACGATACTGCTGTAACCTGCTGGCCGGTAACGCCCCATTGAGGCGCCGTTACTGTTACCTTTATAATCGAGTTTCGAAGGTCAGGGTCCATTCCGTAATCATATCGAAACGCTGTTGCATAATTACCATCTGGCGTCGATTCATTTCCCCAATACATCACAAGCCCGGCGTCATTTGGCTCATAACCACCACTGCCTCCACCATCATAAACCCATAACTCTGCGGGAAGAAATTCGTTTTCAGGATAGGGCTCACCTTCCTTTTCACTACACGGGTCAGCCCATGCCTCCATAAACTTTACCCATTCGGACTCTAATATCGGTGATAGAGACCTCTGAGGCCATTCACTATCAAGGGCCTCCTGCCATTCTTCAGCAGAATCAAGCACGAATGTTTTTTTGCAGGTCTCTGCATCGCCAACGAGATGCTCAGTGGTATGTGGAACAGCTTCAACGGGACTACCCGGCGGCGTGGGGCCCAAATTCATTTCGATCATCTCAGTTTGAACAGATGTTATGTGCTGTGTCCCGGTGTTGGTAGCCGTCCACATTATTTCATACAGGGGTATCGGATTGTTCATATCACCCAAAAGTAAGGGTGGTCCCATAGGGTCTACTTCTGCATGGATTTCAATTGTGCCCGGTACTGGAATCAAAACATCGAAGAATGAATACGGCTGCATCGGAGCAACAGCTGGAACTTCTGTATACAATTGAGTTGGATCGTAGGCTAAAGTTACAGTAAAGCTCTGGAGTTGTGTTTCGCCGGAATAACCTGGTTGTACATAAGCGAATTGAGTACTGGGAGCAACCAAAGTTTCCCCTGCGAAATGTATGGGCCCGCCTCCATACCTAAGATCCGGGTCAACATTAACGTTGAGATAAATATCTACGTCTTTTATCTCTGAAGACGCTGCACATGTCCAGGATTTACTACCCGACATCTGACCTTTGCTGGCCAAAAGTTGCATAGTCCTGTTTATATAACTTTCGCCGGATTGTGACATATTGGCAGAAAACGACCCATCGGCAAGAGTCGGACCAATCCCCCCGCCGGAGTTTGCTCCGCTCGACCAAGTAACGTAGTGAGATACGCTTGCTGCGTTCACTCCAACACCTGCTGCCTTGACTTTACCGCTGATTGTGTAACTGTAAGTAGTGCCAAATACGGTCGCACCGGCCACAAACAGTACACATAAACTAATTAGAATTACCTTTTTCATAATTTATCCTCCTAAAATTGTTCCTTACGAATTCCAAGCAAAAATGCTTACACTATATATATTTTATCCTGCAGCAATGGCTGCAAGTGGTCGTTTCACCGTTGTGCTTTCGCGCACACGATCATCGTACAAAAATTAGCGGTTGCTCTGAAAACCTCCGGATGTGCAAGCAGAAATACACATTTGCCTCACTCGAAAACCCTGTACTATGCCGTCTTTTTTCGTGGAGGAAGAGTTGAAACAAAAGGAAAAACGTCAACACTCCTCGTCACAGCCGTTAAAATCAATACAATTTTTACGGGATTTTCATCCTGAAGTCAAGAAAATTATCAATCATAAAATGAACATCTTCCACAGACCCGTGAACTGCAAATTCAGTAAGTTCTTTAACATCAAGTAAATATGCTTCGTGTGGGATGCAATTTTTTTCTATTTTTTGTAAGTTTCCTCAGGGTTATAGACTTTTTCTGCAATAAATTCCAACTTTTTACTGTTGCCCTTTTTCAATGCCCGGTAGAAGCAGGATTGGTAGCCTACATGACACTGGCCAGCGACGACGGTTACTTTGAGTAGCAGGCAGTCCTGATCACAATCGACGAGTATCTGCTCTACTTTTTGGGTATGTCCACTTTCTTCGCCCTTTTTCCACAATTTTTGTCGCGATGTGCTAAAGTATGTTGCCCAGCCCGACTGAATTGTCAAATCAAGCGCCTTTTGATTCATAAAAGCGGCCATCAGAACCTGGCCGGTTTTTGCATCCTGAGCGATTGTCCTGATTAGACCGTTACTATCAAACTTTGGCGCAAAATCAACACCTTCTTCTATATTCCGTATCGCAGCCATTTGTCGGGTCCTCAAATAGTCAATTTTCGATTGTCAATCATCAATTTAGCCGTTATCATCTGCGAAAACAAGTTTTTTAAGGCAAATTAGTTTAATGGCCAATACCAAAGTTGGAAAAACCAAGCCAATATTTGTACTATTCCGTATTTGTTTTGTAACAGCAGGGATTATTTTCGCAATTGTCTGGGCCAGCCAACAGCAAAGATGGCATAAACTAACAGAAATTAATCTGGTGATTTTTGCAGCTGCTCTTGGCATTTTTATTTTAAGCCAGATATTAGTAGGTTTCCGCTGGTGGCTTCTGTTGAGGGCTCAATCAATATTCATATCGTTTTTCGCTGCGGTTAGATTACATTTTTTAGGGTTGTTCTACAATAATTGTATGCCAGGTTCTGTGGGGGGGGATTTGATTCGGGCGTGGTACGTTACCAAACATACCGATAAACGATTCGAAGCAGCTTTATGCGTATTTGTAGATAGGGCTGTAGGATTGTTAAGTACGCTTGTAATAGCGCTTACTTTCTCCATGCTTTTTCTGAGAGGCAAAACTCTTGGAATAAGTGCTCGACGAGATGCTTCTTATCTAAGCTTCGTTGCTGAATACAAAATGATTTTTGTTTGGCTGTTTGTTTTTATAACGTTGATTTTCTGCATCCTTTTGCTACACAGAAAAAGTCGTGCGACGCTGAAAAAAATTTGGTCGAATTTCAATTCCCAAGCGTCGAAAACCATTGAAAAGCTCAAAAAAGCTCTCTCTCTTTATTACAAAAGACCCCTAACTTTGCTAGCGGCATTTGCCTTAACTGTTTTCCTGCAACTTATGACCATCACAGCTTTCTGGCTTGTTGGGCAAGATTTGGGTATTACAGCAAGCATAAAATATTACTACGTATTTTTTACTTTGACTTGGGTATTAGGAGCAATACCTGTTAGTATTGGGGGAGCAGTGGTAGTGGAAGGGATGCTAATGTTTATGTTCATTACAATTGCTACCGTTCCAGAGAATGAAGCATTCGCCCTTGCTATTACACAGAGGTTTGTCTGGATGCTCGCTTCTATACCCGGGGCCGTGATACACTTGATTGGTGCACATTTACCAAAAGACTTTTTTGTTGACCATAATAAGTCCATAGATTAAACTAAGTTGTTTTGGATAGGATGCGGTTTTTATGCCAGGCCTCGGTGTGCCGGGGTTGGCTAAAAATCGGTAACTCGATAACAGCAAAGGACTTGTTGTTAATAATATGAGCACTACGGGGCGTTTTAGAAGCTACTTTTTGCGTGGGCTGGCGGTACTACTACCGACCATTTTGACTATCTGGATATTCTTCTGGGGCTATAAGTTCATCCAGGAAAACATCAGTGTCTATATAAACCGTGGGATAGTCTGGCTGATAATGTTTTTACAGGGCGACCAGCAATACCTTACCAAAGAGGATATGGTCAAATTTTGGGTACATGGGTGGGGGTCTATAGCAGGTTTTCTTGTAGCGCTGGTGGCTGTCTGTATAGTAGGGGCGTTGTTGGCAAGTGTCGTAGGCAAAACACTATGGAGAATGGTCGAAAAGTTTATAATGAATACACCGTTTTTAAGGCAGGTCTACCCCTATGTAAAACAAATTACCGACTTTTTGCTCACTCAAGAGGAACAGAAAAAACTGTTCTCAAGGGTTGTTGCCGTTGAGTACCCTCGCAAGGGTATATGGTCAATGGGTTTAGTCACCGGCTCCGGGCTTCAGAAGGTATCAGAGAACGTCAAAAAGGAATTTCTTACTATTCTTATACCCACTTCGCCAACGCCATTCACCGGATTTGTGATAATGGTTCCAAAAAAACAAACCATAGAGCTGGATATGACAATAGAAGAAGCGATAAGATTTGCGGTCAGTGCAGGTGTCATAGCACCACAAAGAGACAAGGTCAGCGGATTTCTGCCGCCAGCCGATTTGAAAAGTGAAGAAGAATAAGAACGGATTTCCCTGATAAAAGATTTAAGGAGAACGATTTTGCTTTTTACTATAACTGGTAAACACATCGAGATAACGGAAACAATCAGAAGGTATGCGGAAGAAAAAACGTCCAAGCTTCCTAAATACTACAATAGTATCAACCGGGTCGAGGTAATTATCGACGGTGAGCCGAACAGTAAGATAAGTGTGGAGGTAATTGCCAGTGGTGAACATAGCAGGATTTTTGTTGTTACCGAAACCAGCGAAGACATTTACCGTTGTATTGACATGGCTGTTCACAAACTTGAAAGACAGCTTAGAAGGAAAAAAGGCAAGGAACGAGACAATAAACACACAGGAGGGGGCAGTGTCTTTATAGAAGGTGAATAAGGAATAATTCTGAGGAGATAAAATGAAGTTCGCAGATTTTATCTGTTTTGCAGCTTTAATTCCGGAGTTGAAAGCCAAAGACCGTAACGGCGCAATAGCAGAACTTGTTTCGGCTCTTTATAACGCCGGCCGGCTCGGCAAAGGAAATTGTGAAGAAATTATTAAGGCGGTGGTAAAAAGAGAAAATGAAGCAAGTACAGGTATGGGCAAGGGTGTGGCAGTGCCTCATGTGAAACACAAGGCAGTAAAAGACGTAATTGCCACAATTGGTCAAAGCAGTGTTGGTATTGATTTTTCTTCACTGGACAAACAGCCGGTTTATTCAGTGATACTAATAATTAGCCCTGTTGACAATCCGGACAAACATTTACAGGTAATGGAGAGCGTTTTCAAACATTTGCAAGAAGAGAAATTCCGCAAGTTTCTTAGACAATCAAAAGAAGCTGAAGAGATTGAAGAGCTTCTCAGAGAGGCCGATGAAAATCTGCCTTAATAATAATATAAATATGCGAAAGTAACAGAGAGGCTGGGGAGGGGAAAATGCAGGCGGACGAAGATACATTGGAAAAAGTGGTTTTTGAAACGGAAGTTGAGATAAAAAATGCGGATGGACTTCATATGCGCCCCGCGATGCAATTCGTTGATGTTGCAAACCAATTCGAGTGCGACATTACGGTCAGCAACAATGAAAACAGTGTGGACGGTAAGAGTATTATGCAGATGAGTATGCTCGCCGCAACTTGTGGCACCAGGCTGAAAATTAAAGCTGAGGGTGCAGATGCACAACAAGCCATCGATGCTCTGAGTGAGCTTGTGGAAAAAAAGCATTTCGATGAGCCGACACCAGGCGACCCAAAGAAACGTTAGAATTTGGTAGAAGTGCGATGGAAATAAAAAAAGGAGTAGCTGTTTCGCCGGGCATTACCATTGCCAAATCGCTGATTATTGATTCTGAAGATTACCGAATTCCCCGCCGTACCATAAAGCCGACGCAACGAATGATAGAGATTCAGCGGGTGAGGAATGCTTTTAAGACTGCGGCCGATGAATTAGCTCAACTGAAAGCGGAGCAAAAGACAATAGAACAACGTAAAATAAAAGATATCTTTGCAGTTCATTTGAGTTTTCTGCGAGACAAGAATCTGCGAAGGAAGATAACGGATTTGATTCATTCGGAATTAGTAACGGCCGAATATGCCGTCTCTACAACGCTGCGAGAGATTGCATCAATTTTTACCAAAGTAAAAGATGCTTACATCAGCGAACGTGCGGCGGACATTTACGATATTGAAAGACGTCTGCTAAAACAGCTTCTGGGCGGCAAACGTGAAGATGTTGAGCGATTGACTGAAGAGGTTGCGGTTGTTGCCCGAAATTTGAGTCCTACCCAAACAGCGGGGTTTGACAAGAAATTTGTGAAAGGCCTTGCAACCGATGCGGGCGGACGAACAAGCCATACCGCTATTGTTGCGCGGTCGCTTGGTATCCCTGCGGTGGTAGCGTTGGAAGACCTTACAGAGACCATCAGCGTGGGGGATATCGTCATCATTGACGGCAATCGTGGCATTGTCGTTGTAAATCCGGATGATGAGACAATGCGGCAATATGAAGAATATTCGCACGAATTTACAGAACTTGAGCATAGACTCGATGCGATAAAAGAAGAGCCTGCTGTAACCCGCGATGGTGTTAGAATAACACTATTAGCAAATATTGAGTTTCCCGATGAGGCCGAAGTGGTTTTGCAGAAAGGCGGGGAAGGAATAGGTTTATATCGGACGGAATTTTTATTTCTCAACAGGCCGAGTGACCCTACAGAAGAAGACCATTATCAAGCTTATGCTGAAACGGTGCGTGTTTTCAAGCATCGTCCGGTGATAATAAGAACGGTGGACCTTGGAGCGGACAAGTATACACAAAGCAAACGTTTTGTACGGGAGCCAAATCCATTTTTGGGCCTTCGGTCTATTAGATTCTGCCTGCAGAATCTTACGATGTTCAAAACGCAATTGCGTGCAATTTTGCGGGCCTCAGTTCTCGGCGAGGTCAAGATAATGTTTCCGTTGATTACGCACCTTCAGGAATTGATGCAGACGAAGATGATTCTGCGGGATGTAATGGAAGACCTTGATGAAGAATCCATAGCATATAATAGAGATATCAAGATTGGGGTGATGATTGAGACGCCGTCTGCGGCTTTGACGGCCTTTACAATTGCCAGAGACGTCGATTTTTTCAGCATAGGAACGAATGACCTTGTTCAATATACTCTGGCTGTCGACAGGGGTAATGAGCTGGTTTCCACGCTATATTCATCGGTAGACCCTGCGGTGCTGCGGCTTATCAGGACGGTTATTCAAGATGCGCACAAAGCGCAAATAGAGCTTAGTGTTTGCGGAGAAATGGCCTCTGAGCCGGAATATATTATGCTGCTGCTGGGAATGGGAGTACGGACAATTTCACTTACTCCGCCGATGATACCGGAAATAAAACAAATCATCCGCTCAGTTACGATAGAAGACTGTAACAATGTGGCGAGAGTTGTGCTTGGTATGAATTCCGAAAGGCAAATTTCAAGTTATCTGCGTGATGCTGCGAGAAAGATTCTGCCCGAAGCTTTTTAGGGCTTTTTGTGGAGGTTTTAAATATGAAGTGCGGAAAAAAATCGCTTATTTTAACTGCTGTAACAATTGCAATATTTTCTACTCATCCGGCGCATGCAACATCGGAAGCCGCAGCAGCACAGGCCGACACCAAGTTGCAGCAGGTTGCTCTTTTCAAAAACGGTTTGGGATTTTTCATTTCCGAAGTAACCTGTCCCAAGAAAAGAGATACATTTAGTTTTAAACCGCCCGTAGCAGCTTCTCACGGGACCTTTTGGGTGGCCTATCCACCGAAAGTGAAGCTGGAAAGCCTCGCCGCTAAAGAAATTGAACTGGAGGAATCGGTTGAAGCTATCTCGATAGAGGAACTGCTAAGAGCTAATGTGGGTAAAGAAGTGGAATTAAGCTTCGACAATAAAGGAGAATCAACCATACAAGGCCTGTTGAGCTCTTTTACAGAAAACCGTTCTCTGCCACAATCGGAGCCTTATGCGCCCGGAAGAGCAGATTATAGTAATGTGCCGCATTATATTCAGCCGCCTTTTCGAGCCAGCCTGATAATAATCAAAACCGACGAAGGCGATGTGGCTATCGATTCACAGACCGTGAGAAGGTTCAAGGTTATAAGCGGTAAATTGGAAAAAACATTTACGAGTAAAAGCAAATCTATGCAGCTCGATGTTAAGCTGGACGAACCGGCAGGCGGAAAAAAGCTTACGGTAAGTTATCTGGCAAAGGGCATCACCTGGGCACCCAGCTACATTGTGGATATAACTGAGCCGGACAAAGCACAGATATCGGCAAAAGCTGCTGTGTTAAACGAGGCTTGCGACCTGGATGATGTTACGATACAGCTTGTGACCGGATTTCCTAATCTGAAATTCGCCGATGTAGTCAGTCCGCTGGCGAAGAAAGAAAATCTCGCCCAGTTTCTTCAGTCACTGATGAGGGGACAAAGCGAGCAAGGCAGAATGGGTGTTATGTCCAACGTGATGAGACAAAGTGCAGCAGGATACTCTATGCCGATGTCAGAATCTATGATGCCGGCTTATGGTGCGGCGGAAACCGGAAAAGTAGCAGAGGATTTGTTTCTATATCCAGTTAAAAATGTACAGCTGAAAAAAGGCCAGGTGGGTTACCTGCCTCTATTTACCGAGTCTGTGCCGTATAAGCACATTTATCAGTGGAAAATACCTGATTATGTCAATGAAGAGGACCACTATTCTTACCAAAGACAAGAACGCGAAGAACCGGTTGAGCAGGTCTGGCACTGCCTGAGAATGGAGAACACTACGGCTGTACCCTGGACGACTGCTCCTGCAGAGACAATTAAGGAAAATCTGATTCTCGGACAGGACACATTAGAATATACACCAACAAAAGCCGAAACTACTCTGAAAATTACACAGGCTATAAGTGTTAAAGCAGAGCAGGTTGAGCTTGAAACCACCAGGGAACGTGACGCAGCTCGGTTTTATGGTTATCACTACGATTTGGTTACATTAGAAGGAAAACTTTCGGTTACTAATTTCCAGGCCAAAGCCATAACACTGGAGATTACCAAAACGTTGTCGGGAGAGGTTGAATCTTCTCAACCGCAGGCAAAGATTGAAACACTGGCTCGGGGGCTGCGCCGAATGAATGCGGTCAGGAAACTAACCTGGACTATTGAATTAGAGCCGGGCCAGCAGAAACAAGTTGACTACACTTACGAGGTGTATGTCCGCCGTTAAAAAACAAGTGAAGCACAAATGTCTCAAGAGGTGCCGGATACATAATCGGAGGTATGCATATAATAGCTTCAAACAAGACTATTTTAGTATTGGTTAAATTCAAGGTCCGGGGTAATCCGAGATTCTTGTCACACGCTGAAACAGTCAGGTTCTTTCAGCGAGCGTGTGTCAGAGCGGGTATAAAAGTGCTGTATAGCAAAGGATTCAATCCTCACCCGAAACTTTCCCTGCCGTTACCAAAAAGCGTAGGAGTTGAGGTGGATGATGATTTGCTGTGCCTTCGGGTGGAAAAAGACACCAAAGATAGTACAGGTGATTTATGTAACCTATACCAAACAAGACTTTCGGAGCAATTGCCTGATGGTTTTGAATTGCTCACAGTTAGAATAGTAAAGGCCGAGACCTCGATTCAGCCATGTATGGCTGTATATGTGTTGGCGGTGCGGAAAGAATATATAAACGAACAGCTAAGGGACAGGATTAAACGTTTGTTGGCAAGTGATAATCTTAATCTCCGGCGGCGAACAGACCCCAGAAACCTGATATTCAAAAACATTGATGTCAGACCTTTCTTGGAATCGATCGAATTAAATAACACGGATATCACCATTCAGTGTAATATCAGCTTAGCTGGTTCGATACGTGTTAATGAGATTCTGGAGTTGCTGGAACTGGATTATGGTATGCTGTCGGCACCGATTAGGCGCACGAAAGTTCGATGGCAAGACAGTGTTCCTAATCAGTAAATTGTGGTTTGCTATTACCGAGCTTGAATCACGATATATGAGGACAAAAAGATGGCAAGAGAGATGCTTATAAATGTGGCTGAGAGCGAAGAGTGCAGGGTGGCAATAGTCGAGGATGGTTCGCTTGAAGAGCTGTATGTGGAAAGGACGAGCCTGAGCAGGCACGTCGGCAATATTTACAAAGCAAAGGTGGTAAACATTGAATCCGGGATACAGGCGGCCTTTATAGACTGTGGGACTGGCAAGAACGGTTTCCTTCATATCAGCGACCTGCACCCTCGTTATTTTTCCGGTGCCGACAGCAAGTCTACTGAAAATGTTGGCAGGAGAAAATCGCTGAGCGAGCGGCTGCCTATCCAGAGCTGCCTTCACAAGGGCAAAGAGCTTGTCGTTCAGGTAACTAAAGAAGGAATGAGCACCAAAGGGCCGACCCTCAGCACATATCTTACTTTACCGGGCAAGTTCCTGGTTATGATGCCGTGGATGCGAAAGCTCGGGATTTCTCACAAGATTGAAGATGATAATGAGCGTGCGAGACTACGACAAATTCTCGATGAAGTTAAGCCCCTCAAGGGAATGGGATTTATTATCCGAACAGCGGGAGAAGGATGCTCAAAACAGGATGTTCGAAACGATTTGAGGTATCTTAAACGATTGTGGACTGCCATCGAGAAACGGATAGAAAAAGAAAAGGCGCCGAGCGGGATTTACCAGGAATCTGATTTGGTTACTCGAACACTGAGGGACGTTTTCAACAGTAAGATAGACAAGATAGTATGTGATTCGGAAAGTGTTGTTCGTAAGATTAGGGATTTTCTTTTGATAGCAACGCCGCGTTTGAAACAAAGGGTAACATACTACGACAGCAAAGTTCCGCTGTTTCACAAATATCGAATCGAGGACGAAATTGCTAAAATTCAGTCTCGCACGGTAGCTCTTAAAGACGGCGGCTCAATCATAATCGAGCAAACCGAGGCGCTGGTGTCGATAGACGTCAACAGTGGTCGATACCGAAAGAGCCAAAGTGCCGAGCAGACCGCCTATAAAACCAATATGGAGGCGGCTCCTGAAATAGCCCGGCAGCTCAGGCTGCGAGACCTTGGCGGATTGATAATTTGCGATTTTATCGATATGCACCGTGAGAAACACCGCAGAGACGTCGAAAAAGCCTTCCGCGCTTCCGTCAAAGCCGACCGTGCCCGTTCGAGAATATTGAGGATAAGCAGATTCGGGGTGGTGGAAATGACCCGGCAGCGAATGCGCCCTTCGCTGCAATCAACCACCTATCTGGCATGTCCTCACTGCGGAGGTGCAGGTTTTATTAAAAGCCATGAATCAGTGGCTATCGAGATTATTCGAATGTTGAATCTCTCGGCGTCTAAAGACCAGATAAAACGCATTGAGCTGTTTGTATCACCGGAAGTCGGCGGCTACCTGCAGAATGAGAAACGAGTTGCGATTGCACAAATAGAGCAGTTCAGCAACAAGCGTGTGATAATTCACACCAATCCGGATTACGCCGGCGAGAAACACAATTTAGTCTGTTATAACGAGCGTGGAAGTGTGGTAAAATTGTAATTCAATAACTATGTGCTGCAGGGTAATAGAATGATAACACCAGATAATCAAATGACAAAGCAGACAAAAACAAGCCTTGCCCCGCCCCTCGGAGGGGCTGGGCTTGCGGATATACAACTGCTGGCCCTGGATGTTGATGGTGTTTTAACAGATGGAACCGTAATGATTAACAGTGATGGCAGCGAAGGTAAATTCTTCAATTTGCAGGATGGTCACAGTATTCGAATGTGGCAAAAAGCAGGGCTAAAGGTCGCCTTTTTGAGCGGCAGGTTTTCGAAGGCAACTAAATACCGAGCTGAGCAGCTCGATATAGACTATTGCGTTCAGGATTGTTTCGAGAAACTGCCGGCGCTCAAGAAGCTGCTTGAGCAAGCAGGTCTCTCGGCAAAGAGGACAGCTTACATTGGCGATGATTTACTGGATTTGCCGGTAATAAGATACGTGGGATTCGGAGCAGCTGTTGCCAATGCGGTTGATGAAGTTAAGGATATAGCTGATTATATAACAACACACAGCGGAGGCGAAGGAGCTGTACGTGAAGTGATAGAATACATTTTGAAAAGTACCGGCAAATGGCAGCAGCTTCTAAAAAGGTATATGCCGGATTCTGAAACGAGATAAACGGATTTGTTATGGATTTTAAGCCGCGAAAACTCTATGTATGGCTTATAGCAATTGCAGTGGTACTTGCAATATATCTGCTCTATAACCAGATAAGCAGGACCCCCCCGATAGAGATCGATACCGATGCAAAATTTACAGATACCGTCGCCGAGAGCAACACCAGTGAATTTGACAGCAAAATTGGAATGGTCGGCGACGTTGGTGTTGGCACCGTCCAAAAGGCCAGATATACACATTTAAACGCCAAAAAGCAGGTTGACCGGGAATTCGGGTTCGAAAAACTTCTGCACGCTGAAGGAGACGAATGGGAAATTGAAAAACCGTATATCAATATTTTTCGAAGCAATCTTAAATGTTACTTGACTGCCGATGAAGGTAAGGTCCAGGTTGAAGATGCTGCCGGCAGAGCCACGCCGAAGGATGCGACACTTACAGGAAATGTAGTCATCCACATTTTGCCCGAAAGGAACAGCAAAATCAAAGAAAGCTTCATTTATCTCGATGATGTTATTTTTATCAGCGAAAAATCTCAGTTTTCGACCGCCGGGCCGATCAAATTCACGTCTCAGGACGCTCTAATGCTCGGAAAGGGAATGGAGCTTGTCTATAACGACGAGCAGGACTACTTGGAATCTCTTAAAATCATTAATCTGGAAACTCTTCGTATTAGACAATCGTCGCTTGGCAATGCATCTGCCGACCCAGGACAGGGCAGCTCAAAGGCAACCTTGTTTTCATCAACCCAAACAGAGCGGCAAAAAGCAAAAGAGATACCTGCAGCGGACAGACAAGCAATTGAAAAAAACAAAGGCGAATCCCGCTCCTCCGAGGGGCGGGGCGAATACTACAGATGTGTGTTCAGGAAGAATGTTATCATAGATTGTCCAGAGCAGTTGATTCTTGCAGACGAAGTTTCCATCAACGATATCCTGTTTTCCGGAAGCTCAAATAGCAAATCTGAAGATAAAGCTGCCAGCAGCACAATATCTGCACAGGTTACCGAAGAAAGTGTTGCTTCGCCGCAGAGTGAGCCAAATGAATTATCCGAACAGTTCACTGATATCGTTGTAACCTGTGACGATGGTATTATTGTTGTGCCGATGACCTCTCCGAGAATATCCCCGGACATAACGGCTGAAGGCACAGCTCTCAGGAGCTTTAACGACGAGAAGGCTCGGCCGACATTTATTGCTCAGCGGATTGACTATAGCGCTGTCACCGAGAACACCGTGGCAAACGGCCTGTCAGAGCTTACATTTTATGCAAATGATATAACAGGTACTGAAGATGAACAAACCGACGTTCCCGTAAAAGTAACAGCTCGACAGAAAGCCGAGTTTCTACCGGCGTTAAATCAGGTTGTCTTTGAAGGCGATGTCCTGTGCACTATGCTTCGCGATGCAGCGGATGTTCAACAGAAGTATGCTCTTTCTGCCCCGAAGCTTACCGTAGATTTATCGAGAGACAAGCAGTCCCGGGCCGATATAAAACATCTGACAGCAATCGGCGAGGTGGTTCAGCTCGACACTTCCAGATGGACAGGGGAGGAATTGCTCGGTTTTACCAAGCTGAAGTGTCTCCGGTTCGATTACGATACAGACCAGCAGATGTATTTAGCAACCGGACCGGGAATAATAGCAGCTGATAACTCCAAAATAGCAGAACCGGAAAAAAAGTTAGGCAGGTTTAGTTTACAAAGACCTTGCTATGCGGTTGTGCGGAATTTTGACACTTTAAAGTATTTCTCAGAGGAGAATCTAATCATTGCCGACGCCAAAAATGAGCACATGTTTATCGACCATTTTCCTATTATCCAGGGCCAATATAGTCAGCAGGCTACAGCCACCGCCAATCACGTAGAAGCTCTTCTTTATGAAACAGACAAAGGTCAAACTGAGCTTTCGACGCTTAGCGCAAAAGGCGGCATTACCTACGAAGAAAAGGCTAAAAAGAGAAAATGGGGCAAACGCGAAGACTTACAATTTATTGGCAGCGAAATGTTATATGACGGCAGTAAGTCTATGATAACTGCCTGGGGCGATGAATCTCAGCCATGTTTTCTCAACGGTGCCCTTGCCCCTGGTATCGAATACGACTTAAAGAAAGACAGAATCAAAACCAGGATTATCGGCCCCGGTATGCTGCAGATGGGAAAGTAATCATTCGACCTTCGGAGACATCAACAGCAAAAGTTAGGTCAACCGCAAATCTCTTGTAGAGCATTTATACTCAGCTCACCTAATTTCGTAACAATCTTTTCAGCCAGGGTCAACTCATCGGCATCGTAGGAATTTGTTACTGCGACGCTGTGCATTCCTGCCGCTTTGGCCGCTTCGAGTCCCCAACGCGAATCTTCTATCACGATACACTGGTCTGGCAAAATGGTATTTTGCCGACCGTGGTTGAGCTTCCGCAAAGTCAGCAGGAAACCCTCCGGGCTGGGCTTACCTTTTTTTACGAATTCCGCAGAAACTATCACCTCAAAGAACGAACGCAGCCTGGCCTGTTCCAATACAAGTTCAATCTCAGTAAGCAGTGCTCCCGAACATATAGCCATTGGTATATTATTTTGGCTGAGCATTTGCAGAAAATCCCGCACACCCTCAATTATCCTGCCTTCGGTTTTTGCCAGCTTTTCGAATACCAGTTCTTTTTCTTTTGCAAGATTTTCGATTCCCTTTGCCGGTTTTTGCATTATCTTTTTATCAACAAGTGCCTTAAAACAATCAAGGTCGCTCAAACCCAGATATTCCTTGTAATAATCCTTTGTTGAAATCTCGACTCCGTACTGTGCCAGCACCTGATTAAAGGCTCGAAGGTGCAAAATCTCCGAATCCGTTATCACTCCGTCAAAATCGAATATAACCGCTCGAAGCATTATCTTCTCCTCACTCAGCCGGAACTGGCCCTATTATCTCTTCGTATTCTGTAAATGTTGATTTGTCCCCCGTCCTGATTAATTCTGCCAAAGCTGCAATCTTCGACACATTCTTCGTGATATACCTTCTGGCAATCTCTTCCTTGCGATCCTTCATAGATGACGAGTCACCTGCGAGCTGCATATCAACCTTAGTGCCAGCCTGACTGCAGAATAAGTAACCGTTAATCAAATCTATCGCAATATCGACCAAAGCTCTGCCGTATAGGTCCATATACTCGTTGCCGTTTTCTTTCACATAGGCGATAGCGCCCTTTAATTGCTCCATCCCATCAGAAAGTTTTTCAAGCAGGTCTTTCAATTGCGGGTCATACTCCTTCTCGGCAAGCTCTGTAATAAATTTCTCTGCTGTCCCGCTGCAGACCCCGCGAACAGCGGCAACAATCTGCAGCTGGCTTGTCCCTTCGTAGATAGTCGTAATTCTGGCGTCGCGCGCATGACGTTCACAGGCATAATCCCGCATATAGCCGCTGCCGCCGAGTACCTGAATCGAATCGTAAGCTACTTTATTGCACATCTCGGAGCAGTAATATTTGCTCATCGGTGTCAGCATTGCTGCACATCTTTTGTATTTTCGCGAGTCGTTTTTGAGCTGTTTAGCTTTTTCCTTGTCCTCGGGCGGGTTCTCCTCGATGCGTTTGGCATATCCGATTTCCATATCCACTATGCGTGATGTCTCATACAATAGTGCACGGCCCGCTTCGATGGCAATCCTCATATTGATGAGCATATCGCGGACGGCCGGCAGCTTTTCAATAACCACTGCGAACTGCTTTCTCGATGCTGCATAATCGCGGGCAACGCGAAAGGCGGCCTCGGCAATACCGACCGATTGGGCCGCAATGCCGATACGGGCGCCGTTCATCAGGCTCATAACATACGTTATAAGGCCGCGCTGTCGCTCACCGATTAGCTTGGCGGGAGCATCATTGAAATACAATTCGCACGTCGGGCTGCCATGGATACCAAGTTTGTCTTCCAGCCGGCGCACCTTGACCCAGGGTCCTCGCTCTACGAGGAACAAGCTAAGACCTCGGCCGTCGGAGATTTCAGGTTCGCTGCGGGCAAGCACAAGCAGAATCTCGCCGCAGCCGTTGGTTATGAAACGCTTTACGCCGTGCAAAAACCAGTTGCCCGCCGCATCCTGAAACGCCCGTACTTTTACCGCCTGTAAATCCGAACCGGCGTCCGGCTCGGTCAATACCATAGCGCCTGTCACCTTTCCCGCGGCAAAAGCCGGCAGATACTGTTGTTTGACTTCTTCCGATGCAAAGGCGTTGATTGTCTCAGCGATTCCCTGCAGGCCGAATATATTCATAAGTGAAGCATCTGCACGTGAGACAATCTCGATGGCCATCGAGTACAGAACGTTTGGGAAGTTCAGGCCGCCGAATCTATATGGCAGCGTAAAGCCCATCACATCGGCTTTGGCAAGTTTTTCAATAGACTCCTGTATCCCCTTTGCGTATGTAACCGTTCCGTCTTCGTTAAGTGTATTACCCTCACGGTCGACCTCTTCTGCTCGCGGAGCGATGAAATCGCCGCTTAACTGTCCGAGCGAATCGAGCACCATATCATAATTTTTAATCGCATCCTCTGCGCTTGCCGGCGCATAGTCGAACTGACCTGCGAACCCGAAGCCGTCTTCCCGAATTTCTGCCAATTTATTCAGGTCTATATGCCTGAACAGAAATTGTATATCATCATTGTCTCTATAAAAATTCGCCATCATTATGTCTCAGCCACAGTAAGTGGGGTTAGCTCTTTGATACCCTTCTCTTTTATCGCTTTAATCATTTTTGGCACAACTACATTCAGGTCCCCAATTATCTTGTAATGTGCAATCTGGAAAATCGGAGCATCGGGGTCATTATTGATAGCGATGATTTTTTGGCTCTGAGACATCCCCGCCTGATGTTGAATCGCACCACTGACTCCGACCGCAATATACAAGCTTGGCCGAACGGTTGTACCGGTTTGGCCGACCTGATGGTCGCTGTCAATAAAGCCAAGGTCAACCGCTGCTCTCGTAGCTGCCGGCGCTGCGCCGAGGCAATTTGCCAAATCCCAGATAAGTTTGAAATTATCCTTGCTGCCGACTCCTGCTCCACCGGTAACGATTATCCTTGCCGCTTTAAGGTTGACTTTCTTAGGTCGTTTGTGTTCTTCGAGAATCTCAAGCGGCAGTTCTTGCTGCGAAATTTGTACATTCTCTTCGATAATTTCACCCTTACGGCTGACATCCGGCTCCGGCATCGGCATCACGCCTTCACGGACTGTAGCCATTTGCGGCCAGCGGTCGAAGTTGATAATAGTCGCGATAATATTTCCGCCAAAGGCGGGTCTGACCTGAAACAGCAAATTTTTATGAGTGTCGCCGTTTGTCGTTTTATGGTCGCCGATTTGCAGGTCCGTGCAGTCAGCGGTTAGCCCTGCTTTTGCGGCGCTTGCAATCCGCGGCGCCAAGTCCCGCCCGGTTGCGGTAGCCCCGTAAAGTACAATTTGCGGCTGATACTTGTGTATCAAATCGTAAATTACCTTTGCATAGCTGTTTGTCTGGTAATCCGCCAGCAGCGGATGCTCAGCTAAATAAACCTTGTCGGCGCCGTAATGTATTAGCTTGGTCGCAATGTCTTTGACCTCATTACCCAAAACCGCTGCAGCTAATTTCACACCGAGCGTATCAGCCAGCCGCCGGGCCTTACTCATCAGTTCAATCGGCGTATCTTCCAAATGCCCTTTATGCTGCTCGGCAAATACCCATACCTCACCATCTCTGTTCACATCTATCATAATTTACACATGCTTTACGCTATTATTTTATCCTCAATCAATTCGTGTATCATATCCGAAATACCCTGTTCGTTCGGCTTGATGTCTTTCGTTTCTTTTGTTGCCAAAACCACGCTTTGAATTCGGTGCACCTTCGTCGGCGAGCCGCTTCTGCCGCACCAGCTCAAATCTGCGCCGACAAAATCCAAATCCCACTGCTTAATCAGCAATCCTTTCCCATCCAATTCACTGCATTGGTGTTTAACCAGTTTCTGAATGTTTGCTTCTGCTGCCTCTGTGTTTTCAGCTTTGATTTTTTGTTCAACCTCGATTGTCGTTTGTGCATTTTTATATTTCATTATCTTTTTCGCAGCAGCCACTCTCGGTTCATTTGCATCACCAGTAACGGTCAAAAGAACGGGCAATTTGGTCTTTACCTGCTGCCAGCCGGCTCCTATATTGCGGCGGGCCGTTATGGTCTTGCCGTTAAGCTCGATAAGCTTTTCAACATAACTAATCTGTGGGATACCTAATTTCTCCGCCAATTGCGGCCCGACCTGCGCAGTATCGCCGTCAATCGCCTGTCTGCCGCAAAGGACCATATCATAATCAATCTTTTTAACCGCACAGCTCAGGATATAGCTGGTTGCCAATGTATCGCTTGCGGCACATCGCTGGTCGGTTACCAAAATCGCATCATCAGCACCACGGAAAAGCGAATCACGAAGAACTACACTTGCCGCCGGCAGGCCCATCGTAATAACCGTTATTTTGCCGCCGAACTCGTCCTTAATCTGCATCGCCAATTCGAGTGCATTAAGGTCTTCCGGATTGAAAATAGCTGGCAGGGCGGAACGATTAACCGTCCCGTCATCGTTCATCGCCTTGCCGGTAATCCTTTTGGTATCAGGAACTTGCTTTATAAGAACAACACAATTATATGCCACTTATTAGCTCCTTGAAGGTTACTACTTCGATTATGCCAACTTTCAGAGAGACAACAGTTTAGCGGTGTTTTTAGTTAAGTCAACCCTAAATCGTAAAGACGGCTTACGACGGTTCGGTCGGCCTGAAATGGCAACTCTTATGTTGCAAGGTGGAAAAAACCTCTAATCCCAAAAGCCGGAAAAGTCGATTTTACAATGAGATTTATATTTTTTTCTTGCGATTTTCTTTGACAAAGGTCCCATATAAAACATAATCAGCAGTTTTGAGTATGCATTTGTTGTCTTATAAGGGATTTTTATGACATAAAACCCAGGGCATTATTTAAGAGGATTAATGACAACAAACGAAACAAGTTACGATTCATTATTCGGTAAAATGGCGGTAGAGCAGGGTTTGTGCACAGATGCTGAGTTGCGTCGCTCGCTCGAGGAACTGGAATCCCGCCGTAACGTCAATCCCATATTGCTCAAGGACCTTATGATGGACCTGGGTTATATCACGCAGACCCAGTCCGACAGGTTAAGGAAAAGCATTAAAGAAAGCAAAGCCGCGGCACACCAGATTCCGGGCTATAAAATATTAGGCAAACTTGGTGCAGGTGCTATGGCGGTTGTTTATAAGGCCCAGCAATTGAGTCTGAACCGGACGGTTGCAATAAAGGTGCTGCCTAAGCGATTTAGCGGAAATCCCGAATATGTGGAACGGTTTTTCAAAGAGGGCCAGGCCGCCGGAAAGCTCAATCACAACAACATCGTACAGGCCTTTGACGTCGGTGAGTCGGGGGGCTACCACTACTTTGTAATGGAATACGTTGAAGGCAAGACTTTGCACGATGACCTGGCAGCCGGCAGGATTTTTAAAGAAGACCAAGCGCTGGATATAGTCATCCAGGTTGCTCACGCACTTGAGCACGCCCATGCCTGCGGCCTCATTCACCGTGATGTCAAGCCGAAGAATATAATGATAAACACCGCCGGCGTAGTAAAGCTTGCCGATATGGGTTTGGCACGCGAGACGACGGACATCGAGGCGGCCCAAAGTGAGGCGGGTAAAGCATACGGAACGCCATACTATATCTCACCCGAACAAATTCGAGGAAAAATCGACATTGACGGCAGGGCTGATATTTATGGCCTCGGTGCAACTCTCTATCATATGGTAACAGGGCGTGTGCCGTTTATGGCTGACGACCCTTCGGATGTAATGAGAAAACACCTCAGGGAGGAGTTGCTTCCACCGGACCATATAAATACGCAGCTTTCGGCAGGAATATCCGAAGTGATTGAGGTTATGCTGGCAAAGCGAAAAGAAGACCGCTACAACAACGTCGAGGAGTTGCTGACGGATTTGGAGGCGGTTCGCAACAGCCTGCCTCCCGTGAGGGCGCACAAAAGATTCGATGTTTCCGCGCTGGAGCAGTTGGAAAATGGAAATGCACTCGAAGACAAGGAAAAGCTTTACAAAGAAGATACCATCGCTCATTACAAGATTGCAACTTTAGTCCTGGCGGCTGTAGTAGCGATATCCCTTTTGATTATCGTTTTTCTTTTGGTATCTTAATACGATATGCCCAGAGGCGGAGCACATTTTTCTTCGGAGGAGCTGGCACAGGTCCTCAGTCATTACGATATCGGCGTAATCCACCAGGCAAAGCCGCTTTCAGCCGGAAACAGGCGTGCGCCGAAATTAATGATTACGTCCGAACGGGGTCAATTCCTGCTGAAACGTCGTCCGAAAGGCAAAGACGACCTCTACCACGTCGCTTTTGCCCACGCAATCCAGACTTACCTCTCGGAGAGAGATTTCCCCCTTGCGCCTCTTATGACCACCTGCGACGAGAAAAATACAATCCTGCACCTGAACAATCGCGTTTATGAGCTTTTTGAGTTCATCAACGGCTCTCGCTATGACGGCTCAGCCGATGCCACCGCCGACACAGGCCGGCAGTTAGCGAATTTTCATCGGTATTTAACCGATTTCGCCGAGGAGTGGAAACCGCCGGCAGGCAGCTTCCACGACTCTTCAATCGTTCGAACGCAACTGAAAACAACCGGAACCGAAAAGGCGGCGGGGCGCGACAAAAAATTAAACAGAACCGCTGAAACTCTGATGGCCTTTTACAACACTTCCAGCGTTCGTGTAAGCGAGCTTGGATTCGACTCCTGGCCGGAGCAAATCGTCCACGGCGACTGGCACCCGGGTAATATGCTATTTTCAAATAGTAGGCTGATCGCCGTCCTTGACTTTGATTCAGTCAAGATTGCATCGACCGTTACAGACCTTGCCAATGGTATGCTGCAATTTTCGATTGTGGGAAATCGTCCTAATCCTGCCGATTGGCCCGATTATTTCGACCAGGCAAAGCTCACCCATTTCTTAAATGGCTATCGCAACGTAATCGAGCTTGACGAAAACAGGTTAAATTCACTTCTCGATTTAATGATTGAAACAATGATAGCCGAGGCAATCTTACCCGTAGCAGCGACCGGCTTTTTCGGAAACCTCTCAGGTTTGGATTTCCTAAAGATGATTAAGCGAAAAGCCGAATGGCTCGACAAAAATCGCGACAAACTCCTCCAGGTAATCAATTCGTAAATACGAATTGCTTGTGCTGCCTTCTACTCGGATATTGTTTTATTTACTTTTCGTTCCCTCGTTGCTTGCTCTACACAACCATCCTCACCCTGCGTTTTCGAAGATTTGCATGTAAGAATATTATCCTGCCTCCACTAAAGCTTTAGTAGCTAAAGTTATTTAACATAACAGCCTATAATATATATACTTGCGATTATTAACGAAACGGAAGTTAATAGGATATATAATCCGAATGACATAGGAAAATAACTCGGCATAAGCTTTTTTAAAATATAGCGTTATGTTTTTTCTAACTATACTCTCCAAAGTCATGTCTCCAAAATGACACCGATTTGCCTTCCCTTTTTGGCTTGATTCGCATCTCTATATTTACGATACAATATGTATTATGAAAAAAGTATGGAATTACAAAAGGAAAAACATCAACGGTTGGTGGGTTGGCTGGTACGAAAGTGGCAAGAGAAAGGCGAAGTCTCTGCCCAGCAAAGAACTTGCTGAACATTTTAAGCACCTGAAATATACGCAACTCAATTCTGATGTTTTTACAGGGCAGGTGTTAGCTGATTGGAGTCAAATGATTGATGAGTACAGAGAAGCAAAAAAGGTCCAAGGAGTTACCCAAGGTTCACTTTATGATATTGCATTGTCTTTGCGAAACTTTGAGCGAATAGTCGGCAAATGTAGCTCAAAGCAAATTACCCAAAATGTCATTGACAAGTATATACTCGAAAGAGGAACAGAAGTAAAACGTCCGACACTCAATAAGGACATCAGGAACCTTAAGGCTTTTGTGAATTGGTGCAAAGGAAAAAGATACTTAAATGGGGATCTGAAAATTAAAGAACTAAAAGAAGAGGAAAGACCTGTAAAGTCCCTGAATGATATTCAAATTAAGAACTTACTTAAAGCGGCAGAGCCTTACCCGGCAATGAAGGTGCGTCTTTTGTTGGCATTGGGAACGGGCTTGAGGCGTGGAGATATCGACTATTTGAAGATCAGCGATGTAGATTTCGAAACGAACTGTATAACTACAAAAAGTAGGAAGACCAAGAAAAGCATGGCTTCCCGGTTGGCAAGTTCCTCATGATACAGGAAACATAGACACTGTTATGAAATGGCTCTGCATGGCATTTATGTATTGATATTGAATGAATTATCGAGGAATCTGGCCAAGAAAATCTTCTATTCTCTTAGAAATAGCTAAAACAAGGTCCTCTTCGATAACAATCCACCCCTTTGGCGTAGTCATAGGAATCTTTTGTGCCGCAATTTTTAATTCCTCTTGGGCATTCATAAGTATTTCTTTTGTGAGAGCATCAGGCTTATAGTATGGCACTGGTAGTACTTGAGGAAAACCAATATCGCGAAGAGCTTGTTCAAGTGCTTTGTCAGCTCCTGCAACGATGGCTTGATCGCGAACCTTGGCTAGATACAAAGCAGTTTGTACACGATCTTTTTTATCAAATCCCTTCCGCAAGAGAACTCGCTCATATGATTTCGATCGACCTTCCGAGATCAATTCATAAATCTCAAGTCGAAGATGTCCATGATGTAAGTGATCTTGTGAAATGCCTTCAGCCGGCACAAGATCAACTTCGCAAAGTCCTCTGTCAAACATGTCAAACAGAGCAAGTTGATAATATGCCCGCGCCAGAAGAATGTGTGGCGCGTCAACTTTTGGATCTGCCATTATGGCTTTGTTTAAAGCTTTAATAGCAGAAATGATATCACCATCGAGCATAAACATTTGGCCCGCTAGAGTATAGTGGAAAACCGAAGACATCTTTTTGCCCATGTTAAGTACTTCTTCCGCTTGGTTTTTAAGGTTGCCCTCAGATGTTCTTTGTCTATTGTACCGCCTGAGAGCTTGTTGTACTGTTCTTATCTCATCTCTCTTGCCGCGATTGAACACTACAAGTACAGTGAAAAGAGCAAGAGTTAATGCACCCCAGAACCAAAATCTTGATACAGGTATTCTCATCTCTACACCTCTATTTTATTATAGTGTGTTTACTCTTCCCCTTTAGCATCATGATTTGTCAAAATGTTAAAATTAAATACATTGTATAATTCGAGAGGTTTAATCGCAATTATTTTCTATTTGTAAGCCATCAATGAGCCAATCCTTTTTGTTAAAGCCTCATAAAGATATTCTTCAATAACACCCATCGCTCCTGGTGGAATATCCATAGGTGTTTTTACTGCCGCAATTTTCAATTCATTTTCGGCAAGGACTAGTATTTCCTTAGCATTGGTATCCGGTTCAAAGCTTATTACTGGAATAAATTTTGGATAGCCAAGTTCTCGAAGCACCTTTTTAAGTTGTTCTTCGCTACCATCAATTAGGACATCTTTCCTCAATAAAAGTAGATAAAATGAGATGCTTAAACAAGAATTTATATCTAATCCTTTGGATAATAGGATCTTAGAGTATATTTCGGGCCTTCCTGAAGAAGCTACCAATTCCAGCACTTCAATTCGAAGATATCCTCGTTTCAAAGACTCCTCAGGAATATTTTTAATCTGCACAAGATTAATGTTGTAAAGTCCTCTGTCAAACATATCAAACATCGCAAGGTTATAGTAAGCTTCTGCCAAAAGAATATGGGGTGCATCAATTCTAGGATTTGTAGCTATTGCTTTGTTCAAAGCTGTAAAGGCAGAGATAAGATCGCCTTCAGTTATGAACAGCTGACCAGCGAGAGCATAATTATAAGCTGAAGACATCATATCAGCCCTTCTCAGATGTTCCTCTGCTATCTTTTGTACGCTTAATCCTGTTTCAAGCTGAGGTGCGGGTGTCCTCTGTTTACTATATCGCTTAAGTGCTCTTTGTGCAGCTTGATGGATGCGAGGAAGCTCACCCTTTTTGTCTTTCTTATATGCTCCAAGATAGCCAAAGTATGCAATTACTATAAAACCAATGAAAACTATTAAAGTAAACCAGCCTTTGTTTCTTTTTGCTGTTTTTACCATTTGCTTTTCTCCCTTTCTTCCAGGTAAATTGCTTGCTAGATAAAAACTGCGTTACAAAATAATGTACTTTACCTATGTTTTATCTACTGGGGTACTCAGTTTTTTATCAAGGCTCAGTTTGATCAAATACGCCATTACAAAAGAGACGATAGGGATCGTGGCAGTTATTGTAAGAACCAAACTGATTATTCTGCAAGTATTCCCTATTTTAAAGACCACATTTTCAGGCAGATTCAGTACCGGCAAATACCAACGATACAAAGCGGCTAATATAAATGTTGCTACAAAACCGGATAAAATGTAACATCCTTTCTTAAAGACATGCACCTCCTGTGCGGTTACCGAACCAGACATGAACCAAGGTCGTAATGTTAAGGTTAAAAAAGCCGTCCACAAGAGACCCCAAGCTGCCCATGGTAGAGCAGCCTTCATCAGAAACCACCAAATCTCTGGGTTAGTGGGGGACTTCAAGTGTTTAATGCTCACCGCGATACTGACAATACCCGCCAGATACCAAAACCAAGTTCCCAGCCAAAGAACACCAAATAGCGAGTTAGTCCAAGATCCTTTGTTTTTTCGGTTACTTGCCATCATAGGCCTCATTAAACCTTAATTTTCAACACAGACATTGTGTTTTCTAATTACTTCTCCCAATTCTCTAATCTTGCTTGCTAATTTTTTGTCCATTTTATTTATATCTTTGAGCCATCAATGACCTTGCTCTATTTATGATACTATTACGGATTGGAGTATCCAACGTTAATTAATTTTGCATAGGCATGACTTTGGAATATTTTTCGCCTTCCTGCAGCAGATAACTGTACCATTACCTGCTAGACTTGTTAGAAACCAAAGATCTATGCCAATGCTCCAATGATTTTTCATTTCCATTTTTTTACAACCTCCATAGCAATCCTAATGCTTACACGCTCTACAACTTGGATCTTTTGTTCATCTCGAGGTTTGACATTACTAATCTTGAATCTTGCCCATTTACTTTTAGGGACATTATTATAGAGAAGGCGTTCTCTGCTCCGGGCTACGATGATCAGGGCGACTGCTGGTATGCATAGGTCCTGAGCGCTTGCAAAAAGCGCCGAACACTCCATTTCCACCCCGGCGATACCAACGCGAGCTTCATCTCTCGAATGAAAATTTTTCAGTTTATACTCCTTGCTATTAACTTTGGACCATAGTTCATATGACCTATCAAAACAATCATAAGAATCTACACTCCAAACAAATTGCTTGTCTTGACATCTGGTTATAAGCTTGTCTTTCTGTTTGCTCTCTTTAACACTTTCTATAATCCTCTTTCTGAGCTGTCTGTCGGATGAAACAATCTCTTTAGCAGAGATGTAACGGTCTACTTGTTTTTGACTTTGATATATCCCCAGGTCATTATTTTCTTCTACTTTGCGCCAATAAGTTGCCCCCTCGTCTATCAAGGCTCCGCAAGGAACTATGATGTCAGCTTCTTTTAGGTCACTATCAAGTGCGGAGCATGTACCAACCTTCACAATAACTTTGCAGCCATTTTTTGCCAAGGCTTCTACTAAACAATTAGTTTGAGCAGAGCCCATACATGTGCTAATAAAAGAAACACCATCAATGTAGAACGCTATAAAACGACCATTGAATGCTTTTAAGCTGCTCAAGATGAGATGCTTTTTCCCTTTGCTCTTGGCGAAACGATTCAAGGCCAAAAAATTATCGTGGATAACTACTCTCTCGTATATTCCCTCTGGTAACATTAGAATTTGCATACTCCCATATTATTCTCTATGAGGATGAGCATTTGAATCTTTCTTTTGCTATTCGTAAAGATAGACCCACGAGGTCATTAGCACTATTAAGTAGATGAACAGGACAATTCATTTCCTTAACGGCTTTAGTAAATGCATTTGGTTGGCCCACGTGCAATAATATAAGGTCGCATTCGGACTCAACTACTTTCCTTAATTCAGATACTGCTTCGGGAGTGTTGCTAAGCCCACCATCGGTGATAGCAATCGCAAGGAAACTACCAGGCCGATTATTAAATGCTCGGCGGAGGGCATCGGGACTAAGAGTAGTACCTCCTCCTTGGTATGCCAATAATACGTTTTTTACCTTATCGATGCTGCTAAATGGATGCCAACCACTTTCAATTGACCCGCCCGAGAAATTTATGCAAGCTACTTGGACACTTTCGGTTAGTTTTTTGTTCTCAATATATTTGAATATACCATAACACGACAATAGAACAAGGTCATATTTACCTCTACCGTTAGGAGAGGGTGCCATCGGGTTAAATCCCATGCTACTAGAGCTATCGACCAACAACAAAAGATGTGGTGGGCCATTTACTACGGGTTCATCACCACCAAGTGGAATCTCTAAAGGGTCTGAACGCCGAAACAACTTAAGTTGATTTTGTCCATTTGTGGGAACACAGCGCATTTTAAACCAATCTATTTGGCCTGTAACCAAAGCGCTGATAGGTGCTTCTTCCGAATCCAAAAAACCAACTTGCAAAAGCTCTGGTTCTTTGGATTTCTCTTTATTGGAACTCTCAGTTTCCACAATCACAGCCGAAGCCCGCTGAGAGTAATAGTGGTCCAACTCTTCCAGGTTATACCGAGGGATCGGTGGACTTGACCGTCCAGGCCGAGAAATTCCGGGCTGTAAGCTCGCTTGTGGCTGTTGAGAATTCTCGTCTGCCGAGATAAAAGGATTGCTCATTTGTTCTAATATCTGACCACCAATATCCGATAGATTTGGCAACTGTCCTCCTGAGCTATCGGAGCCATTCTGACCAACAGTTCGATAAGGTTCTGGATCCGGTCCCTCACCGCCTTCGCATAGATACGGAATAAGAAGTTCAGCTAATCGATAAACACGTTGTGACCAGCTTGTATGGCGATGCGGCTGGTAGGGTACTATTCTTGAAGAGTTTCGGTTACGTATGATGTGAAGTCCGAACAAAGGTTTCAACACTTCAGGTAGAAGCGATTCAGCCAATGGATCGCTTGGTAAAGGAAACTCTGTAAGGACAGTCAGCCAAGCTTCTGAAGCAGCTATCGACTGGCTCATAAAGAATAAATTAGTTAACAAATTGTGACAATGACCATTTATAAAATGTTCGTATAGGAGGCCTTTAGTAAAGTAATTGCCCTCTTTTCTACTAATAATAAGGGCAACAATACTTCTCTCAAAAAAGGCTGTCACTGCCTCCGCCAACTCCCGCTGCTGTGGAGTAATAGCGGTTGTGCCAAATCCGCCATTAGCCGCTGCTCTACTAAGTGATTGATGTCTCCACGAATCATACGGGCAGTGATCGTAGTGTCCAACCCAAAGGCGAATCATTGAGTAGACCACATGTCCTGCTACAACCAAGGTTTCTTTTGCATCCTTTTGACGGATAAACTTGATGCACATCTCCATCATTAGGGGCATATTTACCCTGACATCTATGCTCTTGAAACCTGTGTGTTTAATGCTTATCGGCGGACCATCATGTATAAAATGGATCTTCAAATCTGATTCAGGATCCCAGGCCTCGCTTGAAGCTTCTATTGCTTTTCTCGCTTTGTCAGCGATCTGTCCCCAATCAGCTTGTGAAGTCAAAATTGCTCTTAAATGACGGCGTTGGTTATGTTGCGAGAGTATCATTTTTCCCTTTCTATGTTTTAAGACTTCCTGACTTTAACAACAACTCATTACGAAAGCTCAAGGGTAAATCTTCGCCTTTCAAGGCAGATATTATGCCAGGACTGCCGGATCTTTTGTAGTAATGAACTCTTCAATCTGGTTCTGCTCGGCTGGGGACAGGTTAACGTTATTCGACAGCTTTTTTATTAGACTTTGATGGTCTTTTAAGAATCTTAGCATCGAAGTCCATCCTTCTCTGGCAACCTCTCGGAACAGATACAGTGGTTTGCCTTCAAAATCAGTTTGACTTTTGAGCCATTCTCGGTCAACCCAGACATGGGTAGGTGCAATAAGCACGAAAGCGGCTTTAACGTCTTCGCCCGTCACGCATAGTCGTTCCAAATATAGCTTTCGAAATCTTTCGTAAGACTTGTCTGCAACATAGATGGTTCCAAGTAACTTCTGGAGTTTCTTTGCTACCTTCGATAGGGACACTGATGTAACATTTTGGCCCTGCATTTGGCTTAAGACCATCGTCGCACGCACAGCAGCTATTGCTGTAGATAATTCCTTCGCCCAGAGTAGAAGGCCTTCCGATAGCCCACCAACGCGGCCACAGAACCGATGGGATTTTGCAAGATGGCATTTCTCACAGATTTGAGGCTTGAGCTGGGGTTGAATTCGACCACAACGAGTCCGGACACAAGTATTCAAACCGGCCAGGTAATGTAAAAATAAATATGCAGTCGCTGAGAATGTAACCACTTTTGGTAAAGCTTCGTAAATCTCAATCACCTGTTTTGTGTAAGGCTCAGTCATCTTGAGGAATGCCTTGGCGCGGCGATTCGCCAATAACTGTGAGATATCGTTAGGGCGAGGAGGTAGTTCATCAAGGTCTACCGAAAGCACCATTCGACGAGTTAAAGCTATATCTTCTTCAAATACCCCAGCATATGTGTTATTTAATTGGTTCGCTGTGGTAATCGAAAAGGAATACCGTTTCGTTTGGCCATCAAGCTGATATGACTGACCCACTGGTATAGAAAGATCACCACGGACATTGAAGCCCGAACCATCTGCCAGGTGGAGAACAAGATTTAGTAACTTTGGATGGACTCGGTTGATTTCATCGAGAAGGCGAGCAGGTTTGTTCAGCCATTTAGCTCCTGCGATGGCTTCGCTAAGCTTGGAACGTGATAGTTTTTTTACATCTATGTCAATCAAGTCGTCAATAGTAATTCCACGATTGATCTCCATCCTCCACCATTGGTCTCCATGAGGACCAAATAATCCAGTTAGGATGCGTTCTGCAATTGCTGTTTTCCCAAGGTCGGTGCTGCCACGGAGCGTTAAAGGTGCTTGTGTGATAGCAGCAATGACACCAAAGATTTTTAAGTCAATTGGAATATGAAACTGTACATTTGTACCATCTCCGTTGTCTATTTCATCAAGCAAGCTAATTACAGGATTTGTATTATAATAATCCTGACTTACTACTCTAACGGCTTCGATAAGTTCGGTAATTGTATCAATGCATTTAGAAAGATTAATATCAGGGTCGATTACAATGATGTTTTCATTTTTTTCTTTTTCCTCAGGCATTATTGCAACTCCTTCTGTATGTAGTCCGACTCCAGTTCCTTTTCAAATTGCTGATACAGGTTATTGGCAAAAGGTGCCGACTGGTTATATAGGTCAATATCAGCAGGAATAAACAGAATGCCTTTATCTGCCTGACCGCCCTTTATGAATATAGGTACCTCTTGCCATCGCCAGCAATCAGGACCGTCCGATGGAATAAAGGCGTGCAGAATGTGGCAACCGCCCTTTTTTTGGACCATTATGTGTGGGTAGCTCCAATTGTTTCTGACGAGAATATCCCATGGTCTTGCATTAACTTGATCCGTCCCAACCATGGAAACGGTTACCTTCTGATTTTGTTTTTCATACTGCTCGACAATTTTTGAGCATATGTCATCAATATCTCCAGATCCCAGCTTATTTGTGTTATCTAATCCAATTTGGTTGGAATTCACATCAGTTGTTGGCAAAGGCTTGTTCTGCTTTCCTACAGATTCAAGAATCGTAGATAATTGGTCAAGCCTAAGTAACAAAGGCGAGTATGACTTGGTCAGTTTACGAATACAATTTGCCGCTTTATTCAAGCGCCCTGCAAAAGAATAAGCACTGACGAGTATACTTTTTGCAGATTCATGCTTTGGAGAAATCCTCAAAACTCTTTTCGCAGCAGTCATAGCCCTGTCCCACTTGCAATAACGGAAGCTCAGCCTGGCCAGATCAAAAGCAATTTCTGATTGTTGGATATCCCTGTCCCTGATACGATTCAAATACATGTCTATATCAGGGCAATCCTGTGTCTCAAGGACACGGCATAACACATAATATAACAAAGGACTCAAATGGTCGTTATTCATGCTGTAAATGTACTCATTGAGTGCTGTAATTAAAACAGGAGTAGGTGGATGTACACAGACGAACTCCGCAAGTTGCTGTGATAGCTGTGGGATTATTTCTCGCGATTTTACTAACTCCGCATATTGAACTGCAGCAGCATCAAAACGCTTAATTGCAATCAAAGCAAGAGCCATTGCTAATCTAAGGGCAGCGGAAGGATTAGCTACTCTTTGTGAAAAGCCAACCATGGACGTCAGTAATGCGATTGTTTTCTGCTTTGTAAGTATATCCAGCAAAGCCACCAGTATTGCTTGGTGCTGGGGAAATTGACGCCATAATCGGTTGAGCTCAGATTGGGCGGCCTGCTCTAAGTTGAGTTGTCTGTAAAGCTTTACCAGCCCCAATCGTTGTTCAACATTTATAGCTTGTGCAACTGTGCTTATTTCACACATTGCTGTCTGCTTATGTTGTTTTCTTAACTGACTTAAGTCCCTTTTCATTTTTTCAACTCTGGTCCTTTAAGGAGTTGCCATACATACGTTGTTAGCAAGGGGTCAAGAAAAGTTGTACGTCGACTTTTATTTCTCACCTCTGTCCAGTTCGCTACCGTTCCCGCTTCATTCGCAACTTCCCGTATCGCGCTACTTCTTGCGAATGCTCTGGTGCCACGTGGTGGGTGGCAAACTGCGTTCTTCACTATTTTGTAGCCAAGTAGCTTTGAGTCCAAAATCCCAGTGTCTCTCAAACGAAAATATAGACCCTGGTTTCCAACATTATGATACATCATATCCAAGGCAATCATCTTATTGAACAAACTAATTGCTTTAGGTAAGCCAGACCATTCTAACTTGTTTCGGCATAAACTCTCCTCAAGGAAGTAAAATTGCACAGCAGGCATTCGCTCCTTTAGATAACCTTTGATATCTCTGTGGAGTTTACCACCAATATGCAGTTTGGCGGTAGTTACTGGTCCGCACCAGATTGAAAATTCATCAAGTGTTAGGCCATTTTTTTGTAGATATTTTGAATATAGTTTTCGCTTAATAAAAGGATCTAACTTGCAAAAAAGACCATCCGGACCTTTGGCTTGGAGTGTATCCAAAGCCAATTTCCAACGCCGGATAGTCTTTCTCATCCAGGTTGCTCCTTGCTTCTGAGAATAGGTCTCCGCAGCTTTTAGATAATGCCACTGGATTTCCATTGGACTTGCTGTCAGGCCTGAGGTTAATCGCAACCTCTTAGTCCAGTTGAAATCTCCGTCACATTGTGTAAGTGCGCCTACAGGGTCAAACAGTGAGTAAGTAGGACCCACGCAGGCTCCATCATCGAGCATCTTCACAACCAAGGAAGTACAAGCAACAGATAAGTATATTGAGAGTTCACTCATACAAGCATCGCCATGAGTAATGTGTATTCTCCTGTAAGGCGGGCAGGCTAACGGTTCGTTTCTTAAATCAATAATGCCACGATTTTCTCGCGTGTCTTTCGATGCTAATACCTTTATTGCAGCATTCTTCTGGCTCATCACAAAACCAGCAGGCCCAAAACCGCCAGCATATGCGTAGAAACGGGTAACAAGAAATGGCGTTAAATACTCAGTGAGAGCTGCTGCATCGTTGTTCCTGGCCGAGATATTGAGGTGCATACCTCTGTAATGACCATTATAATCAGTAACCGACCGTATTAAGTTAACGTTGGTCGGGTCAATGTGCCGTTTCGCTATAACTTTTGACAAAGCCATCTGCAGGATTGATTCATTCGCTCGCTGGTATATGAGAGCTTCTAAAGGTGTCCGAACCTCTGGAGTTGCGCTTTCAATGTAACCACCGACATCCTGATATATTCTCGAGCCATTTAATAGCATAAAGCCCGGCAGAGAAATACCCCCTTCTTGGCACGGGACTGCTGTTGTAAGCTCTTTTACGGCATTCAATGTAGCCAATACAAGGTCCTTTCTTGTAGCTTCTGTATGAGAACCGCTAATACCTATCGCCAACTCGTTTTCCAAACCGATTATCATTGTTTACTGACCCTGTGCTTCCTGCCGATGGCCATCAAGAAAACGCTGTGTCTCTTCCGCTGAACCTGGAAGCACCTCCTGAATCATCTGGTTAAAGATCTGCTCTTCCTGTTCACTTAACTCGGTTCTTTCCAACTCGGGAAAGGCAGTGTGTGCTGATTGTTTGTTACGTTTCATTTTGAGTACTCCTTAAAAAGGTATTAAAAGTGAATAATTCTGTTTGCCACACTCGATATGGCTGTAACAGTTTTTTGGCAATCGTTTTATAAACTCCTTCGGACTACGAGCACCATCAACAGCATTTTGAATCATGGTTACGTTGAGGGGGTCCTCCATGTCAATCTTATATATCACATGGTGACGATTATCAGTTACATTGATACAAAGGTAATGCCAGTCTACCGCTACTATACTGCTGCTAAACTTTTCCAGAATACGTGCTCGAACTATATCACGGCTGCTTGAGTGAAGCCTGTTGGCCTTATCATTAATAAAAGTAAAATCTTCAAGCCGGTCCACCATATGCTTTTTTTCGAGTATTTCAAACCATCCACCATTAATCTCAGCATATTTAAGGTCGAATGCTTGAAGGCAAGGGTTTTGCCAAGAAGTTTTCAGTTGCCCTCGTAATTGGTCAAGAGCATACTTTTTTACTATCCAATCCAATCTGCGCCGTAACATATGGTCATTTTTACGCAATTGAACAAGCGTAATTATCCACGCATTAATAATGTTTTTTGCCGATGGGACTATACTTTCATCTATCACTCCTCTGTCCAACGCTCTATTAGCAGAAAACGCTAGTTGTTCCTGAATATCAATTGCTGTGCAGTTATTTTTATCTGCTAACTCTATCTGACAACACATTCCTAAATCTCGAGAAACGGTTGAGAGAGCATCAAGCGGATCATTAAGCTCAAGCCTTGGCAAAGAAACCCCAGCCTCGATAAGGGCTAAAATTACTTGAGTAGTACCGAACTTGAGCCAACTTGCAAATTCGCAACAATTAAAATCAAACGCTGCCGCAATGTGAAAGCGAGCATAACGTGTAGGATCAGCAAGTGGTTCATCCCGTTCATTTATTAGAGATTTTGAGGTTACGGTTTCCAAACCCACCAGTTTATCTATAAAATCCGCACGCTGACTTAGTTGGTAGTCTGCATGTAATCTGTTGTTTTCTGTACCTACTTTGCCTGTACCAAATAAAATAGGAGATGTTATCAGGAATGGAATCCACTGACCAAATAAAGGATGCCATTTTCCATCTCTCCATTTGTTGAAAGCGTGTCTCGAAACTAGCACATTCAGATGAAAACCCCACGCACTCCCGTTTCTATTTGTATTGGCACAGTGAAGAAGGACTTGATTTGATTTTTTGGCAGCTTCCTTTTGGCAACACAGAGCTAGTTGTTTAGCTCGTCGTTGCCAAAGGACCAAATCCTTCGCATCTGTTGTAAGAGGTGATGATATCTCGGCGTGGCTATGATCAGGATAAAAGCGAAACTGATGTGTCCCGAATTCGTTTAATCCCTCTCCGCAGCCGTTTTTTTCTTTGGACCCTATTCCAAACAGATCCTCGTGCGCCTCACAAAGGATACTGCTTGGAGTGTAATAATCATCGTCTTCCCTGCAGGACCTCTGCTGGCACAGGTGATTTCCAAGCTCGATCTCAAACCCGATTAGCTTATTTATTGCGTCATTCATAGTTATCAAAATGTACAAAATAATGAACAATTTATATAATCTGCTTGACAAAAAGCTAACACATGATTAAATAAACCAAAATGGTTAGAGAAGTCAAAACAAAACCTTTTTGAGGTTATCGGAGCTTATTCTAATTGTGACATACGTCCAATGAATTGTTATAAATAACATACAATTTAAAAAGATGGGAAATGAGTCATTTGTCTACTGATTGCGACTATTTATAACACTTTTGACGAGATTAATATTCAAAGCTCATTTTGGAGAGAAAATTTCTATGAAAATTGAAATTTGCTTAAAAAAAATACTCAAAGATTACAGACTCGACCGACGTGGAGTTGTACAGCGTATTGCAAGGGATTTAAATATGAATCGCCAGACGGTCAGGAAATTATACCACAACGAAGCAGCAAATGTATCACTTGAAACCATAGGCAGAATCTGCGAATGGTTGAAAGAAAAAGGTGTACCTTCTGATATTCTGCCAAATGCCATTCTTGGTCGTAGTCCATCTGGGATGTGGGAGGCAATTGCCGCACCGGGCAATGTAACAATATATCTCGGAGAGTATATACAAACTGAGTCGCCTGCACCAGCCCTAAGGTGGATTTCAAGACGTGATGCTCGCGTGGAAAGTCTGATCATAAAATCTATATCTGAGTACTTGAGTGGTGGACAGAAACCCGCAACCATACAAACTGAATACGTTCCCTTCCGATTTGGGCAGAAGTCGGTCTCTGAAAGAAAAAGTCATTTCGAAGAGGATATAAGAAGGTCAAAAAGAATCTTCGACCAGATACAGAGTAAACTATACAGTTCTGCTATTGTAATAGGCTCTCAAAGAGTGAACTATTTGCTTGAGCATCTTGTTGCGCACTTGTTCGGATGTAAGCCATTTTGTTTCATGGAAAAAGCAGGAAGCCGAGTGCCTATTTACACGGTATATCGTAAAAGAGACTATGCCATGCCCAGTTGTTTTGGCGGTCTCAAGACACCAGTCGGATATAAAGGGAAAACAGCACCTGGTGTCTATTTCCGGGATGATAATGGAAAATGGCAAGTTTTTCCGTGGATAACAAGCAAACAGTGTGCAGGTATAGTTATTACCGTCTATGAGCCGGCAACGCGAGCAATTCAGATTGCATTATTTGGTTTCTCCGGTATAGGCACAGAAATGCTTGGTACAAAGTTCGTTAAGGATCAAGGCGTACCTTTCTGGCCCCCTATTGCCTCATCAAAAGGTAAGCATTTCGGAATCTACGTTTGCCATTTTGTCTTAGCTGATGATTCGCTTTTGGATGGTGGCAACATTTTACACCCGGAACAAGCAGAAGTTGTGCCTTTGAGTGAAAGAATCATCGAGAAATATCTGCATTGAGCTCAGAGTACTCATCCACGGTACGTAATTGATTAATTTTTGAGTTGCAACCAGTAATGGTTGCTTGAAAGATCTTATGAGTATTGACCTTACTCCCTACAGAGGTTTATTTATTTCCTGATAAAAAGCAAGAAAACAAATAATAGAAAAGATTAAAATTGTAGAAGTTGTTGAGGATAATATGGAAAGAATAGACTCTCATGCGCATTGCGGAAAAAACCAGTTGTTTGAAGAGTACCTTGAATATATAAAGGATACTGATATTAAGGGGGTCGTTATGTTTCCTCCTGTTGCTGAAATTTATGATAGATACAACAGGAATTTTCAAGATAATGAAGAATGGCAGATAGGAAGAAGAAAAGCTAATGAATATATTCTTTCACTCACAGCTAATAAAATATTTAAAGTTTATCCTTTCTTTTTTGTATGGAATGATTTTTCAATTGAGCAGTTAGAAAAATACAAGGAGGTCAAGTGGCACAGGCATGAAAATGAGCCATGTTATGATTACTCTTCTCAAAAATGTAAAATATTTATAAGCGAAATTCAAAAAAGAAATCTTCCTGTTATTTTAGAGGAAGAATAAAATTACTTGTCGTTGGACTTCGTTAATAAGAATTTATCTTACCTAAGAAGTAATCTTATTTACTCGCAATCTCCAGTCAATTTTTCACACTTACATTCACAGCCTAAATATTTCTGCGAATCAGTTCCAAGAAAGCTCAAGACTAAAACCCAAACCTCCGCCTAAAACCCATCTATAAAAAACAATTCGACTTATAAAAAGCTCGTAGTCCTTTCGATTATTCAAAAGGACTAGAAATAAAATACTCAAAATCCACGTCCCCGAAAATCTTTGCTCTTTCTTGCGCTATATGGCATTGCCACATAGTGAACTGCCTCTACCAAAATCCCAGCAACAAAAAACCCTCAGTGATTATCTTCGCTAGGTGGTATTGCCATCTACTGAAATTTCTTCACCGCCGTAACAAAAAAATCCGCCCCGCCGTTGCCGAATTCAATTGACCAGCGACTAAACTGCCCTAATTTTCAAACTCCCCACTTAAAAATCCATGATTATTAAATCACTCTATTAATAACTACGCATATACGCATATGCTAATATACTTTTGGCGCTATATGGCATTACCATATAGTGGACCACCTCTCCCAAAATTCCTCCTACGCAATACGCAATACGCACGACGCAATACGAAAACATTGCGGACTCCACCAGCACCAGCAACTTTGGTAAAAAAGCTCCCGCGGCTTGTGCCATAGGTGCGCATAAGCGGGATTAAGCCCCCGCGGCGCTTGTCCTAGGGACTCCTTACGGAGAGCGGAATCAATCAAAAATGGGGGTACCTGCTGAGTAAAATCAAATTTTATCAAAATTTTTTAATCTCTTTTCTTACAACGACTTATAAGATTTTCTCCCCCGAAAAATCCTCGATTTTTCGAATCAAACACGCGGGTACCTTCTATTGTAGAAGGAGGTCAAATGAGACCTTTTAGATAAATAATTATCAACTTAGTAAATCTCGTTTTTAGCGTTTGAAAATTTGAATTTCGAATTTGTTTAGGATTTAGATATTCGGATTTCGAATTTCTCGCTTTCCGTAGTAGCGAAGCGAAGACGGAAGCGCAGGTCGTCTGCGCAGAAGGAAATTTCAATCAAAATGAACAAAATATATGAAACAAAGCCAATTTAGGACAAAGTCAAATTTCTTATAACCTCAATGAAAACAACGGATTATATCGAAAAATTGAAATTGGACATTTGGTCAAAACGAACCCAAAACGAACCCAATCGAACCCAATTTGAAGCCAATCTTGTCTCATCGAGGTATTGGCAAATACGGAGATTTCAATTTACGATTTACTGTTTGCGATTTACTGTTACAATTCGGTGAAGAGTGTGCGTTAGGGAAATCAATTAAATATAAAGGAGAAATAAAGTGCCGGCGAGTATAGCACATATGCTGATAGCGCATAAGACGCTAAAAAAACTGCAAGAGAACGAGAGTAAAAGACTTGCTGAATTTGCGAAGATGCTGGACAGGCCTTTACGAAAAGAAAACTATCGGGCATATATGAATTTGGGCAGCTTAGGGCCTGATTTGTACTATTTCGAGAAGCTGGTGAGAGGATTTATGGGTATGGTTGCCGACGGCTATGTTTCGGCGAAGGCGGTTACGCCGTGGGCGTATCATCTTCATTCGAGCCGGCCTAACGAGTTCGCTTTGAAGCTGATTGAGATTACTTTCAGCGATGTGGTACGCAAAGGCAAAAAGGTTGTTCTCGACGTGGATGACTGCAGGAAATTGGCATATATCGCAGGGCATTTGAGTCATATAGCAGCAGACCAGATTATACATCCAGTAGTAAACGCAATAGCAGGGCCTTACTACAGGGACGGAAAGAACAGGGAAGAACACAGAAAAGCAGAGGTGTTTCAGGATTACTTTCTGTATGAAGAGGTGTATAGAGCAGAGGATAAGAGTAAACCCACGTATCAATTCTTCGAGCAGGATTTTCGAAGCTGGGTCGATTGCATCAGAGGAGCGACATTGAAGAATACGGAAGAGTGGTTCAGATACTTTCTGCAGCGAGGCTTTATAGAAACTTACGGGTCGGCGCCGGACGAGGACACGATAGAAGACTCGGTCGATGGTGTGCTGGCAAGTCTGTGGGCTGCAAAAAAGGCAGGGCCTTATAAAGAGGCAGCAAAAGAATATGCACAAGGACGTGACGGCCCAAAATTCATAAAATATATCCGAAAACCAAAATACTTAAGCTACTACGAACAAGCTGTAGAACTTAGTGTGGTGTATATGACAGCTCTTTTTAAGATATATGAGCTGTTGAGAACAGGGCAGGATTTTACGAATACGAAAAAGAGAAAATTTTGTAAGATAGTCAGTGATGCAGACCTTTCGTGCCCACTACAAAAGGATATTCTTGAGAAAGCCCGGGCGGCACTTTAAAAATTTAATTGAGTCGAACACGCGGTGAAGCTTAAAAAAGCCGTTTTTATTTTTCTCTTGACATTCAGCCAAGGCCACATATAATGATTTTCGACCTCCAAACATCACAAACAAGGAGGTGGGATGATGAAAAGCCTATGGTATTGGTTAACAAAACGGTGCACATTATGCGGACAGAAGCTCGCTTCGAAACAAACAGTGGCAGAGCGGCTGGCGGAAATTAACGACAGAGGCACTCGGTTAGCTGAGCGATTGGGATACCCGCCGAGGGTGCAAAACTGCAAGGAATGCAACAGGATAGTTTTTGAAGGAGAGCAGGGATTTGTGCAGAGCTTTTTGTTGATTGATATGGAATTGGGCAAATACTCGAAGAAGAGAGTTGCTATTTAGCTTAAGCATAGTAATGTTGAGAAGAACAGGAGAGAACAATCCTAATCACTAAATCCTCCACAAAACATCTAACGGTATAAACAAATTCGCATTATTAATCCAACTACGGCTGGCGCCTGTGCGCGGGAAAATTAGGGGGTGATATTCAACTTTTTCTATTGATTTTCACACAAGTAATGTTACAAACGTAATGTATTTTTGCAGCGATTAGGAGTTAATAACCGTGCGGAAAGTGATTTTCCTGTTTGCCGGGCTGTTGTCAGCCAGCACCTGTCAGGCAGAGGCAACCTGTGAACCAAATATTACCGGTGATATCAACGGTGATTGTATAGTGGATTTTAACGATTTTGCACAAATGGCTTCCAATTGGTTTGAGGTTGAAAATCCCGGGCCAAACGTTGTTCAGGAATGGGAAGGCAGGTACGACGGAACAGGTAATGGCGATGACCGGGCGCAGGCTATAGCGATAGACAGTAATAATAATATTTATGTGACAGGCAAAAGCGTAGGCGACGGCACAGTTAGTGATTATGTTACAATCAAATACGGGCCGGACAGCAACATACCCCTGTGGATTGCTACATACAATGGGCCGAACAATAATACCGATTATGCACATGCTATAGCCTTAGACAGCGACGATAATGTCTATGTGACAGGTGAGGACTGGGGTAATGGGACATTTCATGACTATGCTACAATCAAATACGCACCAGAAAGTAACGAACCGGTATGGGTGGCCAGATATAACGGGACAGCAAATGTCGATGATTCTGCAAAAGCTATTGTCATAGATAACAGCAATAATATCTATATAACAGGCTATAGTATAGGTTCAGGAGGTACGAGTCGGAATTCCGTTACGATTAAGTATGACGCAGAGGGTAACGAACTCTGGATAGCTATATATGGTTCGGGCGAAGAATATTATTGCAGCACAGAGGCTATGGCGATAGATGCTCAAGACAATATTTACGTGACAGGTTATCTTCAACAACAAAGTCAGTCATCCGATTACTTTACGATTAAATATAACGCTGACATCAATCAAGCGGTCTGGACAGCCAGTTATAATGGGCCGGGTAATGGTAACGATACAGCCGTTGCTATAGCTGTGGATAACAACAATAATATTTACGTAACGGGCAGGAGCAAAGGTACTGTTACAGGCGACGATTATGCCACTATAAAATACGACATCAATGGTAATGAGATTTGGGCAGCCAGATATAATGGGCCCGAAGGAAACAACAACGACTCTGCGTCTGCCATAGTCATAGACAGCAACGACAATATATACGTGACAGGGGCAAGTTGCGACTCAAATGGACGTTGGGATTATGCCACAATTAAGTATACACCAGACAGCAACATATCAGTTTGGGTGGCAAGATATAACGGCACAGGAGATAAAGAGGACCTTGCAAGAGATGTGGTTATAGATAGTAACAATAATATTTATGTGACAGGAGAAAGCTTCGGTTCCGGCACAGATTATGATTACGCCACAGTAAAATACGACCAGGATGGTAATGAGATTTGGGCAGCCAGATACAATGGGCCGGGAACTTCTCGGAGTGGCGCGGAAGCCATAGCTGTAGATAGTAATAATAATGTCTACGTGACGGGCTATAGCGGAGATGCGACTAAAGATTACGTCACAGTCAAATATTTGCCGGATTATACTTATACTGCGCAATTAGACGGTGACCTGAACGACGACGGCAAAGTCGATCTTTTCGACCTGAAAATATTGGCTTCAAACTGGCTTGAATGCAACCTTGAGCCACAAAGCGCCTGCTGGGAATGAAAGCCATTGCTTTATTTTCGGCTTGTGACGGGTGACAAAGGGCAGGTGAAGAATGAGCGATACCCCCCTGCCGAATGAAAAAAGTCTATTCTTTTCAGGAATTGTGAGAGAAAATACGATAAAATATATTAAATACTATGCAGAGAAAATTTTTTACAAAAAAGGGCAGTGTTTATACCCAGACAGCCACAAAAGGCAAAGAATTCTGGGTTAAAGAAGACAAAAACGGGGAAATACAATCACTTGTGGGGGGAATTCATATTTCGAAGAAAAAATTCAAAGAACTTATAAAAGAATATCCCTCTTCATTATTAGATAGAACATATTGTTTCGATGCAGATGTCGAAAGGGAGTTTTTTGAGGATGCTAAAAGGGAGCGGTTTACCGGCAGCATAGAAGATGAACAGACTATAATTTTTTTCCTTGTCAAAAGAGGACCCGACAAATATGGAATCGGATGCAGCAGTTTAGTCGAGAGAATAGAAGAAGCCGATTAGCTGAGTACCTTTCGCTTACGTCTGCGGCTCTGCGAATACCGCCGCGAGTAAATAAATTGTGGATTGCACTTAAAAACCTTTTAGTTACAATAGAGGACGTTATATTCTTATTATTCAAAGGCAAGTAATTAAACTTAAAGGAGACAGAGATGGCTGAGGAAGTGATTGGAACGGTATCAGATTTCTTTGCCCGGCCTGTAGTGGCCGCTATCGAGCTGAAGGCAGGTCTAAAAGTGGGAGATAAAATCCACATTAAGGGCCACACCACCGACGTAGAGATGGTTGTTGAATCGATGCAGATTGAAAATGCAAACGTCGAAGAGGCCAAGGCAGGCGACTCCGTCGGGGTGAAGGTCAGCGAGAGGGTAAGAAAACACGATACGGTTTATAAGGTTACCGAGTAAGAGCCGACGGCAATGACGGGGTATGTCCCCTGCTGGGGAAGCGCTTTCGATTTAAGATTTCCAATTGGGGATGAAAGAGGGGTATGGGTAAAAAAGCGATTGATGTTGTTCTGCTGCCGGACCAGACGATGACAGATAAGGCGATTGAAGCAAACTCCAAGCTGGCGAAAAAATTCGGCAAGAAAATATTACTGAACACAAAAGATTGCCTGCCTCATATTTCCTTAGCTATGGGATGTATAGATGAAGATGATATTGCCCCAATTGATAAAATTTTACAAACAATTGCAAAGGAATGTCTTTTGGGCGATTTGACAGTTTTAGGGGTGCACAGTTCGGGGAATTCGGCCAGTGAAAAGGTGTCGGTTTTTGAAGTGGAAAAAACAGAAGAACTTCAACAGCTTCATAAAACGGTTATGGAACAGCTATCGCCGTATTTAAGCTGTAATGTCACCGGTGATATGGTGTGTGCCGAAGGCGAGGTCGAAGAATCTACATTACTTTGGATTAAAAACTATCGGGAGAAATCAAGTTTCGACAAATTTTTCCCTCATATAACGATTGGGTATGGTGAACTGAGTGAGCTGCCATCATTTCCGATTAAATTCGTTGCGTCGAAACTTGCCTTGTGTCACCTTGGAAACCACTGCACGTGCAGAAAAATCCTTGCATCAGTAAAACTCGAAAACGAAGTTACGTAAGTTATGCAAGCAGATTTCAAAGAGAAAATTACAGACTATTCCCTAAGACACTATAAATTAGTTACTGTAATAATGATTATATTTACGCTGGGGCTGGGGGCATTTATACCTCTTATCAAGGTCGATACCGACCCTGAGAATATGCTGTCAAAGGATGAAGCAGTCAGGATTTTTCATAATCAGACCAAAAAGCAGTTTTCTTTAAACGATATAGTGGTCGTCGGGATTGTTAACGATAAAAATCCGAACGGGGTTTTTAATCCTGCCTCATTAATCAGAATTTATGAGTTGGCAGAATTTGCGAAAACGCTTCGCTGGGAAGATAAAAACAATCCGAACGAGCAAATCGGTGTAGTGGAAGTCGATATTCTGGCCCCTTCGACGGTGGACCACATAGGCCAAGGCGGGCCGGGGGAAGTTAAGTTCGAATGGCTGATGCTAAAGCCCCCTACTACTGCGGCACAGGCGTTGGAAATCAGGGACAAGGCAATGTCGAATCCACTGCTCTACGGGACGATTGTATCCGAAAATGGCAAGGCAATGTGTCTGTATCTGCCCCTTACAAGCAAGGATTTGAGCTATAAGGTTTACGGGAAGCTGAAAGAAAAAATTGCCACTTTCAGCGGAGATGAGAAATATCACATTACGGGGCTGCCCGTTGCGGAAGATACTTTCGGCGTAGAGATGTTTATCCAAATGGCTTTGTCGGCACCACTGGCGATGCTGGTGATTTTTATCCTGATGCTGCTATTCTTCCGAAAAATAGTGTTGATTGTCTCGCCGATGATAATAGCAATAGTGTCGGTGATTTCGACGATGGGACTTTTAATCGGGCTCGGCTACCCCGTTCATATTATGAGCTCGATGATACCAATTTTCCTTATGCCGATAGCAGTGGTGGATTCCGTGCATATACTTTCGGAATTTTTCGACCTTTATAGTCCACAGAAAGGCAGAAGAAATACAATCGTTGAGGTTATGAGCAATCTTTTTACGCCGATGCTGTATACTTCACTGACGTCGGCGGCAGGTTTTGCGTCGCTGGCGCTTACACCGATTCCGCCTGTGCAGGTCTTCGGTATATTCGTTGCTACCGGCATTATGATTGCGTGGTTGTTCACTGTGACCTTTGTCCCGGCGTATGTAATGATGCTCAGAGACAAAACTCTTGAGAACTTCGGGCGGGCTGCACAGCACGGCGAAAAGAAAACCTGGCTTGCCAGGCTGATGTATTCGTGCGGACGATTTACGTATACAAAGGCAAAACCAATCCTGATAATTATGCTGGTAGTTACGGCGGTTTCCGTTTACGGGATTGCACATATACAAATAAACGACAACCCGGTGAAATGGTTCTCAAAAAGCCATCCTATAAGAGTAGCTGATATCGAGTTGAACAAACATTTCGGCGGGACTTATATGGCCTATTTAGTGCTCAGCGGAGTGGAAGAGGAAGGTGTTTCAAATCAATATATCAAGGAGCTTAATGAGCGATTATCGAAAAAAAGGATTGAAATGCAGGAAAGCTTTTCTGACGTCGATGCTGTCTTTACCGAGGCAGAGAAGATGGTTTCGGAACAAGCGGAGTCGGCGAAGAGTAAAGGTGAACTGCTCGATAAGTTAAGCAGTCTGGCCTCCGACAAAGCTGATGCAGCAGGGGAAAAAGATGCCGATATATGGTATGAAATAGCGGACTTTTTCGATTTAGAAAAAGAGAAACTGAAATTGTTCAAACAGCCGGAGATGCTGCGATATATCGAACGGCTGCAGGGATACCTTGCGGGTATCAGCGTAGTTGGGAAAAGTAATTCGGTGGCAGATGTTGTCAAGAAGGTGTATCAGGAGCTTACGGACGGTAAGGCAGAAAGTTATATTATTCCAGACAGTGAAGGGGCCGTTGCCCAGTGCCTGATGCAATTCCAGAGCAGCCATAATCCCGATGATTTATGGCACCTGGTGACATACGATTATATGCACGCCAATATCTGGATTCAACTGACCAGCGGGGACAATAAGGACATGCAAAGTATAGTCGGTGCGGTAGATGATTTCTTCAAAGCGAATCCACCGCCGGTACCTGTGAAATATAACTGGGCTGGGCTTACCTATATAAACGTAGTATGGCAGGACAAGATGGTTTGGGGGATGCTGCAATCATTTTTGGGCAGCTTTATTATAGTATTTATTATGATGACAATTCTTTTCCGCTCGGTACTTTGGGGTCTTATATGTATGATGCCGCTGACTATCACTATAGGAGCTATTTACGGCATAATCGGACTGACGGGCAAGGATTACGATATGCCAGTAGCGGTATTGAGCGCCCTGACGCTCGGTATGGCGGTGGATTTTGCGATACATTTTCTCGAACGCGCCCGAGAAGCATACCGGCTGAGCAAATCCTGGGAGAAAGCGTTACCTGAGATGTTCGGCGAGCCAGCGAGGGCCATCAGCAGAAATGTAATCGTAATATCAATCGGGTTTTTGCCTCTTCTGGCGGCGCCGCTTGTGCCTTATAAAACAGTGGGAATCTTTGTCTGCGCGATTATGATAGTCTCCGGAGTAGTGACACTAATGGTGTTACCTGCTGTTATCAGAGTCTTTGAGAAAAGGCTCTTCAGGGCTATGGTTGAGCCGATGAGGCCGAGCTGCAACTGCGCCTTTTGTATGATTATATCAACTGCATTGGTGCTTCTGGTCACGGTAAACATACACCAGTTTGCTATTGTCAGGTGGAATAAACTCGTTTGGGTCAGTATAATATTAATACCAATTATGGCCCTGGTTTGCGGGATAATGTCCCGCAGGCGAGCGTGTAAAATAGCCGCTGAGCAAAAGAAAATGGAAAGTGAGGTATAGGATGAAAATAATACTCATAATAACGGCAGTGTTTGCTGTTTCGCTACCGCTTTTTGCGGCAAATGAGCCAAATTCAACTCAAGAAGTCCCTGATATTCAGACTATAGTCAACAAGGCCAATATGGTCGCTTACTATCAGGGCGGCGACGGCAAAGCAAAGGTCAAAATGGTAATAACAAACAAGCAGGGACGAACAAGAGAACGAGAGTTTATAATACTGAGAAAGGACGTCGAAGACGGCGGCGACCAGAAATATTATGTTTATTTTTTGAAGCCGGCGGACGTTCGTAAAATGGTTTTTATGGTGCACAAGCACGCTGATATAAATAAGGACGACGACAGATGGCTGTATCTACCGAGTCTCGACCTTGTGAAGCGAATCGCCGCCAGCGATAAGCGGACGAGTTTTGTGGGTTCTGATTTTCTATATGAAGACGTCTCAGGCAGGAGCCTGGAAGAAGATACCCATGAGCTTGTTAAGACCACGGAAGAATTGTTCGTAGTTAAAAACGTGCCGAAACAGGGCGATAACGTGGAGTTCAGCTATTACAATGTTTCGATAGACCGTAAAAATTTTGTGCCGATGAAAATGGAGTATTACGACAAGAGTAATAAACTCTATCGCATTATCGAATCAGTAAAGATAGAAGAAATTCAGGGGTTTCACACGGTTGTTAAGTCGGTAGTTTCGGATTTAAAGACAGGCAGTAAAACTGAAATGGAATTCAGCAATGTTAAATACGATATCAATCTTGAGGACATATTTACCGAGCGTTATCTTCGCCGGCCGCCGCGAGAGGCAATTAGATAATTCGATGAAGTATATATCGGCTTTTGTAGTTATACTCATTGCGGTTTTTTCTTTTCCCGTTACGGTCCGGGGTGATAATGGGGATAGTGACAGTTCTTTTCTGTCAGAGTTGCCAATAGAAATACACGGCTTTTATGAATTAAGAGCGGGATACCGGCTGCAGAACGACAAATATGAAAAAGATATGTCAATTATGGAGACGCGGCTGCAGCTTGATTTGACCTCATATCTTGAGGGGGCTGATTTGAAGTTCAAAGGGGACGTGCTGGGGGACTGGGTGACGGAAGAAGCGGATTTCGATATTCGCGAGGCATATATATTCACGATGCCGGTCGGTTTTATGGATTTGAAGGTCGGAAGACAAATCCTGACGTGGGGGACGGGGGACCTTGTCTTTATTAACGATTTGTTTCCGAAAGACTGGCAGTCTTTCTTTATCGGCAGAGATGTCGAATATCTAAAAGCGCCGTCCGATGCGGTGAAGGCCAGTTTTTTCAGCAAGTTAGCCAATGTTGATATCGTCTATACACCTAAATTCGACCCCGACAGATTTATAAGCGGCGAGCGCATTTCGTACTGGAATTCGAACATGGGAAGATTGGCAGGCACAGATGCGAGACAGCGTATCAACAAGCCGGACCGCTGGTTCAGAGATGATGAAATTGCCGTACGAGTATATAAAAATATCAATAGTTACGAATTTGCCCTCTACGGTTACCGCGGCTACTGGAAAAGTCCTGGAGGACAAAATGTCGCAGCTACACAGGCGATATTTCCAGACCTGAATGTCTATGGAGCGAGTCTTCGAGGCAATGTCGGCAAAGGTATAGGGAACCTGGAATTGGGGTATTATGAATCGGACGACGACCAAAGCGGAAAAAACGGACTTATAAACAATTCCGAATTTCGGTTTCTGGCGGGCTATACTCAAGAGGTCGGTAAAGATTTCACAGCAGGTCTTCAATATTATGTCGAACATATACTGCACTATAACAGGCATAAGAACAGTACACCGGCTGGACTGGCACGCGACAGGGACAGGCACCTGATAACAATGCGTTTGACGAAACTTTTGATGAATCAAAATCTTCGATGCTCATTATTTACATACTTTTCGCCATCGGACAAAGATGTTTATATGCGGCCGAACGTAAATTATAAGGTAAGTGATAACTTGGCTGTGGAGGCTGGTGCTAATATATTCATCGGTGATTATCAGAGCACTTTCTTCGGACAATTTCAAAATAATTCCAATATCTATACAGCCGTGCGCTACAGCTTTTAGTTATCAGCTGTATTATTTATGCGTTTTTTTGTTCGAGGAATGCCTCCAGGATTTCGGCGGCGGCGACGGCGTCGAGACGTTTTTTCTTTTTCTTCCTTGTATATTCTGCGGGGGCTAATTTCTTTTCGGCAGCAAAACTGGTTAATCTTTCATCCTGAAAGTGTATTGGAACCTGCAGATGATTTTCTAACTGCTCGGCGAACTGGAAGACACGTTTTGCCTGGGGACCCTGAGAGTCATCCATATTCAAAGGCAGGCCGAGGACGATGGCATCGACGTTTTCGCTTCTGACTATATCTGTAATCTTTTTGATGAGGTCTTTCTGGCCTTCAATTACAAGAAACGGCGAGGCGATTGTCTCTGTGGGGTCACAGATTGCAAGTCCGGTGTGTTTATCGCCGTAATCTATTGCCAAGTATCGCATCTGGCTGTTTGCTAAATACTATCTATAGGAATTTTTCGCCGGTGTGCTGCTTTATTAATTCGAGCAGCTCCTTTAGTCTCTGAGTATGGTCGATGTGGCATACGAGTGTGGCATCGGGGCTGTGAGCAACGACTATATTCTGCAGGCCGACAGCGGCGATTAGATGTTTCTTGTCTTCGGTAACGACGATGCTGTTTTTGCAGTCAAGAAGCTCGCTCTGAACCGCTACGACTATGTTATTGTCTTTGTCAGAGGAGATAATATCAGCGAGAGCGGCGAAAGAACCCATATCAATCCAACGACAATCCAACTTTATTGCGCAGACTTTTTCAGTCTTTTCCATAACGGCGTAGTCGATACTAATTTTGGGCAGTTTGGGGAACCATTCCTCGATGGTTGACTGCTGATTCGGGCTGTCCCAGCCGGCTCGAATTTTACGGAGAGGCTCGGTAGCTTCCGGTAGAAACTTTTCCAGATTGGCTAAAATTGTTTTGGCCTTCCAGACAAACATACCGGAATTCCACAGGGAAAGGCCGGTTTTGAGGTATTTATCGGCGGTTTTTTCGTCCGGTTTCTCCCTGAATGCTTCGACTGTGTATATTTCGTTTTTGCAAGGGGGACAATTTTTGGGTTCGGCACATTTTATATAACCAAGCTGGGTACTGGCAAAGGTCGGTCGAATGCCGAACGTAATCATATTGTCCGGGTTTTGATTTACAAAAACCAGAGCATCTTTAATCGCCTGCTGAAGCACCTCAGGAGGTTCTATTAACTGGTCGGCGGTTACGACGGCCATTGTGGCGTTGGGGTCATACTTGGTCAGAATGGTTGCGGCCAATCCGATGGCGCCGGCAGTGTCGCGAACGACCGGCTCAGCGATGACGTTATTGAAAGGCAACTCCGGGAGGTCTTCACGGACGAGGTCTGCGTAACCTGCATTGGTGAAAATAATTATATTTCTCTGGTCAAATATGGGCGAGAGACGTTCGAAGCAATGACGAAGAAGCGTTTTACCATCGAGGATTTTTAAGACCTGTTTTGGGTGTTTTTGGCGGCTGAGAGGCCATAATCTTTTTCCGGTGCCGCCGGCCATTACCACTACATAATCCATCACCAAAGGCCTTTCAAGTTAAGAGAAAAAATAGTACAGGGACAACTATTGCAACGAAAATAGCCATCGTAACCACCCAAAGCGCGCTGGCCAATGGGCCGTTTAAATCAAAAACATTACTCATCGTCACCATAAGAACAGCGCTGGGAGCAGCTGATAAAACTATTATAACCTTTCGAAACATACTATTTAAGTTTTGCCCGGTTATCGACAGCAGAGTGATAATCAAGAGTGCTACAGCCGGCGTTAAAATAAATTTTACCGCGGCAATCGGAAAATACAAGTTTATATAATTTTTGAGGCGGGATAATTTTACCCGTAGGCCAATTGCAAAGAAAGACAGACTGGATGCAATATAAACCAAGATATCAATTATATGGAATTTCGCTATAAAAACAGGTGGTTTTACGTTAGTCAAATTTAAGATTACAGCAGCTATTATAGCCGGGGTGGCGAGCATTCGCAAATCCAACAGAAAGTTGAGCTTTAATCCAGAGTTGCGGTCCTCTTTGCGAAGTTCGCGAATCTTCAGGAGCGGTAAATAGATAAGATAAAAGGTAGGCAAACAAATTAAAAGATATATGTTCGCCAGAGCGAGTCCCGCTGTACCAAATAAAACATAACAAACGAATGCTCCGCCGGTATATCCGGTATTACTCAGGCCTCCTGCGAGTATGAGCGTTAATCGGCTTCTTCGGTCAGGTTCGAGGAAATAAAAAAGACCTGCTGAACAAGCGGTACTTGTCAACATTAAAACAACGCCTACTATCGGCAGCCAAATGAGCTGGCGGCTGAGCTGCATCGGCCAGATTACGAGCAGAGCAATGAGCCAGCTGAAACAGACCAGAACGATGGTCATTATTTTTTTTGCGAGATGTTCCGACAGGCCGAAACGACTGCTTGCCAGATAACCCGAAAGCAGGCCGATTACCAACACCGCCAACATACTCACGAGGCGAAGATGGGTGATGTGCTGAGCAGACAAATCCGCCAAATAGTCGGAGAGAAGAGAGTGCATCAGACCAGGAAGTCTCCGTCAACTTCGATTAGAGGTTGGATTTGTTGTGCCAGTTTTTCATATTCATCGCCGTGTTTGCCCATAAGTGCGAATGTGGCATATTTACCCAGCTCGACGGCAGGCTGGTCGTAAGGGTTGACGCCGAATAGTGCGCCTGCAAGAGAGGTTGTTACCTCGTATAAGTAGATAAACTGGCCGACCGTATAAGCATTTACCTGAGGGAAAATGATAGTAAGGCAGGGATGATTGCTTTGTAAAAGGGCGAATTCGGTTGCTTTCTTTTCACTGTTGAGCAGCGTGCTCAAATTTTTACCGGCAAGGAAGCCAAGCTCGGGGGCACAATCGGGGGCTGGGCCTATTTCGAGGTCCTTGTTGAAGTTATCGACCTGCAGGAAAGTGAACAATTTGTCGTTTGGTCCTTCACGATACAATTGCACCTGGCTATGTTGGTCGGTGGCGCCGATAGCCTTGATTGGTGTTGGGCCGATGTGGACTTCGCTGCCATTCAAAGCGCGAGCTTTTCCAAGACTTTCAGCCCAAAGCTGGCGGTACCAATCAGCCAAGTCTTTGAGAGCAAAGCTATATGGCATCATTACAGAAATCTTTTTGCCTTGATTGTAAAAATGGTGGTTAATTGCGGCGTTGATTGCAGCGGGATTATTGAAGAAATCCTCATCGCTGACCCTTTTATCCATATCACGGGCACCTTCGAGGAGCGAATCGATATCAATACCACACATAGCAGCGCTAAAGAGGCCCACCGCGCTTAGGACGCTGAATCTGCCGCCGACGCCCTGCGGTACTTCGAGGCATTGCAGGTAGTCTTCTGCAACGATTTTTCGCAGTGTCCCCTGCTCAGGGTCGGTGGTAGCAACTACCTGGTTTTTGAAACTATCAGGGCCGAGTTTATCTGAAAGTAATTTGCGGATAATTAGAAGCTGGGCGGCGGTCTCGGCGGTTTGGCCGGATTTACTGATGACATTAAATATGGTCTTATCGAGCTTGTCGCCGAGCCAGTCCAAAAACGAAGCTAATTGCGGCGGGTCAATGTTGTCGAAGACAAAAAGACGCGGGCCGGGACGTTGCGAATCGTCGAGATTGTACATATAAGGATTTAGTGCTGTTTGCAAAGCGATGTTGCCGAGGGCGGAACCGCCAATACCGAGCACAACAAGATTTTCACATCTGCCTTTAAGTTCAGCAGCAAGTGCTTTGGCTCTTTCGGCAATTTCTTTGTTGAATGGCAGTTCTCTATAAGGTGTTTTACCAGCTTTTCTTTCGGCGTTTAACTGAGAGATTAACGGCGAGGTTTTTTCAGCAAGGATTTTTAGCTGAGCGTCAGTTATGCCGTGCTCGCTACCTATGATTTCCACAGTAGTGTTTTTGTAGTATAATTTAACTTGTGATTCTGACACTAATATATTCCTTAATTGAGTTTAGGCACGGAGACACTATTTTTACTCTTTTTTTCTGCTTATCGGCCAGAAGACCTGGTCGCCGCCTTGTTCACCTTTGCCCCATTCACTTGGTGTTCCGCCGTCATCGTCGAAGTCTTCTCCGAAACTATAAAGTATAAAATCATCGCCGATTTGTTTGTAAACCAATGGGTTGCCACTGAAGGGGTCAACCGGCAATCTTTTTAGATAACCATTTGCGACGAGCCGGTCAAGACTTTCAGGCAAGCAATTTTTTTCGGCTTTGTATCGTAAAAGAGCAATCATTGCTATCAACGCATCGGTATGAACTTTAATTCTGGCAAAGGTCCGCAGGGTTTTAGCCTGGGCCGGTGCTAATATGTTCAAAAGAGGATTATCCTTTGTCATTTCTTCTGCAACTTTTTCAGGGTCCTTTCCTTCCTTATGCAACCAGTACGGTGTTTGATGGGTGGCAAAATCCAAATATTCAAAGACCTTATGGGCGAGTTTATCAGTTTCTCGTCTGTCCATTTTCTCCCAATCGTCTCTGTCTTCTTCAGATACCAGTTGGCTATCATAGTAAAAACGGCCTCCACCTTTGCCGTCATCAGTAAATATTCGCTGGATGCCGTCATAAACCAGAAATTTTTCAGCAGTGAAATCAATAGCGTAACTTTGCCTGTCAGTAAGCGATTCAAGCTGCGATTGGAAATTTTTCAATAAAGGTGAGTCTGGTTTTGTTTTATCGAGGATTTCAAGGCCATTTAGCACTGCATTTGCGCTAATGCCTATGCCTGCTAATTGTTCAATTACGGTTTTTGAACCAGTGAGGTGCATACCAAATCTATAACATACCAACAGGTTTGAAAAAGCTGCTTCGAAATTACCTCCTGCCGCATTGAGCTTTGCCTGTAAACAAAGCACAGACGTTAAGCTTTTTATTTTCTTCAGGGGCGGCATTGCAATATCCCACATCGAACTTCCGTGATATTCGAGCCAATAGTAAGGTTTCAGGGTTCCGAGTTCTAATTGTTCGAGGGCGTTGCTATTAGTGGAAACCCAGTTTTGAAGCAGAAGCTGTTTGTCTTCAGGAAGGTCTTTCGGCCAGCTCTTAATATCTGCTTTGCTTATCTGTTCCGGTCGTTCCACACATAACTCAAGTGCTTTTTGGTAATATGGCGCTGCGTTGTCATTTGGGTCGTAGTTGACAGGCTTAGCAGCTTTGTTGTATTCAGTAATATAGTTAAATTTTATTTGAGGCTTTGTGGTTGAGATCGTTTTAATAACTAAAAATGCTGCTATAATCAAAGATATGATTAAAACCATCTTAGCATAGAAGCGATTCTTTGTTGGTTTGTCAGTATTTTCATATGTCTGAACTTTACCCATTTTTTAGCTGCCTTTGACAGATTTTTTATAACTTTGAGAGGTTGGCGTATTTTAGCATAAGCGATTTTGTTTGTCCTGTGTTAAATTTAACGACGACGACGCTGTTTTCGCCCATATCGATGAATTCCTTGATGATACCACGGCCAAAAAAATTGTGACGGACGGGCTGGCCGGGGGCAAAATCGTATTGCGTATTGCGTGTTGTGTATTGCGAAATATCAGACAAGTCGTTATTTCCCTGAGCTAAATCCGTGAAGTCGGTTCCAAGCTCGAAAAGGAACTGCGAGGGTATCGTTCGAAGCTGCTGGCCTCGTATCTTACGGTATTGAGCGTAACTTATATGAAGGCCGGACTTGGCACGGGTAATACCGACGAAAAAGAGTCTGCGCTCCTCCTCCAGCTCTTCCTGGTCATCGGTGTTACTTCTTTCGTGCGGCAACAGGCCCTGCTCAACACCGACAATGAAAACATTCTCGAACTCCAGGCCCTTTGCGGTGTGTAAGGTCATTAAAGCAACACGGTCACCGGAGGTATCATACGCATCGATATCACTGACGAGCGATATCTGCTGAAGGTAATCGGGCAGTGAGGGGTCTTCGGCCTGCTGGTCGTATTGAGCGGCGGCGTTTATCAGCTCATTGACATTGTCGATGGCATTTTGTCCTTCAGTGCCAGAGTCCCGGAGTGATTTTTCCAGGCCGGTTTCGATAAAGATACGCTCGGCAAGCGGCGCAACCTTACCTATAATGTCTTTTTTGAACTGCTCGAGCATTTTGACGAAGGCGGCGATTTTAGTCTTCGGAGCGTTAGAAAGGGAATCGATATGCACCGCTTTTTTGAGGGCATCAAAGAAGGTGATATTATTCTGATTGGCGAAGGAGTAGATTTTGTCGATTGTAGTTTTTCCTATGCCGCGGGCAGGTGTGTTGATAATGCGCAGAAGAGCTACTTCATCATCGGGATTGACAAGGATTTTCAGGTAGGCGAGCAGGTCCCGGATTTCTTTCCTGCGGTAGAACTCCACACCCCGGATAATCTGGTATGGTATTTTATTTCGGATGAATGCCTCTTCGAGGACACGGCTGGCGGCATTGACACGGTAAAATACGGCCATATCTTTTAGAAAAGCACCTTCCCCGGTCAGTTCCATTATACGTTGAGCGACGGCTTCGGCCTCTTCAAGCTCGTCCTCAAAGGCGGTTATGGCAACGTGTGCAGGCGGCGGCTTTGTGGGGATGAGCGTTTTTTGCTTTCTATTTCGGTTTTCCGCAATCAGCCTGTCGGCTATCTCAAGTATCTCAGGTTTGCTGCGAAAGTTTTCCTCGAGCTTGACGACAGCGGCATCAGGCCAGTCATTTTCAAAATCCAGAATGTTACGGATGTCGGCGCCTCGCCAGCGATAGATGGACTGGTCAGGGTCGCCTGCTACACAAATATTGCCGTGCGCCGAGACAAGCGCTCTGGCGATATTATACTGGGCGTGATTGGTGTCCTGGTATTCGTCGATGAGCAGGAATTTGAAACGATTCGAAAGCTCGGAGCAGACATCGGGATGGTCGCGGAGCAGAAAAGCGGTTTTCATCAGTAAGTCGTCAAAATCCAGGGCGTTATTTTCACTTAAGATGCCCTGATAGCGGTCATATATCCTGGCTAACATTTCGCTAAAAAAATCATCAGCATTAGCCTTAAGAGTGTCGACGTCTATAAGGTTATTTTTCAGACGCGTGGAGATTGCATCGAGCATTCGAGCTGGAGGAAAGTTAGTGGTGTCAAGCTCGCAATCTGTCACGGCCTGCTTGATGCACTTAGCCTGGTCGGATTCATCATAGATACTAAAGCCGGGTTTTATGCCTGCCTTGTCCGCGTATCGGCGCAATATGGTGACGCAGAAAGAGTGGAAGGTGCTGATATGGGCACCGGCGGGAGTTTCGAGGGCAACTACCCTTTGGCGCATCTCGTCGGCGGCTTTGTTTGTGAATGTTATGGCGCAAATATTGTATGGTTTGATGCCTGAGTCGATAAGTGCGGCGATTCGATAAGTGATAACACGGGTTTTGCCGCTGCCCGGGCCGGCAAGGACAAGCAACGGCCCATGGACGTGAAAGACAGCTGTGCTTTGTGAAGGTGTCAGTTGCTGCAAAAGTTCATTATGCATACGAAGAGCGCGCGTTCTTGGCCAAAGGTCATTTTGACTGTTTGAGCTTCTTAAAGAGTTTTTCCTCCTGCTTTTCGAGCTGCTCGGCGAGTTCCGGCCTTTCCAGCCTTATTCGGTTATACAGGGCCGCCCTCATATTCGGAGGATACTGCCGGTCGTTCAAAAAGTCTATAAGCGCAAGGTATCTTAACAAAGTGAAGTCGGGCAGGTCAATCCTGTGTTCGTCCACGCGCGGCGACTGGTAATGGTCGTGAACTTCTTTTGCCATTTTTTCTCTACCGAACGCCTCGTCGTCGTCGTGCATAGCATATCTGAAGTAGCTCTCCCGCAACATCAGTTCCACCATTTCCTTTGCGTTATCTACGGTAGTGTGCTGAAGCTCTTCACGGAGCCGATTTCTGATGTAGATAACGAGAGGGACTTTGAATTCTTCCTGTGGGTAAAGCTCCCTCATCCGGTCGTAGATTTTTTGAGCGTACTTAATATGACCTGCCTGATAGAAGGAAAAAACGGCGTTTCTGAGCATATTTCGGTGGCTGATTTTGAGGGATTCAAGGCTACCCGATTTAATGTCCTTTAGATAATCGTATTTTTCGATTCTCGCCAGTATGGCCTCGTTGTATGGCTCAAACATTCTCAAATCCGGGCGCAAGAATATCCCTTTTTCTATCTTTGTTTGCTTGTCTTGCCGCGATGCCGAGCCGAAGTAGGACGGTGTTTGCGAGTAAGAGTCCGAAGGTGTTTCGACCGGCACATCATAGATAAATATTTTTCCGTTGCGGAAGAGGTTTTGCATACTGTGGTTTATGATACGGTCGGTGTGAATTTCAGGTACAGAGAATTCCTCTTTACTGGCTACCTGTAAGCCTTTGGCTGCCCAGTAGATTGCGTGGGTGTCCGGGTGCCTCCAATCCAAAGGCAAATGTTTGTTAGGGTCGTTCCAGTCGATAGGGCCAAAAGTAGAGTTTAACTGCTGCATTAAGAGCGGGTCAAGTTTCCAGGTGTTTCGTAAATGGTAAGCCTTGGCGAAAATATCGAATTTCTCGATGGCCTCGGTGCCTCTGAAGTTGTTTATTACTTTAAAGGCATCAGGGTTGAATCTGGCGGGGTTTTGTCTTAAAGATAAATAATTGCCCACAAAATCGTTATCGTTCTCGAATGTTTTGTCGGCAGATTTTAAGGCTGTGATCAGCAGAGCGACATCAGGGTCTTTTATAATTTGCCCCCAGTCGGTTGGAGCCTCGGCAAGCGCCTTGAAATACTGGTCATCTGCCGGTCCAAGCAGGGGCTCCATGGCCATCGCCAACTGCAGCTTGTAGTATTTGTGCGCATCGTCCGATACGAAACCCATTTTGTTCTGAAATATTCTGGCCAGCTCACGATAGAGCAAAATGCTTTTAGGGTTTAATGGAATACCCCGGTCGCGAAGCAGCTCGTAGCCATTTTTGACCCATCGCCATCGTTCTTCAGGCTGAGTTGCCGGCATAGCGACAGAAATATTATAAGCCATATTCCAGGCATGGAACTCCCAGACAGAAGCGAAACGTGGCTGTAAAATGGTTATCCACTCCGCAACCTGTTTGGCGTCGAAGAATTCACCCTCGTCTTTAAGTTTGTCTGCCCGCAGCCACAGGATATCCACGAGCAGACCTCGAAAAGCACCCAGAGCGATAGTTGCGAATGCCAGTGAAGGCGGAGCGTTTTCAAGTGGCTCGTTGATTATCAACTTCATTTCCTTTCGCTGGGAATTTATGAAATCAAGCTGCATTCCGGCGGTAATGAACAATGAGGCAGCGAGTATAATACAAACAGACCAAATTATTGTGTCACGTAAACGCATAGGAAAAGTGAAGATTAGAATCCAAAGAGCTTCAGAGATATTTTTTAAACAATAACTTTTGCAATTTCTTTATAACGGAAAATAAGTAGGGCTGCAAGCCATAATAAAGCGGCCTTAATACAAATCAAATAAAAGACGACTTTGGCCAATAAAGACCAGCTCAATAATCGCGCAGAAACCAGGAATTTTGTCGGACTGAATTTATCAAACTGCGGCAAGAGTTGAACGATGGGCCTGACAGTATAGGAATACACGCTGCTTAGGTTTCTGCTTAGAAAATCAAAGGATTCCAAACAGAAGCCGCTGATGGTTCCGATGAAGAAGATTGCAAGAGAAAGTAATATAGCTACGGGAAATGAGAGGAAAGTCGAGGCTAATATTCCCAAACAAGCAAGGAAAATCAGACGGAACAAGATTAAAAGAACAGCTCTTAGGAAATTAGCGTAGAAGGTATCGGCTTTATAAAGCACTTCCAGGCCGTCCTCGGTCGGGAAGATTACAACTGTGTCGTTCAAGGGGACATTGAAGAATCCGACAGCCAGATAGCCATCTTCCGCTACGGCGTCGGCAGGGACCTCTATCTCATGAAAAGTGCGAATGAGGTCTTTGCGGTCAAAAGTATAAATCGGTGTCTGGACATTCGCACCATATTTGACCTGCCTGTCATCACCTGCGAACCATTTGCTGATTATCTGCAGGTCGGGCGGATTTACCGAAACATTGTATTTGAATCTTATAAACAAGCTCTGGCCGGGCTCGAGAGGTTTAATGTTTTTAAATTCCCACGCCAGGTCGTGACCAACCGCAACAGCTCGTTTACCAAGTTTTATATTATGCGTAAGGGCTTCGATGTAATCTTCACGTGAGGTTTTATTTTCAATGATATCGGGCGGCAGCTGATCGGTTTCTGCAAGCCGGTTATAGGTGTCAATTACCTCCTGTGTGACATCGACTTCCGGAGGTGTTAATCCGGCCCGGGCGGTGAAAAACTCATTGTTGGCCTGTGCAAGTTCAGCAGGACCTGCTTTTTGGAATTTCGGTATGTAAATAATAATGGCGTATATTAGAGTGGAAAAAAGTACGAGTAAAACCACATCCAACAATATTATGCCGAGCAATTTGCCGAAAAGAAACTGAAAACGACGAATAGGCTTGGTAAGAACGGTGTATATTTGTCTTTGGTTGATGTCACTGGTTAATGAATAAACTGAAACTATTATCGTGAGCAAAGAGAGCAGCAGACTTGTGAGCGAAAAGCCGTAGCTTACAAAGGTTTGGAGTTTGCCTTTCAAGGTGCCATCACCCGTCATCGAAACAGCCATAGTCGGCAGCAGAACAATCAGTAAGATTATAAAAACAGCAGCAATTTTCATCCTGACAGCTTGTTTGAAGGTATTCGTGGCGACAGCCCAGATACTACGCATTGCCGGGGTCTCCTGTCTGTGGTTTGTCAGATTGCTGTTTATTGTCATTTTGGGTTGATGAGCGGTCTGTGAGCTGGTCTAAAATGCTCTTTTTGATTTGCTCTTTCTGAGGTGCTTTGGGTTCAACCGGTTTTGTTTTATCGACGGGTTTGGATTCGGCCGGCGGGGTCTGCTCGGTTAGCTTGCCAAGTAACCGCTCATCAGGTTTGGATTCAGCGGGTTCAGGGCGGACGACTTGCTTAGTTGTCGGAGGTTTTGAGAGACCTTGCCGTGATACCGGCGTGGAGACAAGTTTATCGAGTAAGCTTTCGGGATGGGTTTGAGGGGCGAGAAAATGACCGATTTGAGTGGTACTAACTGCACCGCTTGTGGGTAAAGATAGCTGCTGGGCTGTAGTAATGGTTCTGACGAAGAATGCTTCGAGCTTGTCCATTGGTGAGGTAATAACACAGTCAGCCTGTTCGCTATTGACTATCTGTTTTATTTTCCCGATGGCAGTATCACTAAGGTGGCCGGTAGTAATTTGCATTTTATTTGTCTGCCGGAGAAGCTCCTTGACTTTACCTTCAGATTGTATTTTGCCGCCGTACAGAATTGCAATTCTGTCACATACATCTTCGACATCGGCAAGCAAATGACTGCAAAGCAAAACTGTTTTACCGCGTTTTGCAAGCTCCAGGATTAAATCCTTTATCTGCCTTGTTCCGATAGGGTCAAGCCCTGTTGTCGGCTCATCCAGCATTAAGAGATCAGGGTCGTTTATCAGGGCCTGTGCGAGAGCAATTCTTCGTGCCATACCTTTTGAAAAGGTTCCGATAGGTCTGTTTGCGACAGCTTTTAGGCCGACCATATCGAGCAGCACTTCAATGCGCATTTTCCGCACTTTGGAGGGTAGTCCAAATAATCTGCCGTAAAAGTCCAGTGTTTCACGGGCGTTTAAATACCTGTAAAGATAGGACTCTTCGGGCATAAATCCTATGCGAGCGCTAATTTTAGGGTTGGCGGCGTCACCGCCGAGGCACAGGGCTTTGCCCTTTGTGGGGTAAAGCAATCCGAGCAGCACTTTCAGCGCTGTCGTTTTGCCCGACCCGTTGGGACCTAAAAGGCCGAACACTTCATTGTACTGAATCTGTAAATTCAGGTCGTCAACGGCATAAACCTTGTCCCGTCCCCACCAGTCTGAGAAAATTTTGGTCAAAGAAAAAGTTTCAACAGCGTATTCCATAATTTCATATCTCGAATTGGATGCAATTGATGCATCGCGATTACGGTTCGTGGCTGAGTTCCTCGCCATATCGGACAAGCCGCGCGCTATTAAAGACAACAATCAATGAACCAATGAAGTGCAGGACGGCAGCATAAACGGTCGGCAGCCATGCAGCAGCGGCGGCGGCTACACCAAGAATGATAAAAATAATTCCAAAGAAAAGGTTCTGGTTGATAATGCCTCTGGTTCTTCGTGAAAGGCGAATGAGAAAAGGCAATCGCTTCAAATCGTTGCTCATAAGCGCAATAGAAGCGGAATTTATAGCAACATCACTTCCGGCGGCTCCCATAGCGATGCCGAGGTCGCCTGCCGCCAGGGCCGGCGCATCATTTATGCCATCACCAACCACGGCGACGGTGTGCCCGTCAGTTTTGATTTTCTCAACAATGGAGAGTTTGTCCTGTGGTAAACACTGGGCTTTAAAATCGGTACAGCCCAGCTCGGCAGCGACACGATTGGCGACATCATCTCTGTCCCCTGTGAGCATAGTTATCCTCTTTATGCCGAGTTCAAGCAACTCGGCAATGGCCTGATTGGCCTCCGGCCGGGTTTTATCCTGCAAACCAATCCAGCCGATGCACTTTGAATCCTTTGCCACATAGAGAGTGCTAAAGCCCTGCTCTTCGTGGAGGGCCGGGTCGGAAACATTGGTCATATCGACGTTGTTTTCCTTCAGAAACATGTCTCTGCCAACAATGATTTCAGCGGAGTCAACGAGTGCAGTTACGCCTTTGCCGGGGGTTTCCTTAAAATTGTCCGTCGCAGGTAGTGTAAGATTTGCCTCTTTTGCTACCTCCTGTAGTGCCCTTGCTGCGGGGTGCTTGCTCATCTGTTCGGCGGAAGCAGCGACTGACAACAATTCAGCGGGCTCAACATTTTCAGCGGGCGTTAGTTTTGTCACATACAGCCGGCCGGTCGTTACTGTGCCGGTCTTGTCAAAGACCATCGCCGTCATCTTCCCGGCAATCTCAAGGTCAGCGACATTCTTTATTAGGATTCCAAGCCTTGCTGAGGCTGAAATTGCTGCGACCATCGCCGTCGGGGTCGCTAAAATCAGCGCACAGGGGCAGGAAATAACAAGTATCGTAATCGCCCTGTTAATATCGCTGGTGAAGAACAAGACGATGCCTGCAATCATCAGTATGGTCGGCGTGTACCACTTAACATAGGTGTCAATTATACGCATAATCGGTATCTTCGTCTGCTCGGCTTGTATAATCAATGACTGGACTTTTCCGAGAGTTGTATCTTTTCCGGCTTTTGTTACGGTGATATCGAGTGCACCTGTAAGGTTTGTTGTTCCGGCGAAGACCTGCATTCCCGGCACCTTATCGACGGGCAGGGATTCGCCGGTTATCGTTGCTTCATTAACGGAGCTAAGACCTTTTGTAACTTCACCGTCGGCGGATATGTTGTCGCCCGGCCGAACCCGGATGCAATCGCCTGGCCGAAGTGCGCTGACTTTTACTTCTTTTTCAGAACCGCCCTGCTCGATAAGGTTTGCTCTGGTAGGCGTGAGTTTGATGAGCGATTCAATGGAAGCACGTGCACCGAGAGCAGTTCGACTTTCTATAAGCTGACTTATAAGCATAAAGAATGCGACGACCCCTGCGGTGACATAGTTTTGCGTGGCAAAAGCGGCGATTATTGCCAGGGCCACCAATTCATCCATATGCATTTGTTTTTTTATAAAACTTTTTATCGCGTGCAGGACAATAGGTGCCCCAAGCAGTATTGCGCCGACCATAGCAAGGGACTCGGCTTGAAAACTATCGCTGCCATAGAGAAACCTGGACCTGGCTACAAGGTTACTTAACAGAAGCATCCCCCCCGCTAAAGTTCCTACAAGGGCCATACTTACGCGAATCTGCTTGCCGCGGGTATGTTCAGCGGCGATGTTCTCTTTCAGATGTAAATGACTATGAGCCATATTATACGAATCGTATCATAATATTATTTTTCTTCTTCAGATTTCGGTTTTATCGCCGGGTCTCTGTTCAGGAGAATCCTAATCTCCCTGCCCCTGGTACCTTCAGTAGGTTGAATTATAATTTTCTCATCTACGTTGTTAAGGACGTATTCAATAGCGTCCTGATAGATTTTTTGAACAACGAGTTCAGGTCGTTTGCGGTATTCGGGCAGTAGTTTTTGGAGGTATTCTGCATTTGCTTTGGCGGTTTCCACTACTTTCGTTCTATATGCCCTGGAGCCGGCGATTTTTTCCTGAGACTGGCCGGCTAACTGAGGCCACAGTAATTCTTTTTCCTCTTCGGGTGTAGTTTCATCCTTAAGAGCTTCAAAAAGCCGGGCGGCAACGGGGCCTGCGGCTTCGTTAAGAGTGTTTTCAGCATAGCCCTTTGCTTGGCTAATGGTCTTTTGACTTTCCTGACTCGCCTTGATAGAGGCCAGGAATGCTCTATCAACCTGCCGAGGCCAGGTTATGTCGGTGAGCTGTGCCGATACAACTGCTATGCCACTTTCTATCCGGTCTAATTTTTCCTGCAATAATTTTTTTACGTGTTTTGGGATTCTATCCTGGCTTGAAATCGCCTCGTCAATGGTGTAGTTAACCATTGCGGTTACAACCGCATCCTCGAACAGATGCTCCAATAACGGTTTTACACTTTTTGTTATAACATCAGCATAGCTTTGTCCCGGCTTTGCGTCATCTGTATAGGTATTTTTAAAGAATCGTTCAGGATCGTCAATTTTATAAGTTAGCTGCCATTTGCAATGGACGATATGATAGTCGCTTCCGGTAGAATCAGCAACAACTCGGTTGTGTTCTTCACTTCGGGTAATACAATAGCCGTCGATTACAGGGTTTAATGTCGCCGGAACGCGGATTCTGGTTGTCGGGCTTTCAGGGAGAAATTCCTTCGGCTTCTGGTAATACCAAAACGAGTTAATAGGCAAATTTTGCTTTTTAGCTACGGGGATTTTTACAATTTTTTCTATCGGATACGGGAAAATCCACTTCAATCCCGGCCCGAGGATTCTTTTTTCTCCTACACCACAAATCTTTCCGAATCTCAAAACAAGCGCCTGCTCGTCAGGCTCAACGGTTCTAAAACCCGAGACGAGAAAAACAACAACAAGCACAACCATTATTACCTTCAGGATAATAAAGCTGATTCGCAATGCCTCCGAGAGAGCTTTACCGGCGGCATCAAAATCATCGGCAGCGGGCTTTCCGGGTGATTGAGGTATCAGATATTTATTATTTTGTTCTGCCATAGTAACCTATTTATGTCCCGGCCGACATCATCGAGATTACTTTTTCGGTTTGATGTCGGGCATTTGTTTTAACAGCTCGAACGGTTCTGTATCGGCACTAAAAACAATAGTTGACCTTTTCTCCAAGTATTTCTTAAGGGCTTCGATGTTCCGCAGAAATATTGCGAAGTCGGGGTCTTCCTCGAGCAATTTATAATATTTTGCGGCTTCTGCGTCGCCCTCAGCACGTATAGCCTTCGCTCTTGCCTCTGCAGCGGCGAGCAACTCCGTCTTTTTTGAATCGGCGTCGGTTTTTATCCTGACGGCCTCGGCGTTTCCTTCGGCGATAGTAGCTTCGGTCCTGCGGTTTCTTTCAGCTCTCATTCGTTCAAAGACGTCTTTGCTGACGTCCTCACTGATTTTAAGCTGTTTTATGCCGAGTGTTTTGATTTCAATGCCGTAATCGGCTCTGACGGGCTGCTTAAGGTCGGCAAGCATCTCGTTTTGGATATCTTCGAATTGTATTTTTGAGGGGTCGCTGTTCACAAATTCAGCGAAGTAATGCCTGCCGATTACCTTATTTTGCGTATCACTGAGCTGGCTGAGCAGTTTGTTTTCGGCTTCCTTGATGGTTCCAACGGCATTGAAAAATACGAGCGGCTCGGCGATTTTCCAGACGATGAAGGTATTTACTATGATTGGCACAGCCCCTTTGGTTGTTGTCTCGCCGAGGTCGGCTTCGAAGACCCTCATTCGGGAATCAAATTTGTAAACGCGCTCAATTGGAACCGGCCATTTAAAATACCAGCCAGGCTCGGTGATTGGACGGGTAGGCTTGCCGAAGGTGGTTACCAGGGCAGATTCTATTTCCCTGACCTGGAACGAGATAAAATACAGCACCATAACGGCAACTATCAATACGATAAAAATTGTAACAACTATATTTTTCATTTTTTAGTGCTCTCCTCGTAGCCACCTAATTCATATAAACTTGGCGTTAGTTTTTCCTGGGCATCGAATATAAAAACCTGTGTATCATTCTTGTCGGCTACTACAACATATTTTCGTATATTTTCGAGGGCTTCCTCAAAGGCAGCTAATTTCTGTTCCTGTTTATAAATTTCTTTTGCAGCTCTGTATGCTTTAAGCTGGCTGGCAAATCGTTGTCCTGTAGCACTGGCAAGTGTTGACTTTTCAAAGGCATAGCTTTGTGCTTTTCGCAATTCGCTAAAGATATCGCCCTTTGCTTCTGCGAATGCCAAATCTAAATCGCTGGCAATTTTTTCAAGGTCCTTCGGCTGATTTTTTTCTTTAAGCCGCTGATATTTGGCCGCAAGGGTATAAAGCCTGTCAGCTTCTTCCACAGAACCTGCGAGGGCGCTCAGATCCTTGTTGCGCTGTGCATAAGCGTCGAGGATGAGCGCCTGTTTCTTTTGAACGGCTCCAACAACTTTTTGATAATCTCCTGCGACTTCGGGCGGCGGGTGAATTCCCTGGAGGCCCAAAAACACGATTTCAACACCCAGGCCGGCTTCGTCAGCGGCGGCCTGAATACGATTGGTTAAAGTGCGCTTGGCTTCGGAGCGACCGGCTCCCAGCAGGCTCTGGTTTATATTGGCTTCGTTATTCACTTCTATCTTTGCGCTGGCTGCAAACTTAGTAAGCTCGTGATAACAAATAGCCTCGAGCATTTTCTCCGGCTCATTATGAGTATAAATGAAAGAATATAAGTCCTTTATTCTGTATTGAACGGGAACAGTAGCAATGATGAGGCTTACAGGGACGGCACCTGGTGTTGGTTTGGTGATTGTCTGTTCACCGGCGACAAGCAGAAGGTATTCCTGCTCATAGTGAGCTTTGCCCCATAACAGCGGCTCACGGTCCAATTCGTGAGTACCCGGTTTGTACTTCGGGACGAAACCGATGCTGATTTCCGAAATCATTTTCGTGGGATGCTTATATGCGATATCGATGGGCCAGGGCCATTTGAAAGTCAATCCGGGCCTGGCGAGCCTGACTTGGCCGGCGTGGTTCAGAGGGTTGCCGAGATGCTCTATTATTGCCTCTTCGTTCGGATTTACTACAACGATACAACTCAACAGATACAGGGTCACCACAGCAAAAAGAACCAAAGGTGCAATTGCCTTTTCGATGAGTTTATAAAACCAGGTTTGAGAGACTTTAAAGCCGAACTGGTAATCGATGGCGCTTGCGGCGGTTCGGAATATGCCGCCCGGCTCGTTTATAGTCCCCAGCAGCCTGCTGTCAAAAGCGCTTCTGGCATATTGGCCTTTCAGTCTTGGTCGGTAGATATCGAGGACGATATTGAGTGCGGTTTCTGCACCGAGCAGAAGCAGTAAGATTGGGACGACAAATTCGATTACATTTATTACGACGAAAGTCCTGAATTGCACAAGTGCCAAGCTGATAGCCAGAGCAAAACATAAAATAGCTATACCGAGAAAAATGCTACCGCCGGCCCTTAAGGGTTTCCACTGCGGCTGAGATGACATACCAGTAGCGTAGCGGGAAATTATGAAGCTGACGAACGCTACGGCAGTCATACAAGCGGCACAAACCAAAGGCTGCTGTGGTTCGAAATCGGCGGGGGTCAGAACGGCTTTTAATAAATATAGCCCAATGGCTACCTCGTAAGCAGCTATAATTGCTGAGAATATGGGAATGAACCATTTTTCGAGCAAATCGAGCCGGCGTTGAGCAACGGCAAACATAACAGCCCGTTCCCCCCCTGCCTGGAATATTGTGGAGTCCTGCTTGCTCTCGGCCAATTGGCTTATATCGAGCTTTTCCTGCTCGGCCAAGGCACGTTGATGAAACTGAATAGCGAGAACAAACCAAATCAAAGCTGCCGAGAGGATAAGCCAACTAACTTCAGAAAGCGCGAAGAACCCGCTCCATCGGCCCACAAAAAAGACAACGCCGAAAGACACAACGCTTAAAATCAAAGATACCCGAGCCACATATTCAGCACGTTTGGACGATATTGCCATTGTCTATCCCGGTTTTGTACCTCAAACCAAACAAAAACCACAGAATACGGTATATATTCAATATATGCAAACTCTTTACGCGTTAGAAGTTGTATAATATAATAGTAAACATCGTTTATTTAGCATAGAAACAATTATAAAAAGTTGTTACTTAAAATTTGCCGCAACAGTTGTTCGTGTATCGAAAAGCGGCCAAAAACGAGTGGCTAAGCCCCGAGTAACAAACAATGCATAAGAAATTATTTGTAATAGCAAAGAACACCTTTATAGAGACGTTGAGACAGCCCGTCTATGCCGTAATAATTGTCGCAGCTCTGCTTTTATTCTTTATGAGTCCGTCCATAGCGATGTATACTATGGACGACGACAATAAACTCTTGCGAGAGATAGGATTATCTACGCTGTTTTTGGCCAGCTTGTTCATAGCAATATTTTCTGCATCCGGGGCTGTGGCGGAGGAAATCGAAAATAAGACGATAACTACAGTCCTCAGTAAGCCGGTCCAGCGTCCGATATTCATTATTGCGAAATTTTTTGGTGTGGTCGCTGCAGTGGCTCTGGCGCATTATATCTGCACCATAGCTCTGCTGATGGCAATCAGGCACGGCGTGATGCTATCAGTGGACGATACGCACGATTGGACGGTCGTAGGCACTGCCGCAACTACAATTGCAGCAGCTTTTCTGTTAAGTGCTTTTTTCAACTACGTTTATGACTGGAAGTTTTCGTCAACGGCCATCATACTGGTCGGCATATTCGCTACATTTGATATAGTGTTCTTATATTTTATCGATCGAAACTGGCAGTTTAATCCGCAGAATAATGGTATAAATGCGCTGGATGTTTACGGAGCGATACTGCTGCTGTTAGCTGCAATTATAATCGTGGCTCTGGCGGTGGCATTTTCGGCAAGGTTTAACATTGTGGTAACGCTGTCGGCCTGTATTGGGATTTTTTTGTTAGGCCTTATAAGCGATTACACGTTCGGTAGATTCGCAGAGACGGAATGGTGGGCCAAGATAGGCAGGTTTTTGGTGCCGAACTTGCAGATTTTCTGGATAAGCGATGCGATTTACGAAAGCGGTGAGGGCGGTGAAATTGTGGTCCCCCTGAAATATATCCTGATAAGCGCATCCTACGCCGTGTGCTACACAACCGCTATACTTTTGTCGGCGGTAGCGCTCTTCCAAAGACGACAGGTAGGATAAAAAATTGATTATTGATAATTGATTATTGTATTTCTTTTATGACGGCGGTTTCATCACAGTTTTGCTGTTTCGGGCACTTGGCACAATCGCTCCAAACCTTCATCGGCAGGGAATCCTTTTCAGCTACTTCAAAGCCCAGTTTTTCAAAAAAGGCAGGGTCTAATGTAAGTGCGAAAATGCGGGGCAGGCCAAGCTGACAGGCCTGTTCGATAGCGGTGGTTACGAGCATTTTGCCGATGCCGGTGCCTTTACTTGTCTCGTCGACGGCAAGCGATTTTATCTCCGCCAGGTCCGACCAGATAATCTGTAAGGCACAGCAGCCCACCACCTTATCATCGAGTTCGGCGACGGTGAAGGCCTGCAGGTTCTCGTAAATGTCAGCCATTGACCGAAACAACATCTTGTCCTGCTCTGCATAAGAATTAATCAGAGAATAAATAGCTTTGGCATCGGTAGTTTTAGCGCTGCGTACCTTCATAGATAAGAAGTATACCAAATTCCGTGAAACTTTCCAGCGTTAGTCTTGCTGAAGGTGATATTTGAATGCTGGAAACACCAAAAAAGAGAAAAAAGTCTGGAAAAATGACTGCGTACCACTACAATGGCTGGGACTATGAGGTTTATACTCATCGATAAGGTTGTTTCGCTGGAAAGAGGCAAAGTAATAAAGACGGTCAAGAGCGTATCTATGGCTGAGGAATATCTGGCGGACCATTTCCCAACGTTTCCGGTGCTGCCGGGTGTGCTTTTGCTGGAAGGATTGATTGAATCGGCGTCGTGGCTGGTCAGGGAGGCCGAAAATTTTGCCCACAGTATGCTCTTGCTTGAAGAGGCAAGAAATGTAAAATATAAGAGTTTCGTGGCGCCGGGTGCTCAGGTAGAATACACAGTTGAGGCAAAAACGGTAGAAGAGAATATCAGTAGTTTCACCGGCTTTGGCGAATCGGGCGGTGAGCGAATTGTGGAAGCTAGATTTGGATTAAGACACTTTAACCTTACAGATAAAGATTCCACGATGGCGGCGACCGATGCAAAAATAATCGAAAATATGAAGAAACGATGGGAACTGCTGAGATAACTCGTAGCTGGTAATTTGCAGACAAAGTAAGTAAAAAAATACTGGAGGTAAACAAGTATGGCAATGGATCGGGATGAGGTTTTTCAGGAAGTTCAGGAAGTTCTGGTTGATGCGCTGGGAGTTGACAATGACGAAGTCACGGCTGAAGCGACCTTGATGGGAGATTTGGGGGCTGAAAGCATCGACTTTCTGGACATAGTATTCCGATTGGAAAAAGCATTTGGAATAAAAATTCCGCGAGAAGAACTGTTTCCTGCCGAGAGTCTGATGAATAATCCCGAGTTCGTTAATAATGGGAAATTGACCGAGGTAGGACTGGCTGAGTTGCGAGAGAAAATGCCACACACAGACCTGGCCACATTCGAGAACGACCCGGATATCAATAAACTGGGCGATTTGTTTACTGTCGGTGCGATTGTAAATTACGTTGATACTAAACTGAACTCTGCATAATAGTTTGAACTGTGTTCGGGATGCTGTCGGCAGGTTGACATTGCGCAATCCTGCCGATATTCTTATAAGCGGCAATACGATTTTTCGATAAGTTGCAAAATGAGGCCTACGCAGAGATGCGCTGGATATGGATTGATAAATTTGTTGAGTTTCACAGCGGCGAAAGTGCCGTGGCGGTGAAAAATGTAACGCTTGCTGAGGAGCACTTACACGACCATTTCCCCGGTTTTCCTGTTATGCCGGAGACTTTATGCATAGAAGCGATGGCCCAGACATCAGGGATACTTGTCGGTGAGGCAAATCGTTTTAAGGAAAAAGTTATTCTTGCGAAGATTAAAAAGTGTGTTTTTTTTGACTATGTAAAGCCCGGCGATACATTAAAATTATATGCGAAGATTGAAAGCATTGCCCCTGAAGCGGCAAGCATAAACGGCAGGATTACCTGCGGGGAGAAGCTGGTCGCCGAGATAGATTTGATGTTTAGCCATATTGACCAGAACCTTGCCGGCAAAGAGTTCCCGAAGGAAAATTTCGTATTCACTGACACGTTCAAATCACTTTTGCATAGCCTGCCTTCTGCTGACAGCAGTTCCGGCGCTGCGGAATCGGGGCAAGATTGATGAGTTCAGCTCGCGTAGTAATAACCGGCCTGGGTGCTGTAAGCCCGCTTGGATTAACCGTTGGTGATATGTGGAAGGGTCTGTGCACCGGCAGGTGTGGGATAAGGGAGATTGGCGCATTTGACCCGGCTGGTTTCGACTGCAAATTAGCAGGACAAGTTCCTGATTACAAGATACAGCACTACGTGCCAAAGAGCTATCGCAAGGCCATAAAACTGATGTCCAGAGACATCGAACTGGCAGTTATAGCGGCAAACGAAGCGCTATCTAACAGCGGACTTATTACAAAGGGAATCGACCCGGAAAAGGTCAATGTGAACCCGGAACGCATGGCAATCAATCTGGGCGCGGGTCTTATAAGCTGTGATTTGGCTGAGCTGGCTCCTGCGGCTGCAGCAAGTGTTACAGAAGGTAAATTTGACATTCGTAAGTGGGGCAAAGTTGGTCTTGAGATGGTCACACCCTTATGGTTGCTGAAGTATCTGCCCAATATGTTAGCCTGCCATATAGGTATTATTCACGATATTGAAGGGCCGAGCAATACTATCACATGTGCTGAGGCGGCTGCACATTTGGCAATAGGAGAGGCAGTACAGATTATTGCTCGTGGGGATAGCGATATTGCCCTGGCTGGCGGGGCTGAGGCAAAGGTCAATCCTATAGTTATGATTCGGCAGTGCCTGCTGAAAAGAGCTACAATTGAAAATAATGACGACCCGACATCGGCCTGCAGGCCTTTTGATACCGAGGCCAAAGGCTCGGTTTTCGGTGAAGGGGCTGGCGTAGTGATACTCGAAAATCTGCAAAATGCAGAAAGACGGGGCGCAAAAATTTATGCCGAAGTAATAGGAATCGGTCACAGTAACAATATCAATCCTGCTTACGAACGTCTTGAGCCGGATGGTAAAGGCATTCAAATAGCAATAGAAAAGGCAATGGCAGATACGCAAATAAAACCGGAGGATTTGGACCTGATTATCCCGCATGGGACGGCAGTGGCTGCTGATGACCTGGCTGAGGCAACAGCGATTGAAGCAGCTCTCGGCAAAGCAGCGACGAAAACAGCGGCCTGGCCAACCAAAAGCATGCTGAGTAACACCGGTGCAGCAAGCGGGGCGCTTGACGTTATAGCCGCTGTTTGTGCAATGACCGATGGTAAGATACCTGCCGCGAGGAATTGCGACAGGAAAGCTGAGGGATGCAATTTAAATATTTTAAAGCAGCCGCTTGATACCGATATTCGCTATGCATTATGCTGCAGCTATACGTATGGCGGGCAAACAGCTGCGGTATTGCTGAAAAATTTTGGTGGTGAAGTAGTAAATTAAATGATAGCCAAAAATAAAACTGAGCGTGTTGTGATAACGGGGATGGGAATTGTTTGTCCTCTCGGCCACGATGTAGAGACTGTCTGGGAAGCTGTGCTGGCAGGTAAAAGCGGAGTAGCTAAAACAACTATTTTTGATGCTTCAACTTTTCCTACGACATTCGATTCTGAAGTCAAGGGCTATGACTTTACAAAATATATAAAAAATACTCAGCTGCACAGGCACAGCAACCGCGGTTCCGGATTTGCTATCGGCGCAGCGGTTCAGGCGTGCAGACAGGCAGGGATTGATGTCGAAACGAACGAACCCACTGACGGGATAGACCGCAGCAGATTGGGGATTTATCTGGGAGCGGGTGAAGGTTCTGTTGATAATGATGTATTTTTCGAAGCTCTGGTCAGGGCCTGGAACAGCGAAAAGAATGAAATGGATTGGGGCAGATGGGCGGAGGTGGCATTTGGTAAGATGGAGGCAATGCGTGAGCTTGAGCAGGAGCCGAATATGCCGGCTGCCCATATTGCAGCACTTACCGGTGCGCGTGGGCCGAGCCGAAGCTGTCTTACGGCCTGTGCAGCCAGCACTCAAGCAGTCGGCGAAGCAATGATGATGATTCGCAGGGGCGATGCGGATGTAGTGATTGCAGGCGGGGCGCATTCGATGATACACCCATTGGGTCTTACGGGTTTTAATCGCCTGACAGCGTTGTCGAGGCGAAACGACAGCCCTGAAACAGCTTCAAGGCCGTTCTCAGCCACCAGAGATGGTTTCATCCTTGGTGAAGGTGCGGCGATACTTATCCTCGAAAGCCTGCGTTCAGCGAAGAAAAGAGCAGTGGATATTTTAGCTGAGGTCGTCGGCTACGGCAGCAGTTCCGATGCATTCAGAGTTACCGATATGCACGAACAAGGCAGAGGCGCAATACAATCGATGACCTGGGCATTAGCTGATGCGGGGATTAGCTACAGCGATGTGGATTACATAAACACGCATGGCACAAGCACAGCAGAGAACGACTCGATAGAAACAAAGGCCATCAAAGCAGTTTTTAAGGAAAAGGCGAAAAGCACCCCTGCCAGCAGTGTTAAAAGTATGCTTGGCCATTTAATCGGGGCGGCAGGTGCCGCAGAATTGATTACGTGTGTTCTGGCGATACGCGATAATATAGTTCCGCCGACGATGAATCTAAACGACCCTGACCCGCAGCTTGACCTCGATTATGTTCCGAATAAGCCGAGATATATGCAGGTTAATATCGCGATGAACGAATCCTTCGGCTTCGGCGGGCAGAATAATGTTGTCATCATCAGACGTTTCAGAGAAAATTAAAATATGATAGATATTAAAGAAATACGCGAGAATCCGGAAAAATTTAAAAAAGCTGCCAAAGACAAACATTTTGAGGTGGATATCAATAGGTTGCTTGATCTGGATAAAGTCCTGAGAGGTACGAAGCAAAAATTACAAGATATTGCTACAATCAAAAATCAAATAAACAAAAAGATTCCAAAGCTATCGGGAGTTGAAAAAGAAGCTGAAATAACCAGTCTATCAGAACTTAAGAAAGAGGAACAACGCTCCCGAGAGTGGATTAAGATGCGCCAGCCGGAGTTTGATGAGTTGATGCTGCAGGTTCCCCAGCCGGCTGACGACGATGTGCCGCCCGGTAAAGATGATACCGAAAATGTTGAGATAAGAAGAGAGGGCACAGTTCGGCAGTTCGATTTCGAGCCGAAAGACCACGTGCAGTTGGGAATAGACCTTGGAATTATAGATATCGAGCGCGGTGTCAAATTAGCGGGGACGAGAAACTATATCTTAAAAGGTGATGGGGCTCTGCTGCACTGGGCGGTTCTGCGGTTTGCGATGGATTTTATGGTCGGCAAAGGATATGTGCCGATGTCGGTGCCAGTCCTTATGAAAGATAAGGCAATGACAGGAACCGGCTTTTTCCCAGGCTCTGAGGACCAGACATACAGAACGGAAGAAGACCAAGAGGGGGTTATTGTGAACCATGAGGCAATGCTAAAGACCGAAACTTCCCAGGGGGGCATTGTGAACGATGAGGCAAGTACAGGGACCGGATATTCTCCGATAGGAACCGGACTTGAGCAACCATTCCAAACGGAAGAAGGCAAGCTTAACCTTGCTGGGACTGCTGAGGTGCCGCTGACTGCTTATCATATGGGTGAGATTCTAAAGGCAGAAGAGCTGCCGTTAAAATACGTGGCGATGTCGAGCTGTTTCAGACGCGAAGCGGGCGCCGCCGGCAAGGATACGTACGGGCTTTACAGAATCCATCAGTTCGACAAAGTCGAGCAGGTAATTATCTGTCAAAACAACACCGTAGAGAGCAACAGGTTCCACAATGAGATTTTAGCCAATGCCGAAGCAGTTATGCTGGCACTGGAACTGCCCTACCGCGTTGCCAAGGTCTGTACCGGTGATTTAGGCAGAGGCCAGGCCAAAAAATTCGATATAGAAACCTGGATGCCGTCGCGAAATAGTTACTGCGAGACGCACAGCGCAAGTAAATTTTACGAGTTTCAGACACGCCGATTGAATTTGCGTTATAAAGACTCCGCTACGAAGAAGAACTTATTCTGCCATACATTAAATAACACCGTAATCGCATCGCCACGAATACTCATCCCGATTCTTGAGCTTTACCAAACGGAAGACGGCTCGGTAACAATACCGAACGCCCTTCAGCCGTATATGGGTGGGAAGGAGAAAATAGTGAGGCATAAATAATCGATCAAAATTGCACTAGACAAACACTGTATTATAAAAAGGGGAAAAATGAATATTGAAGCTTTTTTATTATGTGATGCCGCAACAGACCAACGGGGAAAATTAAATATTTTAGGGGCTTTCGATAGTATTTTCGCTAAGAAAATGCCCATTGTACACCCAGCTTGTGCCATCGCAGCAAGAATACGGTTCGAGAATATTGAAGAAGGTAACCATCCAATAAGAATCCATATAATTGATGAAGATGGTAAATCGATCGGCCCTAAATTGGAAGGTAATGTGAATATACGTATTGGAGATGATATGGATTCGACAGCTACTAATATTGTTCTGAATATTCAAAGACTAAAGTTTGAAAAATATGGGCAATATAGGATTGATCTGGCCATTGATAATCAGATACAGTGTTCTTTACCTTTTCACGTTAGAGAAATACCAAATCAAACCAAGTGAAAACTAGTAAAACTAGAGACAGCCACTTTTGCTGTTGCGTCCTCTCGGAGCGAAGCGCAGATCCCCGTATGTCGTTAACGGGAACCCAATTGCTTGTGCTGCCTTCTGCTCGGATACCGTTTTTTCCGTATGCCTTCGGCATACTTACTTTATGCTTCCTCGTTGCGGCCTCCGGCAGCTACAGCAATGCGCGGCTCTAATATTGCTTAATGAATTCAAAACCTAAAACCGGATAACCCAAAAAATAACATGTAGAAGAAATACATCCAGCCGCATATCGCAAGCCCAATACAAACCAATGAGATGTTCAAGCCGAACAATCCAAAAATGGACTTGCGAGCAATTATGCCTGTGACTAATGCACTTACAACAATAATATAGAAAGGCACCTGAAATAGATATAAAACAATGAGAAAAAAAACAGATCCCTCATCAGTAGTAAAAGGATGTATAACGAATATAATCGCAGGTACTATAACGGCTGAAATCGATAAGATTAGACTTGCAATCCCTACGATATTTAAAGTGCTCTTTTGCATCCTGTTCTTTAATGTTCCCTTAATCGCATAGCGAATTTTAATAAAAATTCACCAAATTTTCAAGACCTCAAAAACAAATCTTTGCGGTTGTGTCCTTTCGTAGCTTCGCTCCGCCGTATCTAATGCTCCTCGTTGCCTGCCCCGTTAGATGCCTGCCCTGTGAGATGTGTCTTTTACTATCTCATCAGGGTGTCGTTCGCTATCTCTCTGGGGTGGCCTCCGGCAGCACAAGCAATTTAGATAAAAAAGCCCCGCGGTGCTTGAGTGGAATTCAATCAAAAATGGGGGTAGTTAAAAAGAAAAATCAAATTTTTTCAAAAATTTTTAACTCCTTGTTTTATAAGAGCTTACAAGATTTTTGCCTTCGAAAAATACTTGATTTTTCGAATCAAACGCGCAGGTTCGCCTAATTATGAGAGAACGTCTGTTCTCGAAACTGAAACTTTTTAGAGGAATTACTAATGAGCGGTTACCAATAACCAATTGATACTGTTTATAATTTACTTCTCTTTATTCTCTGTGGATGAAACTTTACTTGCTGTGGCGGAAGCGGAGATTGTACGTCTATAACGGAAATTTCAATCAAAAATAACTTAATTATGCAAAACGAACCCAATTTTCAAAAAAGTCAAGTGGCGATAATAGCAGTATCCACAATGAGTTATAATGAAAAATGCAAATTGGACATTTGGTCAAAACGAACCCAATTCAAACCCAATCTTTTCCCGAGCGCAGTCGAGGGATCTATCAATTACTCTTGTGTTTTACTTATTTGCCAGCTTTATTTTCTCGGAAGCCAGACTTTCATAGTGCCGGGGCCTCGGTTCGACCAAGTGTAATATGGAATAGCGGTGAGTTTCAATGTGCCGTGACCATTTTTGGCGGGGACATCACCTGTTATTACATTGACGCCATTTAGCAAATCGTTTCGTTTTACCAGCTTTAATGGGGCGTTATCCGGTAAGGTGAGGCCTGCCAAATTATTGTTATCTATGCCCTCTACACAATACACAATAGGACCATATTCGAGAGCAGCTTTATTGCGGTCGTCCTTAACCTCTTCGCGGGCGATTACATGGCGGATAGTCATAGGCAGCTTTATAGTAACCGTGTCACCCACTTTCCATTCTCGGGTAATTGCGGCGTAACCGAGAGATGTATCATAGTCGATTTGCCGGCCGTTGACTGTGATAATGATTTTGTCACTTTTAGTATCTGTATAAGAATACAAGCCGCCCGGCAGAGGCCGGTTTTGCGTCCAGCAGGGGATGCGAAGTTTCAGAGTGAATCGCTGGGGGGCGACAGGGGTAATTATTATATTAATATCACCCTGCCAGGGGTAATCGGTCTTTTGTTCGATAGTTACAGGCTTATTATTTACAGTAACTTTGGCCTTACTGGATACATAAAGATTGACGAAGAGGGAGTCTTTCTGCCGGGCGTAAACAAGGCCGGGCAGGGAAGGGATAAAACGAACCAGATTTGTCGGGCAGCAGGAGCAGTCGAACCAGCTCTGGCGGGTACATGAGCCCTGGTTGAAGGTGAATTTGCCGTCGGCTTCGAGCGGGTTTACGTAAAAGAAGCTTTTTCCATCGAGGGACAATCCTGAAATCAAGCCATTGTATAAGGTGCGTTCTAAACAATCATAGTATTTTGCGTCGCCTGTGAGCATAAACAGGCGATTGTTCCAATAGAGGTTGCCTATCGCAGCACAGGTTTCGCAATAAGCTGTCAGGTTGGGCAGCTCGTAATCTGCGCCTAACGATTCCTGCTCGTGTCTGGCGCCGATACTGCCTGTAATATACGTTTTTCTTTCGTTGAGATTGTTCCAGATATTATTCACCGCTTTTAAGTATGCCTTATCGTTATAGATGGCAGCGATATCGGTCATACCCGCATACATATAGACCGCCCGGACGGCGTGGCCGGTGATTTCGGTCTGCTGTGTAACGGGTATATGGTCCTGGCTGTAGGCACCGTAGAGCGAGTGCGTGTTCGGGTCACCTCGCAGGTCGAGAAAGAATTTAGCGAGCTGAAGATATTTAACGTTTCGAGTAATTCGGTAAAGCTTAATGAGACCTGTTTCAACAATCTGATGGCCGGGTGGTATTGTAAGTTTGCCCGGGCCGAAACTGCGGACCAGTAAGTCGGCATTTTTGACTGCGATATCCAGCAGATTGCGTTTGCCGGTAGCTGCGAAATGTGCGAAGGCAGCTTCGAACAGGTGGCCGCTATTATATAGCTCGTGACTACTTGCTTCACCGGTCCAGCGACGGCCTGTCTTTTGCGTCCAGGGGGCAGGCGGATTGTTGGGGTCGATGGTAAACCAGGTCGTAATGTACCCATCAGGTTCCTGGCCGGTGCTGATAACGGCTATAACCGAATCGAGGTAAGCATCGAGCTGTTTGTCAGGGACACTTATCAATGAGTAAGATGCTCCTTCAATGATTTTATATACATCGGAATCGTCAAAAGGCATCTTTCCGAGGACATTGCCCTGCTTTTTGCCGCCGGCGATGAGGAAGTTGTCCATTCGACCCTCTTTGCTGCATTTATCAAAGGCAAATGGAATGGTTGTGCTTTGAACCGTCTTAATTTTAGGCAGCCAGAAGTCATCGGTTATCTGGACTTTATTAATATCAACCATCGAAATGGGATAATCGCTATATATTTGCTGATGCCCGAAACTATGGACGGGTATTAAAATGAAAAGTATAAACGAACAAGCAGCGGATAACTTCATAATCTTTACCTTACACATCACGATGAAGAGTTCTTCCGATATCTATTGCCCTTTTCTTGCAGCGCGGCGACGGTCTTCTTCTTTGAGGAAGCGTTTTCGGATTCGAATAGAATTGGGGCAGATTTCAACAAGCTCATCGGCCTGGATGTACTCCATCGCCAGTTCGAGACTCATCTTTCTCGCGGGGCGGACCTGCGCGGCGTCATCTTTGCTCGCTGCACGAATATTGGTCATCTGTTTGGCCCTTACCGCGTTTACAGGTATGTCGTTATCCTTGCAGTGTTCGCCGACTACCTGGCCGGCGTAAACCTGTTCGCCCGGCTCAACGAAAAAGACGCCGCGGTCGTATAAAGCATCGAGGGCATAAGCTGTTACCTGGCCGGTGGTGGTCGCAATCATAACGCCTGCCTTGCGATGAGGAATCGAGCCGCGCATCGGCTCGTATCTTTCAAACGAATGATGCATAATGGCCCTTCCCTGTGTGGCGTTCATCATTCTTGCGTGCAGGCCGAACAGGCCGCGAGACGGTATGAGAAATTCCATATGAATAAAATCGCTTGCACCGGTTTTGGCATCTGCTTTAAGGATTTCACTTCGGCGCTCGCCCAGAAGAGACATTATGGAATTCCGGCAATCCACGGGGCAATCCACCGCAAGCAGTTCTATCGGCTCGTGGCGAAGACCATCGACAACTTTTAAAATCACCTCCGGTTTGCCGACACAAATCTCGTAGCCTTCGCGACGCATATTCTCCAGCAGTATTCCGAGATGCATAAGCCCCCTGCCGGAGACAATAAATTCTTCCGGCGTCCGGCCCGGGGCGACCCTTAACGCTACATTGTGCTGAAGCTCCTTTTCGAGCCGTTCGCCAATCTGCCTGCTGGTTACATATTTGCCGTCTCTGCCAGCGAAAGGGCCATCGTTAACTCTAAACGTCATCGACATCGTCGGCTCATCGACGGCGATAACTGCGAGCTTCGAGGGATTATCCGCACAGGCAATAGTATCGGCGATATCAACAGGGTCAAGGCCGGATACCGCGCATATATCACCAGCGCGAACGGTTGAAACCTGCTTTCGGCTGAGCCCATCAAACAGATGAATCTGCAGGACCTTCTGCTGGGTATGTAAATTATCGGTGTTAATTACCGTAACGTTCTGACCTTCGTTTATTTGTCCTGCGAAGACCCTGCCTACCGCAATTCGTCCCACGTAATCCGAATATTCGATACTGGTTACCAGCATCTGCAACGGAGCGTCAGGAATAACCTCCGGTGCAGGAACATTTTTTATGATGGTTTCAAATACCAATTGCATATTGCCGGTCTTTTCGGCGGGGTCGGTTGTTGCCCAGCCCTGTCTTGCGGATGCGTAAAGAACAGGAAAATCGAGGGCCTTGTCGTCGGCGCCGAGCTGAACAAGTAAATCAAATACTTCGTTGACAACCTCATGGGGACGGCTGTTTTCGCGGTCTATCTTGTTGACTATAACTATGGGCTTTAATTTGTTTTCGAGAGCTTTGCCCAGGACAAATCTTGTCTGCGGCATAGGACCTTCAAACGCATCAACCAGAAGCAGAACACCGTTTGCCATTTTCAAAACACGTTCAACCTCGCCGCCAAAATCAGCGTGCCCGGGCGTATCGATTATGTTGATTTTGTATTCGTCACCTTCGGCGTCGGTATAGTTGATTGCGCAATTTTTACTGAGAATTGTTATGCCGCGCTCCCGCTCTATGGGATTGGAGTCCATAATCAAGGCGTGCTCGCTGCCGGCCAGCTTATCAAGCTCCTCGGTCCGAAACGTACCGGACTGGTACAGAAGCTGGTCGACCAGCGTTGTTTTGCCGTGGTCAACATGGGCGATAATCGCCACATTACGAATATAATCTGAATACATAATAAATTCTCAAAAGGGAATCTATTCAGGATTCGGGTTAAACCTTGTTGTGAAAACCCAGCATTCTACATTATCTTGCGTGAATGTCAATTTAAAACCGCCGTTGGTGTCGAAGAAGCAAAAATTAGTCTTGAGTCCTGTGTTTTATTTCTGTAATTTGTCCTGCAATGGACGATATACAGCGGAAACTGGAGCAGATAGACAGGCAATTGGCTGGGGGGACTTTTGCAAATTTCCATAGGCAAATCGTAAGCACAGCCCCCCTGCTGTTTGTAGCATCAGGTTTGATTGCAGGGATTATGATACAGGATAAATTGAGTTTGCCGATATGGTTTTGGCCGGCGGCCGTTGGAGTTTGTGCGGCTGTGACGATAATTTTGTTTGTCGTATATTATATCTCGCATCTTGTAAAAGAGGAAAATCTACCACTTATAACAGCATATATAGCAGCGGTCGGGTGTATGTGTCTGGGGGCGATGCGGCTTATAAATTTCGAGCAGCCACGGCCTGATGATATTTGTAATTTTGTTGCTGAGCAGCGGCGATTAGCGACAATTCGCGGTTTGATTATTTCTGAGCCGTATATCGATAGAAATCGAGACTGGGAATTTGCAAGGTTTACACACAATGACCCGTCCAGCAGCTTTTATCTGAAGGTCTGCGAGGCGGAAACTATCGACGGCTGGGCGAAGGTGAGTGGGACCGTGCGGGTGCAGGTTGCAGAGCCTGTGCTGTATTTAAAAGAAGGCGACTATATACAGGTTTATTGCTGGTTAGGCAGGTTCAGAAAAGCAACAAATCCGGGCCAGTTCGATGTTGCCGGGTATCTTGCGAGAAAAGGTATTTTCATTGCGGCATTGGTTAAATCAGGAGATGGTATTGAACTGTTGAAAGGCAAGGGTGAAGGCCTCTTTACAAAAATAAAAAGTAAATTTCGGCAAACAGCTTCGCAGGCGTTGACGGGCGATTTGTTGATTGAAGAGAGGAACCGGGGCCTGCTTGAGGCGCTTCTGTTAGGCTATAGAGAAAATATCGACAGCAGCACTTACAGGGCGTTTCACAAAACAGGCCTGTTGCATTTTATCAGTCTTTCCGGCCTGCATCTGGGAATCTTAGCAGGGATTGTCTGGTGGTTATGCAAAACAGCGGGATTGCTGAAGCGCGGGCGAGCGATTATTTGCATAATTGCGATAGGTATATTTTTAATGATTGTTCCGTCGAGAGCGCCGACGCTGCGAGCGGCGATAATAGTTATTGTTTTCTGTATGTCGGTTTTATTTCGCCGAAAATCTAATCCACTCAATACATTATCGTTGGCGGCAATAATACTTCTATTAATAAGGCCGACAGATTTATTCGAGGCAGGCTGGCAGTTGTCGTTTGCAACAGTGCTTGCGCTTTTACTTTTCTGTCAGCGAATCTGTTTTTTCCTTTATGAAAATGTCACCGACGTTTTGTCACTTGAAAAACTCCCGAAACCGGTGATATATCTATTAGAATTGTTTTCTACGGGCCTTACAGCATGGTTGGGCAGTGCCGGAATACTGTTGTATCATTTCTATACTATTAATCCTCTTACGGGTATCTGGACGGTGATTGTTTTTCCTTTGGTAGCGGGGATTTTGACTTTCGGGTATTTGAGGATGACTTTGTCTTTTTTGCTGCCGAGCGCAGCGATGGTATTGGGGGTAATTGTGAACTTGCTGTCTGATTTGCTGATTTGGATTGTCAAGTTCATTGCAGAATTGGATTTTTCACAAATACTTATTGGCCACGTGCCGGCTGCTGTGATTATTTTGTATTACTGCTTTGTGCTTTTCATATTCTTTGTTCACTTTCGGCGTCCTTTGATTAAAAAGGCGATTTGCACGGCGATGATTCTGGTAATGATTGTTTTCTTGGGCGCGACTAAATGGCAAAGGACACACAGGGACAACTTGGAAATGGCCTGTCTGGATGTCGGACACGGGCAGGCGATACTGGCTCGACTGCCGGGAACGGTCAATATTTTGTTTGATACCGGCTCGTTGCATAAAAGTGATGTTGGCAGGCGAATCGTAGCACCATTTTTAGATTACAGCGGGATAAGCAAAATCGACGCCATTATTATAAGCCATAACGATGTAGACCATATCAATGGAATACCTGAGATTATAGAACACTGCAAAGTCAACGGTATTTATGCCAATGATGCTTTTTTCAGCCAAGCAGACCATTGGGGCACGGTGAAATTTCTCGAGGAATCGCTAAGTGAAAAGGGCTTTGAAATAAAAAGCTTAAAAGGCCTAAATTCGAACAGTGCTGCTGATATAAAAATACTCTGGCCGAGCGGTGAGATACTACAGGGCGAGGAATTGAGCGACAACGACCTGTCGGCTGTGGTGCTGATTGAGTTCGCCGGCAGGAAAATACTTTTGTGTTCTGATATTGAGAAATTTGCTCAAGCGGAGCTTTTTAGCATCTATCCCGACCTCGAAGCCGATGTTGTGGTTTTACCTCATCACGGCTCAGTTAAAACAACAGAGCCAGATTTTCTCGAAAATCTCGATGCCGAGATTTTGATATGTAATTGCAGTCGCAGCGATTACAAAAATGACCGGGTAATCAAACCCAAAAGTAACGCCGAGTGGCTATATACAGCCGAACAGGGTGCAGTTATTGTTTGCGTCGATAAAGATGGTGTGATAAGGTAATGTATTCAAATTAACGAAAATAGAAAGGATATTGAGATTATGAAAAAATTCGCTAAGATGCTAATGGCGATAATCCTAAGCCTCGCTGTCTGCACAGGCGTACTTGGTTGCGCGCACATCAAAACAAGCAAACATAACTATACCATCGAAAGCGATACTAACGATATAAGCTTTTACACACCTTCGCCTACCACAGAACCTTATCCCATACTCCGCGATAAGAAGGTCAGAAATATCATATTCTGCATCGGTGACGGAATGGGGCTGGGCCAGATTGCGCTGGCGCGAATGACAGCAGCAGGACCGGGCGGGACGTTGTATATGGAACGAATGCCGGTCGTCGGCCTTTTTTGGACATACTCGGCTGACTCTCTGGTAACCGATTCGGCTGCAGCCGGTACGGCCTTGGCATCAGGCGTAAAAACCAACAATGGGATGATTGGAATGACAGCAGACGGCACAAAATACCAGACCATCCTCGAGGCCGCTCAGGCCAGGGGAATGGCAACCGGGCTTGTTGTTACCTCCACAATTTCGCACGCTACACCGGCTGTTTTCGCATCCCACGTGACGTCCCGTGAAATGCAGGACAAAATAGCAGAACAGTTGATAGCGAATAAAGTAAATGTTCTGTTTGGCGGAGGGCAAGAGTACTTTCTGCCCAAATCAAGCAGTAAAAGTAAGCGAAACGATGAAGTGAACCTGATAGAACGGGCCAAAGAGGCCGGATACCTTTATATCAGAACCGAAAAAGAGCTGAAAACTGCTCAACATACACATATTCTTGGGCTGTTTCAGTCCGGTCCGTTGACAACTGTTGCACCGGAACCAAGCTTAGCTGAATTGACCACTAAGGCAATCGAGATTCTTAACCACAAGGGAGAAAACCGCGGGTTTTTTATGATGGTGGAGGGTAGTCAAATTGACTGGGCCTGTCACGATAATGATGCAGCCAGGACCATCAGACTAACCCTGCTTTTCGACCAGGCAGTCAAAGCCGCTATTGATTTCGCGTTAAAAGATGGGCACACGCTGGTTATCGTAACCGCCGACCACGAGACAGGAGGACTTACCATAAAAGGCGGAAGCTTGAATGGTGATGAACTGGACGTGAACTGGTCTACCGGCGGCCATAGCGCAATGCCGGTGCCTATTTAAGCGTTCGGCCCGAAAGCAGAAGTTTTTGCCGGAACATACGATAATACGGAGGTCCCCAGAAAACTTGCACGGCTGTTGGAAATAAGTCCATTTCCCAAGGTGCTCTCAGATGAGTAAGTCAGAGATTACGCTGAGAATAGATGCGACTTTCGGCCTGAAGATAAAATCTGGTGATAAAATCCACAAGGGACAATATATAGGCACGAACCAGGAACAGAAGGTAACATCACCAACATCGGGTACGGTTAAAAACGTTCACTTCGATTCCGACAGTCATAAATTTCTGATTGTAGTTTCACCTACCGAATAGGCCCGAGTGTAAACGATGGTCAAATGACCACCAATGAAAGCAATCACCTCATATAAACAACGATTTCAACCCTTCGGTTTCTTGCTTTACCGCTGGCGTTGGAATTTGAGGCAACAGGCCGGCTCTCACCGCAGCCCACGGCTCTGATATTATCTTTGGAAATTCCACGTTCTATGAGGTATCTAACAACTGAAAGGGAGCGCTGGGCTGAAAGCTCCCAGTTGTCTTTCCATTTTGATTTTTTGATAGGGTCGGTATCGGTATGGCCGACAACGTCTATCTGCTTGTTGGGATACTTCTGCTGCAATACTGAGAGGATATGGTCAAGCTCGGTGCTGTTGCCTTTTTTCAATACAGCCTTTCCCGAATCGAAGAGAATTGTATTCGGCAACGTTACCGTAATTGTTCCAGCCTGAGGGTCAAAGGCGACGTCGTAGCCTTTTCCGAAACCGGTGGCTTCGGCCGGGCTTTGGTTGCGTTCGGCAATTTGTCTTTGGAGCTCTTCTATTGTCTGCTGGCTCTGTGAGACCTGTTCAGAGAGCTGGCCCTTCTCCGACCTTTCGCGTTCAAACAGGCCCTTTAGGTTCTGGTGCTCCACGTTCAAAGCTTTGTATTTTTTCTTCCAATTAGTACAGCCGGGGAAAAATGTAACTGATGCAAGACAGATTAACAGAATGATTGCTTTTTTGTGAGCAGTTGACATTTTGATACCTCCTTTACATCAAAAATTAAATTATTCGCAAGTCACAGTTTTTAATAATAAAATAAAGAGTTTACGTAATCAAGTATTTTGTCGTGAAAAATCATAACAACGAATACACCCAAAGACAAGAAGGGACCGTAAGGAATTTGTCGGGTTTTTTTGAAAAATGCTCTCAGGCCCGCCCATGCGAGACCGAAAAATGGTGCGATAAAAAACGCCAGGAAGACGAAAAGCGGACCAATTACCGTTCCTGCGGCACCCATTAAATGCACATCACCAAGCCCCATTGCCTCTTTTCCAAAACCCAAAGTGCCAAAAATGCGGGCGAACCAGACGACCCCACAACCTACGAAATAGCCCCATAGACTGCCCAGAAGTCCTGCAAGCACAGGATGTTGCGCAGAAAAATTATTCCACAGCTCTACTGGGGCCGTCTTCACAATAATCAAATAAGCAGCTATTGTGCAGATGATAATCGGCAGCAGGAAGATGATTTCCCTGAAAATCTCCAGACGATGGTTAAACGATGGTTCTGTTGACTCTTCCGGCTTCTGAGGGAAATCCTGAGAATTTTCGGAATCGTAGCTTCTTTTTATCAGGCCTGTTGCCAGCAGAACCAGGGATATTGCTAGTCCTACTGTGGCTCCTATAGCCAGGGATGCGGTTTTGGCTGAGGCACTTGGCAAAAAACTTGGTCGATTACGTAGTATATGACCGCCGAGTGCCGAGCCAATCAAACCCGCTGCGGTAGCAAACCAGCAGATTGAAAGTGGAATGACCCACAATTCCAGGTCAATGGCCGAAGCGGCAATGAGAGCGGCTAACAAAATGATGTAAATAATATAAATGAACCAGCCGCCCTGCGAAAATAGGCCAACAGCGGAGCACGAATCAGTGTGAAAGAACAAAAAAAATAGGCCAACGAAAACCAGGCCGGTCAATAGTTCAATAACAAAGTAACGCGGCGAAATTGGGGCTTTGCAATAGCGGCACTTCGCACCTAACAATAACCACGAAATCAGTGGTATGTTGTCATAAAAGCGAATACCCCGGCCGCACGAAGGGCAGGCTGAAGGCGGTATTATCAGGGATTTATCGCGAGGCAGACGATAAATGACAACGTTCAGGAAGCTACCCACACAACAACCAAATGCAAAAATAAAGACAAACCAAATCCAATCCGGTACTGCCACAACGCCTCCTTTGCGTTAGAATCAGGAGCTAAATTATTTCTTTTTGTCCCTTTTAATTGCCCCCGCCACTTTCATAGGCAGCCCGAACAAACGAATAAAGCCGGCTGCGTCCGCTGGTAGGTATTCGGTGCCCATTTTGAAGCTTGCCAGGTCCGTCCGGTATAAACTATTCGGGCTTTTTACACCGGCGGGTGTGCATTGTCCCTTGAATAGTTTCATTCTGACCTCGCCGGTGACGTTTCGCTGAGTAACATTGACAAACGCATCAAGTGCTTGCCGCAGAGGTGAAAACCACTGGCCGTAATAAATAAGCTCAGCGTATTTTAAAGCGAGCTGCTGTTTGTAGTGCATAGTTTCTCTATCAAGCGTAATGCTTTCGAGAGTTTTGTGGGCCGTAACGAGTATCGTTCCGCCCGGCGTTTCATAAACGCCGCGGGACTTCATACCGACTAAGCGATTTTCGACTATATCGACCTGGCCGATGCCGTGCTTGCCGCCGAGACGGTTCAATGCTTCGATTAGTCTGACACCGCTTGTCAATTGACCCTCGAGCTTTATCGGTACACCCTCGTAGAAACCTATTGTTACGTAATCTGCCTTGTCCGGCGTCTTCGAGACCGGCCGAGATATTACAAACAAATCGTCCTTCGGCTCATTGGCAGGGTCTTCGAGGTCAGCGCCTTCATGGCTGATATGCCATAGATTGCGGTCTCGCGAGTAGATTTTCTTTTTGCTCTGGTCGATGGGGATTTTGTGTTTTTTTGCATAGTCAACTGCCGCTTCCCGGCTGGTCAGCGTGAAGTTCGGGTCTTTCCACGGGGCGATAATCTTGAGTTTGGGGTCGAGAGCCATATATGTCAGCTCGAAGCGGACCTGGTCGTTGCCTTTGCCTGTAGCACCGTGAGCCACGGCGGTAGCGCCTTCAGCGTGGGCGACTTCGACCTGGTGCTTTGCGGTCAACGGCCGGGCGATGCTTGTGCCAAGCAGGTAGCCACCTTCATACACGGCGCTGGATTTCAGCATCGGCCAGAGGTAATCTTCGACAAATTCCTTTCGCAGGTCTTTTACAATGCACTTAACGGCACCGGACTTGAGGGCCTTTTGTTTTATCCCAGCTAATTCATCGCCCTGGCCGAGTTCGGCTGCAAAGGCTATTACATCGTATCCGTATGTTTCTTTAAGCCACGGCAGAATCACACTGGTATCCAGCCCGCCACTATATGCCAATACAATTTTTTCTTTCTTTGCCATTTTTTTACCTTGGAAATAATTCGTTTCTGCCCAAAATTATATCAGCTATTATCGAGAGAGGCAATTAGAAATGGTTTTTCTCATAAGTTTCGGGTTGGCTTTTTTTCCGGTGAAGAGTTTGAACTGGGCAGTGGCCTGGTTAATGAACATTGACAGGCCGTTAATTGTTTTTGCTTTTTTCTCCTTGGCTTGCTTTAAAAGCAGGGTTTGTGGGGGATTATAGACTGTATCAAAAACTGTCATATCTTTTCTTAAGAACTTCTTGGGTACTGGTGTCGCTTTAATATCCGGCTGCATTCCGATACTGGTGCAGTTTATCAGAAGCTTCGCCTTGAGATTCGGTAAATCATCCAGAGGGGCAAAATCACAATCGAATTCGGCTGCAAGTTTTTTGCCTCTTTCCACGGTGCGGTTGTAGATTGTGATTTTGGCACCTGCGTCACTTAGACCGGCTACTATGGCTCGTGCCACGCCGCCTGCGCCAATAACGGCTACCGGCAAATTCTTCAATTTGGCTTTGGAGCCAAGCGTTGAAGTAATTGTATCCATCGCCGCCGAATAATCGGTGTTGTAGGCGAACAATTTACCGTCGGGGCCGACGATAATGGTATTAACGGCGCCGATTTTCTCGGCTAAAGGTTCAATGAAGCCGCAGTTTTCTTTGACGAAGTTGAGTGCATTTTGCTTGTGCGGGATTGTTATACTAAAACCGCGAAAGTTTAGCCATTTTCGGACAAGGACACTGTTTAAAAAAAGGTTAAATTCTTGCCGGCCGCCCTTTACCAATAAAGGCAGGTATAGCTTATTCATTTTTTTCTCCGCAAAGCAGGCATTGTGAATAGCGGGGCTTAGCGAATGTTCGACCGGCTCGGCAATCACACCGAAAAGCTCCGTTTCAGTATTTATCGAGTCGAAACGGTATGATTTTTTCAATTGCTCGATTGTAAGCTGTCCCGGTGCGGTTGTGCTTTTGTCGTCGATAACGGCGAATGTCACGAAGGAGTTCAGCTTTTTTGCGATGATTCTGCTGATAAGGCTGGCTTTGCCCATACAAAAGACTATCGCAGAGCCGCTGGTTCTGTGCAGCAAATCGAAGGCCTCAAAACAATCGTTGATATGATTAGCAGTGTAAACCAGCTTTGGAATTGCCGCTGGTGATAGAGTCTGGATACGACGGTGCAGCTTTATAATGTCGGGGAATTTGGTTTCGAAATTGTGGTTGGACAAAATCAATCGCCCCCTTGATACCTGCGAGAGTGCCCTCTGGATTTTTTCCTGATTTTCTGCGGAGAGGAAATTTTCATATTCGAAATCAATAAATTCGACGCCGGCTTTCAGGGCTTCTATAAGAACATCGATTCGCAACCGGTCCGGATAGTTAATTGCACCTCCCTGACGGACATCGCGACAGGTTACGATTATTGGCAGTTGGGGGGAGGCAGCTTTAGCCTTGGAGATTAAATTTTTAACCAGATCGACGCTGATGTTTTCGATATAATCGGTTCGCAACTCGAGCATCTCGGCCCCTGCGGCTTTGGCGGTTTTAATTTGCTGCTTTGCCCGGTCCAGGTTCTTAGCTGCTATAGGAACGGCTAAATATGTCATTTTTCTCACTCACGGCTCATAGTAGAGTTATAAGTTGACGATATGATATGCTATGGAAGGACATATTGCAATGATAGCTGTAAAAGTGGCGGTTTTTTCTTGCGTTTTTGACAGCTTTGAGTAGATTCTACGAATAAAATTGTAATTGGAGATTTGGCAATGATAGGAAAAAAGATAAGGCTGGAGAGAATAATCGACCGCAATTCCAGTAAAACGGTAATTATTCCGATGGACCACGGTGTTACTGTCGGCCCTATCGAGGGGCTGGCTGATATGCGGACTACTGTCTCTAAGATTGTAGCAGGCGGAGCAAACGCTATCCTGATGCACAAAGGGATGGTTCGGGCCGGCCACAGAGGCGCAGGTAAAGACGTTGGTCTTATTATCCACCTCTCGGCAGGGACATCGATGAGTCCCGACCCGAACGCAAAAGAGCTGGTCTGCACTGTCGAGGAAGCAATTAAGCTGGGTGCTGACGCGGTGTCGGTGCATATAAACTTAGGAGCCGAAACCGATAAAGAGATGCTGGGGCAATTAGGATTTATAAGCGAGCGATGTTTACAGTGGCAGATGCCGCTTGTTACGATGATGTACACACGTGGGCCGAAAATCAAAGACGAATACGACGTCAATAATGTCAAGCACGCAGCCAGAGTCGGGGCGGAATTAGGAGCAGATATTGTCAAAGTGCCTTACACTGGCAGCATTGATAGTTTCACCGAAGTGGTTCAGGGCTGTCCCGTTCCGGTGGTGATTGCCGGCGGGCCCAAAATGGAAAGCGACAAGGACATATTCGAGATGGTTGAAGAGGCCTTGAAGGCAGGTGCAATGGGCCTATCAATCGGCCGCAATGCCTTTCAGCACAAAAACCCGGAAAGGATAGTCAGTGCCCTTTGCAAAATGGTCCACGAAGGCGCCAGCGTCAAAGAAGCAGCAGCCATGCTATAAGGATGGAATGTCAGCCGCAGAGCGGCACAAAGAAGGCGGAGAAAAGACAATGAAAAGCATTTTCAAAACCACGGTCTGGACGCTGGTTTGTTTGAGTTTATGCGCTGCAAATAGTTCAGTTGAATCGCAGACACCTGAGACCCTCAAAACTCAAGTCGTAATTATAGGCACAATTCACGAAAAGCATTATGAAAACCCGGCATACAGCCCCGATGTGCTCAGAGAAATTATCCTCTCTCTAAAACCGGACGCAATTCTCAACGAACTGCCGTTAAGTCTCGTTGAACCGAACGGCAGACCCGTTGAAAGCATGAGGAAAAAGGACCGTTGGGGACCGGAGACTTGGGCTGCCGATACCGTTGCGACACAGCTCGGCATAAGGCAAATCCCCTTTGACAGGCCTGATAGGGATGAAAACTATAAAAAAACAAATTACCTTGAAAGAGAAAAAAAATCTAAAGAACTTGCAAACAAATTGGAACAACAGATACAAAAAGAAGACCCAAATTCCGTCGACCTGAAAATCGGTTCCTTGGCTGGATATGCATATAAAGCTCGGGATGAAATGGTGAATAACTTTGGGCCGAAAGAATTAAACTCCGAACCATTTGACCTTATTATCAGAATAAAAACCTCAATAGTAGAAGACATAGCAGAGACAATCTACAGAAAATACCCCGGATACGAGGGCCTGGCGGATGATTGTAAATTCTTTAGAGACCAATGGCTCGAACGCAACAAAATAATGGCCGAAAACATCAAAAAAGCCGCCGGAGAATATCCCGGCAAGCGTCTGGTTGTAATAACCGGCGCCGAACACCGATGTATTCTTCGGGATTTACTAAAGGATGTTAACTCAATTGACCTCAAAGAATACTGGGAAATTACACCGGAACCTGTATGGAGAAGATTTTTCAAGCCATTCCGTAATTACTGGGAAGCAATACCGCCGGAGGTTAACAAACCTCGCGAACCAAATGAGCCGAATCAGCCGGCTTACCTTAAGCCGCTTCCGCCGGAAAAACTCAAAGAATGTGGCCGAAATGCTTCGGAGTTGAAACAGGATAAACAAATCCTTTAGAGCTTATGACAAAACCGTTTGTTTACCTCCGTCGTTCCCGCGAAATTTGTCCCTGAGGCAGCGGGAATCCAGCTTCTATATTTTTTGCTACAATAAATGGAGTAATGTCAGTGGGATGTAATTTTTGCTATCACAGAAGTGTGAGATGCGCCGTTTGCTATTTAGATTGAATATACAATTGCAATAAGGCTAAACCTGCCAAAGCCAGCCCGAGTAGAATTAACCAAATCCAGAAACAAATTTTTGAAAATCGAGTGCCTTTGAGAGTCAATGATTTCAAAAAGGGATCATTTAATTCTTTGAACATCCTTTGAAACTCCACCCTGTCTGCAAAAGAATAGCTCTTGCTCTTTTTCCAGATTTTGAAATGGTTCTTTTGTAAATATACGTTAAGTCTCCAGCTCGAGTATATGAAATATATCATTTGTATAACAAAAAAAGGAAAAAGGCTAAACATAGCACAGCCCAAGAACCATGGATACCCTTTGAAAGCAAGCCATAAGAGAATCGAAAAAGCACAACCCACAATCAAAAATGCCTTTATTATTCGTAAGTATTTATCCTTTTTTGTCTGAAGCTGTTCTCTGTTTAACTCGCATTCTTGACGCGAGTCTCTATCCATTGGCAAAACCTGAGTTCCGAGATAGTTCTTTGAAACGTCAGAAAATCTTTTCTTCAGGTACGAGTGAAAAATAGCGACCTCAATTGAATAAATTATCATCCAACAACCTGAAAAACCTTTAAAAATGCTTGCTGGAGTGCCATGGCCGCTTGTTGTTTCTTCGCTTTTAGTAATAAAGAAAATAAAACTTACAATTCCATAAAGAAAGAAAAACCCTACCATTTTTCTCATCCAGGATGGACATTCTTTCAAAGCAGCCTTCCAAAAATCTTTTTCTTTAGTACCAATGGTTAATTTCTGCGCAGATAGTATTGCGGGAATGCCCAGTAAAATACCTATGCCATGAAGCATCCACACGAATCCATCTACACCTGAAAAGATATAATCCGGCCCTAAAATAGATAAGATATGCACAATAATACTTAGCACTAAACACACCCATGCTATTATATAAACTACCTTCATATTATTTACCTTCAGCTAAGACCGAATTTGTCGTAATAGCGAGACCAGGTAGAAAAAAGCAACGGACATTGCATAGAAAAACAAAAGTCCCACAAACCACTTGGCAGAACTATGAATTTTAAATAGTAATAAATCCAGCATATCATCTCCAGTTGCTAAAGGTTCTATAAGAAAAACTGAAAATTTTATTTTATCGCTTCTGATTGCTTTATCTATTTCTGCTTTATGTTCTTCATATATAAGTTTTAGCTTCTTCCTGAAGAAAAGATACCGGCCCCCATTTATGAAACTGATAGCTAAGAAAATAGAGCAAAACTTTAGTATTGGCAAAATATCGCCTGTCATTCACCTGTCCCTTATTTTTTCGCTAATTACTTAACGACTATTTCATTACCCCATTTTACCCGCAAATTAAATTCCCGCAAATTTTTAAAATCCGTTTAATTCTCACTAACCACCGTGAAAAGATTAATAAAAAGCGAGTGTATCTACGCACCAAAGCTTGTCCCGAGCGCAGTCGAGGGAACGGCTAATTCCAACTCCCAAGACAAAACAACATTCTGAAAAATCAATCAAAAACGGGGGTACCTGCTGAGAAAAATCAAATTTTTTCAAAATTTTTTAACTTCCTTCCTCACAACGACTTAAAAGATTTTCGCCCTCGAAAAATGCTCCATTTTTCGAATCAAAAGCGCGGGTATATCCTATTGTGGACAGACGTCTTCCCCTGTAACGTCCTTTGACAAGTTCATATAGCCCATCCATTTTGAAAAGCCCACTGTGGCTTGCGCAATCGGTGTGCGCAGAGGAAGAGTCAATCAAAATGAACAAATTATGCAAAACGAACCCAATTTTCAAAAAAGTCAAATGTTTATAACCTTAATTTCGACAAGGACTTACAACGATAAATACACATTGGACATTTGGTCAAAACGAACCCAAACGAACCCAATTTATCAGTTACCAATTAACAAATTAACCATTTAACCAAATTAACCAAAATTGTTGATGAAACTGAAAAATCAGTGTAAGCTATCCGGCAAAAATACAAGGTAGGAAAAACCAGATGAAAAAACTATGGGTAAATGTTGTTCCGTATGAAAAGGAAATTGCCATAGCTGCACTTGAAAGCGGCGCTGAGGCGGTGGTCCTGCCGGATGGCAAGAGCCAGACCGTTCGAGAGTTCGGCAAAATCAAAACGGTCGAGAAAAACGGCGATATTAAGCCCGGCGTTGACGTAGAGTTCGTCGATATAGCCGGCAAGGCCGATGAGGATAAAGCTGCTGCGGTGCCGGAGAGTAAAACCGTTGTGCTGCGAATGCTCGACTGGACGATTATCCCAATCGAAAACCTGCTCGCAAGACGCGGCAGGAATATTATGGTTCAGGTCGAAACTAACGAGCAAGCCAAATTGATGGTTGAGATACTCGAAAAAGGTGTTGATGGTGTTGTTTTAAACACCACCGATGTCAACGAGATTAAAAAAACCGCGGAAATCATTCACGGCATAAGCGAAAAGGTCGCTCTTGTAACAGCTGCGATAACAAGCACAAAACAGCTTGGGATGGGCGACAGGGCCTGTCTCGATACCTGCACGCAGATGGGATTAGGCGAGGGTATGCTCGTTGGTAATACCGCTTCGGGTTTCTTTTTAGTGCATTCCGAATCGATTGATAACCCCTACGTGGCGTCTCGGCCTTTCCGTGTCAATGCCGGTGCAGTGCACGCATATACATTGGCGCCGGGTAGCAAAACTAAGTATCTCGCTGATTTGAAAGCCGGTGATGAGGTGCTGGTAGTTGATTTTCAGGGCAAAAGCCAGACGGCATATCTGGGTAGAAACAAGATTGAGAAAAGGCCTATGATGCTTATTGAAGCCGAGACTGAAGGTATGCCGATAAGTCTTGTTATGCAAAATGCCGAGACGATTCGGCTGGTCAGCCCGGAAGGCAAAGCAATTTCGGTTACGAGTTTAAAGCCGGGCGACAAAGTGCTCGGCCACATCGAAAAGGCCGGCAGACACTTCGGTATGAAGGTTGATGAGACACTAATAGAAAGGTAAAGCTATGGTTTGTCCGGAAAGTGTAATCAGTATAATTTTAGCTGTTATACTTGGTGGAGTAATTGGGCTGGAAAGGGAGTTCCGCGGCAAGGTTGCCGGCCTGCGGACAAACATCTTGATATGCCTTGGTGCAGCGGTTTTTACAATAATTTCCAGAAAAATGGGCGGCGGACTGGAACAGTCACTTACCAGAATTGCAGCGGGTATAGTTACCGGCGTGGGTTTCTTAGGTGCCGGTGCCGTCATTCGAGATAGAGGCGGTATCTATGGCCTTACTACCGCAGCCACTATCTGGATGGTTGCGAGCGTTGGAATGGCTTGTGGTGCGGGATTTATTCTGCTGGCGTTTACTTCAACATTGATTGCTCTTATAGTATTGATTGGTTTAACGCCGCTGGAAAGATGGGTCGGTTCTCTCAGACGAAAACACAAGCTAAAGGCAGAACCGTCCGCGGACAAAGTGAAGAAAACGTTTAATTGATACTTTCCCGTTTTAACGAATCGGCCTTAGAATAATCCTGATATTCTTATTTTTACCTTCGCCGTCTGATTAACAATGCTGCCCCGCCGAGAGCAAAAAGAGCAACGGAAAACGGCTCCGGAACTGGTGCACCGGTTAACTGGATATTATCCTGTAGTGCTTCCATAAGGTGTACTTATTTGTGTGTCTCCCCAGCGTGCTGACTCAGCGACGATAAATCATAGCTGAAACCATGCCATGCTTCGTCTTTGACAATCGCGTGGTTGTCTAAAATATTTAACCAGCCGCCGTCACCAACCTGATAATCCAAATCAAAACTTACAGGTCCTGTCTTATCTCCGCTGTTGTCCGACTTGTAATCCCAGCGGATTGCCATGTCCTGCCAATCAGTGGTGTCCATTGTAATAATGATATAAGCGTCGTTGTCGCCACTTTTCGATACGTCATCCCAATGGAGGGCCTGACCTGCGTCGTGATAATTTCCCGCAGCGTCAGTAAACTCAACGCCATCACCGCCGTTCGTGTCATAGTCGGCATTACCTGCGGTCAAAGTAGGTACGCCAGAGACATATTCATACTGCGGAACAAGTGTGTAATTTGTGGAGTTCGGGCCAAAACTCCAGAATGACATAAGGTCTGCGCTGGCACTGTTGGCTGAGGCCAGTAAGAAAACCACAACCAATAAAACTATTAATCTTTTCATCTCTACCACCTCTTCTTCTATTGGTTAAAGCTGCCTGTATAGATGTATATAAGACCTTTCCCCTGCAAATGTTATCATACCAAAATCATTTTATGAAAGTCAAGGAAAATGTGAAAACATTAAGGTTTTGACTGATTTGCCCCTTTTTTGATGAGTTTTTCAGCTTTTGGCGATCCGTCCTAAACAGCTAATCCCTTATGAATATGGGCTACGCCGATATTTAAATCATCAAGACAGGCCGTATTTTATAATTGCTTAGTCACCCACTTCAAAGACCGCCTCGTTAAGCGCGCTCCATTTTTGTGTGCTGCCCAAGTAAGAACGTGCCTTTAGGCTGGCACTTTGATTGATATTAAAACCTCCAGTATACTGAATCGCGCTGGGCGAGATAGTTGGATCGGTAGTACTGCCACTACCCATAGAGGCCTCTAACTCGGAGGATATCAGGAAATCGGTACTGGGTAGATTATGATTCATACCATGAATGGCCAAAATGTTGCTGCCGGCCTGCAGTTCGTCTAAATGGTCTGAAATGTTGTAAGAATTCCATGCAGAAGTCGCCTCAGGCGACGACACGCAATTAGAGTCCCATGCAGGTATGCCGCTAAAATTGATTCGTTGCACTTCTGTCCCATTGATATAGGCAATGAAGCCATCGTCGTATCTCATACGCAGCGTAAGTGAAGTGATTTGACCGATATCACAGGCATCTACGCTGAACGGGATGCGAATATAACAGGTTGTGTTAACATTAGACATAACCGTTTCGACATCGATACCAATGAAGGGGTCGTAGTCTGTGCCTGTATCATACCCTACGCCACTGATTCCACTTGTCCAGCTCGAATCATCGTATGGTTCGCTGCCCCCTCGCCAGGTTATGCCGATATCACCTGCCGGAACCAGAACCTTCTTGGCTGCGTCATCTGAAACCAGTACGTTTGTATCCGGCGGAACAACTTCGCCCGGAAGCCGAGGGTCGTTACCGTCTAATGTATAATAAATGGCAGCTGTGCCGCACGGATCTATAATGGTTAATATGTCGCTGGTTGAGACGTGCCCGCCATGCTGGTAAGAGCCGTTGACATAGAAAACAGGGGCGTCAAGAGTCGGGTAAAGGTCTTTGCTGCGCAGAAGGTTGATAAGTGCATAAGAATTAGCGGTGTCGTGTATATCGGGGATGTAATGATTGATTACACAGTCCCGCTCCGGAATCCAGGAATCTTCGCGTGTAAAGTAATAATCAGGACCGTGAGGAGGCATCGGGTAATAAATATCGTCCGGGTTGGATGGGTTACTGGGTATAGGAATAGTGCTTCCATAAGGTGTACTTATTTGTGTGTCTCCCCAGCGTGCTGACTCAGCGACGATGGCTTTATCTATCATATTGGCAATTTCGAGGTAGCGGTTCTGTGAGTTTACGATATTAAGCGCCCCATCGTTAAAGCAGTGCTTGTGGACGCGGTCGGCAAAAAGGAGACGGAATTCCGCGCTGGTTCGCATTTTCTGGAAAAGAGCACCGACTCCGCTGCTGTCATCAATGCGCTGGGCGGCTCGGCCGTGGTAATCGAGCGCTATCTCCTGATCCCAGACGAAAAATCGCAGCTTACTGTCACCGCTGACGGCGTTTGCAACAGCAAAACCGTTGTGGCTGGGCCAATCTTCAGCATCGGCATAGAGATGCAGAAGTATGTAGTCAGCGAAGTTTTCAATGTCGATGTAATTTAGGGCCTGCGTATAACCTGTGATTGTAGATACATCAGTTGCCATTATTGCATTCCAGCGTGCATCGGGGCTGTAGAAGTCTTTATTGACGGTCCAGTCTTCGGCTTCGCCTCCAAGGTGTTCGGCAAAGAAATCATCATCCACAAGTTCAGTGAAGTTAAAGAGGCCGAAATACAGCCCGTTTACGTACAGGTTAACGAAGTTGCCGTAGCTGGACGGCTGGCCCATATCACACAGGCTTTCCTTCATCCATACGTCGCGGGTATATTGTGAGTCGTTTGGACGATAACGGCTCGCATCCCATGAGACGAGGCCCCAGGAGTCAGTAAAGCTGGCACGGAGAAGCAGTTTATTGAATGTATCCACGGGTGATTCCGGGAAGAGCGGATAGTTAAGCTTGGCCGGGCCGTATTGGCTGGTGAAAGTAAGCCGAAGGTTATGTTTTTGCATACGATAGGGGCGCCGGCTGGAGCCGCCGTGATTTTCAATTTTACAGTCGTACTGGAATCCTTCGGCACCGTTGAGCGGGATATATTCTATCGAACATTTGTATTCTGTGGTGCTTTGGGGGTTGGCCCAAAGACCGGTGGCGTCACTAATGAATTCGTCGGGATTCATCGAGATGGAAACAGTAGGGATATCGAGCAAGGCATCTCGGATGGAGTATCCCGGAAGCGTGTTATTCACAACGCACGGGTCCATCTCATAATCGGACGGGACGATGCCGTTTCCGCTTCCGTCATAGCTGTCAACCTCTGAGTTGTAGCCCCAGTCGCTCGGCCAGCCGGGCGGATTATTCGGTTGCTGGGCGACATCGTCGATGAAGATGTATGTGTGAGTTGTTCTACTGGGTTTGTCGCCGGGATTATAAGCTATAGCACGCAGAGAACTTGTAGTTGTAATTGGAATTCCCACACCCGGAGTATAGGCCGTCCCAATCGTTTCACTTGGTTCTGTTCCATCCAGTGTGTAGCATATCGCAGCTTCATTTGTATCGCAGGTCAGAAACGAGTTAAAGGCGCTTTCGTAGAAACCACGCTCGTGGCTGACTTCGATTTGGCTGACAAAACCGAAGTATGTCCCATTATTGTCCGCCAGTGGAGTTGGCACAGCGAAAAACTGAAGGTTATCATCTGCATCGGGATAACGACCGTAGGAAATGTTGGGAACTTGTTCTCCGAAGATAATGCCGTCGACCATAGTATCGGCATCGAGAAATAGTCCGACTTCTTCGCCATCTGCACTCAGCTTGAAGCTGGTGTGCAGTGGTCCCTCATCTGTTTCATCGTCCGCCCAGAAGAGAATAAAACCGTCGGCAGGGACAGTAGTCTGGCTTGGGTAGCCCCTTGGAACCTGCCATTTGGTAGGCTCCTCAAAGTCGTCTGTAAGGTACATACCGCCTATGTTTATATCTATATCACCGAAATTGTAGATTTCGAACCAGTCATCGTAGTCACCCTGCGCGTCATGAATGCCGCTGGCACTGTTATTGGAAGCCATAAATTCGTTGATGACGAGGGCAGTGCCATAGTCAAGCCAGTGGTTTGCTAAAAAAGCAAAATCGATGAGATTGATGCCATTAACACTATCGAAGTCGGCAGAACCCCCCTCATTGAGCCACTGCTCTTTGAAAAGTTTAATATCCTCCCAATAAACTTTACAATCACCATTAAGGTCGCCTTCAGGGCATAGTTTAGCAATGGCAGAAATAGTTAAAAATGTGACAATTGTCAGCGAAAACAGTGTGATTCTCATTATTTCAGGTCCCTAATAGACCTCACCCCTACCTATTTTATCTATTTTAACGCTTCTGGACAGAGAAGTCAATTGAATTGCGGTAAAATGTCTTTGGATGCGTAAAGGAAAAGGCCAACTCATTCTCAGAGCTGGCCTTTATAAATCCTGGCGATACCTACTCTCGCCCCGAAGGACTACCATCGGCCGCACGGGCTTAGCTTCTGTGTTCGGAATGGGAACAGGCGTTTCCCCGTACGTATGGTCACCAGGAAGCTTGTTTTATCAGACAAATGCCTGATAAATTCAAAATAATAAAATATGCAGATGCGAATACGAGCGCAACCAAATCAACCAAAGATAGATATGGTCAAGTAATCGAGCGTTAGTACCGGTTAGCTGAAGCGATTTCTCGCCTTACACACCCGGCCTATCGACCTGATAGTCTATCAGGGCTCTTCTTGCCGCACCGAAGTGCAGCAAAGGAATCCTAATCTTGGAGGGGGCTTCCCGCTTAGATGCTTTCAGCGGTTATCCTTTCCCGACGTAGCTACCCGGCGGTGCCCCTAGCGGGACAACCGGTACACCAGCGGTCAGTGCTTCCTAATCCTCTCGTACTAGGGAAACATTTCCTCAAGATTCCTGCGCCCACGGCAGATAGGGACCGACCTGGCTCACGCCGGTCTGAACCCAGCTCGCGTACCACTTTAATGGGCGAACAGCCCAACCCTTGGGACCGCCTTCAGCCCCAGGATGTGATGAGCCGACATCGAGGTGCCAAACCTCCCCGCCGCTATGGACGCTCGGGGGAGATAAGCCTGTTATCCCCGGAGTACCTTTTATCTGTTGAGCGATGACCCTTCCACACAGAATCACCGGATCATTAGGTCCTGCTTTCGCATCTGCTCGACTAATCAGTCTCGCAGTTAAGCACACTTATACCCTTATGCTCTAAGCGTGATTGCCAACCACGCTGAGTGTACCTTTGAGCTCCTCCGTTACCTTTTAGGAGGAGACCGCCCCAGTCAAACTGCCCACCAAGCACTGTTCGACGCCCGGATTCACGGGCCGCCGTTAGGTGACTAACATAGCAAGGGTGGTATTTCAAGGTTGGCTCCGCCCCGACCGGAATCAGGACTTCAACGCCTCCCACCTATCCTACGCATGATATGCCAGGCATCAATACTAGGCTACAGTAAAGGTTCACGGGGTCTTTCCGTCTTGCCGCGGGAATGTGGTATCTTCACCACAACTACAATTTCACCGAGTCCGTTCTTGAGACAGTGCTCCAGTCGTTACGCGGTTCATGCACGTCGGAACTTACCCGACAAGGAACTTCGCTACCTTAGGACCGTCATAGTTACGGCCGCCGTTTACCGGGGCTTCGGTCGCCAGCTTTTCAGGATTACTCCCGATGACCGGCTTCCTTAACCTTCCGGCACCGAGCACGCGTCATTCTGTATACATCCTCTTTAAGAGTTAGCACAGAACTGTGTTTTTGATAAACAGTCGCCAGAGCCACTTCACTGCG
>CAZCIR010000001.1:0-236397 GCA_964499145.1 uncultured Pirellulales bacterium | reverse complement strand
TTTTGAAAAAATTCGAATTTTTTCAACAGGTACCCCCATTTTTGATTGATTTTACTCCGCTCAAACACCGCAGAGTGAGGAAGACAGAAATCAAGAGACAGGAGACAGAATAGTGAGATCCCTCGACTACGCTCGGGACGCCGGGGGGCGTTTTTGCCTAAATTAACAGAGACTTTTTGACATTAAGAGACGTTGATGGCATGAAGTGTTGAAAGTTAAAGAGCAAAAAGGGCTGAGAGTATTTTGCCCACAGCCCTTGAATTCAAAACTCACGTGCATTATGGATTCTGATACAGATATTCTATTTCAGCAGAAGTCAATGCTCTATTGTAAATCCTAACTTCATCTATTTTTCCATCATAGGTTTCTGTAGCCAAATCATATGCTCTTATTCCTATTGCAAAATCATCTCCAGAAGCTGACCCTCCACCATGATAAGCAGTATTAGTAACTGGTATTTCTTCTCCATTAACATACATTTTGGTTCCACTTGCCCCAGTTCCATCATATGTAATAACTACATGAAACCAATTTCCTGCTGATATTTCGGGATTAGTTGAAAACCAAGAATTGTGATATAAATTTCCATAATCACTTTTTCTATATGATAAGACTCCTTCATATAACGCAATAAAATAATCATCTTCATTTTCTAGTATTGTTTGAGTGATGGGTATGATAGTAGCAGGTTCAATCCAAAAACTTGTAGAAAATGGTTCTGAAGGAGTATTAAAACTTAAACCACTACTGCTTGGTAAACCAACATAATCGCCATTGCCGTCAAAATCCAAAGCTTTTTCGGAAATTCCGTCTACCCAGTTTGTATCACCAACAAGATTGCCATCATTATCACCGATAGAATCGTATGCTGTTGTTCCATCACCTTCATCAAAGCTCCAATATGCTACAAGTCCATAGTCTATATCGCCAGATTTGAGCCAGTTATCTGCAAGCATGGCAAAGTCTACAAAGTCCACAAAACAGTCTCTATTCAAGTCACCAGCGGGATGCAAGCAACGGAAGATTGTAAACACATCATCGCTTACATCATAGATATTCGGGTCGTTTGCATCACTTATACGCACAAGACACTGATTCGAACTTGTGTTTGGTATAAGCCATTGATATGGGCCGTCGTTTTCCGTCATTGTATTGACATCACTCCAAATTTGGCCGTTATTGGTTGAGAGTTGAATATTGACATCTTCTATATCTGTAGGAGCAAACCATTTGATATTATATGTCTCACCAGCAATCAATTCCTCTCCGCCATTTGGTGCAATTACATCAATCTCATTTGTATTAATCTTGATAACAAAAGCATCGTAAATACCACCTTGATATGAATTGCTGGAATCGGGCAGGTCGGTTGAATTAGTATGTCCGGCTATAAGTATGTCGTCATTACCGTCCAATGCGATGCCGTCGGTTTGGTCCCCGTTGCTTCCGCCGGTGATGATAGACCATTTTACAGTTCCATCAGAATTTAGTTTGGTTACGAAAGCATCGAAATCACCCAAAACACCGCCATTACATAAACCTTCAAAATCTGAAGATTGGGTATGGCCGGTAACAGTTAATTTCTCAGCTGCTGTCAAGCTAATCCCATAACCAGTATCATAATCGCTTCCTCCGAGGTATCTTGTCCATTGTAAAGAACAGCCGGATGAAAATTTTGCTATGAAGGCATCATACGTTCCTCCTTGGTAACTGTTACTGGACTGGTCTAAATCAGTTGAATCTGTACCACCAACTACCCAGGAGTAACCATAGCTGTCGATAACTATATCATGAGCCCAGTCGTATCCGCTTCCGCCGATGTAAAATGCGCAAATTTGTGAACCTGAAGAATTGACTCTTGCGACAAAGCCATCCCATGATCCACCATGAAAACTATTACCAGCTCCATAAAAATTCGTGGAATAGGTTGAACCCACGACAGCAATATTCCCAATGCTGTTGACACGAATCTCTTCTGCGACGTCGAGACCAGTACCTCCGAGATATGTTGACCATATTACCGAGAAGTTAACATCAATAACAGTAACATAAGCATCTTCAAAGCCTTTTAGACTGTTTGTTGGATTTTCCAGATCGGTTGACCTGGTACTTCCGGCGATATAAATCCGGGTTGAATCGAGCTCGATAGCACGACCCTCGTCAAGGTTTGTTCCACCAACATATCTGCAATTCAAAAGCGTGCCGTTACTATCAAATTTGGCAACAAAAGCATCTGTACCTCCAAATATGCTGTTAGAAGCTCCTTCGAGGTCGTTAGAATCAGTATTACCGGTAACGTATATGTTACCCGAAGAATCTATTTCTATATCCCCAATCGAATCCGAGCCGCTACCGCCGAAATAACGGCTCCAAACAAGGTTACCACCAGGGCTTATTTTTGCTAAAAGCCCATCATAACCAGCATTGTAACTGTTAATCGCTCCGTTGACATCACTGGAAAGTGTACTTTCAACGACATAAGCGTTTCCCTGATTATCAGTTCGAACTTTTTTTCCGTAATCCGCGTTACTACCTCCTACATAGCAAGACCAATCTTCTTCAGGGCAATTACTACTCGCCAAAGAAGAAAATAATAGAAATAATGATATTGTCATGTACCAACTATTTTTCATTTTTCTTCTCCTTAAAAAAATTTGTGAATGTTTATTGAATTGGCTATAAACGATTTAAATCTATCTAGTAGAAATGCATATTTTTCCTCCTTAAAAAATATCTCTTTTTTATATTTGTGGGGGGAAAATTTACGGAAAGATAAGACATTCCCTCGCCACTCTTCTCACTCTGTAACGACAGATTTACATCACTTCTTGCTATAGGAGCAGTATAAACCTGATTCCTAGAGTGTCAAGGATTTTCTGATAAAATTTTTAGGTGCAGAAGAAGGTGAAAAATAAAATCGGGGAAAGAGGGCGGAGGAATAGATTAATTTCGAATAACAAACTTACTTTTAATCTTCTGAATACTCGCAATACTCATCAACGATAGTATCTGTCATATGCTCTAATCTTTTTTCTTTTGCTAGTTCATATATCGAATCATAAGAGACATAAGAGCAACATTCTGATAATGGCCCCTTTTCCATTACTGCAAATACCGGTCGTGTTATTTGTTCAAAAACTTCCTCTCGGCGTTTTAATGGCGAAACGATGTGAATCTTAATATCCAACATTGGTTGCAATGCCAATAAATCCGCCATTCGCAAAATTCCTGAGTAAATAGAGGTTTTATCTTCTATCTCAAATGCTCGTATTACGGACCTACGACGAATCCAAAGAACATCTATATTTTTAATCGTCTTTAATGTTGTCTCGTCAAAAACCAGCGGTAATTCTTCAAGTAGAGAATTTCCCTTTGGTTGCCAAATCTCAAGAACCCTTGAACGGTCGCTTCGTGGTAACCATATTTTCATGCTAAGTTTTTCACTGATTTCTCCCAGTTTAGCTTGTACTTTTATTGACTCTCTTTTCTCGCTTTCGATTGAATAAACTTGCTCAATATCTGTAACTTCCTCCTCATCTTCTGGCACTGAAACGGATACTTCCTTTTTACCACCAACTTTAATTTTATGAACCTTTAACTTTTTTTCATCATCTTCACTGAATGGATAATCAATCAGCTTTGCTGCTTGCTCTTTCAATATGTTTTCCAAGAATTCACAATCATCCTTAGGCCATAATCTCGGACTCGAAAAGACCATATAGGTCCATTTATTACTGCCTTTATCAAGGGTTTTTGTAAAAGACAGAATATTCCATACAAAATCTTCACGAATAGGAATTGCTTTATTTAATGGTAACCATACTAATGAATCAACATTGAACCTTAGTACAAATGGATCGCCTTCCTCCACAAAAATAGGTGTCTTTTCAATGAAGTGTTTACTTTTTGCCTCTAAAACTCCTATAAATCGCTGAAGTCGCGTAACATAACAAATAAATTTATCACCTGGACCTATATTCTGATTTTCAACATAAGTCTTTCTCGAAATACGAAAGCCAGTCACATCTTTTTTTGACTTTTCAAAAGCTTTTGTGGTTTCAGGCGAAAACAGGTCGATAAAATAATTCATATTTTAAATCCTCAATAGAATACCAGAGAAAGCCTTTAAGTTTATCCTGCGAAAATTTCACATTGATAGTTTCCGTACCCAAATTATACATCGGAGGAGGAAAAAAGGCGAAAGGAAAAAAGGTGGAAAAGAAAAATGCCCCTGGCACAGGTCCGGACAAAAAGTAAAGACGCCCCTGGCACAGGTCCAGGTAAAAAGACAAAAAATACCCCTGGCACAGGTCCAGGTAAGAAAACGAAGACTACCACCCCTGGCACAGGTCCAGGTAAAAAGACAAAAAATGCCCCTGGCACAGGTCCAGGGGCTAAACAGGAATTGCATATTGTGATTTCGGGAAATATCATACGATTATGGCGAAAATGATTGGGTATATGGTTACGTGGACAACGTACGGGACGTGGCTGCCCGGCGACGAAAGAGGATATGTTAATAATAAAGGCCAAACCCTGCGGGGCGAAAAGGGGATTCTCCGAAAAAATCAAAAACGGCAGAAAACGCCAACCGTAAAATTAAATAGACGAGAAAAGAAAATGGCCGAAGAAGTAATCTTTGGCGAGGCAAAGAGAATAGGGCATAAAATCATTGCACTGGCAGTATGCACAAACCATGTCCATCTATTAGCCAAACCACATCAGAAGTCAATCGAAGATATAATCGGCAGATATAAAAGTATAACGACCCGTACTTTTTGGGAATATGGCAGAAAAGGTAAAATCTGGACGCGAGGTTTTGATAAACAATTTTGTTTCACTACAAAAGATTTGGCTGCAAGAACTAAATATGTCCAAAAACACAATGATTAAGAAATGAAAAACAACACCCGGCACAGGTCCGGGTGCTAAACGGAATTGAAATAATAATATTATTTCAATTCCACCGACCAATAGGCGTGGTCGAGGAACTGTTTCCAGCTTCGGTAGCGGGGATGGCCGAGGTGGATGTGGACGAGAGGATTGTGCTTCGGTTTGGCGGGTTTCTGGATGAGTGTCAGGCCGGCCTGCTTCGGCGTTCGGCCGCCCTTTTTCACGTTACATTTGGTGCAGGAGCAAACTATATTTGACCATATTGACTTTCCGCCGGCACTGCGGGGGATAATGTGGTCGAGCGACAATTCGCTGGTTGGGAAACGTTTGCCGCAATACTGGCAGCAGTTTCGGTCGCGGGCGAAGATGTTCCGCCGATTGAATTTTACCTCGCTTCGAGGCAGACGGTCGTAGAACAGCAGGCGGATAATCCGCGGGACGGCGACGTAGAAATTTACGGTCGAGACCCAGTCGCAGCCGTCCGGCTCGAAGTTGCGCTTGAATTCGCTTACATCGCACCAACTCTGGAAATTGTAGTTGGAGTATGCGCCCTGCTCGAACGAGACGACCTCGGCAAGCTGTCGAAAGAGCAAAGAGAACGCCCTTTTGGCGCCGATTATGCGGACAGCCATATAGTGCTTGTTCAGGACAAGAACATTGCAGTCCAGGCCGGTATTTGCTTCTGAAGCAATCATAATCACCACTCAACTACTTAAAATAGCAAAAAGTCCCATAAGCTGCAAGTAAAAATTTTGAGATGATTTTGAGAGAATTCAAGATGTAAGGTTTGAAGTGTAAAATTGCGGAGTCGCTTCGCGACACTGTATTAAAAGCACAGGCGGGCACCTCAGGGGCGGGTAACGAGTGGGGTAGAGGTATTATTCGGCTTCGTCGGGTTCTTCGTCTTCGTCGATTTCTTCGGCTTCTTCGGTTTCCTCTATTTCCGCGGCCTCTGTGCTTTCTTCGGCTTCTTCGATTTTCGGAGCCGGCTTTCTTTTCGGAGCCGCTTTGGCTTTCGGAGCTGATTCGGTTTTCGCAACGTGACTCGATTTCGCAGCAACTGGAACTACGTTCTCCGCTCTCAGGCCTTTTTCGCCCTCGACGACATCAAAAGTGACGGGGTCGCCTTCGGCGAGAGTTTTGTATCCGTTTGCTGCAATGTTCGAGTAGTGGACAAAGATATCGGCACCATCGTCTGTCGCGATGAAGCCGTAACCTTTTCTTGTGTTGAACCACTTTACTTTTCCCTCTGACATAAAATGCTCCTTTTATACAGCTATACTACAATAAACTTATGTGCATTCCACAACAGGCCGTGTTCGAAAGCAGCACTTCTGCGGAAGCACGACTTTTTTAACGAAAGCGATTATTTTCTTTCAGCCGACCTTGCAGGCGCATAAAGATTTTCTCTCATCAGCCGGCCCATCTTAAACTTAACGGTCTTCTTCGAAGGGACCTTGACCCGCTCAAGAGTTTTCGGGTTCTGCGCGATTCTGGCGGCCCTGGTCCTTGTTTCGAAGACGCCGAAGTCTCTGAACTCCAGGCGGTTGTTCTTACGCAGCTCTTCTATTATCTCGTCAAGAAGCGCCTGAGTTATGCGTTTGACCAGGACCCTTTTCGCCTGCGTACGCTCTGCAATTCGGTCAATGAGTTCTTTCTTCGTAACTGTTGCCATATACTACCTCATTTCAAGAAAGAGCTAACGATGGATTGAATTCCGCCCCCTGCGGGGCAAGCTGTCAAAAAAAAGGCTGAACGGCATGTTGATATTATTCAGACAACGGTTCATTACGCACCTGTTCACCATTCTGGGCCGGTGACTGCCGGCCATCAGCTCTGATTTTTAATCACAAAATCAGTCGACAAAAAAACGACTGCCGAAACATCGCAAGTTACTATACTGTAAAGACTTCTATCCGGCAAGCAATTTTTATTTAAAAATTTTTCAACTTCTGAAAAATCCGATATTGCAAAAAGAAGTCCCCTAAAGGCGGGTAAAGGAACCTAAATCCGCTATATACCCGCGACTGCCAGTCACTATCAGGGTATGCAAAAACAGCTTCGAGGTCTAAAGACAGGTTTTGATGTAAGTCCTTTGTTTTCATAATGTTATATAAAGAACTATCTGTTCTTCTGAGCAAATAAAAAGGCAAAGGCGGGCAGGTCTCAATAAACCAACTCGCATAACATTGCACTGTCGGCACAAAACCTCGCCGGCACTGACTAAAATAAATGAAATGCAAATTACTCAGAGGCGTGTGAGTGTCTGATATGACTTTTATGCTTTTTTAAGGATTTCAGCCACTTGATCCAGGCACTTTTGTAAAGCTCGCTGGATACCAAAAAACCGTCGTTATGGCTGCCGAAAATCTCGACAAACTCTTTCGGCTCATTTGCTGCCTCATACAGCTCCAAACCAAATTCGAACGGCACAGTCTCATCTGTTCGGCTGTGAATTATCATCACCGGACAGTGGACGTCTCGAATATAATCGACTGTTCTGTAGCTGAACCTCGCAAACCAACGCACGGGCATATAAGGATAAAATTTCCTGCCGATGTCAACGTATGATGTAAAAGCGCTTTCAATAATCAAACTCACTGCCTTGACCTTGCCTGTTAGTTGCGCCGCGATACTGCCGCCCAGGGACCTGCCGAAGATAATAATATTATCCGGTGATATTTTCTTCTCTTTAGTCAGCCATTTGTATGCAGCTTCGGCATCCAGATATGTCCCCTCTTCGCTGGGTTTGCCATCGCTGTCGCCGTAGCCGCGATAGTCAAAAATAAAGCAATTCAATCCCAGATTATAAAGGATATTTATACTGTCCAGGCAGTGCATCATATTGCCGCCGTTGCCGTGGCAGAACAAAACCGTCCATTCCGAGTGCCTGGCGGGGATATACCAGCCGCTTAACCGGAGGCCGTCGCCGGCTTTGAAAATCACCTTCTCGAAATCCAACCCTAATTCGTCCGGCGTATAAGGAACTTCCCGCACAGGGCAATATAAAAACTTAGGCTGCATAAAATACAGCACCAGTCCCAAACTCCAATAGGCGATAAACAAAACTACCAAAATGGATATCAGCATCGAACCCATAACAATAATAAGTAACAGTATAAGCTGGCCGTATTTTAATTTGCCCGTTAATCTAAAACAAGCTACAATTTCAATACTATATAGATTTGAAAAGCCATATAATTTAGAAGGATAAAAGTTTGCTGCAACCGGATTTTAGAAATAGGAGAAACAAATGGCGGTGTTGAATTTACCTTTAGCAATTGATGTAAAACATGAAGCTGAAAATATTGAAAAGCATATACGGGAATTGCTGGAAGCTAATGTGGCCGAGGGCATAGTAATGGGCCTTAGCGGTGGTGTAGATTCTGCAGTTCTCGCTGCGTTGGCTGTACGTGCGGTCGGCGCCGAGAGGTGCCATGCTTTTTGTCTCTACGACCGAGATAGTTCGAAAAAGCTGCAGGCCAGGGCAAAGCTCATGGCTGATTGGCTCGGGATTGAATTGGAATTCCAGGATATTACGCCCGAAATGCAAAAAATGAAGATTTACTCGCCGCTGATTATGAAAATAATCACCTTGTCCGGTTTTATAAATCGTTGTCTTCACACCAGTCCGATTCGTTTGTTGTGCCCTGAGTCACCCTTTATAGCTACCCTCCGCAAGAATGACTTCGGCGGCAATAAAATTAAGAGATTTTTCTACAAAAACACCGTTGGCTCCGTCGAAGCCGCTTTTAATGCTCGGCACAGATATCGACGTAAATTCCTTGAACAACAGGCCAAAGAGAAAAATTGGATTGTTCTTGGTGCCGCAAACAGGACTGAGCTGATGGTCGGCTGGTTTGTCAAAGGTGGAGTAGATGACCTCCCCTTTTCGCCGATTATAGGTTTGTATAAAACCCAGGTGTTGCAGCTTGCGAAATATCTTGGCCTGCCTTTGGAGATACAGAACCAGGCCCCATCACCGGATATGGCAAAAGGCATTACGGACGAATCTGCCCTGGGCATTAGCTATAACACCCTTGACATTATACTGGATTGTATAGACTGTGGTATGTTGGACCAGGAAATTGTCTCAAAGGGCATTAGCAAAAAAAACCTCTTCCTCGCACGTACTATGAACAATCTGTCGGCATGGAAGAGAATGCCTGAAAATGCAGACCTGCCTGCAGCATAAAACATCCGTCTTAAATTATGATTAAAAGAAGAAAAACCAAAACTATCAATGTCGGACAGGTTGCAATCGGCTCCACCGCGCCGATTGTCATCCAATCGATGACAAAGGTTTCCACCGTCGATTTCGCCCGCTGTGTAAGGCAGATAAACAAAATCGTCCAGGGCCGGTTGCATAAAATAGAGCACCAGACCCAGGCCCCAGTAAGCGATAAACAACACTACCACAATAGATATTAGCATCAAACCTATTAAACCATCCTATATCAATGTTTTTGTTTAGCGGTTCCCAAATCAGAAACCACTTCTTGTATAGCAATTCTCCAGTCTTCCAGAAAAATTTTTCGCAATCCCGGTATTATTTATCCCGACTAATTAGTTTGGAAAACGAACTTTGTAAAGACCTGGTTAATGCTCTTATTTGCCCGTAGAACATATCTAAAAGTGATGCCAGGATTATTATTGAAAGAATAATTGCTACTTTATTGGTTACTATAAAATACCAGATGTAACACCAGATTGCATAACCGAATCTGTCAACAAGATTAGCGTCGGGTGAGGGAAATTTAAAAACTTTATAGTCTACATTACTACCGTTTACACAAACATTCACATAGTGATAGAAATAGTGTTCTGGATTAGATAGCCACAGCTCTGCACCAGCCCCACCTGTAATAATATAAGCAACACCCTCTCTGATTTCCTCAAAATACCCGTGGATATGGGAAGCAAAAACGGCCGTAACACTATATTTACTTGCTAAATCCATAAATTGTTTTGCATTTTCCTTGTCAGCTAAACAGTGCTCTGGTTTAATATCCCTGTGAATAAGTTCAGGAATATCCAAAGTGTAATTTCTGGGGTCAAAAGGCGGCACGTGCAAAAAAACAAATTTATGGCTAAAATCTTTTTTTAATTCATTCTCTAAAAATTCCATCTGCTGTTTGTCTATATATTCTTCGTTAGCATCGTCTAAAACTACAAATAAAGAATTGCCATAAGAAAAAGCATAATAAAAATGGCCAAAAATATCAAAGTAATTAGCCCTACCGCCTTCTCTAATATCATGATTGCCAATAGCAACTAAAAAAGGAACTTCAGATTTCTTGATTAAGTTATAAAAAAATCGGTATTTTTCTTTCTCGCCATCAGAAACCAAGTCTCCAATGTCAATAGCAAATAAAAGCTTTTTCCCATTAATATCCTTTATAATCCTATGAAATGTGCCAAGACCGTTCTTGGTATCGCCCATTACAGCAAAACAGAAATTATGAGAAAGTGGAAAAGAATTGATTTTTTGCATTTGTTTTTCATTCCAGCTACCACTACCAACAGGCAAGATACTCCATATCACAATCCAGGCTATTAAAAATGTAATTACTCCCAATAGGATTTTGTGTCTGTTCTTCATCTTGGCCTGCTTAATAACCGTAGTTTTGCAATTTAACTGCCCTTGTCAACACACTTCAAAATCAGCTTTATAACTCAAGAGTATTTTAATTTGCTCATCAATCTAAAACAAGCTACAATTTTAATATGATTACCTGTGGTAGAGCTAAAAGAAGAAAAACCAAAACTATCAATGTCGGACAGGTTGCAATCGGCTCCACCGCGCCGATTGTCATCCAATCAATGACAAAAGTTGCCACCGTCGATGTCACTCGCTGTGTGAAGCAGATAAGCAAAATCATCCGGGCCGGCTGCCGACTGGTCAGAATCGCCGTCCCCACACGTGCAGACACTGCAGCTTTTGCAAAAATTGTCCAGAAAGTATCTGTCCCGCTAATCGCCGACATCCACTTCAGCGCTGCCCGTGCCGTCGAAGCGATAGAAGCCGGCGCCGCCAAAATAAGACTGAACCCCGGCAATATAAAGGACAGAGAAAGTATTCATCGAATAATAGACGCCGCCAAAATGCACAAAACCGCCGTCCGCATCGGCGTCAACGAAGCGAGCATCAGAGACTTGAAAGCCGGTGATGTCCCGCCTCGAAAACGCACCGCTTTGATGCTGAAGGAAATGAAAAGCTATGTCAGGCTGTTCGAAAATCGTAACTTCACACAGTTGGTCCTCAGTGCGAAAAGCAGCGATTGCCTGCGAACTATCGAAATCAACCGCCTTATCGCTGAAACCTTCGACTACCCGATTCACATCGGCCTAACCCACGCAGGTCTTCCCGAAGACGCCCGGATACCTTCAGCCATCGCTCTGGGGACATTGCTCACAGAGGGTATCGGCGATACGATTAGAGTAAGTGCCGCCGGTGACCCCGTTGAGGAAGCAAAAATTGCAAAACAGATTCTAATCGCACTCGGCCTTTACGAACGACAGGCCCCGGAGCTGATAGTCTGCCCGACGTGCGCCCGCGCTGAAATCGATGTAATCAAGCTGGCCCGCCGAGTAAAGAAAGCACTGGCCGGCATTGACAAACCGCTGCGCATCGCCGTGATGGGCTGTATCGTCAATGGGCCAGGCGAAGCCGCCGACGCAGACCTGGCAGTCTGCGCCGCAAAGAATAAAGCATACCTCTACAAAAACGGCAGAAAAACAGCAATAGTCCCGGAAAGCAAAATCATCCCGGTGCTGCTAAAGGAATTGCAAAATCTATAATGCAAATGCACGACCAGTTATCAGATATATCCCCCCAAAGCCTGAAAGAAATGCTTAAAAGATTTTGTATCGTTGTCGTCTTCAGCATTGCCTTTGCATACATCGAAGCTGCTGTGGTCGTCTATCTGCGGGAAATCTTTCATCCTTCCGGCTTTACTTTCCCTCTGACCGAGTTCGGCAGCAGCCTGCTTTGGAAACGTCTTTTATTAACTGAAATTGGCAGAGAAGCCGCCACGCTGGTTTTAATCTTTACCGCCTCCTGGCTGTTCGGCCAAACTATCCGGCAGCGGTTCGTATTTTTTCTTACCATTTTCGCAGTCTGGGACATCTTCTACTACGTCTGGCTGAAGGTCCTCATCGACTGGCCCGGCTCAATTATGGATTGGGACATACTATTTCTAATACCAATCGCTTGGGCCGGTCCTGTCCTGGCCCCAATACTCATCTCGCTTACACTGCTTGCTTTTGCCGTAATAATACTCTACCGTTCCTGTGGTGCGAAAGTATCTAAACCTACCCCCATCGACTGGTTTGTTTTTATCCTTGCCGGTTTGCTCGTCATAGTCTCTTTCAGCATTGCCGGCCTGCACGCCGCCGAACCCGATTACAAATCCCACTTCCATTGGCCGTTATTCGTCACAGGTCCCCTCTCGGCCATCGTGATATTCGCAAAATACCTTCTGAAGTCCAAATAGTTTCCGACAATCCAACCTAATCGAATCGCGTCATCTTTTGTATTTTTAAGTCCTGTTGTTCTCTGATGCACTTGCTACCGTCGGCCTTTTAGATGGTGCCCGCCCTTTGTCATTGCCCTTCTGCGCAAAACCTTCGAACTTGCCGAAAATCATCTTGCCGGCTGAAGTCTGCAGCGAACTGGTTATGCTAATGACCACGTCTCGACCAATTTTGTTGCGAGCGCCTTCGACAACAATCATTGTCCCGTCGTCCAGATAACCGATACCCTGCTCTGCCTCTTCACCGGGCTTCAGGACTCTAACCTCCATAATCTCACCAGGCAAAGCAATCGTCTTTAGCGAGCTGGCCAAATCGTTTATATTCATTACATCCACCTCACGCACCCGCGCAACTTTTGTGAGGTTATAGTCGGTCGTCGCCACCCGCCCGTTGCAGTTCTTGGCAAAGACCATCAATTTCTGGTCCACGCCTTTGACACTCTCGACTTCCGCAATGATGCTGTCATCAATCTCCACATCAATAGTAGAATCTTTCTGCATCCTGTTAAGTATATCAAGTCCCCGCCTGCCGCGGTTACGCTTGAGCTTATCGGCGGAATCCGATATCAATTGCAGTTCATTGAGAACAAAACGTGGCACAATCAACGGAGCATCAAATAATTTACTCTGATACAAATCTGCTATCCGCCCGTCAATAATTGCCGACGTATCCAAAACCAGCGGCCGAGCGCCCTTGGTCTGTTTGGCAAATTCGACATAAGGAACCACAAAACGCACATCGTCCTTGGTCCGCATCACAATACTGATCGTAAGATAACATATACAAACCCCCATTATCCACTTGATTGCCTGAACCGCCATCTCACTTAAGCCTAAACGATAAATCTCGTTTATCATATCCAGTACCGGTGCCAGCGCCCAGCTGAGAAACATCCCCACCATAAGCCCGAAAAACACCCCTGCCAATGCGGCTAAGGATTTCTTGGGCGTAAGAACATCAACAAACAAAGCGACTAACGCCAGCCCAACACTGCTCCAAAAAATCGCATAAAAACTCGCTCTGCCGACCTCTCCTGAAACCTCACGAGAACTCAGATGGGTAATCAAAACTGCGAGTACAACAATAATAAAGATGGCTCTTAATACCCAAAGTAACTTTGGCATGGCTATAAACCTCCAAAAAATATGATGTCGATTTTTACCTTATAATATTTGGAATTATATCCTGTACACAACCCGTTATCAATAATTATGTTATATACCAGCCAATATAATATCGACTTATTTGAACCAAACCGTTAGCTCGGTTTTTACCGATGGCTTACTCGCTTGTAAAGACCGACTGGCACTCTGCTCAAAATTGGGATAGGTGATTTGTTAAATGATTAAATAATTACCAGTCACCAACAACCAATTACCAAAAAATCGCAGGGCGCTGAAAGTGCCTTTTAATATTGCGCTCTGATTCTAACCGCTGTTTCTCCCGCCTGTCTGCGACAACTTTCGCAATTGCAGATACCTGCTTGTCTCAAGTGAGAAACTCCGGCAAGCTTCTTTGTCTCGATTAGCTTCGCCCCTTTTGCCTTCATTTTGCGAAACGCCAGTTTTGCCTCGCGCTTGTTAAGCAAACCCACCGCATCAACCACAACGCTGACCTTTTTGCCTCGTTGCAGCAGCCCCAGTGCCGTCGCTTTAACAGAACCTTCGGCACTGGCGCCGATGAGAACAAAATTATCAGCCCGCACCTCACTGAGAAGCCTCTCTATCCGTGGCTCGTTGAACGGGTCACTACAGCGCTTATGCAGAACAATCTGCCTGTATCGCCGCAGTATATCTGTCGGCAAATCGGTGCTGCCGTCTGCTGCAAAGCTGGCCCGATTGTTCAGCAACGTGTAGCGTATCTTTTTCTGACCATCCGTACCATCAATGCAGTAGCCGGTCTCCCTGACGTTGTTATGGTTGGGATAGACCTCGCAGGTCGAGATTACCCGAATATTATTGTGTTTGGCCCAGGCCATCACCCTGCGAACATGGGCCAAAATCTTCCCGTGGTTCTTTATACACACCTTACCCCCGGCAAGGAAGAAATCTTTTTGCGTATTGATATCTACCAGAATCCACTTGCGCCGCTTTTTAAGCAATTGCCGAATCATTATTCAAACTCTTCCCATTCCATCTCTTAAGGTTCACCCTAATGTTCACCCTAATTAAGATTCAATCCTAATAATGAATACGCACCGGCAGACAATGGGGTTCTCACTCTCTTATCGAACAGCCTCCGCATCGACTTTAACCGCAAGCAATGCTCAAAAAGCGATTTACATCCTCGCCCAAAGCACCGTTTTCCTGTATAATGCCGGTACTGAAACCCTGTTATAGCTGTACTTCCTGGGATAAGTTTGCCGATGGCTAAAATCTTAAATGACTATCCTTCGGTTGCCCTGAAACCCGAAGATTTGGGGGGTAAAATCGACTTTTCACATATTTTCGGACGTAAATGCCCCGTCCACATCGAAATCGGCTCAGGCAAAGCTGCCTTCCTGCTCAACCAGGCAATGGCCCAGCCGGAGGTCAATTTCCTCGGTATCGAGTGGGCGCGAAAATATTATCGCTACGCCGTTGACCGCATAGGGAGATGGTCGCTGAAAAACGTAAGAATAATCCGCACTGATGCCGCGCATTTTATAACCAATTTCGTCCCGGACAATTCCGTGGAATGTTTCCACATCTATTTCCCCGATCCCTGGCCGAAAAAACGGCACCACAAAAGACGCTTCATTGTCCCCGTAAATCTCGAACAGCTCCTCCGCTGCCTAATCCACACAGGGTCCGTCAGAATCGCTACCGACCACACCGAGTATTTCGAGCAAATCCGGAAAGTCCTGGCAGTTTGTAGCAATCAACTGGAAAAAATCGAATTCTTTCCCACCGCCGGTGCAAACGTCGGCGAATGGGTCGGCACAAACTTCGAAAGAAAATACCTCAAAGAACAAAGACATGTCTACACCATTGCCGTTAGAAAAGTATAATCTGCAGCGACTTCGGCGTGCTCTATTGGTTGACGTTTACGAGCTTGCGTACGCCGTAGTTCCTGCCGATAAGTGCATCGGCTGCAGGCAATTGCTCGCGAGGAATCACTACCTTCGGATTGTCAAACTCGAATTCTATCACATCATATTTAGAATCGGGATTTAGCTTCTGGGCCGTCAGAATATCCCCAATCGAGCAGACTGGCATACCATTGAACTTACTGACAACAATTCGTCCGAGACCGGTATAGCCAAGATTGATATTAGCCGACAGAACATAGCTTAATATGACAATGTCCCGACGTTCATCGGTTGGCTTATAGGCCATATTGCTGTAATAGTGATAAAGATGGGAAGGAACCTTTCCCGGCCAATCACTGCCCCATTCAGCCAGATACTCTCTGGTGAGTTTCTGAAGCACAAAACCGCCTGTTATGACATATTCCGGCTGACGGTCATACTCGTGATACGGCACCAGCATCTCTGAAGTATCAAAATTTTTAACTTCTGCCTCAACTTCTATGCGTTGCCCATCACGCCAAAGCTCGAACATAACATTTTCACCAGCCGACTTGCTCGTAATCAGGTGATAAAACGACAACAGTCCCAATTGCGGGTCTTCGAATCGGCCGCGTGGGTCTATGGTTTTGCCGTCTATTGCGAGGATAACGTCCTCTTTCTCAAGCACATCACTGCCCGTGCCTAAGTTATATATATCACTCACGTAAACGCCATCTTTTAGCTCCTGCGGCATCTTCAGATAAGCCCGTTTTGTAGGGTCGAGCAGATAGCTGGTTGCGAAACCGACAAGTCCGAAACCTTTATAGTCACCGTCTTTTGCGTCGGCAAGAAACCGGTTTATTATCATCGCCGGTACCATCCCCGCCTCTTTGCTTTTTGATGACCTCCAGCAGCCGATACCGATTGCTTCTGAGCCGATAAAATTGACCTGGCCCCTGCCCGCATTCTTGGATGTATTTGCAAGAATATAGTTTAAAAAGTATGCGAACGATACCGTGGATTCTCTGACTTCAGCCTTGTCGAGATATCCCCGTCCATTGTATAAACGCCCGTCGTAAGAGAGCCAGTAAAAATCAACTTCCGCTCCTTCCCTGTAATACTCGGTAAATGTGATTGGCTTTAACGGCCGAGGCATTGACTCTCGGTCAAGTTCTATTAAACAAAGGTTGCTTTCATAATCTACGACTTTTATTTTAGCCGGGACATATTCGCTTTCACCGTATATGCGAGCTTCCACAAGGCGCGAATCTGTAACATTCCACGCAGGGGTAATTACCTCATATTCGCCGACGGCGCAGCCATAACCGGTTTCCTCGGAGATGTCGCCCTGTTTCCAGGGCTGGTAATTATCGTAACTGCAGGTCGATATTTTCAGATAAACCAGAGATTGTTTCATTTGCTCGGTCATATCGAGACGCTGTCCCTGCTCTGCCGCAGGCTGTGAGCAGGACGACAAGCAGGTGCTGATTATAACCAGTATTATAGCTGACAATCTTTTCATAACTCTTTTTCCAGACGGGCCTCGTCGGGGATATCATACTTGTCCAGTATCAGCCGGCCTCTCGCCCGCGCCTTTTCGGCGTTGATAGGCCAGATTTCCCCGTCGCCCATAGACTCTATCAGGTCAAAATCGCCGACCGGCTGCTTAAACGCCTCATATACATCGTCAATACAACGAATGGTTAGTCCGTTTATACTACCAACAACCACGTTTTTGATTCCGCTGTAGTACGAGTTGACCTCATCCGGAAGCACTTCCGCAATAACCACGTATTCCTTAAGCTGTCGGTCCGTATTTAATTCCATCGAATGCTCGAAGAGATATCGCAGGTAATGCGGTATATCGACAGGCCAGCCTCTTCCCCAGGTTTCCAGGAAGTTTCTCGTTACCGGCACGAACACCAGCCCTGCGAAACATACATACCTCGGCGGACGGTCATATTCCCTCGCCCACTCGAGCACAGGCCTGTTCAGCGCAATTGTAACTGTTGTTTGCATCTCGCTGCCGTCCCGGTAAAAGGTAAGTTCCACAGTTTCGCCTATCTGCTTTATCTCGATGACCTCTGAAAAATGCAGCCTCAAATCGTATATATGCACTCTGCCGTCATTGTCAATGTCGTAATCATCGATTCTTGTTATCACATCTGACTGCTGCAATACCGACTCGACCGAGCTGTTCAGCATCGTAGCAGTTACCACAACACCTTCCTTATCAGGCGGCACCTTTAGATATTGTTTATAGCTTTCGCTGTGCAGGCCGGGATAAAATCTGACCCCGAGCGTACCGAATCCGTCGTATTTGCCGTCCCCTATGTCGGCAAGAAAATGCCTGATAACGGTCGTAGGAATCATATAGCCGATATTTTCCGCCTGCCGAATTCCCTGAAACGCCACGCCGACAACTTTGCCGTCCTGCATAACAGGCCCGCCGCTGTTGCCGGGATTTATCGCCGCATCGGTCTGTATCACAAGATGCGAATCTGCTGCGCTGTGTGAATAAACATCCATCTCTATACGTGAAACTACACCCTCCGTAACGGAAATGCGCCTGCCGCCCATAGGAAAACCGTAGGTCGAGACCGTCGTATTTACCTTCGGAAGCTCTCCTAATTCCAGCGGCACAGTGCCCTCGAAGAAGCTCTCATCCTCGACGTTTACTATCGCCAAATCGCAGTCATGGCCGATAAAAGCAACCTCAGCCGGATAGCGTTTGGCGATATCTTCCTTTCTGACCTCCAGGTATTTGTTATTACTGACGTTATGGGCGTTGGTGAGGATTTTTTTGCCTTCGATAACAAATCCGGAGCCGATACCTTCTATTATTTTGCCCTGTTTCCACGGCGCATCATAATCGAAGTCCTGCCGAACGCCTTTAATCAGCACGACCGACTTTTCGAGGCTCTGCTGCTCCTCTGCCTGCGACAAAGCCCAGCCGGCCGGTATCAACAATACCAAAACCGCCGTTGCCGTTACCCGCTTTAGATAATTCACTATCCGCTGCTCCGTAAAATAGAGAACAGAATTACTTCTCTGACTATGTATATGCTTTCGAGCTTGAATTTGCAAGACTTTTTCCACGCGCTACAAAAAAGACTATAAAATCACAAAGGAGCAATTATAATACTTAGCTGAAAGAGTGAAGATATTACAGAAACTTACCAAAAAGATTTGCGAAGCAAAAGTAAAAAGATTTAATTAACCACAAATTGCGTGCAGAGGTTATACTATAACAACGATTGACTTCTTGCTGTTTTTCGAGCATAATGAGATTAAATCGTATTACATGATTTTTAACCAAGGTTGAGATATGACCCATCATGAGATAGTAATCGGTGACTCAAGATGTATGATGGAAGTCCCGGACAATTCTGTGCACCTTATAATTACATCACCTCCTTACTGGCAACTTAAAGATTATGGTAACGGTAGCCAGGTTGGCTTTGATCACAGTTACGAAGAATACATCAATAACCTCAACCTGGTTTGGTATGAGTGCCGTCGTGTGTTATACGACGGTTGCCGACTCTGTATTAACGTCGGTGATCAGTTTGCCCGCTCGGTTTACTATGGGCGATACAAAGTCATTCCGATACGGACTGAGATAATAAGGTTTTGCGAGACAGTTGGCTTTGATTACATGGGAGCAATAATTTGGCAAAAGGTCACAACGTGCAACACAACCGGGGGCGCGACTATAATGGGTTCCTTCCCTCATCCGCGTAACGGCATCGTGAAAATAGATTACGAATTTATCCTCCTCTTCAGAAAACATGGTAAGGCACCAACTGTGGGCAAAAAGGTTAAAGAGCAATCTAAAATGACGATAGACGAGTGGAACCACTACTTCGCAGGCCATTGGAACATTTCAGGCGAGAAGCAGGATAAGCATCTTGCCATGTTTCCGGAGGAAATCCCCTATCGTCTAATTAAGATGTTCAGTTTTGTGGGCGAAACAGTACTGGACCCGTTTCTTGGAAGTGGTACCACTTCTTTAGCGGCATGGAATCTGGACCGAAACTCGATTGGCTACGAAACCAATCCTGATTTTGTCCCATTGATAAAAGAAAAACTCGGTGTTTGTCAGACAATGATGTTCAAAAACGTAGATTTCAAGATTACAAAGCAGCCTTGTGGCCCAATCAATCACAACAAGGCCATTAAAGAGCTACCTTATGTTTTCAGAGACCCAGTGGAGTTTGACAAGACAGTGGACCCGCGAAAACTACAGTTTGGTTCACGAATTAACCATAAGGATAAAAAGCGAGAAATATATTACCCCGTCAAAGAAGTATTATCACCTGCTCGGTTAATTGTCGGAGAGGGCTTGCCCATCCGATTGCTCGGTATCAAGGAAAAGAAGGAAACGCGTAACAAAGCTGTTGAGTTCCTGAGAAATAAAACACATGGTCAGCGTGTTTTCATGAAATTTGATTCGGTTAAGCATGATCAAGACAGGAATTTGCTGTGTTATTTGTATTTACAGAACAAGACCTTTCTTAATGCGCACATGATAAAAAGTGGTTTGGTAGAGGTTGATACTTCTCTTGACTATAAACTCAAGGATAAGTTTCTTGCCTCGGAGGGGAAGAATTAATGGAAAAGAAATGGATTAAGGGAAGCGGTGGAAGGAACCTTAAGTTCAAGCGGGAAACTCTCCTTAACTATGGCATGAATCGTTGGGGGCTAAATAAGGCGCATAGTGTTGGTCCGACTTCAGAGTTAATAAGGAAATGTTCACCGAAGACGTTCGATGAATGGGAGAGGTTCTATTTTAAAAATGCTGTTCAAAAGAAACGAAATGGAATCAAAATCACAAGGGAATATATCACTGAACTGGGACGTAAACTGTATATAAAGCTATCTGAGGTCGTCCAAAACGAACTTGAAAGTGTCCAAGAGGAGGAGTGCATAGATTATGCCTACAACCTTGTCCTGAATAGAACGTATGAAGGGTATTGCACTGAAATCAACACAATTTACGGACAACTTGAATCAGCCCTATCAATTAAAATCGAACCAGCACCTGATGACTGGGATAGGACGTATGGTGTGGATTTTTTTATCAAAGTTGGAGGTAAACACATCGGCTTACAAGTAAAATCCGTTTCAGGCTTAGCTCTTGACCATTATCAATGGGAAAAAATGTATGAGCAAAACCACGCAAGGTTTGAAGAAATATATGGGGGTAAGGTCTTTTTTGTTTACTCGCGAAAGAGTAGTAGTAAAAAAGGCCAAATAGATAATCCTGAAGTGATCGAACAAATTCGAGTGGAAATAGAAAAGTTGCAAACCTGACCTTTCAAATGAAAATTTGGCTACTTACTATTAAGATTAATATAGTTCAAAGGGGCTAAGGGTGTATGCTGTTTTTGTCAACCGCTTTCTTTCTCTCTGCTCTTCCCAATTCTCACCAAACACAAAAACCGCTGACCCTGTCGGCGGCGTATTTAACCCGCCATTTCACGGCGGGTTGCTCGCGCGAGGATTGCTTTTCGTAGCGCAGCGAACATCCCCGCACGCCTGCCCTGCGTAGTGTTAACGTAGAAGGGCCTGCCCTTGCAAGTCTCAGGCGTGGGTCTTAGGCCGGGGCCGTTGGCGGGGACCCAATTTCGGGGACCCAATTCAGAAAAACCAATTTCTAAAATCCATGATTTATACAAAGAATACCTAAGTATCTTAGGTATTCCCGTCTGCGTTCTCGTTGAACTCTGTAGCCCCAAAAATCAATCAAATGCGCAGGCCGGAGCGGCAGCTTGCACTTGCCTGCCCTGCGTAGTTGAATAACAAAGTGGGGTGGGCGAAGGTCCCGAGTCTTACCGAGGGATCTATCTTCAATGAACTACGAACTATCAACCATGAACTCCTCCGCCAATCGGCGGAGAAAATTTTCAATCAAAATCAGTTGACTTTTCGGCTAAGTCGGTTTAATTTGGGGTAGAGAAACATGCCTTTGCGCTTTCGATACTCTATTAGAGTAATTGACGGAGACAATGTATGACGAAAAACCGTTTATACTGCGATGACAATTTTGAAAGTTAAATTTATTTTATTTTTTATTTAATTGTGAAAGGAGTCAAATATATGGTCTGCGAAGAAAAACCTCAAGTTCCAGAAGAGCCTCAACAGACACCATCCGAAGAGCCTCAGGAGACACCGCTGAAAGAGTCTGAAGAAACACCGGCAGAAACTGAAGAAAGTTAGTGTTTATTTGGGGAGGGAGCTAGGTGAGCAGCCTAGCTCCCTACTGTTGCTATAGTAGGAGGTTGTTGTCAGTGATGCCATAGTACCAAATTCTCATTCCTATGGCATAGTTCTACCCCCACACACCTACCTCACAATTCTCCAGGATTAGATACAATCTAAAAACTATTGATGATGAAACCAATAAACTGATTCCTCTCTAAATGTTTTGGAGATTCTTCGCTCTTTCGACTTTGCTAAGAAAGACAGAATTATTATGGTTCTTATCCGTTAAATCCGTGCTAATCCGCGGTTAATTTTTCTTTCCTGTCCGCTGTCCGCTGAACGCTGCACGCTATTTTCGGCGTCCGAAATTTTCCAATTTTTTCAAATGTTTCTACCCAACTTTCGAATATTTCCATACATTTTTTGTATGTTTCTATACATTTTTCGAACGTTTCTATATAGTTTTCGAACGTTTTCGAATATTTTCCATCATATACCCGTATAATAGCGCCGTTGCCCCCTTTCGATGCATTTTACGAAAAAATTTACCCCCATTTTTCTCTTTCCCAAATTGCCCAGAACCCCTATTTTACACCAGCACCCCCATTTTTGACCTAAAATTCGACCTATTCTCCGAGATGTCGAACAACACCGTATTTTCGCGGCACAACCAAATCCGCCTTCCTGCTCTGCTCATTCGCTTTTACCCTATAATCAACATCCATAACTTCAACAAACTCCGCAGTATAGTCTTTCAACACTGCCGGATATTCGAATATCTTATCACCCTTAACCAGCTCAATCACAACCCTGTGGCCGATATATCTTTCCAATAAAGGCTCGAAAGAAGTCCCCACCGAACCCACCAATTCCTGCTTCATTTGAGAGACATATTTTTCCTGAGAGCTTAATACCGTCCCTGCCGGTGTGGCTTTCTTGACCTGACTGATTAATATATTCAAGACCTCCATCACCGAATCTCTCACCGTCCTGAAGACATTCAGCATTTTCCTTTTTAGCCGTCGCAGCAACGCTGGATGATAGGTCTTTTTCAGTTCTTTCTCCCTTTTGATTCTATTGAGCTCGCTCAATTGGTCATGAAAACGAATCAAAGCTGTAATTTTAGGATACTCGTATTTATACAGGATATAGCTGGTCTCATCGTGTCCTTGCTTATCTTTATATTTATTCGGATATACAAATTCCAGCCCTGTGTTTTCTACCCTCAATTTACCCCAGATTATCTTGCCGTTTGTATCTTCGAGGGTAACCATGTTCTGCCCAAAATCCCTCAGGCATTTATCCCTGCTCCTGCCTCGAACAAAGGCGGCAACGACAGTGACCAGAACGATAAAAATTATTGTTATAGCAAATGTATCCGGCATAATGACCTTTCCCCAAATATACAGTTCAACTAATGTCTCAGGAACAGACTGCCCGGCAGTTGTTTTATCAGCCCCTTCAGCTGAAGCGATATCAAGCCGGCATTAATACCGCCGGGAGTCAAATTCGTCCCTGCGATAATCTGCTCTAAATGCAGCGGCTCTTTGCTCAGACAATCATAAATTGTTTTTTCATCGCAACTTAAATTCAACCGGCTGACATCGAACAAAGGTTTTTCAATCATTTCAGAAGCCTTTGCCGCTGCGGCAATTACATGACTTTGCAGACGCCGGCCGATATAGCCGAGGGCCTCCATCACATCCTCCACCGATTCGACCAGCTTTGCTCCCTGTTTTATCAATCGATGAGAGCCTTTACTTAACGGCGAATCAATTTTCCCCGGCACAGCCATTACCTCACGATTATTTTCCAGTGCTGCCGCGGCAGTAATCAGTGCACCGGAATTCGCAGCGGCCTCGATAACAATTGTCCCGAGCGACAGCCCTGCTATGATTCTGTTGCGAGGCGGAAAATTTTCGGATAACGGCTCATACCCCAACGGCAATTCGCTTATACAAGCGCCGCAATTGCTTATTAACTCAAATAGCCTCTTGTTCTCCGGTGGGAAGATATTCGCCAGGCCGCAGCCCTGCACAGCGACTGTGCGTCCGCCGGCTGACAGCGCACCCTGGTGCGCAGCGGTATCTATGCCGCGAGCCATTCCGGAACAAATAGTAAAACCCGCTGAACCTAAAAAGTGAGCAAGCCGGGAAGATTGCTCCTGGCCGTACAGACTGCATCGCCGGGAACCAACTATCGAAACGGCTAAATCATCAGCGGCGGTTAAATCGCCCTTTATGTAAAGAACCGGCGGGGGGTCGTAAATTTGCTTCAACACAGGCGGATAACGCTCATCGTCAAGGTTGATTATCCATACACCGAGCTTGTCGGCCAAATCCAGCTCGGCAGTGGGGTTGAATTTGTTACGCGATGAAGCAATCTGCTCAGCTGTTTTGAAACCGATTCCATCGACCTCGGCCAACTCGCTAACCGAGGCGCCTAAAGCGTGGTCCGGTGAGCCGAAATGCTTTATAAGCCTGGCAAAAGTAACCGGGCCGACGTTGTCAGCCCTGATTAATTTGAGCCATTTTTCGATATCAACAGAATTTTGCTGAGGCCTAACCATTTTGTCCGCTTGAGTTTATATGAGCGAGAAACAGAAATCAAGAAATACAAGTGCCGTTTTTTACGCTGTTGAATTTAGGCAAACTGGGCAATACAGGCAAGGTAAACTTGTGAAAAATGGGAGGATGTCACTTCGTAAAACTAATCCAAAGGGGGTAACGGCGCTATTATACGGGTATATGATGGAAAAAATTCGAAAACGTTCGAAAAATGTATAGAAACATACAAAAACTGTATGGAAATATTCAAAAGTTGTATGAAAACGTTCAAAAATATTTGAAAAAATTGGAAAATTTTTTCCGTATCTCGTGAAGCGTGAAGTGTATCTCGCCAGAGAAGTTTTTAATCACAGATTATCCAGATTGACACCCCCGACTACGACATTCGAGGGCAGGCAGATTTTTTTACTGCTGAGGGCGGAATTTCAAATCTGGGACTTAGCCAAGAGTCATTTCAAAAACGTTCTTGACAGTGGAGTGTTAAAGTGTAGAATTTTACTACCTTTCGCTGCTTATGAAGCACTGGAAACAGGAGGCAGGATGCGGTTTTATCAGCTTTATTACGGAAATATTTACGAGCAGGTATCGGTATGCGCAGCGCACCGTGAAAATAAAAATCCTTTTAGAAGGAGAAAAACGATGAAAAGTGCAAAAATATTAACAATTCTGGTTCTGGCATTGGCTATAATTTTCACCTGGCCTGAGGTTAGCCAGGCAGCGCCAATGGGAACGGCGTTTACGTATCAGGGGCATCTCTATGACTCCAACCACGTCGCGAACGGCCTCTATGACTTCCAGTTCAAGCTCTACATGGAACTACCGGCTGTACCACTAATCCAGGTGGGCGATACTGTTACTATAGATGAGGTTGATGTTATCGACGGCTATTTTACTGTGGAGATTGATTTCGGAGAGGGTCTTCCAGCAATCCCTGTCTTCGATGGTAAGGAACGGCTGTTGGAGATCGGTGTTCGGCCGGGCGACCAGAATGACCCATGCCAATATACTGTTCTTAGCCCATTGCAGGAAGTAACGCCTACACCATATGCGATGCATTCAAAAAATGCAGATACTTTTGACGGTTTTGATTCTGCAGAATTTGCGTACTACTTCCACACCCACAGCGGCTCGGATATCACCTCCGGCACAGTTGCCGAAGGGTATATTGATGGGCTCATTGCCCGTGACAACGAGATTATGCCGGAAGTCCTGGCCAATGACGGTTCAGGCTCCACTTTGGATGCCGACCTGCTGGATGGTTCCGATTCTACTGCATTTGCATCGAGCGCCCATAATCATGATGACCAATATTATAGCAAGGCGCATATCGATGCATTGGAGGCTCGAATCGCTCAATTGGAAGCGCTGCTGGCAAACGTAAGCAAAGACGCTGATGATATAGTATTTAGCGGCGTCAATGTCTGCATTATCAACGGGACGGGCAGCACCGAGAATACCAACGGCTTGGGCAATTTGATCGTAGGCTATAACGAGCTGCGGGGCGGGGGTGACGATAGAAGTGGCTCACATAATATAGTGGTCGGCAAGGAACACAACTACTCTTCTTACGGCGGTCTGGTTGGTGGCATCCATAATACCGTCTCGGGAGTTTACGCTGCCGTCAGCGGCGGCCGGTCTAATACGGCCAGTGGCGACTATGCCAGTGTCAGCGGCGGTTCTGGTAATGAGGCGAGCGGAGAGTATGCGGGTGTCAGCGGGGGCAGGTGTAATCAAGCCAGTGGCGATTATTCATTTGTGGTTGGCGGCGGTTGGGAAGACGTTACGTATGGAAACAAAGCGTTTGGACACTATACAGCGATTTTAGGAGGCCATAACAACTTTGCCGGAGATCCGGAACTCATCGACCGTGAAACAGGACGTTTTTCGACCGTCAGCGGCGGTAGGCATAATGAAGCCAGCGGCTATTGTGCGAGTGTTAACGGCGGCAGCTATAACGATGCATTCGGGGCCATGTCGGCAATCCTTGGCGGCCAGTTGAACATCGCGGGTGATCCAAACCGTTTGGACCATGGGATTGGCACGGACTCATGTGTGAGTGGAGGATCCCACAACCGGGCCAGTGGCGATTTTGCCAGCGCCAGCGGAGGTTCTTACAATGAAGTTATCGGCGAGTGTGCCAGTATTAGCGGGGGCGGAGGGGGTGATGCCATCGGCTACGGGTCCAGCATCAGCGGGGGCGGCTCTAATAGAGCCTATGGTCATGACGCCAGCATTAGCGGCGGAAATGCCAATGAGGCTACCGGCGATTATGCCTGTGTCAGTGGAGGACAATCAAACGATGCCAACGGTACCTTTGCCACTGTCAGTGGGGGATATCACAACGAGGCTACGGACTTTTGGGCCAGTGTCAGTGGTGGCTGGTATAACGAAGCGAGCGCCTATTACACCAGCGTCACGGGAGGGCGTAACAATCACGCCAGTGGTGAGTATTCCAGCGTTACCGGAGGTCAGAGCAATAAGGCCAGCGGTTATTGTTCCTTCGTAGGCGGTGGCGGCGGTGAGGATCTTTCCCCTCTTCATGATTACGGCAATAAGGCGGTGGGTGACTATTCGGCGATTCTGGGCGGCAAATCAAACATCGCCGGCGATCCGAACCTTGTAGACCATGCGATAGGGATTTGGTCCTGTGTCAGCGCGGGTGAAAATAATAACGCCAGCGGCGACTACGCCAGCGTCAGCGGTGGTTCTGATAATGCCGCTCAAGACCATCATGCCAGCATCAGCGGGGGCTATTTGAATACTGCCAGCTTCATTTATGCCAGCGTTAGCGGGGGCATGGAGAATACAGCCGACGGCGGTTGGGCCAGCGTCAGTGGGGGATACCGCAATAAGGCCCATGGCAGTTACTCCAGTATCAGCGGAGGATATAACAACGAAATCCCTATCGCCACCGGCTTTGCTTCAAGTATCAGCGGCGGTCGAGATGACACCGTTGCCGCCAATTACAGTTGGAGGGCCACCGACAACTATTATTACGAGGATTGATACCGCCATAGACTTGTTACGAAAGAGTGCATAGTTGATATTTCGATAGCAATAGGAGACAACGAAAAACACAAGGAGACTACCATGCGAAATCAAATAGAGACGGTAATAGAGCGGTGGGCAGCAGTGACAACACTTGTATTGATGTGGTTGTGGGTCGGGTTGCCCGCCAATGCTGCCGTTCGCTTCGAAGGTACAGAGACCCAGCTAACCACCGACCTCGCCGACCAGTTCGACCCTGCCATCTCCAGCGCATACACAGTCTACACTGACCGCCGCAGCCCTGATACAGATATCTACCTTTACGACATCGATGCCGCAGTAGAGACCCAAATAACCTCAGGCGGCGGCGACCAATTCTTCAGCGATATCTCAGGCGACCTTGTAGTCTATACCGATTTCGGCACCGGCAATGCAGACATATATCTATACAATATCAACACTGGTGAGCCCAACCGCCTTACAAACGAACCAAACAACCAGTACAGTCCTGCCATCAGCGGCGACTGGGTTGTCTTCGAGGACGACCGCAACGGCGACTACGATATTTATATGATTGATGTCAGCACAATGACAGAAATCCACCTGATAGACAATTTTGAAGACCAGCGAAATCCCAGTATCAGTGGTTCCATTGTGGTCTGGGAGGACTGGCGCAATAGCAATGCGGATATATATATGAAGGATTTGGATACGGATATTGTTACACAGATAACATTTGATGCTGCAAATGACAAGAATCCTGATGTCGATGGCGATTTAATTGCATTTGATTCTGACCGTACAAGCATAGGTGACGTTTTCTTCTATCGGATCAGCAATGGAGAAACAGTTGCTGTAACTTCGGATAGCGGCTATGAACGTAATCCTTCTGTGTCTGGAGACCATTTGGCTTATGAGAGCTATGCGAGCGGCGACTCTGATGTCTGGCTTTACAGCATCTCTTTAGATGAAAGTAGGCGGGTCACAATCGATACAAATGACCAGTACCTGCAGGACATCTCGGGCAATCGCTTGGTGTACACTGACAACCGTAACGACAATCTGGATATCTACCTTTTTGAGTTCGTATTCGATGAGGTGCCGGATGAGCCGAGTCGGTACGAGATTCGATGGAGTACAATAGACGGCGGCGGCGGTACGAGCAGCGACGGCCGATATATAGTTAGCGGCACGATAGGACAGCCGGATGCAGGTGTGATGAGCGGTGGTAACTATGAGCTGTTAGGCGGTTTTTGGCCGGGCGAGCCGTTATGCACAGTTGATTTCTACCATTTTGCAAGATTCGCAGAGCTTTGGCTCGAGACCGGACCTGGGCTGGCCGGCGACCTGTATGAGGATGAAACGATCGACGAACTTGATTTGAAGCTGTTTGTCGATGAATGGCTTTATTATTGTCCGTATGACTGGCCGTTGAGGTAAGAGAGGACAAAAGATAGATACTCGATGCTCGAACGAAAAAACAGCCGCATTCGCTAAAGCTACGGCGGATAAGCTCCGACACTAATAAGAATTAGAGGCGAATTTGACTAACCGCAGGTTTCAGAGACTGCACGGAAGAGTACAGCCGTGAATGTTACCTTGACGCAGGCTACAGTTTCAAATAGTTTGTAGCTAAACCGCAGATGAGAGAATAAACTACAAGCAGGAACATATAAAACAGTCAATACACATTGGGCAAGCTATAAGAGAAAAAAAGGAGACTCGGATATGGGGCTTTTAAAGAAAAGCATCGGATTCGTTATAGGATTCGCAGTTGTGTACGGTGCGATACATCTGATAGGCGGGGACGATGAACTGAAAGAATTCGAATCTTACCATTCAGATGAAGGACGTTTTTCAGCGCTATTTCCGGGAAAGCCGACAAAAATTATGCAGTCAATGGATACACCTGCAGGAAAAGTTGAATTAGTAATGTACCAGGGCGGGGCCGAGGAGACAGGCTTTATTGTCGGATATTGCGATTATCCACAAGAAGTAATAGATAAACCCAATCTCCAAAAGATACTTGATGGAGCGAGAGACGGCGCTATTAGAAATATCCAGGGCGAGCTGATAGAAGAAACGAAGCTGGAATTTCACGGCTATATAGGAAGGGAAATAAAAATCAAGGCACCTCAGGATTTGATTATCAAAGCAAGGATGATTTTAATCGATAACCGGCTTTACCAGGTAATGGTAGTAAGCCCATCGGCTGATATTATCGAGGAGAAGGGGGCGGAGTTTCTCGAGTCTTTTAGTGTTGACGGCACAGGATAAGTTTGACGGGGTCCGGCGTTCTCATACGATTACTATCTGCTTCGCCTGAAGGTATTCAAGATATTCAGCGGATAAATTTGGTTTGACGAAACGGGAGGGTTTTAGTTATGATAAAATTTGAAACTTCAAGGTTTGTTGGAAAATGTTTATGAATAAGAGTATAGTGATAGCAAAAGATAAAATCCGGGAGTTTTGCGAGCGTCACTATATTCGCCGATTAGCCATTTTTGGTTCAGCGCTTCGTGATGACTTTGGGCCGGGCAGCGATGTGGATGTGCTGGTTGACTTTATCACGGGCCATATCCCCGGCTTTTTCAAGCTGTTCGAAATGGAAGAAGAGCTATCCTGCTTATTAGATGGGCACCAGGTGGATATGCGTACGCCGGAAGATTTGAGCAGATATTTCCGTGACAAGGTGGTCGCCTCAGCGGAGGTGCAATATGTTCGAGGATGACAATGTTCGAATTCGACACATTCTTGACGCCGGGCGTGAAGCAGTTGCTTACACGAAGGGGCGTAGTCGTACAGACCTCGACAGCGACCGCAAGCTGAACCTTTCTTTAGTTCGACTGCTTGAGATAATCGGAGAAGCGGCGAGTGGCATTTCGCAGGAATTTCGCGATTCCCATCCAGATTTGCCGTGGAGGAGTATGGTTGGGATGCGGGACCGACTCATTCACGGATATTTTGATGTCAATCTCGATGTGGTTTGGGAAACAATCACACAGGACCTACCATCTCTTATTGCACACATGGAAAAGATTGTAGCGGATTAATACCAGTTTAACGGTTTTTCGTTGAGTTACGAGCGACACGACGCGAGCAACGAATCGGCCGGGGCTTTGGTTTTATGACCACATTTAAGGTTCACCAAACATCAATCGACCAATACCAGGCCGTAGTAGTTGGGGCATTGGCGGGTAGTTCGGACGACCTCGATGGGAAAACCGAACTTTTTAACGGTAGAGAAAACATCGATACCGCAGGCCTCCATCGAAGTACGTGCACGGTCGGAATGACGGCACTGCTTTTCCTCCACGGGACAGCGTCTGCAAAAATAACAAGGCCCGGCGCCAAGGCCGAAGGCCTTAAAATAGCCACAAAGGAAAATCTCCCGCTCCAGCACGGCAACTATCGCTTTTACATCGGCATCCGGCTCGCAATGGAGCAATACCGCACACCGATAAGAATCGAGAACATCACGCATCTGCTACGGTGTCGGCGTAAACGGCGGACAAACCAGGCACAGGCCGAAACCGTCGCATCCGAACTGACACTTCAGCCGAACCCACGCAGCAGTTACAACTTCCGACGGGGAAATTATACAAGCGTCTATAACGCCGGATTTGCTTTTTGTAAGCTCGAGAAACTCTCTGTTAGATAACTTCTTCTGCTTTGTCGAGGCTTTTGTCTTATGCTTCACTTCTTATCCGTTTTATTTCGATTCTCACTGCTGGCGGTAATACGTCATCGCTTCGGGAATTAACTCTTTTATGTTTTGTATCCTCGTCGAATCAGCGGGATGGGTACTGAGGAGCTCCGGCGGGGCAATGCCAGATTTCAAAGCGGACATTCTCTGCCAGAAACCGAGTGCCTCATTCGGATTGTAGCCAGCCATTGCCATAAAAATCAAGCCGAGATGGTCGGCTTCACTTTCGTGAGCTCTGCTATATGGCAGCAGAATCCCATACTTTGTACCAACGCCGTAGGAGCGCATAAAGAGGTTCTTTGTCTGCTCGGGCCTGCTGGCGAGGGCCTTGGACAGGGCCATTCCTCCCATTTCCACGAGAAGACCCTGTGTCATTCTTTCGGCGCCGTGCCTTGCGAAGGCGTGCGCAATTTCGTGGCCCATAACAGTGGCGAGTCCGGCTTCGTTTTGTGTAACGGGGAGTATGCCGGTATAGATTACTACCTTGCCGCCGGACATGCACCAAGCGTTGACGGCCGGGTCTTCGATAAGATTAAATTCCCATTCGTAGCCGTCAAGACGGTCGTGTAATCCGTTTTCAGCGCAGTATTGTTCGACGGCTCTTTGAATCCTGCCGCCGACGTTCTTGACCATTTGCGTCTGCCGGGTATCGGTGCTTAGTTTGTTCTGTGAGAGAAATTCGCCGTAAGACTGGAAGCTCATAGTATTCATAAGCACATCGGGGACGAGATTGAACTGCTTTCTGCCGGTGATTTCAACCTGTGAGCAGGAAGCAGTCAGCAGCAGAAGTAAGCATAAGAGGGCAGTTGATGAGGTGAGTACCCGTTTCATTATCTCTCCTTTCTATTTTTTATCAATTTCGTTTTTTATTTGATTGAGCAAGTTAATAGCATCTATCGGTGTTAAGTTATTCACGTCCGTAGATGACAGTTTGTTCAGAACGCTCTTGTGCTTTTGCACAAAGAGTATGTCCTGCGGAGGTTTTTTTGTTTTGTGTTTGGCCAGATGCGAGCCGGCGGCTTCTTTTGCGAAGGTGCTTTCCAGCTCTTCAAGGATTTCCTTCGACCGTTCGAGAATGGATTTCGGGACGCCGGCCAATTTAGCAACGTGGATACCGTAAGATTTGTCGGTTCCGCCGGGCAGGATTTTATGCAAAAATACAACTTCATCAGCCCATTCACGGACGGCAACATTGCAGTTCTTGACATTGGTAAACAATTCAGCCAGCTCGGTCAACTCGTGGTAGTGGGTGGCAAAAAGCGTTCTGCACTTTATTTTGCCTGCAATATGCTCGGTAACGGCCCAGGCAAGGGCAAGGCCGTCGTAGGTGCTGGTGCCGCGGCCTACCTCGTCGAGGATAACAAGAGATTTTTCTGTAGCGTTGTTGATAATGTTTGCGGTTTCGGTCATTTCGACCATAAATGTAGATTGGCCTCGGATAAGCTCGTCGGAAGCACCGACGCGTGTGAAGATTCTGTCGACTAATCCGAGCAGGGCGTCCTTGGCGGGAATAAAAGAACCAGCCTGCGCCATAATGACCAGCAGGGCAGTTTGCCTTATGTATGTGCTTTTGCCGGACATATTCGGGCCTGTGATGATTAAAAAGTCGCCGGTATTTCCACCAAGGGCAATATCATTCGGCACGAACTCGGCACCGAGCATTTCGGCAAGAACAGGGTGTTTTCCTTCGCTTATAGTCAACTCACGGTTGCTGGTTATTTTCGGCCGAATGTAATTTCGACGCCTGGCTGTATAGGCAAGGGCTGATAGACAATCGCACTGAGCTATTGTGTCGGCAAGGTTTTGCATTCTGCTTATGTACTGAGCGGCATTGTCGCGGATTTGCTCGAAGAGCTTAAGCTCCAGCTCCAGTGCCTTTTCGTCGGCGCTCAGGGCCTGGGTTTCGTATTCTTTAAGCTCATCGGTAATGTAGCGTTCCGCATTTTTGATTGTCTGCTTCCGGACATAGTCGTGGGGGACTTTGTCCGCAGCCGAGTGTGTGACCTCGATATAATAGCCGAAGACCTTATTGTAGCCGACTTTCAGATTGGCGATGCCGGTCCGCTGAGATTGCTGCTTTTGATAGTCTCTCAGCCAGCTCTGTCCGTCTTTCGAGATTGAGCGCAGGCGGTCAAGCTCCTGGTCGAATCCTTTTTTTATCACGCCGCCGTCACGAAGGTGCGAAGGGCAGTTCGGCTCAACGGCTGATTCGAGAAAATCCGCTAATTCGTCCATACTGTCGCATTTTTGGGCTAACTGCAAAGCAAGGTCGGCGGTGAATTGTTCCAGAAACTGCCGCAGTAATGGAACCAGTCTTAACGTGGCCTCAAGGGCGACGAAATCCCGCGGCGTTGCGCGGTTAGTGCTGATGCGAGCGGCGATTCGCTCGGTATCGGCGATGTCGGCAAGCAGCTTGCGAATGTCGGCTAATTTGGTGTCGGAATCCGTCATCTCCTCAACGGTGTCCTGGCGAAGCTCGATTGCGCCGAAGTCGCAGAGCGGCATACACAGCCAGCTTCGGAACATTCTGCCGCCCATCGGCGTGAGTGTCTCATCGAGGCAGTACAGCAGCGAGCCTGCTTTGCTTTCGGTGCGAATGGTTCGCAGGATTTCGAGGCTTGCAAGAGAAGTCTGGTCGATTTGCAGGAAACTTCTGCGATTGATTTTTTTCAGGTTCTGGATGTGGCTGAGGGCGGTCTTTTGCGTTTCGTTCAGATATTCGATGACGGCACCGGCTGGAGGAATCAGAGAGCTGTCACTATCTCTGATGCCGAAACCTTCGAGGGTGGCAGTGCCGAAGTGTTTTAAGAGCCGTTTGCCCGCCTGATAGGGGTCGAAATACCAGGCAGGACGCTCGGTTACTATGGCACCGGTCAAACGAGAGATATCTGCGGCCAGTTTCCTTGTCTCGGCTTCAAACAGCTCGCCCCGGCGGTCGGGCAGCAGACACTCAGCGGGGCAGAGCCGTAACAGCTCATCGAGCAAACTTTTTTCAGGTATATCCTGAGCAAAAAAATGGCCAGTGGAAATATCGACCCAGCTAATTGCAACATTTGAATTCGTTCCGAGATTGACCGCACAGAGGAAATTATCCTCCCGTGCGTCCAAAAGGGTATCGTCGGTGAGCGTGCCGGGTGTTACAATTCGCACGATGTCACGTTTGACAACGCCTTTTGCGAGTTTGGGGTCTTCGACCTGCTCGCAGACGGCGACTTTGTAGCCGGCCTGCAGCATTTTTTTCAGATACCCTTCCACGGCGTGGTATGGGACACCGGCCAGCGGGATGGGATTGTCTGCCTTGCTCCTGCTGGTCAGGACCAGGCCGCAGACACGCGAGCAGACTTTGGCGTCGTCATAAAAGGTCTCGTAGAAATCGCCCATTCGAAAAAAGAGGATGCAGTCCGGGTATTTCTGCTTGAAGCGGACAAACTGCTTCATCGCGGGGGTCAGTTTTTCAGATTCTGCGGCCATAGAGGCAGATTATACACTAAGCGGGGCGTTTAACAACTCTGTTATGACGGAAACCGCGAGTTGTTCAGAATCGGCTTTCTCCAGCTGTTTTAAGAGGTTTTCCTGCCGGGCAGTGAAACAAACGGCGGTTTTTAAATCGAAGCCGGTAACGCCGCAGACTATCTGGATTTTTTCGAGAAGATTTTCGATTCCATCGCCGAATTTTGCACTTATTTTAACTGTGTTTGACAGGCTTTCGGGCAATTTGCCTATATCGAACTTTTCAGGTAAATCAGATTTGTTTAAGGCCGTGATAATTTTTTTTCCGGCGATTTTTTCAAGGACTGGTTCATCGAGCTGGTTGTCGGTCTGGCTGCTATCCAAAACGAGTAGAACCAGACTTGCCTTTTCCAACATTTCAATACTTTTTTGCTGAGATGCTTTTTCAATAGTACCATCGAGAGTTTCAGCAAGCCCTGCGGTGTCAATTAACTCTACGGAAAGAGGGCCGATTCGGCACCGGGCGCTGACCCAGTCGCGGGTTGTGCCTGCGATGTCGGTTACAATTGCTTTTTGTCTGCCGACGAGAAAATTTAGAAGTGTGCTTTTGCCGGTGTTCGGCGGGCCCAACAATACCACCGTGCAGCCGAAGATAATAAGCTTTGCGATTTGAGTGTCTTTGAGAATTTGCTCGGTATCAGCTTTGATTTTCTCAAGCGGAGTTTTATTATCCAACCATTGCTTTATTGTTTTGGTCAGGCCCGAATCGAGCTGATTAACAATTATTTTGGCTGCCTGAACGGTTTCGGCCTGCAGGAGGGTCAGCTTAGCTTCGAGTGCGATTGAGCTGGAGGGTTTTTCGGCAGAGAAAATTTCGGCCAGGAGCTCATCTGCGGTCAGCAGCACGGCACTATTTTTTTGCAGCAGCTGCATTATATCCGCAACGATGAGGGGATTGCCGTGGCAGTTTATGGCTAATTGGCCGGGCGCTTCGCAGCCAATAATAACCTGGTCGATGGTCTCGGAGCCGTCGCTGATTATACCAAGCAGAATTTTGCCAGGCTCAAAGATTGCCGGAGTTTTCCCTGCGGGGCTGAATATCTTTTTTATTATGGTTTCGGCTGAATCGCCGAAGACCTGGACGACAGCTATTGCGGCGGCGGCTTTGCCTGTTGTTACTGCAGCGAATGCGCTCATAAGTCAGGCGATTTTACTCCTTTTCTTTTGTATATTTACGGTATGCGAGAACGATGCCTTTTACAACGAGGTTCGGGACGTAGGAATCGATGAACTCACAATCGTCCTTTATGGTTTTGGCGGCGGAGCCGGTAATTATTGTGTGCGGCCATTTCCCAACTTTCTCAGCGTAACGCCTGATTACTTCCTGCAGCGTCGCGACAGCAGAGTAATACAATCCGCAATTTACGGCCTCAGTTGTATTTTTGCCGAAAGGCGCATTTGGCCGGGCGACTTTTATTTTCGGCAGTTGGGCGGTATTTCCTTTTAAGGCCTGTGCGCTGATTTCAAGGCCCGGGAAGATAACGCCACCGAGGAAAATACCTTTTTCATCAACAAGGTCGATTGTTACGGCAGTGCCGAAGTCGGCGACAGCTACTGCATCCTCGACCACATCGTAAGCCGCTGCGGCTGAGACAACCCTGTCGGTGCCGACCTTATCCGGCTCATCCACCCAAAGGGTCATCGGCAAGGGAATATCTTTACCTATGAGAAGTATTTTTTCGCCGAGAGTATCTTTGACTATTTGCCCGATGAGTTTTGTCCAGGCGGGCTTTACACTGCTGACAATGATTACGCCGTCGCGTTTTTTTTCTCTGGAGCTTTCGACGGTTGGGACTTTTTTCCAGGCCGAGGTGAGAGTGCTTGTAAGCTCTTTGTGTGATCGGCCTGGAATGGATTTAATAAACTGCTCCTCGTCTTTGAGGTAAAATCCGATTGTGATATTCGTATTGCCGATGTCTATTGCGATTATATTCATAACTCGTCGCTCGTGCTTCGCAGCCGGTGTCTCGATTCACCAGCTATTATATCTGTTGACCTGTGGCTGTCTTCTTTTTTATCTCTTTAATCTTTTCCAATACCAATTGGTGCAGTTCTTTCTAAATGTTATCAATTAGCCAGTAATCACCATGTTTTTCCAAGGTCGCGTCAAATTCAAAACTATCGCCGGGTTTGAACGTACGTCCCTCTATTGTAAATTCCTCTTTAAAATAAAATTCCCATCCAATTTTTGCTTCATCCTCAATCAATGTTTTGCCAAGGATTCGCACCGGTTTGTCAATATCGATAGATTCCCACATCTTCCTCATTAAAAACACTGGAGATGAGGATTTGGCATTCAGGATTTCTTTGACTTTCTCATAGTCTGCACCGCCAGACAGCATACAGGCTAAAGCGTCTTGTACGTTGCCTGTCGCTACCGCTTTGGTCCAGCTTCTTACCGTTGCTTCCGGACTGCTTCGATCGACCAAACTGGCTTCGGGAGTTTCAATTACGCTCACCGAGGGGGGTTCAGTTTGTGTTTCTATCGGTTCTGGCTTGGCCTCCCGCTTTTTCGTTATTTCTTGTGGATACTGCAGATGCCAGTCAATGCCCTCGACGCCCATCCAAAATTGCTGCCGAGGCATATACCTGAAAGGTAAAACACCTTTCAAACCTCGGCCGTCTGCCAGGCTCACCTTGTAAGAGACTGTGGGCAGACCATCCCGGCCTTTAGAAACTTCACCAAGTTCAACAGAATTGATAGGATTGTCTTTGAACGTTTTACAAACCCATCGTACCCAACTGTCAAAATGGTGGTGCACTTGGTAGTCGATGCCTTCGGGCAGAAAATGCGGCCAATCACTGCCATCATAATGGCGCTCATAATCAGCGTTTCGAATAGCATCAAACAATTGTTTTGCGGCAGTTTTAATTACCTCAGGGTGTTCAAACGCAAACTTATGCTTCGCTTCTCGGATTTCGTCTTCCCAATTATCTCCGTATTTCCAAGCATCGATGGAGCCTAACTGATTCCTCCATTTCCTGGGCCTTCCCCAACTACCTCCGCTTCCACTCATCCAGTTAATGAAGTTCTTGGCATTTGATTGTTTTATTCCGTAAGTTTCGGCCCAGCCTTTTGCGAACATCAGATTGTGACGGCGCTCAAGCTCTTTGACAAACTCATCTGTATAGAAACCGGCTATCAAAGGCGAAAAGATTTCAGTCTCCAGCGGCCCCAAATACAGGTATGCGTTAAACCCATCCCGGTAGCTACACCATACAGGTCTGTCTGGAAGAGCATCAAACGGCTGCTTTCCAAAAGGTCCTTTTTCGAGGGTAAATGCTATTGGATTATTGTCGATTGCCTCAAACGCTGAATCGAAGAGGCCCAGGCATAATCGGCCGTCCACCCTGCCCATATTCGTCATTACGCAACGATGTTGAAAGACTGCGAATACATTATTTGCCCCCAACACTTCGCGCAAATACCATCCTGACGTCTTCAGAGGATGTCCCCCATAGAATTTCAAATTGAGCCCCGTATGCCCCACTCCCACAATGAACAGCCGGTTGCGTTTCTCATTCGGATGCTCCTGAATATCACGTACAATGTTATCCGCCATATATTTGTCCCGGTCGACATCGTATTGCCGCCAGTCATCACGGCTTTTTATTTTTTCCCATGGCCTTTGCGTATCGACCAGCACAATCTTCAATTGCTTTTCCGGCTCTAAATTCTGGTTTGCTTTCCAGACAGTAACGAAGAAATCCAGCATCGGCTGGTCGGGCCAGCCCATCCACAACATATTCCGCAGCATCTTGATTACCAGCATCGTGTCGCATTTTTCCCCTGCCATAAATTTATCAATCAACGCCTGGTTGTTGGATGGCAGTTCCATATATATCGTTCCCACATTTTTGGCAAAGTCTGGGTCTGCAACCAACGATGAATTGAAAGCCCAATACCGAGGGCGGTGGTGGGTCTCTCCTATGATGACAACTTTATATTCCCTCAAAACCTCAAGTACAAATTCCTTTGGGTCTTTGCCATTTATCTTGAGGAATTCCACATACGGCCTTAAATGCTCCCTAGGGTCCTCAAATTTTTGCCTTGCAGGTTTTTTGACACGGTATCCACACATAATGTCAAATTTGCGTCGTGCTTTCTCCATGCTGCTAAACACGTCGTTACCAGCGTTTAGCCAATAGCCACCTTCGAGCTCAAAGGAGCGACAATCAATAACTGTCTTCCAATCATATGGCAGCTTGGCAAGAACATATGCAAATTTTCCATCAAATACTCGCACCTCAAGGATATTTGCGTTCAGCTGCTCGTAAACAGCCGTCTTCGAGAGCTTGTGCTTACCTTTTTTAACCGGCATTCGCTGGGCCGGATTTTTCACGCTTACTCGCTGCCAAAACTCCAGGTCGCCGCTTGCAATAAGCCGGTTTATGGTCACATATGCCGCCTCCGGGCTGGAAAAATCTTCCCTGTCAGGGAAATCACAAACTTTCTTGTTAACTTCGTAGACACGTAACAAACTACTTTCATGTTCTGACTCTGAAGCTGCAGGTGTGTTTCCAGCGATACCGAGAAACAAAATCAAAGGCATAAGAAAATAGTTTTTTAGTGAGTTCATTTTAATTACTTTCTTTTCCGACTGCTGTTTATTCGCTTGCTTTTGTTTCCTTAACCTTTTGCCACAAAGTTTCTGTTAATTCTTTTACTCCGGCACCGGTAACGGCTGAGACGAGATATATTTTTTTTCTTATCTTTTTTTTAAGCTCTTTTACTATCCTGCCGTCCGGGTCGAGGTCTATCTTATTGGCGACGATAAGCTCCTGTTTTTCAGCCAAGGTCTTGCTGTACAGCTTCAGCTCTTTGCGAATGGCCTTATAATTCTCTGCCGGTGCGGAGCCGTCCGTCGGCATTATATCAAGGATGTGGACAATAATTCGAGTTCTTTCAATATGTTTTAAGAATTCAATGCCCAAACCAGCTCCTTCGTGAGAACCTTCAATCAGGCCTGGGATGTCAGCTAAAACAAGTCGGCGAATATCGCTTAGCTCGACGATACCAAGCACCGGCTCAAGCGTAGTGAATGGATAATCAGCGATTTTCGGTCTTGCGGCTGAACAGCGGGAAATCAAAGTACTTTTGCCGGCGTTCGGCATGCCGACCAGACCAACATCGGCGATGAGCTTTAATTCGAGCTGAATATTTCTTTGCTGTCCTTCTTTGCCGGGTTCTGCGTATCCCGGGGTTTGATTCGTGGACGTGGCGAAGGCCTTATTACCTTTTCCACCTCTTCCGCCGCGACAGATGCACACCGACATTGCGACCTTGTTGAGGTCTTTCAGCAGCAGGTCCAGGTCAATATCGTAAATGAGTGTGCCCGGCGGTACAGGTATCAGCAGGTCCTGTCCATTTGCTCCGTGCCTGTTGTTTCCTGAGCCGGGCCGGCCGTTCTGAGCACGCCAGTGATGTTTGCCGGCGAAGTCTATCAAGGTATCGAGGTTTTCCACCGCCTGGAAATAGACGCTTCCGCCTCTTCCACCGTCGCCGCCGTCAGGGCCGCCTTTAGGAACGTATTTTTCCCTTCGGAAACTGACACAGCCATTTCCGCCGTCGCCGGCCTTTACCTGGATTTTTGCCTTGTCGATAAACATAATGTTCGTATTGCGTATTGTGTATATCGTATTGCGTCTTTTATATAAAAAAAAGGATGATGTGCAACCATCCTTTTATTTGTCTAAATGCTTTTTCCGATTGTCAGACGACGTGGACTTTTCGGCCCTGGAAGCGCACTCGCCCTTCCGCCGTAGCGAATAGTGTGTAGTCCCTGCCCATATCCACGTTTAAGCCCGGGAAAAATTTCGTGCCGCACTGCCGAACGAGGATTGAGCCGGCCTTTACAACCTCACCGCCGAACAGCTTTACACCTCTATACTGGGCGTTGCTGTCTCTGCCGTTTCTTGAAGAGCCTTGTCCTTTTTTATGCGCCATAGGTTACTACCTTTATTTAACGAAACTTAACTTGCTGAATCGCTTATTCTAACTACCTTATTCGGCGTTGTCCAGAAGAAATTTAAGGTTTTTTTGGCGCAAGTCCTACTATTTTACTACTATTCAGCCTGCAGTATGGCTTTGGTTTCGCCCAATGAGAGCAGGCCTTCGGTGGCCAGTTTTATTTTGCCTTCGGGGTCGATAAAAAAGCTGCAGGGGATAGCCATTATCTGGTTGTAAGGGGCCGGCATACTATCCATATCAACGGAAAAAACTGTATAGTTAATTTTGCTTTGTTCCACAAAGTCTTTGACTTTTTCGGTCGTTTCCGGCGGGAATGCGGTTATATAGGATATGGCCAGCATTACCAGCTTGTCCTCACCGATGAGGTTTCGTAAGGCAATCAGATGTGGAACCTCTACTTTGCAGGGGCCACACCAGGTTGCCCAGAAGGTAATTAAAACGGCCTTGCCCCTGTAATCGCTTAATTTGTGCTGTTTGCCATTGATATCGGTCAGGGTGAAGTCCGGCGCCTTTTGGCCGAACCAAGAGGTGTAAGCCGGCCGCCAGGTCCTTGCCGCCCTAATGATATCGTTTAAACTCGATTTGTAATCAGCGATGAGTTCTGTATCATCTGTTTTTGCCAATTCAGCGGTGTTTTCAGCGAGTGGTTCGGACAGCGGATGCTCTTGATGGAAATGTTCTGCCTGAAACTGTGGGGTGGGTGTAAAGAATGCCACCCTCCAAATTACTACTGCAACGAGCATAATTACAGAGACAGAAAGTGCCAGAATGATAATAATCCGTTCATTTTTATCAAGCATTTGTGCTTCTCCCGCAATTGCCGGCAAACAAGTCCTCTTAGAATCTTAGATTACTATACTTTAATTGTACTGTTGCATAAAGACTAAATTGACAAATTTTCGGTCTTTGAAGGCAAGCGGAAATCGTTTGACAAAACGAATTTAAAGATTAGCATAAGTCCTTTTTAGTGCAGCGGCTGTATTTACCTGATTTAAATTTATTTGTTTTTCTTCTGCCAAGCAATATTTTGGGTTTTTTGATACTTTTCGTAAAGAACAACAATGACTAATTTGTTAGAAAACTTTTTGGCCCAGGTCGAAAGTCTCAATGTTATTTTACTGATAGGTATTGCGGTTTTTTTCGGTACGGTCGGGGCAAAGATATTTCAGAGAATTCACGTTCCACAGATAGTAGGCTACGTTACTATCGGAATAATTCTGGGGCCGATATTAAAGATTATTTCTCCACAAACGGTTCAAACCCTCGAGCTGTTTAATTTGTTAGCATTGGGAATTATTGGTTTTTTAATCGGCGGCGAGCTTAAACGTGACATCTTCCTGAAATTCGGCAAACAGGTTTTCACAATTTTGCTGTTCGAGGGAGGCGTAGCTTTTTTGTTGGTAGTAGTTATTAGTTTTCTTGCCCTTAATTACTTCTACGACTGGCAAACGGCATTGGCGGCCGGGGTGATATTCGGAGCTATCTGTTCGGCAACAGACCCCGCTTCAACGGTGAATGTATTGTGGGAGTATAAAACTCGTGGGCCGCTTACGATGATGCTGACAGCCATTGTCGCCCTGGACGACGTGCTTGCACTGGTGTTATACATTACCGGTGTGAGCTTAGCAAGTTTTCTTACCGGCCATAGAGAAGTCGGTGTCCTGCCGATGATTTTTCATTCATTTTATGAAGTGATAGGTTCTTTGGGACTTGGTGCGGCGGCAGGGCTGATATTAAGATGGATTGTAGGGTGGATTGGCGACGATGAAAAAACCCTAATTTTTACACTTAGCACTATAGTGTTGACTATCGGTTTAGCGATAAGCTGGAAGTTAGATGTGATTCTGTCGTCTATGGCGTGTGGAGCCGCTTTGATAAACTTTTTGCCCAGACGAAGCCTCAAAAGTTTCGAACTTGTTCGCAAATTTTCCCCCCCTATTTACGTTTTGTTTTTCGTTTTAATAGGCGCCAGACTGAGGATTAGTTTGGCCGGTCAAATATGGTTATTAGCCGCTGTTTATATTATTGGAACCACCGTTGGGAAAACAGCGGGGTCGTTCTGGGGTTCTGTTTACTCTAAAGCTGTCCCCACAATCAGAAAATATCTGGGATTTTGTTTGTATCAGCAGGGCACTATCGCCATTGCGTTATTAATTATGGCAAGCAGCCGATTTGAAGGCCAAATTAGAGACACGATGGTGTCGGTTATAATAATAGGGGTCCTGATACTACAGCTTATAGGCCCTTTATTTGTAAAGCTCGGCGTTAAGAAGGCCAGAGAGGTAGGCCTTAATGTTACAGAAGATGACCTGATTGAAATTCATAAAGTCGCCGATGTTATGGATACAAAGGTGCCGATTATTTCAGCGGGAACATCTTTAAGTGAAGTTATCAGAATGGTGAGCAATACTGATGAGTTATACTATCCGGTTGTCGATAGTCATAACAAGCTTATCGGGACTGTGACACTGGATGGTATCAGAAGGACTTTTGCAACACAGGAACTAAACGATTGGCTGGTGGCGATGGATATTATGGAACCTGTTATTATCAAGGTGACGCCAGAGACAGCGTTGTCAGAGGCGTTTGAGAAATCAAGGCGGCTCGATATAGAACATATCCCTGTTACAACTTCGAGCGAAGATGACGGATTTGCCGGTGTTTTGAACTGCCGTGCGGTTCACAGGCAGCTTTCCGCAGAGGTATTGTCACGGCAGCAAAAAGCCGATAATATAGCAAGCGGCTAAGTGTAATTGGTTTGAAATTTTGAAGTTAGGGCTACTATGATTTATCCGCTTGCTAATACGGGAATCGAGCCTTTTGGCTATTTGAATTTGGCCTTGCTGTTCGGGCTGGTTATTTTGGGTGGTGCTTTCGGCGCACGTCTTTTTCAGAAGCTCCATATTCCGCAGGTAGTTGGCTGTATTATAGTCGGGATAATTCTGGGTGATGTTCTTAAAGTGATAACCCCTGAAAAAATTGACAAACTTAGACCCTTTACAATGTTTGCATTGGGTATCATAGGATTCATGATCGGCAGCGAGCTTCGGGGCGATGTCTTTAAAAAGTACGGGAAACAATTTTTTACCATTCTCTTCTCCCAAGGCATAGGGGCTTTTTTACTGGTAGCAGTTAGTATTCCGATAGTAATGTGGTTCGTTACAGGTAATCTGCCTGCTTCGATTGCGATGGGGCTTATACTCGGCGCTATTGCCTCGGCCACTGCACCTGCGGCGACGGCAAATGTGTTATGGGAATATAAAACAAGAGGACCTTTAACAGCAACTGTGCTGGCCATTGTGGCTCTCGATGATGCTCTGGCGCTTCTACTTTATCGGGGAGCTGCAACAGCAGCGAAGGCACTTATGGGCACAGGCCATGGCTCTGTTTTGAGCACTACTCTTATATTGCTGGGCGAAATTATCGGGGCAATAGGGCTGGGGGGTTTGGCCGGAGTATTACTATACTTTTTATTAAAGTTTGTAAAAGCCGAGGATAAAATCCTAGAATTTGCTCTGGCGTCACTTTTACTCGTTGTCGGCGTTTCAATGATACCGGGAATTGACCCGATTTTGCCTGCTATGGTGCTGGGTATAACAATTGCTAATTTGATGCCGCGCCAAAGTCACGGTATGTTCAGACTTGTCGAGAAATTTTCTCCACCTATTTACATTTCTTTTTTTGTACTGGCCGGGGCACATATGGAGTTTGGCAGATTAAGCTTCTGGATGGTTATTATGATAGCAGTATATACGCTCTTTAGAGCGGCAGGCAAGATGACTGGTTCATGGTTCGGCGCCAGATTTTCATCCGCTCCGTCTACGGTTCGTAGATACCTTGGTCTTTGTCTGCTACCTCAGGCTGGTGTGGCCATTGGCCTTGCTATACTGGCCAGCCGGCAATTTACTTCGGACCTTGGTCATACTATTATTATGGTAGTTATGACCGCAACATTTTTGATGGAGATACTTGGGCCTATGTTAGTCAAGGTAGGTGTTGAAAAAGCCGGAGAAGTAGGAATGAATGTTACTGAAGAAGACCTGATAAAGATGTATAAAGTTGCCGACGTTATGGATACCGAGCCGGCACGTATTGTGCAGGATTTGCCATTGCAGCAAATCCTTGAAGTATTCAGCTCAACTGAAAGTGTATATTATCCCGTTATCGACGGCCAATCCAGACTCACAGGGATAATTACAATCCCCGATGTCAAGGAGATGTTCGCTAACAGAAATGTTGCCGGATGGCTGCTGGCCTGTGATGTCGCTGAGCCGGTACATGACAAGACAACACCAGATAGGCCGCTTGAAGAAGCTATAGAGCAGATGAAACTCTATAATTTGGAAAATATGCCGGTCGTGACCGGCAGCGGCAATGATACCCTCGTCGGTGTTCTGGACTACCGGAAAGCGATTCGCAAAATAAGTGCTGAAGTTCTGCACAGACGTCAAATGGCGGACGAAATGGTTCTGGCAGCCGATTAGCGGATAGCAGTTGACAATTTGCAATTGACAATTTATGGTGGAACATTGAAGCGGTTTTTCTTTTCGAAGAAAAAAAGACTTGTCAGTAATAACCAAATTGAAGCTGTATTGGCTCGCAATGTGCGGGTTGCCAATGGATTACTCGTGTTATATGTAGCAGAAAATGATTGTGGTTACCCCCGGTTGGGCGTTTCTGTCGGCAAATCCTGCGGCGGTGCCGTCCAGCGTAACCGATTAAAACGGCTGCTGAGAGAGGTCTTTCGACAAAATCAAGACAATATACCGCCCAGTTTTGATTATTTGTTAATGATTTCCCCACAATTGTCGAAAAAACTAAATAAACCGATAAACTCAAAAGAGGTTATGAGACAAGTGGAATTTGAGCAGATAAAAGCTTCTTTTCTCGCTCTGGCAGCGGCCGCAGTCGGGAAAGTTGGATAATCTGTCGTTTTCGCCGGAGCAGAGGTATTAAAAGTGTAAAATTTTGTATGAGGATAAGCTTTGAGTCAGAAAAGCAAATTAACATCAGTCGGGGCCGCTGCAAAAAAAGCTGGCATTTCCAGACAATCTCTGCAATATTACCTGATGGTCGGTTTGCTTGAGCCTTCAGAGATTACGCCGACCGGCAGACGGCTGTTTGATGAAAAAACAATAGAGCGAATTAAACTGATAAGAAAACTCAACGACAGCGGCTATCCTCTGCGTGCCATAAGAGAATTGTTTCTGGAAGGCCGAACCGATTTGAAAGGGAGCAAAAAGTGAGTGATTTTGAAACCGCACAGAAAAAACGCAATGTTATCGTAGGCGTTTTTGTGGTAGCAGCTATTTGCGCGATTATATGGCTTATATTCATGTTCAACGATTTTCCCACAGCTATCAGCAAACTCCGTTCGTTTCAAGTGTTCGTTCAGTTCCCAACGGCGCCGGGAGTGCTGAAGGACACTCCCGTTAACTTTTGCGGCTACCCAATCGGCAGCGTAACAAAAGTTATGCCTCCGCAGATACGTAAGGATTTGAATACCGGCTTAGAATATCATCAAACGATGGTTATTCTTAGTATTAATAAAAAATATATCAATATACCCTCCAACGTTGAAGTGAAATTGATGACACGCGGGTTGGGTAGTAGTTATATCGAACTTTCAATTGACCCTAGCCTGCCTCTTACACAACTTGACCCAAACCGGCCGGAAACAAAATTCCTTGTCGACAAAATGCTGCTGCAGGGCTCGACAGGCATGACCAGTGAGTTTTTCCCGGAAGAGAGCCAGAAAAAACTGGAACAAATGGTTAACAGCCTTAGCGATTTTATAAATAACGCCAATGAAATTTTTGGTGACACGGCAAATAAAGAAAATATTAAAACAACCCTGGCTAATCTTTCCCGCCTGTCAGAAAAAGCTATACATACGCTGGACGAACTTCAAAAATTCCTTGCTGCTGGTGTTAATACAAGCGAGGAAGTAAGTAAAACAGCGGCGGAATTGCGGCTGATTTTAGAAAAGATAAACAACGGCCAGGGCACTGCTGCCGAATTCATAAATGATGCGCGGTTGTACGAAAATCTACTTGAAAATACCCAGGAGATGGATGTCCTGCTACAGGAGTTTAAAAAGCTTGTAGCTGAATATCGTAAAAATGGAATTAAGGTTAAGCTGAAGTAATAATATTTTTACTATTCAGTTCCAGTATTCTCTAAATAGTCCTGTTACTCCTGCACTTAAACTAACACCAAAGTACCAAGGTTTTCAGTCTTGTTGCTATAAATGATTAAAAGGTTCGAAAAAGAAACTCGAATATTTCTTTCGAGGTTTGCTTAATTATAATAGAATTATCTAAATAATCTGCATAGGCGATTCCAAAAGGATTGAAGTTGTCAAATGTACGCCACAAGACCTTCGACGTCCCTGCATAACAAACTGGGCGTTGAAATTACCCGCCCAAATTGTACAGCAATTCGCAGAGCATTCGGACATCTCAACAACTAGAAAATACTATACAGCTGTACAATCTGATGAAATGGTTCTTGTAAACAAGTTTTGAACAGCATTTTCGTCTGGCGACTGACACCAAAATTACACTTTTTGTTGTTTTCACCGATTTATTATACCAAAACGATTGACAGTATACGTAGCAAGTTCTTATTCTATCATCACCTAAGAAATTATGGCGCCCGTAGCTCAGTAGGATAGAGCGTCGGTTTCCTAAACCGAAGGTCACAGGTTCGAATCCTGTCGGGCGTATTATCGAAATCCTTCAAGACAGTAAATGGCAACAGCAGCCAAAATACGCCTATGTTTGTCGAAAATAAGAAACTTACAACAGAGAAAGTTACTGAACACTTAGTATCAAACAGACCTGCCAAAGTGCCAAAGGTGGATACCGTTATTCCTGCATATAAAAGAACTGCACACAACTGAAAAGATTCCTGTAATTGATAAAGTTCTTGTTGTCGGAAAAAGCGTCAAAAAAATCGCAAAGTAAAACTGGAACTTTACAACCGGGGTCGGTTCTTGTATATATGGAGCAGGTGGTGCATTTTTGTTCCGTCAGGTAGGATACTTTTATTTCATTGTTGACGTCTTGGTGAACACTGGTTCAGAATGAATGTACAGTGTTGTTGGCCAAGCGGTGGCGACAAGAAGACATGTAGATGGAGGACAAAAATGAAAATTAGAATTCTAAACACCTTGGTCATAATTCTTTGTATGGCAACGGCTGTACTCAGGGCGCCTACTGATACAAACAATGCCGGCGCCCTGCCCATAACAGATGTCAATAACTTGCTGAGCAAGCTCGACAAAGGCTTTATCAGGGACGGAAAGCTCGACCTCGATGCGGTTATCGACTACATCGAGGATATGTATCGCTCCAGGAGCAGTATATCACAGATGACCTTGATTGTCACCAAGCCCAGACAAACCAGGGAGATGTCAATGAAGGTCTGGACTAGTGGTAAGGAAAAAGCCCTGATAGTCATCGAGTCACCGGCAAGAGAAAAAGGGACAGCCACGCTGAAGGTCGAAAAGAACCTGTGGAACTATCTGCCGAGAATCAAACGCACCATACGGATTCCCCCTTCGATGATGTTGACCTCGTGGATGGGCAGCGACTTCACAAATGATGACCTCGTGCGCGAAGCCTCCTATACCGTGGATTATACATACAAACTTATAGGTTGGTCGAACAATCCCGAAGGATGGCTCATCAACTTCGAGGCCAAACCCGACGTCGTCGGGCTGTGGAAACGGTGGGAATTGTTCGTATCACAGAACGGCAGGATTCCACTTGTTGCCAGATACTACGACAGGAAAGACAGATTATCGCGGACAATGCGATGGAGCGACGTGCGCGAGTTTGACGGCAGGCAGCTGCCCGCCAGGATGGAAATTATCCCCGAAGACAAACAGGGCCATAAAACCGAGCTGGTCTACGAGAAAATCAGTTTTGACGTTGATGTACCTGAAAGCACGTTCAGCCTCTCGAGCCTGGAACAGAAAAGGTAAAACAAACCGATGCAGGCAGCTACCATACAAATAGCCTGGCGAAACCTCGGACGCAACACTCGGCGGACCGCATTAGCGATGCTTGCAATTGCAGTCGGACAGTTCGCACTGTTGGCGGCTGACAGCCTGATGCGGGGCTACGCCGACAACATCCGCCTGGCCATAACAGGCCCGATGATAGGCCACGTTCAGGCACACGCCGCCGGATGGAGACAGCAGCGCGCAATTGACCTTGTCATTGAAGACGCAGAAAATATTATCTCAAAGATACAAGCCGACCCGGATGTAATGAGCGCGGCCGCGAGGATATATGCGCCGGTCTTGTTCGCACCCGAACAGGATGCGTTCATCGCGATGGTAGTCGGCCTGCAGACTGATATTGAATCGCAGCCGTGGGGACTTCTTTCAGGAATGACCGAGCCTCTGCGAAAGGGAAATGTCCTGATTGGATATCAGCTTGCACGGAAAACCGGTGCTAAAATCGGCCAGCAGATAGCTGTCGTCGGCGAGGCGGTTGACGGCTCTTTAGCCAATGATTTGTATACTATTCAGGACATCATCAAATGCCCTGTTGATATCGTCAATCAGTCCGGCGTCGTTATGTCACTTAATGACGCCCAGCGGCTTCTATGTATGCCCGACGCCGCGCACGAGATAGTGGTGCGGGCGAAGCAATCCGGCCAGGTAAAGCAACTGGCCGATAAGCTTCAAAAAATGAAAGGATTGACCGGGGCCGAGGTGCTCCCCTGGCAGCAGCTGGTCCCGGCTTTGGTGGCCATTCTGAATACGTCAGATTGGGTCGGCTATTTTGTCGTAGTTATTGTGTGTATCGCCGCATTGGCGGGGATAGCAAACACGCTCGTGATGTCAACATTCGAGCGAATGCACGAATTTGGAATGCTGCTCGCACTCGGCTCGCATCCGGGACGAATAGTCAGAATGATTGTATACGAGGCCGTCCTCACCGCTCTGCTTGGTATCGCCTCAGGAACGCTCCTTGGTTATCTGTTCGTCTGGGCGGCATCCGGCACGGGGATTGATATGGCCAGTTGGGGAGGAAGCGGTGGTGAAGTCGCGGACATGGCCTACAAAGGACTGAACCTGCCGCTGCATATCTACCCGCGATTAGAGCTATCCGACACACTGCTGGGCCTGGTTGCGATAATGGCAACTTCCCTTGTAGGCTCTGTTTGGCCGGCCTGGCTCGCAGGAAGACTCGAACCTATGGAGGCTATGCGCGCGTGATGCTTTCCGTATCCGGTAAATATGCAATGCGAAGTCTGCTGCGTCACGGGCGACGGACGCTTCTGTCGGTTGTCGGAATCGGAGTCGGTTGCGGCCTCTGTCTCTTTATGATTGCCTTTGTTCGCGGCGAAAGCAAAATGATGCTCAGAGCCGCCGCCGAGAGTGGTGCAGGCCATTTTCGGGTTGTGCCATCCGGATGGAATCAGACGCAGGAAAATGATTTAAGGCTTGCTGATTGGAAGCAGGTTCGCAAACTCGTTGCATCTATGGATGAAGTCGAAGTCGTCACACCTCACGCACGAAAGGAAGCTCTTCTGGGTTTCGGAACGCGCGTCGCCGGCGTAGAAATGGTAGGCGTCGACCCGAATACAGAACAGGCCTATAACCGCCTGGTAAGAAATGTCGTCGAGGGACATTTTCTTGACGGCAGCAAGGGAACAACCGTCATTGGTAAAACGATTGCCACTCGGCTCAGAGTTGATGTTGATGACCAGTTAATGGTCACCGCTGCCGGCGCAGGCGGCGAAATAGTCGGTGCAATGCTCAGAATTGTCGGCATCGTTGATACCGGAAGCAGTGATTTAGACGCGACCATCTGCCAGGTAAACCTGCGAGAAGTCGAGCAGATAACTCATTTACCCGGTGCGGGGGACCTTACTATACTTGTGAAAAACGCAAAGAAGTTGAAGTTAATAGTCAACTCACTTGGTGAGAAACTTGGTTCCGATTACTCGGTTATAACGTGGGAGCAGCTAATGCCGGAGTTGGCCTCAGGCGTCAAGGTGGATGAAACCTGGACAAGGCTGACGGTCAGCATCATTATGATTGTGGTGTTCCTGGGCATCGCCAGTGCACAGCTTACTGCGGTATTGGAAAGACGCAGGGAATTTGCAGTATTAAGCGCGGTCGGAATGAAGGGCTCGCGTCTCGTGCGGATAATGGTTTATGAAGGACTGGTCCTCGGCCTTGCCGGAGCGGTAGTTGGTTTGGCGTTAGCAGTGCCGAGCGCCTACTGGATTGCAACAAAGGGAATCGACTTCACCAAAATGTATGGTACCGAAGATATGTCCGTTTCGAATATATTGATTGACCCAGTGTTCCTGGGCGATTTTGGGTGGTGGCTTGTGCCGTTGGCTTTTGCCCTCGCATTGACAGCCACGATACTTAGTTCTCTGTACCCTGCGTGGTATGCTGCAGGGACCGATCCTGCTGCAGCACTTAGAGTTGAGCACTGATTGGAGATTTGAATAATGGTGACAAATGCATTAGTCAGCGCGAAAGAAGTCGTTAAGACATATCAGACTGCCAAGATAGAAGTCAAGGCGCTTCGCGGCCTGACACTTGATATCAACAAGACAGATTTTATGGCCATAGTTGGACCGAGCGGAAGCGGCAAAACAACATTTCTCAACCTCGTCGGCGCGCTTGACACCGTAACAGATGGCAGTTTGACCGTGCTCGGCCGGAGCATCTCCGCTATGAGCAAGAGACATCGCGCGGATTTGCGCCTGCACAGGCTCGGTTTTGTCTTTCAGGCCTACAACCTCGTGCCCGTATTAACTGCGCAGGAAAACGTGGAATTCGTACTTGAGCTGCAGGGCGTCGGCGACAACCGCTTCAACAAGGCAAGAGAAGTCCTCGACAAGCTTGGTCTCGCCGAGTTTGCGAACCGTCGGCCTAACGAGCTGTCAGGCGGCCAGCAGCAGCGTGTCGCCGTCGCACGTGCCGTGGCATCTAATCCGAAGCTCGTATTGGCCGACGAGCCAACTGCGAACCTCGACGGCGAAAACGCCGAAGTGCTCCTGCAAATGATGCAGGACCTAAATGAGAACCAGGATATCACATTTGTCTTTTCAACGCATGACCCACGCGTGGTCGCACATGCCAGGCGCGTGGTAACAATGGTAGATGGAAAAATCTCAAAAGATGAAACAAAGGACTGACAAATCACTCACCATAAGAAAGTGAAATGATGCACCATCGATACAGAGTTACAGGATTCGCAGTACTCTTGCTTCTCCTGACCTTTGCGCGCGTTTTTGCCATAGACCTGTGGTCAAATGCCGATGGTGACAAAACCGTCGGCCTGGACATAGCAGGCAAATGGGGCTCGCTTCTCTCACACAATCCCGACGACCCCGTCTTGTTTGCCGAACGCGACAGCATCACCGAGTTTTTTCGTTTGCGCTTCGGGCTTAATGGCCGCTGCGAAGATTGGCTCAACTGGGAATTTGCATACGAGCAGAGGGCACGGTGGCTCTCTGAGGGGGCCGGTACAGGCGCAGGTATCCTGCCTTCCGAGGCGGATGCACCTTACCGAATCCGGCAGCTCGATTGGCAGGTAATTAACCACGGCGAAAGATTCATTTGGCGCCACGAGATAGATAGGGCATTCGTATCGTTCCATCGGCAATGGGGCAACGTTACACTCGGCAGGCAGGCTGTAGGATTAGGCAGAGGCAGGCTCTTTAGTGCCGTGGACATCTTCTCTCCATTCTCTCCACTGGAGGTCGACCGCGAATGGAGACAGGGCATTGATGCCGCCAGGGTCGAATATAAGCTTTCGGATACCAGTTCAGCCGAAGTAATTGCCGCTCTCGGCCGGACCTGGGACAAGTCCGCCCTTATTGCAAGGGCGCGTGGTTACTTCGGCAATATCGACGCCGAGTTCATATTCGGCAAGCGCGCCGAAGACCTGATGGTCGCCGGCGTCGTATCAGCCGCCATAATGGAAGCCGAGATGCACTGCGAACTCGCTTTCTACAACACCCCTGAAGCCCAGCCCGACGGAGGAATATTCAACAACGACCACGAGGTAATCAAGGCCGTATTCGGAGGTTCCTATGTCTTCGATGTAGGCAACGGCCTGACGTTCCTTGCTGAGTATCATTATTCCGGCTTCGGCCTCAAAGATATTGACCAGGCAACAGACAGGCTTGCCGAGTCGGCTTTTGCAGAAAGAGTCATTCGTGGTGACACACAAACATTAGGCAGAGAAGCCTTCGCCTATCAGTTGAGTTATCCGTTCAATATCTCGCTTAATGGTGCTTTTCTCGTCCTTCACAGCCCGCAGGACGGCTCAGCAGTTCTCTCTCCTTCACTTGTTTGGGACCTCTCGAAAAGCACATCACTGCTCGGCAGCATCTTCATCCCGTACGGCGACCAGCCCGACGACGGCAGGGTTAAAAGCGAGTATGGCGGCACCCCGCTAAGCTTCTTCCTGCAGTTACGAATGTATTATTAAGCCCTTGACGTACCGCAATAACACCAGCTAATCTCGCAGGATTCGCCTTCGCAATTGCCACTGCCATGCCGCGGAAGTCTATAGTAATGGTCAGGAACAATTATTTACTGAAGTGGAAAGAATTTTTCCAATAAAATCGGAACAACTCTTGACAAATAGGAGTAATTACTATTTAGTATTATATATGATTAAGGTAAACAGGGCCGGCAGAGTTCAGCAATGTAATTAACGCAGAACAAAAGCGGCAGCTTGTATATGAGAGGTTATTGTATGCCGAGCAAAAGTGACCGTAAAAATAGCGGACCGAAGGAAAAGATAGATGCCTTCCATATCAACTGTCGCAAGGTAGGACTTAGGATTACGCCACAGCGGACGGCAATTTATAAGACGCTGCTTGAATCGAGTGAACACCCTTCAGTAGAGATGGTTTTTCGCAAAGTAAGAGAGGTTTTCCCCTGTATATCACTGGATACGGTGAACAGGACGTTGCTGACTTTAAGCGAGATGGATGCTGCATCTGTTGTTGAGGGTTCTGGTAATGCCAAGAGGTTTGATGGAAACCTGGACAGTCATCAGCATTTTAAGTGTATAAAGTGCGAAAGAATTATTGACTTTTATCACAAGCCATTTGACAATATATCCGTTCCTAAAAGCCTCGGTAGAAAGCTGATTATATTGAGAAAAACGGTATATTTTGAAGGCATCTGTGATTTATGTGCCAAAAAAAGCAAAGGTTATCAAGGTCTTGGCTTTTCGAGCCTGAGGAAAAACAGCTTAGGTGTTCGATCGAGACATTAAAGGATATATAAAAAACCATCAAATTATATAAAGGAGGTTAAAATGCCTGAATTCGGAAGTCCATTTTCCGGCCTGGCAAAAGAGCGGAAAGTTACACATCAAGAGTTGATTCGCGCAATAAGATTTATGATTGCCGCAGAATACGAAGCCATCCAATTATACATGCAGCTTGCTGAATCGACAGATAACAAACTTGCACAAGAGGTGCTTAAGGATATAGCTGATGAAGAGCGCGTCCACGCAGGGGAGTTCTTAAGACTTTTGAAAGAGCTTGCACCTGATGAAGAAAAATTTTACGCTGAGGGATACAAAGAAGTAGAAGAAGAAATAGAGAAATTGAATAAATAAAATAATTTAACTACAGTTTTTGAAAAGAATAGAGAAAGTTTAAATGTTATTTACATAAATGGAGGTTGTCTATGGAGCTTAAAGGAAGTCAGACCGAAAAGAATCTATTGACTGCGTTCGCAGGTGAGTCTCAGGCGAGAAACCGTTATACGTATTTTGCCAGCCAGGCCAGGAAGGAAGGTTATATGCAGATATCGGCCATCTTCGAAGAGACAGCCAACCAGGAAAAAGAACACGCTAAGCGAGAGTTCAAGTTTTTGAAAGGTGGCGAAGCGGAAATCAACGCAGCATTTCCCGCTGGTGTTATCGGCAGTACGCTCGAAAATTTAAAAGCCGCGGCAGCCGGTGAACATTACGAAAATACAGAAATGTATCCGGACTTCGCTAAAATCGCCGACAAAGAAGGGTTCGGCGAAATCGCAGAGGTATTCAGGAATATCGCAATTGCTGAGAAACGCCACGAGGATAGATACGTTGCACTGGCGAAGAATATAATCGAGGGGCGTGTCTTCAAACGAGACAAGCCTGTAAGATGGGTCTGCAGAAACTGCGGCTATGTCCATGAAGGCACAGAACCTCCCGACGTTTGTCCTTCCTGTGCACATCCGCAGACGCATTTTGAACTGGAAGCGGTCAACTATTAATTTACATCAGTTTTTTAGTAAAGATAATAGATGCTATTTCGAATGGATGCAAGATTCTCGATAGCTGCGTGCAGTTTGCATACTATCGTAGTCACAATGCTGCTTACGAGTTGCAAGGAGAATGTTATGGAAGAGCAAAAACGGATAGTAACAATGAAAGGCAATCCGCTGACTTTAATGGGTAACGAAGTAAAAGTCGGCCAGCCGGCACTGGAGTTCGAGTTAATTGCCAACGATATGTCCTCTGTCAAGCTATCGTCTTTTAAGGGCAAGGTGTGTATCATCTGCTCGGTGCCGTCACTTGACACATCGGTTTGCGATACGGAGACCCGCAGGTTCAACGAAGAGGCAGGCAAGCTCGGCAGCGACGTTGTGGTGCTGACGATTAGTATGGACCTGCCATTTGCACAGAAACGATGGTGCGGTGCCTCTGGTGTAAAAAATGTTCAAACTCTCTCAGACTATCGTGAGGCATCGTTCGGCAAGGCGTATGGAGTATTGATTAAGGAGTTGCGACTGCTGGCAAGGGCGGTGTTTGTCGTGGACAAAGACGGCATCATCAGGTATATACAAATAGTAAATGAACTGACCAATGAGCCGGATTATGGGGCGGCGCTGGAGGCGGTAAAAGGATTAGAGAAATGATTCAGCTAAGACGAAACATCTATGCAGTCGGGGCAATCGACTGGGACAGAAGATTATTTGACGAGCTGATACCTTTGCCGGATGGAACGAGCTACAACGCCTACTTGATAAAGGGCAGCGAAAAAACAGCACTTCTGGATACCGTTGACCCAACGAAAACCAGTGTACTAATGGATAATCTGGTAAAAACCGGGATTGCTAAAATAGATTACCTTGTTGCCCATCATGCCGAGCAGGACCACTCCGGAGGCATACCTGATATATTGATGCTTTATCCCGATGCGAAGGTGGTAACAAATCCCAAGTGCAAGAGTATGCTCATTGATTTACTGCAAATCAGTGAAGACAAATTTATCACTGTGGGCGACGGCCAAACCATTTCTCTGGGTGACAAGACCCTGCAGTTTATTTATATCCCATGGGTGCACTGGCCGGAGACAATGGGTACTTACCTGAAGGAAGACAAGATATTTTTCCCCTGTGATTTTTTCGGATCACATCTTGCGACCAGCAGTTTATTCGTCGAAGACAAAGCCCTCGTATATGAAGCCGCCAAACGCTATTATGCCGAGATAATGATGCCTTTCAGAACAGCTATAAAAAACAACCTCGAAAAGATAAAGGACCTTGAAATAGATATGGTCGCTCCAAGTCATGGCCCTGTTTATGATAAGCCGCAGTTTATTATCGACGCTTATAAAGACTGGGTCAGCGACGATGTTAAAAACGAAGTGGTGCTGCCGTATATATCAATGCACGACAGCACAAGAAAAATGGTCGAGCATTTTGTGGACGCCCTGACTGAAAAAGGAATCACAGTTAGACAATTCGACCTTACTGTAACTGATATTGGCAAGCTGGCAATGGCGATTGTCGATGCAGCCACAATTGTGCTTGGCTCTCCAACGGTCCTGACGGCAGCGCACCCCAAAGTCGCATACGTTGCAATTTTGGCAAACGCGCTTAAGCCGAAGACAAAGTTTGCTTCAATTATCGGTTCCTACGGCTGGGGCGGCAAGATGGTCGAACAACTTACGGGGCTGATTCCAAATCTCAAGGTAGAAATTATTGAACCGGTGATAGCAAAGGGTTATCCTAAAGATGATGATTTTGTAGCACTTGAAAACCTTGCTGATAAAATACTGACAAAACACAAAGAACTCGGAATCGTTTAACCTCAATTTATATTAAGGGGAAATATTATGGCAAAAAAACTTGAAATTTATAAATGTTCGGTATGCGGCAACATCGTAGAGGTCCTTCACGGTGGAGCGGGCGAACTGGTCTGCTGCGGCCAGCCGATGGAAAACCTTACTGCGAAGACCGCCGACGAGGGTAAAGAAAAGCATGTGCCCGTAATCGAGAAAATTGACGGCGGCTATAAGGTGAAGATTGGAAGTGTCCCTCATCCTATGGAAGAGAAACACCATATCGAGTGGATTGAACTGCTTGCAGACGGCAAAGCATACAGGCAGTTCCTTGAGGCTGGAATGGCACCTGAGGCTGTGTTTAATGTTAAGGCTGATTCCGTCAGCGCACGTGAACACTGCAATGTTCACGGCTTGTGGAAAGGATAAGAAATGATAAGCAAAAAAATGGAAGAGGCCTTAAACGAACAGGTGAACGCGGAGATGTATTCGGCATATTTGTACCTGTCTATGGAATCGTTCTTCAAATCGCTGAATTTGAGCGGTTTCGCTAACTGGATGAGAGTACAAACGCAGGAAGAGATAATGCACGCTATGAAGATTTATGACTTCATAAATGAACGTGGCGGCAGGGTAACATTGAAGGCCATAGAGGGACCGCCGACAAAATGGGAATCACCGCTGGTTGTTTTCGAGGCGGTTTACGCACACGAACAGAAAGTTACGGGTCTAATTAACGAACTGGTGAATCTGGCTATAGAAGAGAAAGACCATGCGACGAATGCATTTTTGCAATGGTTTGTTAATGAGCAGGTCGAAGAAGAATCATCTGCCGATGAAAAGGTGCAAAAACTGAAAATGATGGAAAATGCGCCAGGCGGAATGTTTATGCTCGACCGTGAATTAGGACAGCGGGTCTTTACACCGCCAGCAACAGCAGGAGAATAAAAATGGGTATTACATTTAATGCAGATGAAATCTTCAAAATGGCAGAAGATATCGAAAGAGATGGTGCTAAGTTTTACCGCAAAGCGGCAACAAATACTAAAGATGAAAAAACAAAGCAAATGCTGCTCAATTTGGCTGATATGGAAGACAAGCATCTAAAAACCTTTGAGGCAATGAGAAAAGAACTCAGTGCCAGAGAAAAGGAGCAGATGGTTTTTGACCCTAATAATGAAGCGGCAATGTACCTGCAAACAATGGCTGAAGGACATGGTTGGGAAGGTAAAAAAAGTCTGACGGAAACCCTGACCGGCAATGAGAAAATTGAAGACATCCTTAAGATAGCCATCAATGCTGAAAATAATTCGGTTATCTTTTATTCCGGCCTAAAGGAGTTAGTCCCGCCCAAAGCGGGAAAAGACAAAGTCGAGGCCATCATAAAAGAAGAGCTTGGTCACATTGCTGTCTTGAATCAGCAGCTCGCGCTTTTGAAGTAAGTTGAAAAATGTTACTCGGCTGGATTGCAGGCAGTCAAGCCGCCTGAGGAGAAGCAAGTGTTGGATTTAGAGTCGCTTTTCAAGCTAAATTACGGTATGTGTATAGTCAGCTCGAAAAAAGGAGACAAATTCAACGGCTGCATTGTAAATACCGTCTTTCAGATAACACCCGAACCGCCAATGGTCGCTGCCAGCATAAACAGACAGTGTTTAACCCACGAGTATATTACCGACAGCAAAGTGTTTACCGTCTCTATTCTCTCGCAAGAAGCGCCGATTCCTTTTATCGGCGGCTTTGGATTCAGGTCCGGCAGAGATGCAAATAAATTCGAACGGGTAAGTTACAAAATAGGTCAGACCGGCGTGCCGATAATTTTGGATAATACCGCAGCTTTTCTCGAAGCTGAAGTTACCGAAAGCATTGACGTTATGACCCATACGTTATTTGTTGCAAAAATTGTGACCTGCGAAACGCTCGATGAAAACGCAGAACCAATGACATACAATTATTATCGCGATATAAAACACGGCAGGACACCCAAAACCGCTGCAACATACGTTAAAGTAAAACCAAAAGTGAAGCTAAAAGAAGGAGGAAAAAATATGAAGAAGTACAAATGTCTTGTATGCGGATATGTGTACGACCCGGCTGTAGGCGACCCTGATAATGGCGTGAAAGCCGGTACTGCTTTTGAAGATTTGCCGAAAGACTGGGTCTGTCCGGAGTGTGGTGCCGGAAAAGACGAGTTTGAACCTCTTGAAGATTAAGTCATCTGCTGCTGAAAACACAGGTTCCGCACCGGATTCTTCAACATGTAAGAGGCAGTTACTATGGAAAAAATTCAGCCATCTTTAAGCCCACAGGATATCGTCTGTGTCGAAGCAACAGCTCCGTCGAATGCTATGGTCGTCTTTGGTGCTTCCGGCGACCTGACTCACAGAAAACTGCTTGTAAGTATCTTCCTAATTTTTACACAGGATTTGCTTGATGAAAGGTTTTACCTGTTAGGCTGTGGGCGGAAAAAACTCACGGATGAAGAATTTCGAAAAATTGCACAGCAGGCAATACGGGGAAATGCCAGCAATGTATCAGCCAAAGATTTGAATACCTTTTCAGAAAAGCTCTACTATGTGGATGGCGATTACGATGATGCTACGTTTTATGAGAGTATCAAAGCTAAACTCACCCAGTTGGATAAGAAACACAAGATTGACGGCTGTCATATCTTTTACCTCGCTGTTCCGCCGTTTCTCTACAGCCCTATAGTGGAAAACCTGGGCCGCTCGGCCTTATCCTGTATTGATGGGTCTGATTCGAAGCAGCGGATTAGGTTAGTTGTTGAAAAGCCTTTCGGAAGGGATTTGCAAAGTGCAGCCGAGCTGAACGATAAAATTAGCCGTTGCTTTGATGAGTCACAGATATATCGAATAGACCATTATCTGGGCAAAGAAACTGTTCAGAACATTTTGATGTTTCGTTTTGCAAATGCCATTTTTGAACCTGTATGGAACCGTAATTATATCGATCATATTCAGATTACTATGGCTGAGTCGATGGGAATTGAGCATCGCGGCGGCTATTATGATAAGGCCGGTGCGCTTCGGGATATATTTCAAAATCATATGCTTCAAATACTTGCTTTGGTAGCAATGGAACCGCCAGCATCATTCGAAGCAGATGCTATACGCGATGAAAAAGTTAAACTCTTACGATCTATTCGTCCCTTTGACTTGAATCAGTTGGATAGTTTGATTGTTCGCGGCCAGTATGGCCATGGGACCATAGACGGAAAGCAAGCTGTTGGATATCGAGATGAACCGGGCGTAGAGCCGCAGTCTAAAACTGAAACTCTCGTTGCTGCAAAGTTATTTATGGATAACTGGCGGTGGAAAGGAGTTCCTTTTTATCTGCGGACCGGTAAAAGGCTCGCTCATAAAGATACTGAAATTGCTATCACTTTCAAACAGGTACCTCATTCGATGTTTATTTCAGCCGGCCTTGAGGATATGCCTGCAAATGTTCTTGTCCTTCAGATACAGCCTGAAGAAGGAATTTCACTGAGCTTTCAGGCCAAGCGGCCAGGCTCGAAAATATGTATGAGTACCCTCAATATGAACTTTAATTACAAAAGCATCTTTCTTGTTGATATGCCTGAGGCATATCAAAGATTGCTGCTTGACTGTATGATTGGAGACCAGACACTATTCACAAGATTCGACAGCGTAGAGGTTGCCTGGCAGTTATTAGTGCCTGTACTGCAAAACTGGGAAAATAACACCTCAGCCCCGCACGAATATCCTGCAGGCAGTGAAAGCTTTCTACAAGCCGATAAACTTATTGAATCTGACGGCCGAAAGTGGCGAAAACTCGCAGAAATTTAATCATTTTACTATCGAAGGGTAAAAATATGAACATTTTTGACTTTGCTATGGAGAAAGAAAAATTCAGCGAAGATTACTATCGGCAGCTGGCTGTAAAATCGAACAATAAAGGCCTCGAGACGATATTTAATATGTTAGCTGATGAAGAGGCAAAACATTATAAAATTGTTTTAGATATGAAAAAAGATATTGCTCCTGATTTGGCTGAGACGACTGTTCTGTCAGGCGCCAGGAACATTTTTGAAAAAATGCGCGAATCCGCTCAGAACTTCAATCTCAATATCAGCCAAACCGAACTTTATAAGAAAGCCCTCAATATCGAGCAACAAAGCCGGGATTTTTATCTCGAAAAGGCCAACGAGGTCGCAAAAAGCCAGAAAGAGTTTTTTCTTAAACTGGCTGACGAAGAAAAGAAACACTACTTCCTGCTTGAGAACATAATCGAATTTGTATCGAGACCTGAAACGTGGCTGGAAAACGCTGAGTTCTATCATCTGGACGAGTATTGAGCCGAAGGAATTAACTGCCTAAATCCGTTTTGAATACCAACAAATATTATGGATAACAAATTGTTGTCTCAGAAAATCGATGGCATCTCCATTGTTTTGTGTGGCCAGGCAGGTATGGGTATACAGACCGTCGAAGGCATTCTGACTCGAATGCTGAAACTGGCCGGCTACAATGTCTTCGCAACCAAAGAATATATGTCGCGGGTCCGCGGCGGCAACAACTCAACCCAAATACGCGTCAGTTCTCAGCCGATATCGGCCTTTCTAAACCGAATAGACCTGCTTATCCCATTAAACAAGGGGGCAGTTCAACATCTTCATGACAGAATCTCTAAAGAAACAATTGTCCTTGGTGAAACCGAATTCGTTGGGGATGAGGCTACGGGCGGACATTTCAAGTTTATCGAAGCGCCGTTTATAAAAATTGCAACCGACATAGGCGACAAAGTGTATTCCAACGTTGTTGCGGTTGGGATGTTGGCAGGTTTACTGGGAATGGAGCTGAACAATGTCTGTGACTATGTAAGGCATTTCTTCTCTACGAAATCCGCCGATGTCATGCAAAATAACATCCGTGCAGCCGAAGCGGGTTTTCAGCTTGCCGGAAATCTGACTGGTCAGGTAAAAATAGACTTTAATCTAAAGCCGGATTCTGCCGTTAAGAACCATATTCTTCTGACCGGAGGCGATGCTGTAGGCCTTGGGGCGATAGCAGGTGGGTGCAATTTTGTTTCGTCGTATCCGATGTCGCCATCGACGCCCGTGCTGGTCTTTCTCGCCAAGAACGGCAGGGATTTCGGCATAATTACAGAACAGGCTGAAGACGAAATTGCTGCAATTAATATGGCAATTGGTGCCTGGTATGCCGGTGCACGGGCAATGGTTACGACCTCCGGCGGCGGATTTGCCCTGATGACCGAAGGATTGAGTCTGGCGGGTATGCTTGAGATGCCGATTGTCGTTCACATTGCGCAAAGGCCGGGACCTGCCACGGGATTGCCAACCAGAACCGAACAGGCGGACCTCGAGCTTGCGCTTTATGCAGGCCACGGTGAGTTTCCAAGAATACTGCTTTGCCCGGGAACGATTGAGCAGGCCTTCTATCTTACCGCCCGTGCTTTTAACCTCGCCGACAAGTATCAGGTTCCCGTCTTTATCCTGACGGACCAGTATTTTATCGATACCTATTACAATACCAAGGGCTTTGATTTATCGAACGTAAAGGTAGAGAAACACATTGCCAAAACCGCATCCGATTACAAGAGGTATGAACTGACTACAAGCGGTATCTCGCCGCGAGGCGTTCCCGGTTTCAGCCGAGGCCTTGTATGTGTCGACAGCGATGAACACGACACCGAGGGACACATCACCGAAGACTTGCAAATTAGAACCAAAATGGTCAACAAGCGGCTGCAAAAGCTCGAATCAGCTAAAGCTGAAATAGTCGAGCCGGAATTCTACCCTAACCGCCGATATGATAACCTTATCGTTTGCTGGGGCTCAACCTACAACATTGTGAAAGAGACGCTCGCAGTGCTGGACAGGCCGGACACCTCGCTACTGCATTACAGCCAGGTGTATCCTTTGCATCCGCAGACTGTGGATTATCTTATCCAGGCCAAAAGAGTTATCGTAGTTGAGGGTAATGCAACAGGACAATTCGCAAAGCTGATAAAACTGCACACTGGCATCGATGTTAAGGACAGGATTTTGAAATACAGCGGTCTGAGTTTCGCCGTCGAAGAAGTGGCAGAAGCGCTGAATAAGGTTCTGAAGTGAGGTCTTTTATGGATGAACACGTCTTTGATATGGGTGAAATTGACATCGCCTGGTGTCCGGGTTGCGGTGACTACGGGATTCTCAACGTGCTCAAACACACACTGGCTGAACTGAATATCACGCCTGAGAATCTTATAATGGTCTCCGGCATAGGCCAAGCGGCTAAAATCCCGCATTATTTCAAGACGCACTTCTTCAATGGACTGCATGGCCGGGCTTTGCCAGCCGCAACCGCCATAAAAGCTGCAAATCCTTCTATTACAGTCATCGCTGAAAGTGGTGACGGCGATATGTATGGCGAGGGCGGTAATCACTTCGTCCACACTATCAGGCGAAATCCGAACATTACCAACATAGTTCACAATAATATGGTTTATGGCCTGACAAAAGGACAGGCCTCACCGACAAGTCAGCTCGGTTTCAAGACCCCTGTTCAGGTAGCCGGCGTCTTCCTCGAACCATTCAACCCCATCGCCATCGCAATTGCCCTTGATGCCGGCTTCGTCGCCAGGGCATTTATCGGCGATGCTGAGCAGACAAAAGAGATTCTCAAAAAGGCAATTGTGCACAAAGGCTATTCTCTGGTAGATATATTCCAGCCCTGCGTTACGTTCAACAAAATGAATACCCGACAGTGGTTCAAGGAGCACACCTATTATCTTGAGGACTCTCACGACCCGCACGACCGCATAGCCGCCTTCAAAAGGGCTGTCGAAGAGGACAAGCTGCCGCTGGGTATATTTTATATCAATCCCAATAAAAGCACCTTTGAGGACAACGTGGGAATATATCATCAGGACAAACGTCCGCTGTTTGAAAGAGAGCCCGATTTTATTCGACTGCAAACACTGATTGACAAGTTCAAGACTACAGACTGACCGAGGAATCCTATGCCGATGATAACAACTACCTCAAGTTCGCATCGTTTTACCGTAGAAAAGCAAACCGAGAACGTAAAAAACGTTCTTGAAAAGTTATATGATAAATACAATCATCGTGGGCTAATAAAGCCTGACCCATTGCAGTTCGTGTATCATTATACAAAACCGGTTGATATGGAGGTGGCCGGGCTTTTATCAGCAGTTCTTGCATACGGCCGAGTCCTGCAGATTGAAAAAGACCTAAATAACCTATTCTCTCGAATGGGTGATAGTCCTTACACATTTGCCCTAGATTTTGATAAAACAAAACGGCAAAAGTTGAGCAGTTTTAAGCATCGTTTCACGACGGGAGATGATATTTCTGATTTATTGACGGTTTTACAAAATGTTCTGCAGCAACAAAAAAGTCTTGAGAGTCATTTTTTACTCGCTTATGACAAAAGCGACGAAAATATCATACCAGCCCTGACGAAATTTTGCGATTCACTTTATGAAATTTATTTTAGACAAACCGGCCAAGAGGTGAGCAGGGGATTTAAATACCTGTTGGCCAGTCCCGCAGGTGGTAGTGTCTGCAAAAGACTGAATCTTTTTTTGCGTTGGATGGTGCGCGATGATGAGGTTGATACGGGGCTGTGGAAACATATTGATAAAGCCAAGCTGATTGTGCCGGTCGATGTGCATATGGGCAGGTTGTGCGGGATTTTGGGGTTTTATGACAGAAAGACAATCTCTTTAACTACAGCGGTTCAGATAACAAAAAGTTTTGCTGAAATCGAGCCGGACGACCCGGTTAAGTATGATTTCGCATTAAGCAGGGTCGGGATACTGGATGGCTGCACTGGCCGACGCCGCAGGGGATGTGAATTTTGTGAGCTGTCTAAATTCTGCTTGCGAAAGGGGCAAATATGAAACGACAAGCTATTCTGATTATAGGGGTTATCATATTTTCGTTTACGCCATTTGCCTGGGGTTCACAGCAGCCAAGTGACGCGAATAATTTAGTCAAACTTGAAGATTACCTGCAATATGCATCGCTTAATAATGCGAATTTGAAATCCGTGTTTGAACAGTGGAGGGCGGCTTTAGAGGAAGTGCCTCAGGCCAAGGCTCTGCCTGACCCGCAGTTGCAATACGGCTATTACGCGCGACAGTCGGATATGCAGATGAATCAGATGGTAGGCGTGATGCAGATGTTTCCGTGGTTCGGCAAGATAGACGCCAGGACGGAAGCGGCAGATAGGAGTGCCGAGGCGGTGCAACAAAAATACCAGGCGGCACGGCTAGCATTATTTAAGGAAGTGAAGGAGGGATTTTATGAGTTCGCTTATCTTGCCAGAGCCACTGAGATAGCGATTGAGAATCTTGATTTGCTCAGGCACTTCGAGGAGGTAGCCAGAACTAAATATACGACGGCGGAGGCTGGACAGCCGGATGTGATACGAGCACAGGTGGAACTAGCGAGAATGGAGTACGTTTTGCGCAGTCTGGAGCAGTTGCGAGAGCCGGTTGTGAGCAAGCTGAGGTCTGCGTTAACTCTGCCCCCGGACAAAAATCTGCCGTGGCCCAAACAGGAGGGATTCGAGGCGGTGCCGCTGGACTATGAGCGATTAGTGACTTTACTGGTTCAGAAAAATCCAGAGCTTGCGGGCTTGAATTTTGAGGCAATGGCCGCAAAAAGCAGAATTGAGCTTGCCAAGAAGAATTTCTATCCCGACATAGGTGTTGGAGTCGAGTGGACCCAATTCAACAAAAGCGGTGGAAATAGCGGCCGGGATTCCGTAGCCCTTATGTTTCAGATAAATTTGCCTTTGTGGCGGGACAGCTATAGCGCTGGCCAGCGACAGGCACAAGCAATGGCGATGAGCATTGAGCAGGAGAAGGTTGATATAGAAAACAGCTTACTGGCCAAGGCAGCTCAGAGTTACTATGATTACAACGACAGCATCAGGAGAATACAGCTCTATAAGGATACGTTGATACCAAAGGGAGAGGAATTGCTGCAGGCGTCGGAAACAGCGTACAGGGCAGGAACAATTGATTTTCTGAGTTTGATAGATTCACAACGGCTGCTGCTGGATTATTACCTGTCGTACCAGCGTGCTTTGGTGGACAATCGACAGAAGTTAGCGGAGCTGGAAATGCTCGCCGGGGCAGAGCTGACAACTATTAGTAAAAAAGCTGAAATGAAATAAATCGGTTTTTTTTGGAATCTCTTTTATTAAGGATATAATAGTTATGGAAAGCGATGGAAAAAAAACGTTTCTACGTAGTAAACCAGCTAAGATTGTACTGGTTGTAATCTTGGCTTTCCTGGCTGGTTATTTTTTCAGGTTACCCTCGCAGCAGACTCAACCCAGCCCAGAGCATGAATATTCCAGTGCTCCACCGGAACAGACGTGGTGGACCTGTTCGATGCACCCGCAGATTCACCAGCCGAAACCAGGCAAATGTCCCATCTGCTTTATGGATTTGATACCGGTTGCTTCAAGCGGGGAAGATGTTGGAGCCAGACAGATAGTATTTTCTGAAGACGCTCTGAAGCTGATGGAGGTTCAGACGACGCCTGTGGAGCGGAAATTCGTTGAAGCCGAAGTACGGATGGCGGGTAAAGTGGAATACAACGAAAGCCGGGTCAAAGAAATTGCAGCGTGGGTGCCGGGCAGAATCGACCGGCTGTACGTGGACTTCACGGGGACATTGGTGCGCAAGGATAACCATATGGTTTACCTCTACAGCCCGCAGCTGCTCAGCACACAGGCGGAGTTGCTGCAGGCAGCCAAAACAGTTCAGGAGTCAGGGGGCGGCGCAACAGAGCTTATGCGACGCTCGAGCATTGCGACACTTGAAGCGGCGAGAGAAAAACTTCGGCTGCTGGGACTGCGGAAGGAACAAATAGAGGAAATAGAAAAAACGGGCAAGCCGGTGTATCACTTGACCATTTACGCACCGATAGGCGGAATTGTAATCGCCAAGCACGCCAACGCAGGTGATTACGTGGAGACGGGGGCAAAGATTTACACGATTGCGGACCTGTCGGAGGTATGGGTAAAGCTGGATGCGTATGAGTTGGATTTGGCATGGCTGCGATACGGACAGCAGGTTGAGTTCGCGACGGAGGCATACCCTGGCGAAGTGTTCAAGGGAACAATCAGCTTTATCGACCCTGTGTTGAATCCCATGACAAGGACTGTGAAGCTTCGCGTCAATGTTGCTAATCCGGATGGGCGATTGAAACCGGAGATGTTTGTGCGAGCGGTCGTGCGGTCGAAGGTGGCCGGGGCGGGAAGGGTTATGGATGAGGATATGGCAGGCAAGTTGATTTGTCCGATGCATCCTTCGATTGTAAAAACAACAGCGGGGCAATGCGACATTTGCGGAATGGATTTGGTGACGACAGAGTCACTTGGTTACGTTACTGCGGCAGAACCCAATGAGGCGCCGCTTGTGATACCAGCATCGGCACCGTTGATAACGGGCACACGAGCGGTTGTTTACGTTCGGCTGGCCGACAAAGAAAAGCCGACTTTTGAGGGTAGGGAGATTGTGTTGGGGTCGAGAGCGGGCGATTATTACTTGGTTAAGGACGGTCTGGCCGAAGGAGAATTGATAGTGACAAACGGCAATTTCAAGATAGATTCGGCTCTGCAGATACAGGCAAAGCCGAGTATGATGAGTCCCCAAGGCGGCGTCGCACCAATGGGCCATCAGCACGGAGACGGCCAAAGAAAAAAGAAAATGGAAAAGTCCGGTATGAAATCCATAAATCATAAGCACTGAAAGGGCATAAAAATGAAAACGAAACACTTAGTAATGTTAGCAGTAGCAGGTTTGGCAACAATGATTGTGCTGGCTGGGTGCAAAAAGAAAGAAGAGCCCAAAGCAGCAACAATGGAAGAGATTACCAGCAAGGCGGCTGCAATGGTGGAAGAAGCGGAGAAGACGGCTGAAACAATGGCGGCTTCAATGGAGCAGACGACGTGTCCTATTATGGACGGCAACAAAATCGACAAGACCGTCTTTGTCGAATACAAGGGCAAGAAGGTTTATTTCTGCTGTGCAGGATGCAAGGAGAAGTTTGAAAAAGACCCTGAGAAGTATATTGCAAAGCTGCCGCAGTTCAAACAATAGCGGTAAATCTGTCAAAGAGCAGATACACAATGTAGTTTTTTCTCGGAGTGCATAACTCAATGGATGAGTTGAAAGGGCAACAACCATCGTTCGTCGATAAGGTAATACGCTTCTGCCTGGAGAATAAGCTGGTAGTATGGCTGCTTATCTTGTTCTTTGTTGGCTGGGGTATATATGTTGCGCCATTTGACTGGGAAACACGATTTTGGTCGAGGAATCCTGTCGCGGTGGACGCAATACCCGACATCGGCGAGAACCAGCAGATAGTATTCACCGACTGGCCCGGCAGAAGCCCACAGGACGTGGAGGACCAGATAACATATCCGCTGACGACGTCACTTTTGGGTGTGCCGGGGGTGAAGACTATCCGCAGCATTTCGATGTTTGGCTTTTCGAGTATATACATTATCTTCGGTGAGAAGGAGGATTTCTACTGGACGCGCAGCCGAGTTCTCGAGAAACTTAACTCGCTGTCTGAGGGGACATTGCCTGAGGGCGTGCAACCGATGTTGGGGCCTGATGCGACTGCATTGGGGCAGGTATTCTGGTATACGTTAGAAGGAAAAGATAAGGAAAGCAGACCTACCGGAGGATGGGACCTCGATGAGCTTAGGAGCATACAGGACTGGATCGTTCGTTACGCGCTCCTGAGCGCAGAGGGTATCAGCGAAGTGGCTTCAGTCGGGGGATTTGTCAAGGAATATCAGATAGACGTTGACCCCGATGCGATGCGTGCATTCAAAGTGGGATTGGATGAAATCTTCGCCGCTGTGCGTGCAAGCAACATAGATGTGGGTGCTCGAACTATAGAGATTAACAGAGCTGAATATGTTATACGTGGCTTGGGCTTTATCAAAAAACTCGCTGACATAGAAAATACTGTGATAAAGGCAAACGAAAATGTCCCCGTTTACGTCAAAGACGTGGCTCATGTGTCGTATGGGCCCGCATTGCGCCGAGGTGCCCTTGATAAAGGCGGCGCCGAGGCGGTTGGTGGCGTAGTAGTGGTGCGGTATGGATACAATCCCCTTGAGGCCATCAAGAACGTTAAGAAGAAGATAGAGGAGATATCGCCCGGATTGCCGAGCAAAAAGTTTGCTGACGGAACTGTATCGAAGGTTGCGATTGTGCCGTTTTACGACAGGACGGGTCTGATTTACGAGACGTTAGGAACGCTTGAGACCGCGATTACGGAAGAAATTCTTATCACGATAATCGTCGTCATTGTGATGGTGATGCATCTTCGCAGCTCAGTTTTGATAAGCGGCCTATTGCCACTGGCGGTGCTGATATGCTTTATCGCGATGAAGACATTTCACGTGGACGCCAACATAGTGGCGCTGTCGGGTATTGCAATAGCCATCGGTACAATGGTGGATATGGGGATAATTATCTGCGAGAATATATTGAAGCATTTGGATGAATGCAGTCCGCAGGATAACAGGCTTGAAGCAGTGTACAAAGCAGCCAGCGAGGTTGGCAGCGCGATATTGACCGCAGTGTCGACAACTGTTGTAAGTTTTCTGCCGGTGTTCACTATGACAGGAGCAGAAGGAAAACTATTTAAGCCACTTGCCTGGACAAAAACCTTCTGTCTTATCGCATCGATAATAGTAGCGCTAACGATAATTCCGCCGGCGGCACACGTTCTATTCACCAGAGGCAGCAACATAAGGAAAGCAGGCAGGAAAATGTTAGGTGTGGTTCTGCTTATAGCCGGCATTGTGACGTGGATACTTTTTGCATGGTGGGCGGCGATAATCATATTCTGTATCGGCATGTATCATCTTTTGCACGAACGGCTGCCGAAGAAGGCAATTGGGTGGGGGCCGATGGCGGCCAATATCACGGCGATTCTTTTTGTCGGTATTATTTTAACAAAGCATTGGTTGCCGTTAGGCGTGGAAAAAGGGACCGTGATAAACCTTGTGTTTGTAACCTTACTTATAGGCGGATTGCTCGTCTTCTTCCGGTTTTTCCAGGGAGTATATCCACGGCTTTTAGCATGGTGTCTGCGGCATAAACTTTTATTTTTGTCGGTGCCGGTTTTGATTGTTGTTCTGGGAGTGCTCATCTGGTCTGGTCTGGGCAAAGAGTTTATGCCGCCCTTGGACGAGGGGTCGTTTCTGTATATGCCGACGACGATGCCTCACGCTTCTATTGGAGAAGCGCTGGATATCCTCCAGAAACAGGATGAAGCGTTTCAGTCGATACCGGAGGTTGATCTGGTTGTTGGTAAGATTGGCAGAGTCGAAAGCGCTCTCGATCCTGCGCCGGTATCGATGATTGAGACGATAATAAACTACAAACCGGAATATATTTTGAACAAAGACGGCAGGCGGGCGCGATTCAAGTACGACAAAAAGGCAAAGGACTTTGCTCACGATGCAAACGGCAACCTGATACCGGATGAGAACGGCAGGCCATACAGACAATGGCGAGACCACATTAAAAGCCCGGATGATATCTGGGACGAGATTGTCAAGGCTGGACAAATTCCAGGAACGACCAGCGCACCCAAATTGCAGCCGATAGCCGCGAGAGTGGTTATGCTGCAAAGCGGGATGCGGGCGCCGATGGGAGTGAAAATCAAGGGGCCGGACCTGAAAACCATTGAGAAACTCGGGTTTGAGATTGAGCGGCTGTTAAAGGAGGTGCCCAGTGTCGAAGCGCCGGCTGTGATAGCCGACCGCGTCGTAGGGACACCGTATCTGGAGATTGACATCGACCGTAACGCAATTGCCAGGTATGGCGTCAGTATACAGATGGTGCAGGATGTAATCGAGGTAGCAATCGGTGGCGTAGGTATCACGACAACCGTTGAAGGCAGAGAGCGGTATTCCGTTCGAGTGAGATATATGCGGGAGCTGCGCGACCAGATCGAAACGTTGGGCAAAATTTTAGTGCCGACGATGGGCCAAGCACAAATACCGCTTATGCAACTTGCGGATGTTCGGTATGTGCCGGGGCCGCAGATGATAAAAAGTGAAGATACGTTTTTGACAAGCTATGTTCTGTTCGACAAAAAACCCAATTATGCAGAAGTGGACGTCGTAGAGCAGTGTCAAAAATTCCTAAAAGACAAAATCGCTTCGGGTGAGCTGGTTGTGCCGCACAGTGTAAGCTACGCTTTTGCTGGAACTTATGAAAGCCAGATAAGAGCTCAGAGAACGCTTATAGTAGTGGTTCCGTTGGCATTATTTATCATATTTATGATTTTGTACTTGCAGTTCAAATCAGTTGTAACAACGTTTATGGTTTTTTCAGGTATCATCGTCGCCTGGGGCGGCGGGTTTTTAATGATATGGGCGTATGCGCAGCCGTGGTTTCTCGATTTCAGTGTAATCGGCGTAAATATGCGTGATCTTTTCCAGGTGCACCCGATAAATTTGAGTGTTGCTATCTGGGTGGGATTTCTGGCACTTTTTGGCATTGCATCAGATGATGGCGTAGTGATGTGCACTTATCTGGAACAATCGTTCAGCAAATTAAAACCGACCTCTGTGCAGGATGTTCACGAAGCGGTGATAAGAGGTGGGACTCGGCGGATTCGGCCATGCCTGATGACAACAGCAACTACAATTCTGGCGCTGCTGCCAGTGCTGACTTCAACGGGTCGAGGGTCGGATATTATGGTGCCGATGGCCATACCGTCATTCGGTGGAATGACTATTGAGATACTTACAATGCTTATTGTGCCAGTTTTGTATTGCTGGGTAAGAGAAATCAAAATTCGCAGAAAATCTTAAGTATTTTCAATACAATAGGCGGTTATCCGTAAATATGGTATGTGTGAAAATAAAAACAAGATAAAAGTATTATTTCTTTGCATAGGCAATTCCTGCCGCAGCCAGATTGCCGAGGGCTGGGCAAGACATCTCAAAGGCGATATTATGGATGTTTACTCAGCCGGTATCGTACCTGGAACTCTGAACCAGACGGCTGTAAAGGTAATGGCCGTAGCCGGAGTTGATATCTCGGCACAAAGGCCTAAACACGTTGATGAGCTTAAAAACATCGATTTTGATTGTGTTGTTACGGTTTGTGACAATGCAAGAGAGAAATGCCCTATCTTTACCAGCAAGACCAAACTCTTTCACAAAGCATTTGAAGACCCTTCATTTATGGCCGGCTCCGAACAGCAAATTAAGGCAGCATTTATAAAACTAAGAGATCAAATGAAAAATTTCGTTAAGAAAATGCCAAAAATTCTTGAAAATCAGAACTCCGAATAAAAATGAATCCGCAAAAATTGGAAAAATATAGTTCCGCAATAACGCTTTCGGATATGGAAATCTTTGTCTTTCCTGAACTGATGTACAGTTTGGTTTTGGCTGATATTATCAGCCCGGTTATCTGGAAGTGGCGTCAGCTGGATTGTTTCAAAAAGCTCGAAGGTAAAAGCAGCTACAGAAAATTGATGCGGCTTAGACAATTCATAATGGATGAGTACGAGTTCAATCTCGACCTCGAAACCTGGGGCCTTACAAACAAAGCTAAGGAGCTTAAACGGTTCGAGAAGTATCTTTCGCAGGATGACATCGCAAAAAGCAATGCTCTTTTTGGTTATCACGGTGACAGCTATTATTTCGACGTCGACATCCGCAAACATTTCGGCTTGGATAAATACGATAGCGACATCATCCCCTACTGGAAGACTGAAACCATCGAGGCGATGAATGCCTTTCGACTCAAAGAAGGTTACAAAACGGCGGCAGGAGAATGTGTGTCCCTTGCCGCACTTTACGTCGCTGCGGCCTTTATTGTCTGCGGAGTACCTCTCGAAGATATTTATATGATACTTACGCCGCTGCATTCGCAGAATTTCATTGATATACAGGACGGAATACTCACTAACAATAGAAGACTGGTTACTAAAACGATGTGGTTTAACGGCACAGCAATTTCAAACAAGGCCCAGCGGGCGCTACGCAATGAAAACGTTACAATCGTAGCCCATAATAGCGGCTATGTGCATTGTATGTATGAAAATGCAACGATAGACAGGAAAGCTTACGAATATTTTACCGGAAAACTCGGTTCTTATTTATCAACGGAATTGACCCTGCAAATCTTCGCAAATTTTCTACGGTTTAATCAAGACTATCAAAAGTTCTTCCAGGTCTGTCGTGAGTGTCACGGTCAGGCACAATTCTTAAAGGCGGAAGTGCTGTTTCATTATGAACACAGCAGCAATTACAGAATAGCAGACAAGACCTTTGACAAACTGCTTGCCGAGGTCTCGGACGAGGATTTTGTTCCGTACGAATTGCCCGGCAGGATTCGCTGCGACAAGCTCGAAGAATTTATACAAAAGCAAAAGCCTGACCTGAGAAACCCACAGGATAAATTGGCCTTTAGAAAATTTGTTGAAACAGTTGTCCCTGATGCGGAACAGTTTATTGACCTGTTAGCAGACTTTGTCCACATCGAAGCGATGCTCCCGTCTCCGGACAAGAATTTTACACCTGCAGAACCGATTAGAATCTCCATAAAGTATACCAGAGAACAGATAATAGACTATCTCCAGCAGATACGTCAGAGCAATACCACCGCCAACCTTGCCTTTTATGCGTATCGCGATATGGAAAGCTGTGATTGGATTCCGTTCGTCAAGGCGGCGGTGGAGCGTAATCCGGTCTCAATCCAGAAGACAAAATCTATGTCGCTTGAGGAGGTTCTCGCCTGGCTTGACCAGATGAATAATACTTCGATTTACGATGGCAAACGACTCGCTCAGCCGGACGAAGTGGCGAACTACAAGACCGGCGATGGACTCGAAAAAGCCTTTTTGCTGGCCAACGTAATGCGCGAAAGAAGCCCGGAACAGGATATTAAAATAACGGTAGATAATGATGATGTGGTAATAACAGGACAGCGTAAAGACAGGTTTTCATCCACAAAAGGCCTTCAAAAACAAGTTTACATCAATCCTGATGGTGCTATCGTGATAGAGGGCTGAAAAAGGCGGTTTTTTAACTCCCTTCCAAAATATTCGAAAAAAATAGTTTTCCCCTGAACAAATTGTTAAGTAGGACTGTAATAGTCTTATATAACGGTGATAGATTTTAAAAGGCAGTAAAATGGATGTGATACGAAGAAATACTGATTATGCATTGCGTATAATGGTGAATCTCGCCAGTCGTTTTAACAGGGAATTTACTTCGGCCCGGCAATTGGCTGAGGATGGAAATTTTTCGTATCAGCTCGGCTGTAAGATACTGCAGAAACTTCACAAGGCTGGATTAGTTAAAAGCGATATGGGGCCGAAAGGCGGTTTTACGCTGAGCAGGGAGCCATCAACTATAAATATGATGGAAATTATAACTGCTTTGCAGGGGAAAATTCGGCTGAATAGATGTCTTTATGGTGGCAAGGGTTGTGAATTCGAGCCGGAATGCGAGGTGCATACGAAGCTAACAAGTCTCCAGTTGTATATAGACGGCTATCTCGGTGGAATAACCCTGGAGGAAATACTGAAAAGCCGGAGTAAAACAAAGATAGAGCGAACCTAAAAGGAGAAAAAAATGAACTGTGCGAAAAGAGATGGAAGCGCGTTGGACGACTGTAAAGCAAAAAATCGGGAACTGGTTTCTTTGATAAAATATTCAAACGATTCGATAGTCAGCAAGACGATAGTGGATACGTCGCCTGGAACTATCACTCTTTTCGCTTTTGATAAGGGCCAAAAATTAAGCGAGCATACCGCCCCTTATAATGCAGTCGTCCAGGTCCTTGACGGGGCGGCTCGCTTGATAATAGATGGCAAAAATGTAACTGTGCCGGCCGGTCATATTATCATAATGCCGGCCAGTGTGCCGCACGCCGCTGTCACCGAGGAAAAATTCAAAATGCTTCTAACGATGATTCGAGGATAAATACGAAAAATCGAAAAGTTTATTGTTTTTACAGAAAGGAATTAGTCATGAACATGAAAAGAACAGTTATTGCGATCATAGCCGTGGCCAGCCTGGTTGGAATTATTCTGCTTAGTTTAAGCTGTAACAATTCGGGTGGTGCACGAGCCACTGATACGATTGGGCCTGGTGCTGCATGTGGGCAAGTCAAGGGCAGTGGTTTGTGCTGCAAACAAGGTCAGGCCAAATACCAGGGCTGCGGACTTGCGAAAAGTACACCGGGCTGCTGCAAGACAGATGTAAAGTCGGCTGAGCTTTGCGTAAAATGCGGACATACAGCCGGCAGTGCCTTGTGCTGCAAAGCAGGCCAGCCGAGGTGCAGCAAGTGCGGTCTGGTTAAAGACTCATACGGTTGCTGTAAAATCACCCAACAATAAAAATGGGACTAAAAATGATTTGAAGATGAAAGGATGACAATATGTTTTGTTATCAGTGTGAACAAACAGCAGGCGGCACCGGATGCACCAAAGTCGGCGTTTGCGGCAAAAACGAGGACATTCAGTCCCTGCAGGATACGCTTATGTTCGGCTTGAAGGGTATAGGCGCCTATGCATATCACGCCCGCGAGCTGGGACAAAAAGATGAGCAGGTCGATGCCTTTATGCACGAGGCGACGTTCGCAACATTGACGAACGTGGATTTCGATTTGAATCGCTATCTCGAGCTGGTGCTAAAGGCCGGCGAAATGAATCTTCGTGCTATGGAGATGCTTGACAAGGCCCATACGTCGAGATTCGGTAATCCCACTCCGGCAACAATTGCAAGGGGCACAAAAGCAGGGGCGGGTATAGTCGTTACAGGCCACGATTTGCTCGACCTTTATGAGCTGTTAAAACAAACCGAAGGAAGGGGCATAAACGTTTATACTCACGGCGAGATGCTGCCAGCCCACGGGTATCCGGAATTGAGAAAATTTAAGCACCTCGCAGGCAACTACGGGACCGCATGGCAGAATCAAAAAAAGGAGTTCGACAGCTTCAGCGGAGCGATTTTAGTAACGACAAATTGCGTTATGATTCCGAAAGACAGCTACAAAGACAGGATGTTTACCTGCGGCATAGCCGGTGTAGCCGGTGTTAAACACATTAAAAACAGGGATTTTAGTGAGGTAATCAACAAAGCCCTGTCTCAGCCGAAACTGCCGGAAAATCCGCAGGGAACGCTCAGCACCGGCTTCCACCACACCGCTGTGCTTGGTATGGCTGACATAATCATCAAAGCGGTAAAAGAAGGCAGGATTAGACGTTTCTTCTTTATAGGCGGCTGCGACGGCGCAAAGCCTATACGGAATTACTATACAGAATTCGCTGAGAAAGTGCCGAACGACTGCGTGATACTGACGGCAGCCTGCGGAAAGTACCGGCTAAACGACCGTTATTATGGTGATATTGACGGTATTCCGCGGTTAATCGATACCGGGCAGTGCAATGATTGCTACGGGGCGATTAAAATCGCAACGGCACTGACAGAGGCGTTCGGCTGCGGGGTTAATAACCTGCCGCTTTCGCTGGTCGTATCGTTGTATGAACAAAAGGCGGTGGCGATTCTGTTAACCCTGCTGTATCTTGGAGTTAAGAACATAAAGCTCGGGCCGAGCCTGCCGGCTTTTATCAGCCCAAATGTGTTAAAAATACTGGTTGAGAAATTCAATATCAGCCCGATTGGGAACGTCGATGAGGATTTGGCTGCGATGCTAAAATAACTTACATAAGTCCTAAATATGTAAGAAGTTAAGAGCGAAAGATACATTTTCAGGAAAATTGGGGTTTTTGAGGTTTTAAAATTTTTTGGGGGGAGTGTTGATTTTTGGGGTAAAAACGGGGCGTTAAATTTGTAAAGATAGGCAAGATAGGCAAGGGGAAATTCACCCGAATTTTTTCGTAAAACGGCTCCAAAGGGGGTAACGGCGCTGGTTTACGGGTATATGATGGAAAATATTCGAAAACGTTCGAAAAAAGTATAGAAACATACAAAAACTATATAGAAATATTCAAAAGTTGTATGGAAACGTTCGAAAAAATTCGAAGATTCCGCTCTCCGTAAGGAGTCCCTAGGACAAGCGCCGCGATGGCTTGACATTGCTCGCTGTGGAGTTTTTTCCGCGGGGTAGATTTCACGCTGGGGGTGGGATTTCAAATATAGGATTTAGCCAAGAGGCATTTCAAAAACGTTCTTGACAACGGGGGTATAAAAGATTAGGATTTTTTCACGTTTCGCTACTTTCACGGCACTGAAAGGAGGAGGCAGAATGCGATTTTATCAGCTTTATTGTGGAAAAATTTACGAGCAGATATCGGTGCGCACAAAGTGTGCTATAAAAACTTTTTCAAAGGAGAATCAAAATGGAAACTAAGAGAATTTTAGCGATTTTAGTTTTAGCCTTCGGTCTGATAGTATGGTCAGACCAGGTTATCAAGGCAGCAGAAATTGGGACGGCTTTTACATATCAGGGGCATCTGTATGACACCAATTATGTGGCAAACGGTCTGTATGACTTTGCGTTCAAGCTCTACGATGCCAACGTCGGAGGCAGTAAAGTAGGAACTGACGTCAATGTTGCTAATGCGAACGTCATTGATGCCTATTTTACGGTGGAGCTGGATTTCGGTAGCGTCTTCGATGGTAATGCTGTCTGGCTTGAGGTTGGCGTTCGGCTGGGTGAGCTTGATGACCCGAACCAGTACACTACTCTCAGTCCGCGGCAGAAGCTGATGCCCACACCCCACGCCAGTTATGCGAAAACGGCTGGAGGGCTTACAAGCGGACCTGCCATCAAAGGCAGTGGAACAGCCAATTACATCCCTAAATTTATAGGCCCCAGGACTCTTAGTGACTCAGCCATCTATGAATCCGCCGGCAACGTCGGAATCGGAACTACAAATCCTGCAGTAAAATTAGAGGTGAGAGGCGATGATAATATGATAAGGTCGAGGAGTATAACTGATTTCGAGGGTCCACGTTGTATTCAGATGCAGTATCACGGGAGCATTGGTCCGCTCTTACAAGGAGATGGCTACCAAAGACTAACTCTCGACGCAGATGGAACGGCAGGAATGATAGTATTGGGATTGAATGAAGATAAAGTCGGCATCGGGACAATAAATCCGGAGGCGAAGCTGCATTTAGCGGGTTATGGCTGCGATCAAGCCAATATTCGTTTAACAAACACTCATCCAAATGGGGACTCATGGGAATTGCAAACCGGGATTTTAGGCGTGAGTGATAATGACTTTGGAATTAAGAATATAAACACTGGCGTTCAAGCGCTGACAATTGATGGTGATTTCAGCAACATTGGGATCGGGACAACGACTCCAAATAGTAAGTTGGAAGTTGCTGGGATAGTACACTCTACGTCCGGAGGGTTTAAGTTTCCTGATGGAACTACGCAAACAACCGCTGCAGCAGGAAGTGGAGGAAATACTCTTGACCAAGCTTACGACCAGGGCGGTAGCGGTGTGGGCAGGACTATTACCGCCGATGCTGGTGCGGTTAATATAGCTGGTCCGGCAGGACTAACGATAAACGGCGACGTCGGCATCGGGACAATATCGCCGGATGCCAAACTTCACGTCAAAAATGGGGCGGTTTTATTTGATGGCACCACCGGTGGAACACCAGCCTCCGGGACAGGCAGAAGATTGATGTGGATACCGTTGAAAAGTGCTTTTAGAGTTGGATATGTAACAGGAGACCTCTGGGACGATGGTAATATAGGAACGTGGTCTGTAGCAATGGGTCACGACACGAAAGCCTGCGGTCAGGATTCAACGGCAATAGGATGTGGCACAATCGCAGGCGGAGTAGCATCAACGGCAATGGGCCAAGATACCAAAGCTAATGGTGACTACTCAACGGCAATGGGACGCACCATTGAAGTCAACGGAGACCATTCTGTAGGAATCGGATTGAACTTTAACTCCCCGAAATATACAGTAGATATAGACCATGTAATGTCAATCATGGGCGGATACGTTGGTATTGGAACGACAGACCCGGGAACTTATAAACTGGCTGTAAACGGGTCAGCTGCAAAACCAGGTGGAGGTAGTTGGTCTTCTTTTTCGGATATAAGGTTAAAAGAGATCGGTGGTAATTATGAATATGGCTTGGCAGAAATTGTCAAACTCCAGCCGGTTCGTTATAAATACAAAGAAGATAATGGCTTAGGATTACCAGCAAATAGGGAATTCGTAGGAGTTGTTTCTCAGGATGTCCAAAGTGTTATTCCCGAGGCTGTGGAGGAAAATAAGGATGGACACTTCATGGTAAATAACGATCCAATCATATGGGCTATGGTCAATGCAATCAAGGAATTAAAAGCGGAAAACCAGTTAATGCGAGAGAGACTCGGTGCCTTGGAAAAGCGATGATCGATGATGGATACTCGTGTCTGGTGATTGGTAAATAATAAAGAAAAAGCCGGGAGAGTTGAGTCCCGGCTTTTCGAGTTTGCCCCTGGTGATATATAAAGAATTTAGTAGTGCCGGCACCACCACCAAGGGCGCTTTGTAGGAGGAGGTGTGATTCTGATAAAGTCGGAGCCGAAGAAGAACCGGCCCGGCTCAGAGAGATAACCGTGGACCATTAACTGCACCCGGCCATTAGTATCAATAGCATCCAAAAACTGGTTTCTTTCAAAGAAAGCAAGGACACGAGTACATCTGCCGAGTCGTCTGCGATTCTGGAAAACGAACTGGCGAGCAGCCTTTATACCGAAGGGATAGAGAGTCAGCGGGGTATCCTCGTCAACCTGGTCTTTAGTAATACCCACAGGCAAGTACACCCAAGCAGTTATCCATTTGGGACGAGGGCTTCTTCGGTTAATCACACACGGCCAGAGCTGCAGGCGAGCCTTGTGCATAATAGATTCATAAGCACCCATATCGATTCGGCCACCATCGATGCGGGGGTTGCCGTCGAGGTCGGTTTCATTGGGTTCGGGGACATAATTGGGGTCGCCGGCGTTGATGCAGAGTGAACCGGGGAGCAAATGATAATCGCCGTCGAGCCAGACTGCATTAGGGTCGTTCGGCTCGACAATAATATTGAGGTCGTTGGAATCAATCCAATAGCCGGGCTGAATAAAACAGGGGTCGGCATCGATATTACCTGTGCCCCAATTCAAACGGGTTCGAGAAGAGCTGCCACCATCAACAGCAGCTTTTCCACCCTGTATGTTGCTATAGCTGATTGATAATGATGAACCCCAATCTATCGTACTCATTGCGATTTCAGTGCCATTAGTGGCGCTGTCACCCCAGAGGACACTATTAACAACAAACGGGATACCTGATCCTCCGCAGAAGATTGCGCCACCGGCTGTTGTGGCTGTATTTCCAGAAAAAGTACAGTTGGTAATAACTGGCGAACAAAAACCTCCTATATAAATTCCGCCACCAACTGAGGCAATGTTTCCAGTGATAACACAATTATTTATAATTGCATTTGCTGATGATTCACAAAATATTCCACCAGCTACGCTAGTAAAAGAACTACTTATAGCTATGTTATTGGAGATGATACAATTACTGATAATCATTTTACCTTCTCGACAATTCGCTCCACCCCCTCCATTGGCGACATTATTTGTGATGGTACACCCAGTGATGATGGCATCACTTTTCCAACCGCTTATTGCTCCGCCATACCAATAAGCATAGTTGCCAATCAGGTGACAGTTGGATATGGTGGGACTGCTCTGGTAGCAGAAGATAGCTCCTCCGGCCCAATAGTTATATGTATGAGAATCATAGGGTTGGTACTGCATAAGAGGTGCGTGGCCATTTATTATGGTCAGGCCGTTTAATATAGAACTGGGACCTTCAAGACGGTGGAAGTAGAAGCCGCGGTGAGGTTCAGCTTCAGTGCCCTGACAATCGATGATGCAATTGTCGGGGCCGGATTCGCTTCGGACGGTAATGGCTTTGCCGAGGAAGTCGATGGCGCGATTGCCCTCGCCGGTGTAGGTGCCGGGAGCGATGATAACTACGTCGCCATTATTACAGTCATCAATAGCTGATTGAATTGTGGGATACTGGCTCGGCACAAGCAGCTCTGCGCCAGAGGCGCAGGTTGCAAGTGCGACAAGGATAAAAAAGATTGTTAAAATTGCATTTTTCATTTTCCTGCCCTTTCAAAAAATTATGATAGATATATATGACGGCACAGGCGCGCAACGGCACCCGGACGATAAGCTCGCTTTCCAGGAAAGATACGCAAAAGCGGTTTTTTGCTCGGCTGAAGTCATTTTTTTCTCCATTAAGCCGGCGCAAAAGAAACATAAGCTGCTTACGACAGTAACTTCCACATTTTGAAGGCGGGGTCGGTATGAAAGGGATACGAATTATGATGGCGAAGACAAAAAAAATATGAAAAACGGCTTTTTTGGCCCCTGCCTTCACGCCTTATTCAATTTTGCGATATTATACCACAAAACGGCTGATTTGGCAAGGGAGTTTTTAAAAAAATTTCGGGGTAAGACAAGCCAAAATCGAAGCAAAAACGTAGTAGTATTAGCAAAAGGTAAATAGAGACAGAGGCAGCCTGAAAGTTCTACAGGGGGAAGTTCCGTGCTGTTTTGGATTGACGCGGATTGTAAAGGATGCTATTGTTCGAATTATGGTTCATTGTTCGTAGTTCATAGTTCATCGATGAACGATAAACGAGGAAATCTAAAACAGTAAAACTGTTAAGCCGATTTTTTGGCAGGGAAAAAGTAATGGCTAAGAAAAGACACAAAACAAAAGCTAAATCCGGCAGGTGGTCTATTTCTACAAGGGCGATTCATTCAGGAGAGCCGAGGAGGAAGTATGCCGATTCCATCACGACCCCCATTATTCAGACTTCTACATTTACATTCAGAGACAGCAAGCACATCGAGGACTATACCAAGAAAGGGATGGAGCACTTCGAGTACGGCAGATACGGTAACCCTACGGCGAAAATCGCCGAGAAGCGGCTGGCCAACCTCGAAGGGGCGGAGGACTGCGTTGTCTTTTCGTCCGGAATGAGCGCTATTACCACGACCATTCTTACCCTGGTAAGATCGGGCGACCACATTGTCATTACCGATGACAGCTACAAAAAGACGCTGGAGTTCTGCCAGTCTTATCTGAAACAGTTCGGCATCGGATGCACAATTGTCCCGTTCGGAGACTACGGAGTTCTTGAAAAGGCGGTTCAAAAGAACACACGTTTTATTTTTTCCGAATCGCCGACCAATCCTTATTTAAACATCTTCGACCTCGTTAAAATCAAGAAAATTGCGGACAGGCACAATGTTTTGACGCTTATAGACAGTACGTTTGCCACCCCGTTAAACCAAAGGCCGCTCGAATACGGGATGGACCTCGTTCTGCAAAGCGCTACGAAGTACCTCGGAGGGCACAACGATATCTTAGCAGGAGCTGTGCTTGGGAGAAAAGAGCTGATTGAAAAGATACGCGACCTGCATAAGTCAATGGGCGGTCTTATCGACCCCCACTGCTGTTATCTTTTGCTGCGAGGGCTTAAGACATTCCCGTTGCGGGTGGAAAGGCAAAATGAGACCGCACTGAAGGTCGCCAAATTTCTCGAGGGACATCCGCGGGTTAAAAAGGTTTATTACCCGTTTTTAAAAAGTCATCGTCACTATAGAATAGCAACCAGGCAAATGGTCGGTGGCGGCGGCGTCGTTACCTTTGACATAAAGGGCAATCTCAACACCGCAAAGCGTTTTCTGGATGCCTTGAAGCTGTGTTATATCGGCCCGAGTCTCGGCGGAGTCGAAACGCTGATTACTCATCCTGCATTGGTGAGCTATTACAATTACTCGCGAAAACAACGTTATAAACTCGGCATCACCGATACCCTTTTCAGACTCGCGGTCGGAATCGAAGATGCCGAAGATTTGATTGATGACTTAGCTGCGGCTCTGGGGAAGTAAAAAAGTTTTTCATATTCTGATATATGCGGTTTTACTATGAGCGCATTTATTACGTCCATACTGAGTGACTTCTGGGAGACGGCAGCCGAGATGTCGCCGTATCTGCTCTTCGGCTTTTTTGTGGCGGGTGCTCTTTCGGTGCTTGTGTCGCAGCAGCTTGTAGAAAAACACCTGGGCGGGGCGGGAATATGGCCGTTGCTAAAAGCATCGATTTTCGGGGTGCCACTGCCGTTATGCTCTTGCGGTGTGATTCCCGTTTCGATGTCACTACACAAACACGGCGCCAGCAAAGGTGCGACCATCGCATTTTTATTATCGACACCTCAAACCGGTATTGACAGTATCTTTGTGACTTTAAGTCTTCTCGGTCCTGTCTTTGCGATTTTCAGGCCGGTGGCGGCCTTTGTAACCGGAATTGTCGGCGGCGCATTAGTCGATGTGTTTAGCAGAAGACAACAGGTTAATCAGCCGGCTCCCGCCAAATGCACCGATGAATCCCGCCCCTCAGAGGGGCTGGATGAATGCTGCGGCGGTGCTAAAAACAGAAAAATCGCCAGAGGATTGAAATACGCTTTTTTTACACTGCCGCAAGATATCGGCAGGGCGATGCTCGCAGGACTGATTATCGCAGCTTTTATCTCCGCACTGGTGCCGGATGATTTCTTCGCTGAAAAACTCGGAACCGGTATCTTCGCTATGGTGATAATGATGTTTCTGGGAATACCGGTTTATGTCTGCGCGACCGCCTCTGTGCCAGTAGCGGCTGCTCTTATTATGAAAGGTTTGACACCAGGGGCAGCACTGGTTTTTCTAATGACAGGGCCAGCTACTAACGCAGCTTCTTTTGCTACCATCTGGAAAACTCTGGGTAAGGCAACTGCAATTATCTATCTGGCTACCGTTGCAGGATGCGCCCTCTTAAGCAGTATTCTACTGGATTATATAGCCAGAGGTGTTGACTTCGAAATAGTTACCCGGCACGGCTGGATGCTGCCACGGCTGGTTAAAAACGTATCAGCGGTGGTTCTTTTGGCGATACTGGCGTTTGCTATCCTGAGCAAAAAAGAGAAAGAGCAGGTCAAATAATATTTTCGGCGGTTCTATCCGCTTGTTTCCCACCCCGTATAATCTGCATAAACCATAATCTGTGCACTGCGGCATTGCAGCAAAATCAAATTTAGGGTATAATACAGGGTGAAAACAGTACAAAAATACCAAATTTACGGAACAGAAGGCTGGTTTTGCGCATCTTATAGGTTGGCGGCAAGGCCCGGGGAGTAGTATGGAGTATTCGGATTCGTCCGACAGATTGGAGCAAAGGCGTAATTCCCTTGCTGCGCGGCTGAAAGCGGGAAACCGTGCAGCCGCGGTTGAGTTCGTTGATATATACTACCGGCAGCTTTATACATTTTTCAGGCGGCTCGGACACAGCAATCAGGCCAGCGAAGACCTTACCCAGGAATGTTTTCTGGCGGCGTGGCAACATATAGGACAGCTCAGAAGCGGCAAGACGTTAAACAGCTGGATGTATCGAATTGCAGCGAATGCTTCGAAGCTTTACTGGCGCGGGCACAAATACAATAAAGCAGTCAGTATCGAGGGCATTGATGTGCCGGACGACGGTGAGCCTGTGAGCGATAAAACCGGGCATCAGGAACAGCTCGGTCAACTGAAAAACGCCGTTGCGGAGCTGCCGATAAAGTTGAGGCAGGCAGTTGTTTTACATTATATGCAGCACCTGACTATTGCAGAGGCTGCCGACGCTGCAGGCGTAAGGTGCGGCACTTTCAAAAGCAGGTTGAACAGGGCATTAAAAAATTTAAAGGGCCGGGTTGTCTCTGAAGACGGAGAACTATTATGAAAGAAGAAAAACTGGAAAAATTACTGAATGAACTGGCAGATGCCACAATAGAGCCGGCTGACCCGAATCTTGCAGAAGACATAAAGCAACAAATCCCGCAACAGCTTTCGCCGCATAGAGGCGGATTGGATACCATCAATATTATTATAGACTTAAGGATAAGCAAATTAGCAGCAGCGGCAGTGATAATTTTAACGATGATTTTATTCGCTACCTTCTTCGGCGGCCGAAGCCAGGGCGGCGACGGTATATATAATAGCGGCAAGCTGCTGATAGAATATTGTCTGGAGGGTATCAGAGAAGACAAAGGTAATATCCTGGCGGCTAAATCAAGATACGAGTATCTCGCACAACAAGGCAAGGACGTTGTGTTTTATGGAGACAGCGCCGACCCACGGGATAGTAATGCGGTGCTGATACAATGGAAGCTTGCCGACGGTGAGTATAAAGTAGTCTTCTGTGATTTGCGCGAAGAAACAGTCAGCGCGGAGGAATTAATAAGACTGCAGGGGCTGATGCTGCAAAAAAAGCCTAATAGATAATCGCCGTTGTCTCTTCTATTTCCTTTACCACCTTAGTGATATCAGTAGGATTAGACACGTAACCGTCAAAACCCTTCTGCAATAATGACGCTGACTCGGAATCACTTAACTTACTTGCAAGGGCTATGATCCTGACGGTCTGCAAATCATCACTGCTGTGGATGCTTTTACAGATGTCTGTTGCATCTATACCTTCAGCTAAAAGACTTACCAATAAAACATGCGGAGCAAATTTCTGGGCGATTACGCCGGTCTCGAAATTATTCCGTGCGATTTTGACCTCGTAATCAGCTCTCGCTCGCAGAGTATCCGCCAAGGCTGAGGCGGTATCGCCGTTGCTGTCCACTATGAGGACCCGGATTTTGCTGACCGTAAGATCTGCAGATGGCATGTTATTTACTTTCATAAAGCGATCCAACTCGCTTTTCGGTATCCGGCGGTCTTTACTGCCCGGTATGCGGTAGCCCTTTAACTGACCACTGTCGAACCACTTCGAAACCGTTCGTGGAGCTACGTTGCAAATTCTGGCCACGTCGCCCGTTGTATATACGTTTTTTCCTTTTGGCATTCTTCGAATCCCTACTACAACGTTTTTATGCTATGGATGTGTCTATATTCGGCTTTAAACATCGGTTGTTTTACATAGAAACCGCAGTTTCCAGCTTGCAGCCCAATAAGCGATTATCGCTATGATGCTACGTCCCATAAGTGCCTCCTGCTTTTACCGCCGTTATTAATCCCTCGCAATTGTGTGTATAAATTACTTGCCTGAAAAGAAACTTCTAATATAATGTGGAAGTCCATTTTTCGGAACGAATGAGTAATGCAATAGCAATCATTATTCAGAAAATGAAGGAGAGTTTAAGTTATGGCATTAAAGATTTATTATGAAAAAGACGCCCCGATAGATGCGCTCAAAGGCAAAAAGGTAGCGATTATTGGTTACGGCAGCCAGGGCCACGCCCACAGCCTGAATTTGCGTGACAGCGGAATTGAAGTGGCGGTGGCTGAGCTGAAAGATACTGATAACTATAAGCTCGCTCAGAAACACGGTTTTGAACCAAGCGATATAAAGACGGCTATGGACGGAGCAACATTGATTATCGTAACGGTTCCCGATGAAATTCAAGCGAAAGTTTATACCGAGCAAATTGCACCGAATCTTGCGGCAGGGCAAAGTCTGGGCTTCTGTCACGGATTTAATATCCATTATAAGTATATCGTTCCGCCAAAGGATATTAACGTTGTGATGATTGCACCGAAAGGCCCAGGCCATTTGGTGCGCAGCGAATTTGAAAAAGGTGGCGGCGTGCCGAACCTTATAGCCGTCGAGCAGGACACCACCGGCGACGCCAAACAAATCGCCCTTGCCTGGGCAAATGGAATCGGAGGGGCACGAGCAGGAGTTATTGAAACTACATTCAAAGAAGAGACCGAAACAGACCTGTTCGGTGAGCAGTGCGTTCTCTGCGGCGGGCTTACTTCACTTATTAAAGCCGGTTTCCAGACATTGGTCGAAGCAGGGTATCAGCCTGAAATAGCCTACTTCGAATGTATGCATGAGGTTAAACTGATAGTCGACCTCATGTATCAGGGTGGGATGAGCTATATGAGATATAGTATATCCAACACTGCTGAATACGGTGACCTGACCCGCGGACCGAGGATTATCACCGACCAAACCAGAGCGGAAATGAAAAAGATACTCTCCGAGGTTACATCAGGACAATTCGCAAAGGAATGGGTAAATGAATACCGAACCGGATTAGAGAAGTTTAAACAGCTGTATGAAGCAGACTATAACTGCCAACTGGAAATGGTCGGAAGAAAATTACGCAAAATGATGAGCTGGATTGATTCGAAAGAGGTATAAGCGTGGTTCACAGTTTGTAAAATATACCACGAGCTATTTGACTGATTTAAGGAAAAAAGCTTTGAGAGATATAAAATTAACAGCCCTCTTATGCTTTTGCGTTGTATGCGGCTGTTCTTACGTAGAGATGCAGGTCAGGTCTGTGCTGCCTCCATACGAAGATGCCTCCATCTATCGCCGGATACAACTAAAGGAAAGCACCTCCGCTGATGTGCTTACTGATATTACCAAACTCGACAGCGAGCTGCTCAGCCAGAGCAAGAGCGTAGTCGCCTCTCAGGGGATGAAGAAGAAGACTCACAAACTCTGGCTTACTTTGGTAGCTTTCGACGAAAATGAACTGACTGTCAAACGAAAAAGTTTCTTTATAGTAGATGAAAAGGCAGAGAGTGTACCTCTGGTACCCAGGCGAAAGCTTGAGCTGGACATTGAAATGGTACTGGATTCAGAAGTGCTCGATGAGCCATACGCTAATGAAAACGCAAGACGAATCGCAATTCTCCGGAGTGTCCTGGAGGACAGCCGTCGGGATGTGGATGAGGTTGCACCGGACAATAAAATGATTGTTGTTTGCGGAGGTCTTATCAATCAGACATTGACAACGGTTTTACAAAAACTGGAAGAATCGCCCGTTCTGGCATCAAAGCTGAGCAAATCTGGAGGTCTCGGCTTCGACCATATCACAATCGGCAAGGGCACAATTGTGATGAACGTTACGGACGATATTGTGAAAATAAAGGTCAGGTCAGGCTCGTTCGTGTGGGGACCCGAGGACCCATTTTCCGTAACTGAATAGCTGAAAATCAACAAACACAGCTATTTTGAAGAATACGTTGTTTCTGCCATTGCAAGCAAATACTGCTTATCAGAATTCGAAGTAAAATAATCAAATAAAAAAGAGCGGGTCAGTAAGCCGAGTTCTGTTTTAGACGGTCATTTATCTTGACCTGCTGTTGCCAGCAGGCTCTGCCGTTAGGCAAGCGACTTACCCGCCGGTATCGCCCGGGCGAGGCACCGGCATATTTAGTCTTGCAGGCGATGGGGTTTGCCCTGCCGCTTCTGTCACCAGAAGTGCGGTGCGCTCTTACCGCACCATTTCACCATTGCCTTAAAGGCTGTGTATTTTCTGTGGCACTATCCCGCGGGTTTCCCCGGGTGGCCGTTAGCCACCATCGTTGCCCTGTCCTGCTCGGACTTTCCTCCCCGCAACGTTTTAATGATGCGGAGCGACCGCCCGACCCACTCTCTTTAATTGATTATTTACTATTGATTATTGATAATTGTTCCCGTCAATCGCTGACTATTACTGGTTTGGCAAACAGGTATAATCTTTCTATAACTATAGCAGAAATCGGCATTATTTTCCAGAAGATATTTCAATGTGTTTTTTGAAGTTTTTGTCGTCGGATTGAGGGAAATCGCTTCTGAAGTGTACGCCCCTGCTTTCGCACCTGGTTTCTGCTGCACGGGTCATCAGCATGCAAACCGTGAGCATATTCTGGCATTCCCAGCCCTCCGGCCCATCGAAGATTTTGTCCATCACATAGCGCTGCCAGAATTTGATAATCTCCTGTGCCTCTTTGAGCGGCTGGGCTTTTCTCGCAATGCCAACATTTCGCCACATAAGGGCCCTGAGTGAATTTCTAACATCCGTAGTATCCAGCCGGGAGCGGTCTGAACGAGGAATCTGATACCTTATCAATGGGTGCCTGGGATAAGAGGCGCCTGTTTTTATGTTCCGGGAGGCAACCTGCCCTGCTGTTTTGCCGAATACCAGCCCTTCGAGCAGGGAATTACTGCCGAGTCGATTTGCACCGTGCAGGCCGGTGGAAGCGACCTCGCCGCAGGCGTAAAGATTTGTGATACTTGTCCTGGCCGAGGCATCGGCTTTTATGCCGCCAATCATATAGTGTGCGCTGGGGCGGACAGGTATCAAATCCCGGCTGACATCTATATCGAAATGTTCACATAGTTCACTAATGGTAGGAAACCTTTTTGCGAAATATTCTTTGTCCAGGTGGCGAACATCCAGATAAACGTGTGTCGATTTGGTTTTCAGCATCCGGCTCAGGATAGCTCTGCTGACAATGTCTCTCGGCGCCAGTTCAGCGGCCTCGTCATATTCTTTCATAAACGCCGAGCCGTTACTGTCCACGAGTACGGCCCCCTCACCGCGGAGCGCTTCAGTAATCAGGGCTCGTGATGCACCTGCCACGTAGAGTGTTGTCGGGTGAAACTGCATAAACTCCAAATCCTGCAATACGGCTCCGGCGCGGTAAGCCATAGCAATACCATCACCGGTTGCAATCTCTGTGTTGGTTGTTTCGCGGTAGAGCAGGCCTGCTCCGCCGGTAGAAAGAATAGTGTTGGCAGCCCAGATTATCTGCAGTCCCCGCTTATCGTGGCCGATTATTCCTAAGCACTCATTTTCACTGTTTGTGATTAAATCTATTACGTAGAAGTTTTCTATTATTGTTATATTCGGATTTTCCCTGACTTTGCTTATGAGAGTTTCTGCGATTATCCGACCTGTTTCGTCGCCGTGAGCGTGAGCAATACGAGCGTGAGTGTGCCCTCCTTCGAGCGTAGCGGCAATATGTCCATCGATTAAATCAAACCCAACGCCCCAATGAAGCAACTGCTGGATTAGTTCCGGCCCCTGCCGAACAACTAAATCGACCATTTTTTCATCGCTTATGCCGCAACCCGCATTAATCGTATCGGCTATGTGTGATTCAAGTGTATCTGTTTTATCAAGCACCGAAGCAATACCGCCCTGGGCCTTCCACGTGTTGCTCTTCTGCAGCAAATCCTTGCATACAATAATGACGCTGCATCGCTCAGATGCTTCGATAGCGGCACGAAGTCCAGCGATTCCCGCTCCAATCACCAGACAATCTGTGAAAAGCTGGTGAGTTGCGGCAGAATCGGTATTTACCAGATAGCGTCTGAATTCCAGTTGTGCGGCCATATTTTAATTCTCAAAAAAACAGTAATCTAATCAGAGCGTGTCAAGATTTTTAATATGATACTATAATATGCAGTTCTTTGAAACCCGCTTTTTAATTATCGCCCGGCTAATTTTGTCCAGTCGCAATCCGTCAAAGAGCCGACAATAAACTCCCCGAGGTTCTGTTTTGCGATGTCGACAGTTTCATCGAAAGGCACGACCGCGAGTATATCAGCACCGCTGTATTTGGCGATTACGTCAGGGGCGGTATCCTCGGCTTCGGTTGATTCGGTGGCGTTATAGCCGTTGATGACGACGCCGGCGATTTTCAATTCTGCTGCACGGACACAGTCTATCGTCATAAGTGTATGGTTGATTGTGCCCAGATTCGGCCGAGTTACTATTACGACGGGCAGAGCGAATTCGACCGCCAAATCCAGCAGGTCAAACTCTTCTGTTAAAGGTACACGCACGCCTCCGATACCTTCGACGATAACTATGTCGCTGTTTTGGCATATATCTTTGTAAGCGGCTGCGATTCTATTGAAATCAATTGCAGAGCCGTTACAAGCGGCACTGACAACAGGCACCGCAGGGATGGGGTAACCGACGGGAGTTATTGTCGATAGCGACAGGTCACTGTTCGCACAATAAGAAAGAAACTCGGTGTCATTACTTATCAGGCCCTCCCAATTATTTTTACAGCCGGTAGCAATCGGTTTGAAGACACCGACCTTTAGGCCCTTATCGGTAAGAATTCTGGCGATGGCGCCGGCTATTAATGTTTTGCCTACGCCGGTATCAGTGCCGGTTATAAAAAGGCCGGTCTTTCCGGGCAAGTTCAGATTAATAGGCATTAAGCTTTTATTCCGTCAGCCCTTGTTCGAGTCAACAACATTAGGCTCGTTAGGCTCCTGCTTAATTGACTTCTGTGGGGCTTTTGGTTTTTTGCGAGTTAGGACGATTTCCTTAAAGAATACTCTACTATCATCGGAGTATTTGAGGACAAACGCCTGAAGCTCTTTAGTCGATGCCGTCAAAATCATCCCGTCCTCGACAAATTCATGTTTAACTGCATTGGGGTCCTGCTCAAGCAGTTTCTTCATTTCATCGTCATCTGTGATATGTAATTTTAACTCCGGTTCAATCCCACTTACTTTTATAAATGTATGGGCCGGTGTTAAAAACAAAGTATTATACGGCCATTCTAACTTATTCGGGTCATCTTCACCCCATGCCGATTTACCCGGGTAAACGTCCAGAAAGAGTTTGTTCTCTAACTTTACCAGATGAGCGATAAACGAGCCTTTTTCACCTTTAACCTCACGAACAATCAGTTCATATGCTTTTTCTGATTTATCAGGATGCTTAAATTCCCAGATATTGTTGGAATCATCTACCCAGGTGCCTAACAGTTTTTCTTCGAACACTACATCTTTTTCGGTATAAAGCTGATGGAGCGACATAACAGGCAGACAGCCGCTTAAAATACCTGCCAACAAATAAAAAAGAAGTTTTTTGGCTTTCATTTCTTACCTCCCTAAAAACTTTTTTAAAACCTGTTTAGCCACTGAAATAATATAGTATTTTACCATCTTGTGGCGTAATAACAACGGAATACCGGCCAAAAATTGGTTTGCATAAATGCCGTTAAAAAGCGATACTTTCGCTATGGATAACCGCCAAAGCAAAGATAGATTTGCCGGGGCGCGGGAACGGATGCTCAAGCTGGACCTGATGGGTCGCAATATAACTGACCCCGGTGTTCTACAGGTGATGAAAGACGTCCGGCGGGAAGAATTCGTGCCGGCGGCATATCAGTCGCAGGCTTATGCAGACGGGCCGCTGCCTATCGGAATGGGCCAGACCATCTCTCAGCCATATATTGTCGCTTTGATGACACAGGAGTTGAGGCTTAATCCCTATTGTGAGGTTTTGGAGATTGGCACCGGCAGTGGTTATCAAACTGCTATTTTAAGCAAGCTGGCCAAGAAAGTCTTTACGATAGAAAGGTTTGCTAAACTATCTGAGTCGGCCCAGGCGGTTTTAGGCAGATTAGGTATCGACAATGTCGAATTCTATGTCGGTGACGGCAGTTGCGGCTGGCCACAGAAAAGGATTTTCGACCGCATTATCATTACCGCAGCAGTGCCGAAAATACCGCAACCGCTGGTGGAGCAGCTTACAGAGGGCGGCTTTATAGTCGGACCAGTTGGTTTCTCATCCGTCCAGGAGCTTCTCGCCGGCGAAAAGAAAAAGGGAAAAATCGCCACGAAAACAGTTTGTAGTTGCCGCTTTGTTAAACTACTCGGTGAGTATGGCTTTGAAGAAACGGAGGATTAATTTCATATTTCTATGATGCAGTCAATAAGCGCAGAACAAAATCTAAATCATCAAGATGGTTTCCACCAGGACAAGCTCGATTTGTCGATGCCGGTGCGGTTCCTAAAAGGCGTCGGGCCGGCAAGGGCCAAGACTTTTGCACAATTAGGAGTGCACACGGTAGGAGATTTACTGGAGTATTTTCCGAGGGACTGGATTTTTACTCCTGAGCCGGTAAAGATAAATCAAATGCGGCAGGGCCGGTCCGCTGCCATTGTCGGTCTGATAGAGTCGGTGGATTATCAGAATTTTCGTCATCAGCCAATTTTTGAGGCTATGCTTTCCGACGATACCGGCCTGTGCAGGATTGTCTGGTTTCACGGCGGGTATCTGCGAAACCAGTTAAGACCCGGCACCATAATAATGGCTTCGGGCAAGGTCGCCTTATACAAGCATCAATTGCAATTGACTAATCCTAAATTCGTGGTGCTCGACGAGAAACACTTAAATCCGGCTGAATATTTCAGCGGAGGGGTATATCCAGCCTCTGCCGATTTGAGCAGCAGGCAAATCAAGGGGATAATTGCTCCCCTTCTTGAAAACCTTGATGAGCTTACACCTGAGTTTTATAAACCGATATTTTTAAAAAAAACAAATTTAATCAGCAGAGAGAAGGCATTTAGATGGATACATTCCCCGCCCGGCGAGGAGAAACTAACAAAGGCAAAACACAGATTAAAATATGATGAGCTATTCCTGATGCAGACGGGATTGGCGCTACGCCGATATAAAATTCAGCATTACTCAACGGGGATTCCGATGAATTACAACGACGAAATTGACAACAGAATCAAAAAACGTTTTCCATTTTTACTAACCGAGGACCAAAAAAGTGTAATAGCTGAAATCGTCGCCGATATGGCCAAACCGCAGCCGATGAATCGCCTTCTGCAGGGTGATGTGGGGGCGGGTAAAACGGTCGTTGCGCTTTATGCGGCTTTGCTGGCGGTTGCCAATAAGAGACAAGCGGCAATTATGGCACCTACAGAAATCTTAGCCGGTCAGCATTTTTTAAGTATCGAAAGATACCTGAAAAGCAGCAAAGTAAGAAGGACTTTGATAACGGGCGGATTGACCGGTAAAAAAAGAGAGGAGCTTTTAAATCGAATAAGCAGCGGACGGATGGATATTGTCGTAGGAACAGTAGCACTATTGCAGAAAGATATAGAATTTCACAAACTCGGTCTGGTTGTCATTGATGAACAGCATAAGTTCGGCGTTCATCAGCGACTGCTATTGCGAAAGCAAGCTACGCCGCATTGTCTTGTTATGACTGCTACACCTATCCCGCGGACGCTGGCAATGACTGCTTTCGGTGATTTGGATGTTTCTGTTATCAAACATTTACCGCCGGGAAGAGGCAAAGTTGTAACTCGATGGGTTGTTCGAGAGAATCAGCAGAAGGCATACGAATTCATTCGAGAGCGGCTAAGGGCAAGGAAACAGGCGTATTTTGTCTATCCGCGGATTACCAGTACCGAGGAAAATGACGTAGTTGCGGCTGCGACCGATCAGTGGAAAAATCTCGCTCAAAAAGTCTTCCCGGAATTTACTGTCGAGCTTCTTCACGGCCGAATGCCGTCTGCAAAAAAACAGCGGATTATGGCGGAATTCAGAAAAGGTAAAATCGATGTGCTGGTCACGACCATCGTGGTAGAGGTCGGAGTAGATGTGCCGAACGCAACGATAATGGTTGTCGAGGGGGCCGACAGGTTCGGCCTGGCACAACTGCATCAGCTGAGGGGACGCATCGGAAGAGGAGAAGATAAATCCTATTGTTTCTTGTTTGCCGAGACATCAAGTGAAGTGGCAAAGAGCAGGCTCGATATAATTACCAGAAGCAATGATGGCTTCGAGATAGCCGAGCACGACCTGCGTCTGCGCGGGCCGGGGGAGCTGTTCAGCACGAGACAGCACGGCCTGCCGGATTTGAAAATCGCAAATATAATCGATGATTATGAACTGCTGATTATGGCAAGGAAAAACGCATTCGAGCTGGTCGCCGAAGACCCTATGCTAATAAAGGCCGAGCATAAAAATATCCGCCGGATGCTGCTGACCAGGTTCGGCGACTCACTCGGCCTGGCGGATGTGGCTTAAGCGACGGCAGCGATAATTTGCTGGAATCCGGTTGAGAAAAAGAGTAAAACAGCGGTACCAATTTATGAAAATAGATTACAAAAACAACCGGCTGGAAAGTTTCATAATCGGCTTTAATATCTTTGCCTCGGCAGCGGTGGTAGCTACATTTGTTTGGCTCTTCGGTTTTGACAGGCCGATATTTCCGGCGATGATTTTATACGCTGTTCAGGTAGCTCTGCTTTGTGTGTTTGTGAATGAGAAGGTGATTCGACTGTTTAATTCGGTTTCAAAGGCCGAATTCTGGCGGGCGAACTGGTTCGAGGTTCCACTTTTACTTGCACTTGGGATTGCAGTTGCAGGGTCGGGCAGCTGGTTTGGAAATGCGGAGCCTTCTGTGGTTCGGCACTGGTCGGTGGGTATTTATCTTATCCTGCAGGTAATCATCAAGGTTTGCAGAACGGGCATCAGTCTTGCTTCTTCCGGCAGGAACCCTGCCCAAGCATTGATTGTGAGCTTCCTGGTTTTGATAATATCGGGTGCGGGTTTGCTGATGCTGCCGAAGGCCACCGCCGCTGAAGAGACCAATATGGTTGACGCTCTGTTCACGGCGACCAGCGCTACCTGTGTTACCGGCCTTATCGTAAAGGATACGGGTAAAGATTTCAGCTTGATGGGACAGGTGGTTATCCTCTCACTGATTCAGCTCGGCGGTCTGGGCATAGTTGTCTTCGGTGCTGTTATTGCCCTGCTGCTGGGTCAGGCAGGACTGCGGGAAAAAGTAGCAATGCAGGACTTACTGAGCACCAGAACCCTCGGTCAAATAAGCAATATAATAGTTTTTATCTTTGTGGGGACAATGCTCATCGAGGCCCTCGGCGCTGTTAGCGTTTTCGGAATGTGGGATGATGTGCCGGGCAGGGCCGGTAATATTCATTCACAGTGGTTCTGCAGCGTCTTTCATTCGATTAGTGCTTTTTGTAATGCGGGTTTCAGCTTGTTCAATGATAGTTTCGTCGGATACAGCAAATGCTGGCAGGTATATGCGGTAATCTGTCCGCTGATGATTCTCGGCGGTCTCGGCTTCGGTGTGCTTTACGACCTGGCCGGCATCTCCGCCGACAGGATAAAACGGTTCTTCAAAAAACTTTTCAGTAAGCGATACCGCTTTTCAATGGAAGCTCCGAAACGAATGGAGCTGCAGACCAAGATAGTTCTCAGCGTAAGTGCGGCCCTGATAGTTCTGGGGACGCTGGGTATTCTTTTTTTTGAGCGTTACAGCTCTGACGGAACCACCGGAATCACCGGTGCATTCTTTCAGTCGATTACAGCCCGGACTACAGGATTTAATACTGTGGATACCTCGGCACTGTCAGCCCAGAGTAAGCTTATTTTGATTCTGCTTATGTTTATCGGCGGCTCGCCCGGCTCGACAGCCGGAGGAATAAAAACGGTAACTTTAGCTGTGTTAATAATGACTGTTGTTGCGGCCCTGCGAAAACGACAGGAAGTTGAGATGTTTAAGCGCTCGGTAAGGGTAGTTGTTGTCGGGAGAGCAATTACTGTTATCCTGCTTTTTATAGTAGTTTTGTTCGTCGCTGCGCTGACACTGAGTATTACGGAAAGAAACAGCAGTTTTACTATGCTGGATATTTTCTTCGAAGCCGCCTCGGCCCTTGGAACAGTCGGCTTGACCACCGGCAAAACGGCTTTGTTGACAACCACAGGTAAGTTGATTATCATTGCAGTTATGCTTATCGGCAGGCTGGGGCCGCTGACACTATTGGCGATGCTGACATTTAACCTGAAACCGGCTCGATACAATTATCCTCAAGAGGCGGTAATTGTCGGATAGATTGGTAACCGGTAATCGGTGATTATTCACTTACCAGTTACTATTTAACCAAGATTGGAGTTAGTATTATGAAGCGCTTTGCTGTGATAGGTTTGGGACGGTTCGGCAAGAAACTGGCTATCGCTCTTGCGATGAGCGGGGCGGAAGTTATTGCAATCGACAAAGACAGAGAAGAAATAGAGCTGATTCGCGACCAGGTAAGTCATGCCGTCCGTCTCGATAGCACTGATGAAGAAGCCCTGAAATCACAAGGTGTGGATAAGGTCGATGTCGCTATCATTGGTATTGGGCAAGGAACCGGGCAGGGTTTTGAATCGGCTATTTTAACAGTAGTAAACCTGCGCCAAATGGGGGTAAAAGAAATCTTCGCAAGAGCCGAGGGCCTAATTGCAGGAGAGGTCTTTTCAAAAGTCGGCGCCACCGATGTTATTTATCCTGAAATCGAATCAGCCCAGAGATGGGCTTATAAACTAATCGCGCCGCAGATCGGAGAAAAAATGGATTTTGCGCCCGGCTACAGCTTGGCACGGATAAAAGCACCACCCAGTTTTGATGGAAAAACGGTTATGGATTTGCAATTGCGGCAAAAATACAGCATTAATCTGGTTGCCATCAAGAGGGACGAGCATAGCAGGGCAAAAAAGAGCGAAAAAGGCGGGATTATAAATGTCCCTATGCCGGACACCGTAGTTTACAAGGATGATATCCTGATAGTCGCCGGCTCCGATGCAGACCTGGCAAAACTGCCGCAGGAATAAGACCAATGAAAGAGGTTTCTACAAAACTACTTGACGAAATCACTAAGCGATTAGCTGAGTCAATACACCCGGAGAGAATTTATCTTTTTGGCTCACATGCCACCAACCAGGCCGATGAGGATAGCGACGTTGACCTGCTTGCTGTTGTGCCCGATACGAACCGGCCGACGAGAGAAATCGCTATCGAGGGCAGGTCAAGCCTCAGTGACTTTCTCACCTCTTTTGACTTAATTGTTTGTACTAAATCACAATTCGATAGATATGTTGACGTAAAAAACACAATTATGAATGAAGTTCTTTGTGACGGTAGGCTGGTTTATGGACGCTAAGCTTGAAATGACAAAGCAATGGATTATGCGAGCAGACGATGATTTGCGTTTGGCTGAACTTATCCAAAAGGATAGTGATCCGGTATATTGGGCGATTGCTTTTCATGCACAACAGTGTGCAGAAAAGGCCCTAAAAGGCGTTTTGACTTTACACGATATTCGAGCGGGGAAAACGCACAACATCGAGAATCTACTCAGATTAAGCTCGCCTGTAGTTGATGGACTCGAAAAGCTCACCGAGCAAGCCAAAACTTTGTCAATCTATGCGGTAGATTCACGATATCCCATTCCACACGGAGATGTGAGTGACAACGAAGCAACTGAAGCTGTAGAAACAGCGAAAAAGATTTTTGAGTGTGTTTTAAACACACTGCCAGACCTTGCTGAAGATAGGTAGCATGAGGAAATGTGGGCTATACTCATAAGCAATCTGATGAAATTTGCGGTGCCGCTGGGTCTGTTCGTGTGGTCACTATTCCACCCAACGATAGCCAGCTATGTATTTGTAGGTCTTGCTGCCATCTTTGAGGTCTATCTGTTTTTCATTGATATAACTGGCAAACCGAAACCTGATCCTTCGACTTGGACCCGCGATGAAATTCAGGTTTTAAGGAAATACCATCTTGCAATCAGGTTCCCTTTTGGAGCCAAGGACTTCTCGTGTTATCTGAATGGAATCAGGTGGTCAAGCCTCATCTGGGTACCGTGGCTTTTATGGAACCACTTGTGGATTCCGGCTTCATTTCTCGTCGTAAATTTCCTCGTTACCACCTCTCTCTCAGTTCGACTTGATCCCATCTTTTTTCTGTCTGATGCGGTGAGAAGAGGGAAGCACCAACTCGCTGGAGAATTATCTATTTTACAGAAAGTCCAAGAGAAATCGAACGATAGATTGTCCTGATAACTAACTTCGCCCGACTCCGAATAGACCTTGGATGGAATAATAGATTCCCGCTTTCGCGGGAATGACGGCACACATCAGGTTTTTCGATATTTTCGCAGCATATCGAGCAGGTTCTGCATATCTTCCGGCAGTGGGGCTTCGTATTTCACCAGCTTTTTAGTTGTTGGATGTTTAAATTCGAGACTCGATGCGTGAAGGGCAACTCGACTTATAACCGGCTCCTGCACAGCAGGTTCGCCATCGGCCAGTTGCCAGGGATAGACAAATTTGCCGCCGTACATATCATCGCCTATAATCGGATGCTTGATATAAGATAAATGAACGCGTATCTGATGCGTTCGGCCGGTTTTTGGCATCATCTTCAATAGAGAAAAGCCGCGAAAGCCCTCAATAACCTCGTAAAAAGTAATTGCTTCCTTGCCGATTTTAGGCCGAATTGCATATTTTTCTCTTGTTTTCGGGTGGATACCGAGTGGTGCGCTTATCCGGTCGGCTGTCAGCTCCGGCACACCGTGGACTATAGCGAGATAGCTTTTTTTTACCTGACGATTTTCGAACTGCTTGGCGATTTTCCACTGAGCGATGTCGTTTTTGGCAATGACCATAACCCCGGTAGTGTCCCTGTCGAGCCGATGCACGATACCGGGCCTGAACTCACCCAACCCACTTGATAGCTTCTCTGAGTAAAAGGCAAGGGCGTTTACCAAAGTGCCATGCGTGTTGCCGCGGGCAGGGTGAACAATCATATCGGGCTGCTTGTTGAGTATGATTATGTCATCGTCTTCATAAATAATATTCAGCGGAATATCCTGAGCTAAAATCTCTTTACTCGGCAGCTCAGGCAGGGTCAGCTCGATTATATCTGCGGGACTTATCTTAAAGCTGGGCTTGACTGGTTTGCTGTTGACCTTGACGCCGCCTTGTTTGATTATTTCCTGGAGCATAACACGGCTGAAGTCGCTGAACCGGCTATGAAGGTATTTATCAATGCGACGTTCTTTGATTGAGTTGCCCACTTGAAGTGTTAAGCGCCCGCTGTCTGTATTCGCATCCTGCATCTCACTTCGCTCGCGTTATTGGCCGGGAAGATTGAGTTCGGGAATCTCATATATACCCTCTTGAGATTGGAAATCCTCAGGAGCTTCAAGTTCAATCTCTGATTGTAAAAGCTCGGCAGGTGCTCGTTCTGGCGCTTGTCTAAAGACCACCTTTTGCCGGTAATCGGCCATCGTGTGGAGGCGTTTCTTTGCCCCGACAGCGGCGACGGTGCCTTCAAAGTCGGTGTTAGCGAGTATTTCGCTGTATATATGCCGTGCCTGCTCGAAATTCCCGAGTTCTTCTTCGCACAGTCCCAGACCAAATTTAGCCGTCGCCATTAACGACGGATTATTCGAGGACTTCTCGATGGCTTCTATGTAACTATCCTTTGCCCGGTTTATCTGAGCTTTCAGGTCCTTACTGCTTATGTCCCCGAAGCGGTAATGCAGCTCCGTCCGCAGCGCTTCTGCTCGTTCAATCAGTGCCAGAGCAGCTACCTGCTGCTCTTTTGCGTTTTGCGCGATGCTTTGGAGATTATCAGCGGACTGGATGAGGGTATAAGAAGTATCTATACCGCGAGCCTGGGCCTGAAGGATTTTAGTTTTGCTCTGCGATATCGCAGAGATTAAGTTTGTAAGATCGAGCTGTTGCCGGCCGGATACCACTCTTTTTTCATACACTTTCCAGAAGTATACCCCTGCGACCACAACAACGAGTACCGAAATATAAATAATCGTTGTGGCATTTTTCTTTGCCCATTGCGGTAAGTTTACTAACCACTCGGCTAATTCGTTGGTTTTTAGTTGGTGGCGATGTTCGGACTTCATATCTTTTCCCGTTCCTGTTCTAAAATAGGTTAATGTCTATAATACTCAATTATAGACTCAAGTCGGCATTATAGCAAAAATTGTTTTATCTTGCAATGGCTACCTGTGCTGACTAAAATTCTGATTAATAATCGTTTGAAAGGTTATAAGTGCTCAAAAAGTGTAGTCCGCAATATAAAGCCGGGCGGAGATGCGATTTTGGGAGGCTGCTGTTACGGGCGGCTAATCATTTTGCGAAAAATCGGATTTGAAAAAATAGCAGATACTGTCGAGTCCCTTTGTATAACAGCTGGATACGAGCTTGCCTCTGATGTTCTGGCTGCTCTTGAAGAGGCATCGCAAAAAGAGTCCAATCCGGCGGCGGCGAAAACATTAAACCAGCTCATTGAAAATGCCCGTATAGCTAAGGATGAAAGGATACCACTCTGTCAGGATACGGGGCTGGCGGTTATCTTCGTCGAGCAGGGCAGTGACGTGCTTGTTAAGGCAGATACAGGTAAGACAATATTCGATGCAGTTAACTGCGGCGTCGCAGCAGGCTATAAAAAGGGCTTACTGAGAAGCAGTATCGTCGCCGAGCCTCTGAACAAACGCCAAAATACCGGCTCAAATACACCTGCTGTTATTCATCATTCCATCGTCCCGGGGGATAAGTTAAAGATAACCGTTATCACCAAGGGCGCCGGCTGTGAGAATAAAAGTCGGTTCAAAATGTTCAATCCAACAGCGGATAGAGAAGAAATAATCGAATGGATTGTCGAGGTTGTAAAGCAGGCCGGCGCCGATGCCTGCCCGCCACTTATCATCGGTGTCGGAATCGGCGGCAATTTTGAACTAAGCTGTCTGCTGAGTAAAAAAGCGTTATTGCGAAACCTTCAGCAAAAAAACAGCGACGATTTTTACGCCAGGCTCGAAGATGATTTGCTACGCCGGATTAATGCGCTCGGCCTTGGGCCGCAGGGCCTCGGCGGGGACACCACGGCCCTTGCCTGTCTAATCGAAACCGCTGCCTGTCATATCGGCTCACTGCCGGTCGCCGTCAATATCGAGTGTCACAGCCACCGACACAAATCAGCGGTCATATAAATTTTCTAACGCTTACCTTCCAGGCATCTGTTTGCGACAGCAATATAATCTTCCGGTGCAAGCTGTTCGGGGCGATTATGCGGGTCTATGTGACATCGCTGGAAAATTGCAGGCCAGCTGTCAACTTCTGCAAGCTTGCCTGCCGCGAATTTAGTGCAGGCCTGTACCATTTTCCGCCTATGCTGCATAAACAGATTCACTAGTTCGCCCAGAATTTCCATATTCTGAATCCGGTTAAACTTTTCGGCTTTGCGAACAAAGCTTATCATCGCTGAATGAACCTGCGGGGCAGGCCAAAAGACAATCGGCTTCAATACTCTTTCTGTTTTGATATCGCCCGTTGCGGCTATATGTATGCTCAATGTGCCGTAGTGTCTGTCACCTGGTGCGGCTGTCATTCGTTCGGCCACTTCCTTCTGGACCGTAACGTGCATTGCATCTGCAACTGTCGGGCCTGTAATCAGATTCATCATCAAGGGCGAGGCAACATTGTAAGGCAGGTTTGCAACCAGAAGAAATCTGCCCGGCCGATTTTTACGTGCCAGCTCAACAGCGTCGCTTATTGTCCGGTTAATGGTGCTCTTGGTCTCCAGGATGTCGGCATTGATAACCTCGACATTTCCGGCCTGGGCCAGTTCTCTTGTAGCAATTTTAGCCAGCGTCTCATCCAACTCGACGGCGATGACCTTTCCGGCCTGCTCAGCCAATCCCTGCGTCAGAGAGCCTGTGCCGCAGCCGACTTCGAGCACAGTATCGTCACTGTCAATATCAGCAGTATCCATCAGCAGGCGCATCAGGTTCAAATCAATGAGAAAATTTTGTCCGAGCCGTTTGTTCGGCTCAACGCCTTCCGATGCAAGTAACTGCTGGATTTGGTGCTTAGTCTGCATCTGAGCAGGCCTTTGTCTGCACGGGTTGGCGCAGCTTTTTCGTAGCGGCCATATTAATGGCAGTGGTTATGGCATTCATCATGCTCGAAGGGTTGGCGATGTTTTTGCCGGCAATGTCAAAAGCCGTTCCGTGAGCCGGCGACGTCCTGATTATTGGTATGCCGATAGTGATATTAACCGCCTTGTCGAATGCAAGAAGTTTAACTGGTATCATTCCCTGGTCGTGATACATCGCAACGACGGCGTCGAATTCGCCGTGTGCAGCCCGTAGAAACAGGGTGTCGGCTGCGAAAGGTCCCTCACAGTTTATCCCCTGTTCCTGCGCCAGTAAAATCGCCGGCGAGATTATCCGCTGTTCTTCATCCCCGAATTGCCCGTCCTCTCCCGCATGAGGATTCAGTGCTGCAACCCCGATTTTGGGATTTTCAATATCGAAGTATTCCTTCAGCGCGATGTTCAATAAATCTATCGGCTCAAAGACACAGCCGATTGTGAACTCGTGCCGAACTTCGAATAGCGCCCTGTGAATCGTTGCAAGGGCCACCTTTAGTGGACCGGCGTTAAACATCATCGCCTTTTGCGCCGATTTGCACTTGTCCGCCAGCATTTCGGTATGGCCGGGCCATTTGGCGCCGGCTAATTTCCAGCTTGCTTTGCTGATTGGGGCTGTTACTATTGCATCGATTATGCCGGCCCTGGCCGCCTCAATCGCATCCAGGCAAAAATGTATAGATGCTTCGCCTCCGACCGTGCTGGGACCTTTAATCCAAGACGGAACCGAATACTCATCGTAATCGGCCACTACAACTTTATGTGGATAATCCCTGCTGATTTTTTCGTGCTGGTACCTGTCCCAGAACGGCTCTATCTCTGCCTTGTCCGCTGCGTAACAAAGCTGCTCATTCATACCGAATATGATAAACTTTGCCGCTTTTCTTATCTCCGGCTCCACCAGCACTTTTACTACAACCTCCGGGCCGATGCCCGCCGGCTCGCCCATTGTTACGCCGATGACCATCTGTTCACTTATCGAATTATTGACGTTGCCTTTATTCATCTTCTCATATTACGAACATTATTTCTTGATTCCCTCGAAATATTCTATTCTGCCTTCTTTAACGTGTTTCTTTCCCAGAAAACACCATCGAAGTATCCCTGAATAGTTGGGTCTGTCTCCGCCATCTGCAATCTCTTCTCAGCATAAAAACAATATTGCTCATCTATCTCGACTAAACAGAAACTTCTCTTTAGTTTTTTTGCAACCACACCTGCAGTTCCCACACCGGCAAAGGGGTCAAAAATAATATCTCCTTCATCCGAACTGGCAAGAATAATTTTTGCAAGCAGCTTCTCCGGTTTCTGGGTTGAATGAGGTGTATTCTCCGTCATTGACCAGAAAGGAATAGTAATATCCGTCCATATATTAGATGGATAAGTCAGTCTATATTTCCCTTCTCGCTCCTCAGCCCAGTCCTTAGGTATGCCATTTTCGCGATAAGGAGCAATAACTTTTCTCTTCAACTTCGTGGCCTCTGCATTAAAGGTAAAATTGTTAGAAACTGTGCAAAACCATATATCCTCGGAATTATTTTTCCAGTCCTTTTTAGCTCCTCGTCCTTTTTCCCTTTCGAATGTAATTCTATTTTGGACAATAAAATATTTTTCGCAGAGCAGGTGAATTGCCGAAGAAGACCGCCAGTCCCCGCAGATATATACCGATGCAGTCGGTTTAAGCAACCTTATCATCTTGCTCAGCCAGGATTCCATCCATTCCATATACTTATTTATTGAGACTTGTTTAAAAGAACGGCCGTTGAATGTTTTTGTCAGGTTATAGGGAGGGTCGATAAAAAGCAGGTCTGCAAATCCTGATGGAAGAAAGTCCACTACCTCGAAGATATCCTGATTGATAACTTTATTTAGTATTCTCTCAAGGCGGACCGGTTTATCTGTCTTTAGCAGTCTGCGGCGATAGCTCTGCCTCTCTTCTGTTGACAGTGTTATAGTTCGATTTCGTGGTGCTCTTGCCATCTTTTTTCTTTTTTTTAGCTTAAAATCCTAATTCCTTTAATCTTTCGACTGTTAGAGTTTGTTCTGCCGTCAAAATATTCTCAAGCTGCTTCATTATCGCCTTGATTATTATATCAGTTTCGATATTTACTGTATCTCCCATTTTTGCCCGCCCCAGTGTGGTCGCCTTTATAGTCTCAGGAATAATCGAGACGCTGAAACTGTCTTTATCCATATCCGCTATCGTCAAACTTATCCCGTCAACGGCGACCGAACCCTTGACCACCATTTTGGTGAGCAGCTTGGGGTCCACCGCAAATTTAATATCCGCAAATTGCCCCTGCCGAACTATTGACCTAACAGTTGCAGTTCCGTCAACGTGGCCGAGAACAAAATGTCCGCCGAACCGCCCATCCGCCTTCACAGCCAATTCCACATTGACAGCCGAGGAAGGTTTCAATCTGCCCAGCATTGACTTTGTTAACGTTTCACCGCTGACATCGAATTCTGCGAGACCGCTTTGCAGTTGGGCAATGGTCAAACAGACGCCGTTTATAGCTATGCTGTCGCCGACTTTGCACTTTTCAGCTAATTTGCCCAAATCTATGGCCAGACGAATTCCGCCGCCGGTTGTATGAGCCGACTTTACCGTGCAAATCGCCGTTATAAGCCCTGTGAACATCTGAAATTGACTATTTACTATTGACTATTTATAATTGAACCGGCAAAATCAAACACTTAAATCGATTATAATAAATTGCTTGGCAATAATCAATAATCGCTACTGAAAGGCAAATTACCTATATGAATACATTCTGGTTAAAAATTGCTGCTTTTGCCCTTGTCGTTATGATTGCAATCGTCCTGATAGGTGTTTTTTCACCTTCCGAAAAATCTCAGCCGGCTACGGAACCAACAGATAAGCCGGAAACCAAACAGAAAACCTTTTATGACCAGGTCGCAGAAGATAAAAGAAAGTTTTCAGCCAAACCACAGCTGCTTGAGGAGCAGACTCCCCAGCCGTCCACGGAGCCGATTACGCTGTACTTCAGACCGCTTTCCGAGATAGACAAAATAGAAGCCGAAAGGCTCCTGAATGTGGCCGTGCCGGGCCGTAGTATAGGGCGATTGCCGATGGCTTCCGGGGCTGGCGCCAAACTTATGGTCGATTGCTGTCGGCAGATTATCAGCAAATGGCCGGACAGCTGGTATGCATATAATGCCAAAAGAATGCTCATTGATATGCCGGAACGATTTCGCCAGCGGTATAATATAACACAGCAAGAACTGGACATAAGCGAATTCACCAAACAAAGACCCGGAACCAAACCTTTCAGCAATACTATTGAGAAGGATTCTCCTTAAATGTCTCCAATTCCAACCGCGGGTTTTATACCGATAATTTCAATCACTGCTGATTGTCTGCCGCAGGCGTGGGAGAAAGCTGTCTTAGCGGTATGGGATAACGGCCTTGAAGTCAAAACCCAGTACGATAAATCCACAGACCCGCCCAGTAAAGACGCAACGGTCATAATTACCGTTACCGACCCCTTCGCCGAACCGAGAATCCATAAGAATTTCCCCGGCGGACCTGCCGAGCTTGAGTCGTATCGCCAGGAAGTAGTCAACGGAATTCATGACCACTGGATTGACCCTGCTGCCGGCAAGTGGACATACACTTATCACGAACGGCTCTTCGCTTACCTTCCGCTGAAAAAGCCGCAGGACCCAAACGCACTGAGGTCTTCCGAAAAAGTTGACCAGATTCAATATATTATTGACAAACTTTCTGATGTTAGCCACACTCGAAGAGCACAGGCTATAACCTGGATGCCGTCTATCGACCCGCAGACAGACCATCCTCCCTGTCTGCAGAGAATCTGGTGTCGGCTGATTGCTGGACATAACGGCACAATGTCACTTAATATGAATACACACTGGCGGAGCAGAGACCTTTACAAGGCCTGGTTTATGAACGTCTATGCTATGACCGACCTTCAAAGAATAATCGCCGAGAAGATTTCCGAAAAAATCAATCAACCGGTAGCGGTAGGAAGATATGTTGATATAAGCGATTCGTTGCATATCTACGGCAGCAATTTTAATGAGGTCGGTAAAGAAGTGGCCAAGATGCGACAAAGTCCGTTCGCCGAGCGCTCCTGGCAAAGCACACATCCTGCTTTCCAGATGATGACGACCGAGGCCAGAGAAAACCTCGCCAAAGACCCCGATTGGTACGCAAAACCCAGAGACGCAAAATAATCAAACCGTTTTATAATCATCAAGATAGCTTACACCGATATTCTTATGAATTTTATCGGGCTGTGATAAAGATTTGAAAAAACGAGTGTCTTAATTTGCCAATTAGTGTTTTTTGTGCTAAACTTTATATTGAGGTCGGGTAAATAAAGGAGGGGGATGTCAGCTTAATTTCATTTATCACACAAGTATGACCATCCACCAATGATTGAGTTCATTAACCTGACTTGTTAATACTGCTGAGGGCTCTCGACAAATAGCATCAGAGCAGCAGCGCAAATAAATACTCTTGCTTTATGCGAGAGGGGAATTTTAGGGGGACCATATAAGTTTCTTTCCGAGTTGGGTCTCTGCGCCATCGGTGCAGAGACCTTTTTTTTATAAAAAATCATCGGCAAAAGGACCTGTGAGTTTCTTCAAACTTTTTTCATTAGTATTTGTCCTGCCGTAAATTGAGAGCAATCGGAATAAAATTTAACAGCCCCTTATTCAGGTCATTTACAAACTTTCGCAAGATTTTCTTTGACATACTATATATTGGGTCTACAATTTGAAAACAGGCGAGATGTAGTATTGTTTTTGATAAATTATAAATAGCCTTTGTGGCATCAACCGTATCTACGGCTGAATTTCTTAAGGTGGACTTAGTTCGTGAGATGTCCATTTTGCAAGGAGAATCACGATAGGGTTGTTGATTCGCGTTCAAGCGATACCGGCAGAATAATCAGACGCCGGCGTCAGTGCTTGGTATGCAAAAAGCGCTTTACTACCTATGAAAAAATAGGTGAGAGCTTTAAGCTCTGCGTAGTAAAAAAGGACAGCTCCAGGGTCCCTTACGACAGGGATAAAATCGTCGCAGGTCTGCAGAAGGCATGTTATAAAAGACCTGTCTCTGCGGAACAGATTCAGCAAATAGCTGACAAGGTTGAAGAGGATGTATTCAGGAACTTCGATAAGGAGGTTTCGTCGGTTTTTGTCGGCGAAAGCGTGATGAAGCACCTGCGAGGAGTTGATAAGGTCGCATATATTCGCTTTGCAAGTGTCTATCGAGACTTCGAAGATGCAGGCGAGTTGATTGAAGAAGTAAGTCAGGCTATTCAGGAAACTGACTATACTGGTCAGCCGAGGCTTTTTGACGCTTGAGAGATTAAAAGTGTTCATCGGCTGACTCGTCACGGCGAAGCGTGCCGTAGCCGGGAAGAAAAACAGTTTAAGCCGTTATTAGATTTTTGCATGGAGGCAAACGGTGGGGATGAAGGTGAGGCTTAAGGTTGTAAAGGCCGATGGCATCATTGAAGAATATCTGCACACAAAGGTCATTGGCACTATCTGTAATGCTCTCGCTCATGATGGACAGGCTGATATTCACGTTGCCGAACAGCTTGCGGAGGTGGTAACTTATTTTCTTTACCACAAGAAAAACTCACGTACTGTAACCAGTGGCGAAATCCTCTCCATAATTAAGGCGGTTTTGACTGCCACAACGTATGAAGATGCCGCAGTTGTGCTCAGTGAGAATCATTTCAATCGCAAGCTTAAACGCTCCAGAATTGAGGTTGTTCCGATTGATATTCAGCAGCTCGCAGATGCTGAAATGCTCTGCAGTATTCAACAATCGCTGCCCAGGTCCCGCTGGGACAAATCCAGAATTGTAAAAGACCTCGTAAAAGACTACGATATCCCCCGGCAGACTGCCAGAACGATTGCTTCAATGGTGGAGGAGAAAATCTTCAATATAGGAATGACTTCCGTCCCGGCCAAACTTATAAAGCAGCTCGTTTTAGGCGATACCGCCGCTTTCCTGCGGGCCCAGCGACAACTCCAAACCGTATAGCTTACTGAATATTGTTTAATACATATTTTCCTGATGAATTAGCGGAGGTATTGCTATAAAAATCATTATTACATAAGATACTTGAGAATGTTTTTTGCAAAGATAAGGAAGATTAAACCGGAGAAATCAACTTAGGTGGAAAATAACTGTAATCATTATTCAGAGCAAAAGGCAAACAAATGGCCGGGCGTATCAGCGGTATATATTCCCACAGTGTTTTTGGGGGCATTTTTACTTTTTACGGTTCAGCTTTTAATAGGCAGATATGTTCTTCCGTGGTTTGGGGGAAATCCTGAAGTTTGGACAACGTGTATGCTGTTTTTTCAGGTGCTGCTTTTGGCGGGTTACGCATACGCTCATTTTAGCGATAGGTTTCTTAGCTGCAGGAATCAGGTGGCGGTTCATACCATCCTGCTTATTGCAGCAATCTTATCGCTTCCTGTTACACCGCAGGCCGAGTGGAAACCTGCCGGCGAAGGTGACCCAACATTACAGATTATGGTCCTGCTCGGACGATATGTGGGACTTCCTTTCTTCGTGCTTTCAGCGACGGCGCCTTTGCTGCAAAGGTGGTTTAGCAGAATTGAATTGAAAAAAACCCCTTACCGGCTGTATGCTTTTTCAAATGCCGCTTCACTTCTCGGACTGCTCGGTTACCCGTTTGTTTTTGAACCTTTCTTTACCAGAGCAGAGCAGGCAGGGATGTGGTCATTGGGGCTTATAATTTTTTCGGTTCTATGTGTTCTCTGCGCGGTGATCTTCTACAGGTATTCAGGTCGCGGTGAGCTTATTGAGACCCTCGAAAAAAGAAGAGACAAAAAATTCAATACGCCGACTTGGCCCACCCCTCTGCTGTGGCTTGGGCTGACGGCGGCCGCCTCGATAGAGCTGTTGGCCGTCACAAATAAGATATGCCAGGATGTGGCTGTGATACCCTTTTTGTGGGTCGTCCCGCTGTGCCTTTATCTGCTTTCCTTTATTATTTGCTTTCATAGCCGCAGATGGTATGCAAGGCGGGTGTTTCTAAGCTTGTTTATACTCAGCATCGTTGCAGTAACACTGGCAAAAAAATATGAAGAGAATATGGGGACATGGGAAGTGATAATGACATACTGTGCAATGCTGTTTTTTTGCTGTATGGTCTGTCACGGTGAGCTGTACCGGTTAAGACCTGCGCCCAGGTATCTGACGTGGTTTTATCTGCTGATTGCAATTGGAGGTGCGACCGGAGGAGTATTCGTAGGGATAATTGCGCCTGTCATTTTCAATACGTATATTGAATTGTATGTAGGGATTCTTGTGTGTGCTTTGTTCGTCCTTTTGGCGGATAAAAGTGAAGCTTTGGGAAAAGGTTTGCGTCGGTGGGTCTGGATAATCTTGATTATAGCAGCTTCTGTTACGGCAACTATTTTCCAGGACAAACAAGGTGATAAAAACCAGCGGGCGATTTTGAATACGCGTAACTTCTTCGGTGTCCTGACGATATGGGAAGATGAAAGGGATAATCCCTATGAGCATAAGTACATTATGCAGCACGGGACGACGTTTCACGGGCTGCAGTTTTTCGACGAATCAAAACGGCTTATGCCGACGGCATACTATAACCGGAAAAGCGGTATCGGCCTGGTGATGGAGAATCTGAAAATCGAGGGAGGCAGGCGGATTGGGGCGATAGGTCTGGGAGTGGGAATAATTGCAGCATACGAGCAAAAAGATGATTATTTCAGATTCTATGAGATTAATCCTGAAGTTCAGAGACTGGCAGAGGAGTATTTCAGCTACCTTGAGAATTGCAAAAGCAAAGTTGATATAATCATTGGTGACGGCAGGTTGTCTCTGGAGTCCGAAGAACCGCAGCAGTTCGATGTGCTGGTGCTTGATGCCTTTGCCGGTGATGCTGTGCCGGTGCATCTTCTGACTAAAGAGGCTTTCGAGATTTATCTTAAGCATATTAAACCAGGCGGAATCATCGCCGTCCATACTTCATCGGTGCATCTCGACATCGAATCGGTGGTATGGAAACAGGCAGAATTCTTTAACTTGAAAAACAAATGGATTGAAAGCAGTGAAAATAAAGAAATGGGAGTTTTGGCCTCGGACTGGATTCTAATGACGAATAATGAAGAATTCATCAACAGCGAGAACATTGAAAACGCTGCCACACCACAAAGGAACTATTATAAGAAAATTCGGCTGTGGACCGACGAGCACCTGAACTTATTTGAGATACTCAAATAGCTCCCTGCCCTGTGGCAATACTATTTAATAACGTCTTTGCTCGGTTGAAAATTTTTTCGGCTGGCTCTTCAGCTTCTATATCGAGCCAGTTAACATTCTTAAAAGTCTTGAACCACGTCCGCTGGTTTTTCGCAAAGCGCCGCGTGTTTTTCTTTATCAGCTCGGTTGCATCTTCTAAACTCATCTTTCCGTTCAGGTGCTCGATTATCTCAGCGTAGCCTATTGCGCACCGGGTCTGCTGGCTCAAAGGTTTTTCCCCAGCCAGCAGTCCCTTGACCTCATCAACAAGGCCTGCCTCAATCATTTTTTTTACCCGCTGGTTTATTCGGCTGTTTTCAACGCTTTTTCCCCTTCGCAGCCCGATTATCGTCCAGTTGTGCTCAGCATCGAATTGCTGCTGGAGACTTGAAATCGGTTTCCCGGTGAGCTTGTAAACTTCCAGTGCGCGAATTATACGTTTGCGGTCATTGCAGTTGATACGTTCAGCGGCAACAGGGTCGATTTGCGTTAATCGCCGATGCAGTTGTTCCAGACCTTCAGCTTCCGCCTCGGCCTGCAATTCAGCCCGTATTCGCTTATCGCTTCCAGGCCCTTCGAACAAACCGTATAGCAGGGCCTTTATATAAAGAGCGGTTCCGCCCACGGCAATTATTTTTCTTTTGCGACCTTTTATCTGCTCTATTGCATCGCGGGCTAAATCGAGAAAGCTCCCGACGCTGAAGGCTTCACTTGGTTCAACCACATCGATTAAATGATATTTAATACGCTCAAGTAACTCTTTCGGCGGCTTGGCGGTTCCGATATCCATTCGCCGATAGACCTTCATCGAGTCCACGCTGATTATTTCAGCCTCCAGTTTCTCAGCAAGTTCAAAGGCCAATCGCCCCTTACCCGATGCGGTTACACCAAGAATTAACAATCTATCGACATTCATAATTTGCTGTGAAATTTCGCAGATATTGGATATAATACGTTTTTTTGGTCGAAAACGCAAAATGATAGTTTTTAGCAGACAACGGAGCCGTATATGCCGCTAAACCATACCGTCAATAGCGAAATAAACTCTCTGCTAAGCGAGAAAGTACAGTTTGTAAACAATACACTGTCTCGTCTTATTGATAAGCAGACTGATATTAGCGGTAATTTGAAAGAGGCGATTTCGTACACGCTCGAAGCTGGCGGCAAACGAGTGCGTTCGGTGCTGGTTCTCTGGTGCTGCGAGCTTATCAGCGGTAAAATAAACTACAATGCTGAAATTACAGCGGCGGCCATTGAGATGGTGCATACCTATTCCCTTGTCCACGATGACCTGCCGGCAATGGACGATGATGACTTTCGCAGAGGGCTGCCGACCTGCCATAAGGCCTTTGGCGAAGCAACAGCTATACTCACCGGCGATGCACTTTTAACACTCGCCTTCGAAGTTTTGGCAACAGAAGTTGACGAGCCGGCTGTTGCGGTCAGATTAATTGGCGAATTGGCGCAGGCCGCCGGCCCCGCCGGTATGATTGCCGGCCAGATGGCAGACCTTAAAGCCGAAAACGGCAGTGGCAGCGAGGAGATTTTGGAATATATCCACACAAACAAAACCGCTAAGATGTTTCGTTGCGCCGCTGCTATGGGAGCTATCTGCGGACAGGCAGAGAACAGCGAATTTGACCGTCTCTGCGAATACGGCCTGAAGATTGGACTGGGTTTTCAGATAGCCGATGACATCCTTGACGTCTGTGCTTCAAGTGAGCACTTAGGCAAGACCGCTGGCAAAGACGCCAAAGCCGGCAAGGCAACTTACCCAGCCGTAGTCGGAATGGAAAAATCAAGGCAACTCGGAAAAAAGTTGGCCAATGAAGCGATAGAAGTATTGGAACCCTTCGGCCGAAGAGCTGACACCCTCCGGAAGCTCGCATTTGCCCTGCTGAAAAGAACAAAGTAATCGGAAAATTTTTAATGGCTAACTTATTAGAACAAATAGACAACCCCGATGATTTGAAAAAATTGTCTCTTAATCAGCTCAAGACCTTAGCCGACGAAATACGCAGCTTTATTCTTGCCTCGGTGAGTAAGACCGGCGGACATCTGGCCAGTAATCTCGGGGCGGTGGAACTGACGCTGGCGATGCATTATGTCTTCGACTTCAAAACCGACAAGCTCCTTTGGGACGTCGGTCATCAGTGTTATACGCACAAAATCATAACCGGCCGAAGGGCTGACTTCACAAGGCTTCGTAAGCGCGACGGGATAAGCGGCTTTCCCAATCCCAATGAAAGTGCATACGACCAGTTTGTCGTCGGCCACGCAGGAACCTCGATAGCGACCGCAATTGGAATGGCAATGGGGCAGGCTCGAACCGGAAGGGACGATAAAATCGTGGCACTCATTGGAGATGCCAGTATCGTGAACGGCCTTTCTTTCGAGGCACTAAATAACCTCGGACTGGTAAAGAGACAATTACTTATAGTTCTCAATGATAACTCGATGGCGATCGACCCTACGCAGGGGGCGGTGGCAAAATACTTCTCCAAAGTCCGTCTCAGCCAGACCTACGAGGATTTACGAAACACAACCAGAGATATTCTCGAGCACACCCCTGTTATCGGCAAAACCGTTGAGGAGGCGATTGAGAGGATTAAGAAGAGCATTCGTATGGTTTTCCCGGCCAGCCAGATGTTCGAGAGCCTGAATATCCCGTATTTTGGCCCTGTTGACGGTCATGACATCGAATCGCTTATAAAATTATTCAGGGCTCTGCTGCATCTGAACCATCCTGCAATTCTGCATGTTTACACAACGAAAGGTAAGGGTTTCAAACCGGCTGATTTGGTCCCCAGCAAATTCCATTCAACCGGCCCATTCAGAATGAATGGGGACGAGGTTGAGCCGGTCACAGATATAGTCGGACGCAGCTTTACCGAAGTATTCGGCCGGCATTTGACCGAGCTGGCTTCAAAGGACAACAGAATTATTGCTATAACATCAGCAATGTGCGATGGAACAGGACTGGCCGAATTTAGAAAAAGATTCCCCGACCGTCTCTACGATGTCGGCATCGCCGAGAGTGTCGCGGTAGATATTGCAGCGGGCCTTGCCAAGAGCGGATTAAAGCCCGTCGTCTGTATCTATTCGACCTTCCTGCAGCGAAGTTTCGACCAGCTGGTTCAGGAAGTATCGATGCAGAATCTGCCCGTTGTTTTTTGTATCGACAGAGCCGGAGTTGTCGGCCCGGATGGACCTACGCATCACGGGCTGATGGATATCGGTTTTTTAAGAATGATGCCGAATATGGTCCTGACGGCACCTGCTGACGAGGATGAATTAAAGTTGGCTTTGGAATTTGCTCTGGGAGAAGATAAACCGGTCTGTATAAGGTATCCCAAGGACCTTGTTCCTTCGAATGAGTTTGACTTGTCCGCTTGTGCCGTGCCTTTTGAATTAGGAAGAGCCGTTTTCGTCACAAGCAACTCCAATTCAGCTATTGCAATTGTCTCTTACGGAAGCGTCCTTACCAATGCCCTCCAAGCGACTCGGCTCCTCCACAGGGATGGTATTGACGTCGATGTGATAAATGCACGATTCGCCGCTCCGCTCGATGAAAGAATTATTTCTTTACTCAGCCGGCGCAAAGGTATAATAACGCTCGAAGACCACAGTCTTGCCTGTGGCTTTGGCTCAGCCGTGCTTGAGACCGCCGCTGCGACCTTACACGGCCCGATTATAACGCCAATTGTAATCCTTGGTATGCCCAGGAAATTTTTAAAGCACGATTCACGCAGCGCTCAGCTTATGCAGGCGGGGATAAATGCCGATAAAATAGCGCAGACAGCAAAAGAGATGTTGCATTCGGCCCGATAATCACCCGACTATAACGTGAAATAGGATTATCTTAAAAATGGCGAAAAGCAATTTGCCAAGATTGGTGATTTTCAGCGACCCGAAAAAGGGCCATGTTGCCGAGGTGGTTGAGGACTTTCTCGATTTCGCCGGCAGTAGAGCCGAGGTCATCACCAACTGCAGTATAGACCAATGCACCGTTGATATCTTGAAAGAGGCCGATTTTGCGGTCGTCTTCGGCGGCGATGGCAGTATTACCTCCGCCGCAAGACAGCTCAGTCAGGTCAATATGCCGGTTATAGGCGTTAACCTCGGCAAGCTCGGCTTCCTCACCGAATTCAGTCTTGGAGAGCTTAAAGAATTTTTCCCTTCTTTGACATCACGAAAACTGCGCATAGAGAAACGTATGATGCTCAGATGCAAGGTTTTCAGCAATGACCGGGAAAAATTCTCATCAGCGGCTATCAACGATGTTTTCATCACAGCCGGACCTCCCTTTAGAATGATTGAGTTGAAGATGTCGGTCGATGGTCAGCTTGCAATAGACGGATTAGTAAGCGACGGCCTTATAATTGCAACGCCCACCGGCTCGACGGCTTATAATCTCTCAGCGGCAGGGCCGATAATTGCAGCAAACATGCAGGCAATGGTTGTTACGCCAATTTGTCCGCATTCGTTCAGCTTCAGGCCTGTTGTCATCAATTCCGACAGTAAGGTAGAGGTCTTTGGAATCAGTGTCAACGAAGGCACTACTGTTTCCGTTGATGGCCAGATTTCCTCCAAGCTATCGATTGATGATGTGGTAAGAATTGAGAGGAATAAAAGCGATTTCCTGGTGGTAAATAACCCACTTAGGACACAATGGGATACTTTGGCGACTAAACTCAGCTGGGCGGAAAAGCCGAAGTATAAGAAAAACCCGGGTTGGAAATAACGCGTAAAATGCCGGCTCACAACGGTAAAATTGTTTGCTCGTTTAATTTATGAACATAGTTCTGCGATAGAGGGTATAATATAATTATGAAAAGAGCAGGGATATATATTATTGTTTGTTTGCTGTTTTTAACCGCTTTTACAGAAATTCTCCTGGCTATCGACGACTATATCAGTCCGGCCACAATTCCTCCGAGCAGCCGACAGAGCGGGCTTCTTCGCTCACCTGACCCGATTGACAACAGCAGTAACCTGCTGGTTACCGGAAATGTCGGCAGAGGTCAATACTTTCGCGGCGTAGTGCCGTATAGTGCGCCAACCTATTTTGGAGAGACGCTTCCTTCATCGTCACTTGATTCGTTTTTGAGGGATTCAGCCGGCCCAGAAGATTTCGGCCGTTACACCACAGGATATAAACCATATTATTCACCGACTCAGACAGTAACTACTACAACGCCAGGTACCTCTGTTGTGGTCGGACCATCGACTACAAACATCGGAAGTTTTACTGCTCAATCTTATCCTTATTTCACCGGGGTCTCGACGACCAGACGCGATGCGATGCTCGACCCGGCATATGCGATATCTTCGGCACGCTTGCGACCGATGTCGATGACACGGGAAGAAATGGAGGAACTAATTTCATCTGAAATCGTCGATTATTCACCAGAAAAACTAACCGAACAGGAATACCAGGACCAGCCCGAAATCGCCGATTATTCATCCGAAAAACTAACCGACCGGCAATACCAGAACAGGGAAGAACAATTCAGGCGCGACCTGAACCAGCTAAGCGATAAGTCTACTGAACTTGCAAAAAGTCTGACCGGCCTGGATAACTCTTTATCGTCCACTGCTGTAAAAACGCTTGACAGCAACCTGCCTGCAGCGAACCGGTTGTTAGAAACACCGCCGCAGAAAATGCAACAAAGTGAAAAAATGGCCGAGACAACATTCGCTTTGCCCGAGGAATTGGACCTGGACAAACAGCTTGATGTTTACGACAGTATGAAACAACAACTTGACAGCTTACAACAACAGCTTGACTTGGCGATGACCGAACCACAGGCCCTTGGCGAAGCGGGTCAAAGCCAGGTTGATTACTCCGCCAAAGGTGAAACTGCCGAGCAGCAGACTCAGCAGCTTTCTCAGGCCGAGAAGCTTGCTCAAACCAATTTATCCGTTGCCAGGACCAAAGCTATTTTGGGCCCTTATGAAACTTTTGCCTCTTTCTCCAAAAACAAGTTCAATCAGAATATGCGGGCTGCGGAACTGTATCTTAAGCAGGGCAAATACTATCGCGCCGCCGATGCCTATACTCTCGCATCGCTTTACAAGCCGGATGACCCCCTTGCCTATGCCGGAAAGAGCCACGCCCTTTTTGCCGCAGGCGAATATATGAGCAGTGCCCTCTTCCTTTCCAGGGCTTTGCAGATTTTCCCCGATTATGCCGGCCTTAAAGTTGACATTGTGGCTATGGTAGGTGACAGGGACATGCTCGAGACGCGCGTAGTCGAACTCGAAGAATGGCTGAGTAAAAGTGGCGCACCCGAGCTGCAGTTTTTGCTTGCCTATGTTTATCACCAAATGGACAGACCCAGGGAAGCCGGAGAGGCAATCAACGCCGCTTACAAAAAAATGCCGCAGGTTCCCGCTGTGCTCGCTCTTAAAAAAGCCATTGAAGACAGCCCACCAGCGGACGAAAACAGTTCACAGCGTATAACCGATGACACAAAACCCAGTTTGGGCTGGTAAAAGGAGAAAAAGTATTCGTTATCTGCTGTTGTTGTCTTCTGCTTTTATACACTCTCGATGATAAGAGCCGATACACCTTTAGACTTACAGGAGGTTTTTGGACCAAGCGGTCTTATTGCGCAATCTTTTACCGGTTTTGAGGATCGCCCGCAGCAACTGCAGATGGCTTGTGCGATTAAAGACGCCTTTATGGACAACCGGCATTTGGTTGCCGAGGCTGGAACAGGCATTGGAAAAAGCTTCGCATATCTCGTCCCTGCGATAAATTTGGTTCACAGGAAAAAAACAAAGGCCCTCATCAGCACCTTTACCATAACCCTTCAGGAGCAGTTAATCAACAAGGACATTCCATTCCTCGCTGAATCTTTGCCGCAGACGTTTACCCCGCCACTCCGAGGGGCGGGGTTTACTGCCGTTCTGGCAAAGGGCAGAGGTAATTACCTCTGTAAGCGTCGGCTTGAATTTGCACTGCGCAGGCAGGCAGCGATGTTTGACGAGTTCGGCTCAGCCCTTGCGGTAATAAAACGCTGGGCCGGTCAGACGGAAGACGGCTCGCTGAGTGATATTCCGATTCTGCCGAAAAACCATATCTGGGACGCCGTCAAAAGTGAGCATGGTAACTGCCGCAGTAAAAAATGTCCACACTTCCACCGTTGCTTCTACTGGCGTGCCAGACGGCGATTGGAAAATGCTGATATTATTGTGGCGAACCACGCCCTGTTATTCAGCGACCTGGTGCTCAAATCACAGGGTGCATCAATTTTGCCGGATTATAAATACATCATTATTGATGAGGCACACAATATCGAGCATGTGGCCGAAGACCATTTCGGGATAAATATCAGCAACTTTACATTCAAATTCCTGCTCGATGCCCTTTACAATCCTAAAACTCATAAAGGACTTCTGGCCTATATCAATACTGACAAGGCAAATAAAGCAATTAATATGGTCGGCTTGATAACCAAAGAAGCGAGGAGGTTCTTTAGTCGCATCGGCCAATGGTATCAGCAGACAAAAGATGAAACATCCGGCAGATGTTATAAAAATTTCATCGAGGATAATGTCTCCGGACATCTGAAAAATCTACACGCCGAATTGGCCGAGCTGGCAAAAATCAGCAAAGACATTGATGAAAAATTCGAGATTATGCGCCTCATCGACCGCTGCTCGGCATTGGCGCAGGATTTGTTTTCCTTCCTGACCCAGCAGCAGAACGATTTCATCTACTGGGTTGAGCCGTCTGCCTCTGCCAGAGCCGCCACACGTTTGAGAAGTGCGCCGCTGAATGTCGGGCCGAACGTGAAAAGCTGTTTGTTTGATAAATATGAATCGGTGATACTGACCAGCGCTACCTTGAGCAGCGGCCCATATTCGTCGTGCGCTGTGCGTGATGCGTCCGCCGAAAGGCGTCCTGTGGAGTGCGGAAAAACAACACAGTACGACACACGCAATACACAATACGCAATACGCGATACGAAGCTGGGCTTTGAGTTCTTCACCAGCCGAATTGGTCTGGATGATTTTAGAACGCTTAAGCTTGGCTCGCCCTTCGATTATGCCAGCCAGGTCACCCTTTATATCGAAAAAGACCTTCCCAACCCCAACGAACCGGCCTTTATTGATTCCGCAGCTCAGGCCGTCAGCAGATACGTGCGCAAAACGCAAGGCAGCGCCTTTGTCCTTTTTACCAGTTACGAAATGCTCGAAGCAATCGCCCAAAAGTGCGCAGACTCGCTTGCTGAAAATGGTATTCAGTTACTACAGCAGGGTGCCGGCTTCGATAGAACCGTTCTTTTAAAGCGTTTTAAGACCGGAGACAGCTGTGCACTGTTTGGCACCGACAGTTTCTGGCAGGGTGTCGATGTGCCCGGCCAGGCCCTTAGCAATGTAATTATCGTTCGCCTTCCGTTCGCCGTCCCCGACCAGCCGTTAATTGCAGGTCGGCTCGAACAGATAAGACAGCTCGGCGGTAATCCTTTTTACGACTATCAGTTGCCTTCTGCAATTCTCAAGTTCAAGCAGGGTTTCGGAAGATTAATTCGAACCAAAACTGATAGAGGCATCGTTGTTATCCTGGACTCTCGCGTAGTCAATAAACGTTATGGCCAAAAATTCCTCGACGCCATTCCAAACTGCAGAACTGAAATCGTTGCCGCAGAGAAATGAATTACATATTACAAACTGCAGTCACTCAGCCAGTAGTATGCAATTATCTCTAAATCTTTAAAGTCTACGGTTTCGTCACCGTTAATATCGCCCGGCAGACCCGTGTTGTTTTCCTGCCAATCTAACGCGGTGATTGAAAAATCCCGAAGGTCAATAAGGCCGAGGCCGTCGAGATTAGCTGCAATACATTCGCAGGCGTCTCCCCAGCCATCCGAATTTCTGTCCTCCTGCCCCGGATTAGGAACATAAGGGCAGTTGTCATTTGGGTCCATAATACCATCTCCATCGGAATCCACTGGTTGTGTAATTATAAAGTCGTCCCAATATGCCTCTCCTTTATCTGTTGACCCGTCAGCCCTGTCTCCTATTTGGAAATTCGTTTCAAAACCGGTGTGAATCCAGAAAGGACATGTTTTCTTAAATTCACCGTCTATATAAACATCGTAATCTTCCGAAGAGGGATAGACTTTGATTTCTATAAGATACCACTGGTCTGTATTTAGAGTCATTATTAGCTGGGCAGGCGAATAACATTTTAAGTCGGTAGTGCCGTCAATTAAAAGATAGACTTGGTGGTTGTTGAACACTTCGAACCAATGATTATTCGTATGGGGGACTAAGAAATAAAAACAGATGTGATAATTTTCTGAAAGATTCACATCATAAGCAGGTGAAACTCCCATAGCTTTGTAAGCTCCTGTAGAGCTCATATGGACGCTGTAGGGGGCGCTGACGGATTTATTCGTCGAAACGCCGAATATTGCATCTCCGGTTGTAGTAACTGTCCAGTCACTTATGTCGCCGTCATCGAAATTGTCTGAAAAAACTCCTGCGGCGATACCGGGATAGACAACTATCCCTATCGTTATAACAACGGAAAATAGTGCTGCATTTCTCATCCTGACTCCTCCTTTAATTTCTGTGCTTTTATTGCAATAACACAATATATCAAATTTATGCACAAAAAGCCAGAAATTATATATATTATTTTTTAGACCAGATTTCACTTAAACCATTCGTTGTACTGGACTCTCGCGTAGTCAACAAACCTTATGGCCGAAAATTCCTCGAAGCCATTCCAAACTGCAAAACTGAAATCGTCGCTGCAGAAATTAAATAATATATTACGATGCCGCTCGCACCTTTGCCGCTTGACTCTGTCCCTTCTATATCGTAAAATTATTGATTTAAGACTGGTGTCTATCACTACAAGGTAAAGTATGCAGATAAAATTACGTTTTCTCGGTGCCGCTCAGAACGTTACCGGTTCCTGCCATTTGCTCGAAGCCAATGGTGTCCGCATTCTTATAGACTGCGGTCTCTATCAGGAACGACACCTAAAAGAAAGAAACTGGAATCCTTTCCCAGTACCGCCTGATAGTATCAATGCGGTCCTGTTAACTCACGCCCATCTTGACCATTGCGGCCTGTTGCCGAAACTCGTTAAAGAAGGTTTCAAAGGCAGAATATACTGCACCGCCGCTACTGCAGAGATTGCGCAGATTATTCTTTTGGATTCAGCCAAGATTCAGGAAGAGGACGCTGAGCACAAACGCAAGAGACACCAGAGGCAGCGCCGAAAAGGCCCATATCCCGATGTCCCTCTTTATACTATCGAGGATGCTCAGGCCTGTTTCCCCCTTTTCTCACCGCTCGAATACAGGCAAGCCGTCAACCTTGATGATGGCCTCGAAGCCACTTTTTATGATGCCGGTCATGTCCTCGGCTCTTCGATAATTAGGACCAAGCTGCGTCAAAACGGTCAGGAAAAAATTATTTTATTTTCGGGTGACATCGGTAGACCCGACAGACCCATAGTATGCGACCCGACTGTTTTTGACACCGCCGATTACGTTCTCATCGAGTCCACTTATGGCGACAGGGTCCACGAGCAGACGAGTGATGTGAAAAAAAAGATAGGCGACGTAATAAACTCAACGAAAAAAGCTGGCGGAAACATCATCGTTCCAAGCTTCGCCCTCGAACGCTCACAGGAGGTTTTATATTACATAAACGAATTACTGCTCGAAAAAGCAATATCACCGCTGAAGATTTTCCTGGACAGCCCCATGGCTTCCAGGATTACAACGGTTTTTCGCAATCACCCCGAGTTATTTGATGAGCAAATGACCGAATTCACCAGCAAGCTCAGGTCGCCCTTTAATTTACCCGGCCTGGAGATGGCCGGAAAAGCCGAAGAGTCAAAGGCGATTAACAACGTAAAAGGAACCGTTATGATTATAGCCGGCTCCGGTATGTGCACAGGCGGCAGAATAAAATATCACCTGGTCAACAATATCTCCAGACCGCAAAACTCCATAATGTTTGTCGGCTATCAGGCCGTTGGAACTCTTGGAAGACAAATCGTCGACGGCGCAGAAACAGTCCGAATTCTCGGCGAGCAGCGTAAGATTAAAGCCAGAGTCGTCCGGATACACGGTTTTTCAGCGCACGCCGACAGGGAAGAGTTGCTAAAATGGCTGAAAGAATTGAAATCGCCTCCTCGAAAAATTTTCGTCGTCCACGGCGAAACCGAAAGCGCATCCAATTTCGGCGATTACCTCCGAGAGCAGACCGGCTGGCAGGTAGCTGTCCCTGCCTATCAGGATGAAGTCGTCCTCGAATAGTGTTTATTATTCCGCCGCTATGACTGTAACCGGTGCAATTTGTTCCAGCTCCTCTTTAAGCTTCTCCGCCTCGCCGACAACGACTATTACCAGCTTACCCGGCTCTATTGTCTCTTCAACCAAACGTTCACAATCTGCTCGTTTGGCCTTCGCAATCCCGTCGAGCAGTCTCTCGAGATAATCCTTACCAAGCTTCTGCGATTCGATTAGCCACAGGTCGCGTGCAATCTGCTGAGGTGTCTCACGTCCTGCCACAAAATTACCGAGTATATACGACCTGCTGTCCTTTAGCTCACTATCACTCGGACCCCCTGCTTTCAGCCGCAAAATTTCTTCGAGAACCGCTCGAACCGCTTCAGCCGTCGACTCCGTCTTACTGAAGGTATTTACCTCGAATCTGCCTGCAAAGCGATTGGCTATATAGCTGCCCCAGACGCCATACGTCAATCCCTTCGCCACGCGAATACTCTCATTCAGCCGGCTGTTAAATGCCCATCCGAAATAATTGCTCACTACTCTGCTGACGAAATATCCGTCGTCGTGCCTGGTAATACCTCGCTGTCCGATACGAATCTGGCTTTGTGTGCTACTGGGCCGGTCCACCAAATATATATGTGTCTCTGTCGTCCCGCTCGGTGGTGGTATTTTTATATCAGGTCGTTCTCCGGACGCCTTCCACTGCCCAAACGTCCTGCCTGCCAATTCGAATGCGTCTTTCTCATCAATATCTCCTGAAAATATCAGCACCGCCGTATCGGGTCTTGCAAATTCGCCCCACCACAGCTTTAAATCTTCATTCGCCAGCGCATTAACGTCTTCGACCTCGCCCGTAGCCGTCCGTGAATACGGATGTTCACCATATAATCTTCGCCTGAATTCCCTGTCAGCCACATAGTCCGGCTCCGCCGACGAAACCGCCAATGATGTAAGGACCTGCTTTCTCAGTTTCTCGAACTCCTCTTCAGGAAAGCTCGGTGTCAGCACAACCTCACCGAGCAGCTCCATCGCCCGGGCGATATGCTCTGTCAAACAGCCTACTTTGACCATGCTCGTGTCCATATCTCCCGTCCCTGAAAGGCTGATTGCGTATGTCTCCAGCTCATCAGCCAGCTCACCCTCACTATGTTTGATCGTCCCTTTGACGAGCATCTGCATTGTCATCGACGCTGTCCCCGGCTTGTTCTCCGTCCACGCCCCCGACAATAGCCCCATTTGGATACTCACAAATGGAACCTCATGATTCGGCACTACGAGCACTTTCAAACCATTTTCTAATTTTCCGCTGTTGTACCTCGGCGTTATCTTCGCCGCCAAAACCTTCGCAACCGGCGGCTCTTTTGGCCAATCTTTGCTGCGTTCAAGTCCTCCACGTCCCGGTTTTGGCGCGACCTTCTCCGGCTCCGCTGTAATTGGGGCATCCTCTTCCTTCGAAATACCGAGCATACTCCTCACCGTACCAGCCGGATTCTGCTCAACCTTGACCTCCAGCGTCCGCTCCTCCGTCAAATACTCATTTGCCACACGCTGAATATCCGCTGCTGTTACCTTTCGTATATCATCCAGCCAACGGTTGACCTGCGAAACGTCCCCGTATTCCACTGCCGCACTGCCTAACATCTTCGCTTTGCTTTCAATACGCAGATTTGCCGTCACCAGCTCGCGCAGCATCTGGTTTTTCGCCTTCATCAGTTCGCGCTCACTCACCTCTTCATTCCGCAGCCGGCAAATATGTCCCTCGACAATCCCGAGAATACTGTTTGCATCACCGCCAACCGGCGACATTACTGCTCCTGCCCCGAGCAGACCATCCTGCTCCAGCGACCATGTCGCCGCCGCCGCACCAACCGCCAATTGCTTCTCCGCCACCAGCTCACGATATAATCTGCTGCTTCTGCCGCCGCCTAAAATCTCCGCTAAAAGGTCCACCGCGATTGAGTCCTTATTACTGATTGGCACCGTCCGGTACACCACCCCGACAACAGGTGCAGGTGCATTATCTTCCTCCAGCTTGACCATCCGCTTCTCTGTTTGTTCCGGCTCCTTAACTGCAACCCGCCCCGGCTCATCGTATTGTGGTATCCATTCGAAGTAACGTCTTGCCAGTCGCTGTGCATCCCCGTGTTTTACTGCACCGACAACAATCAGTGTCGCATTGCTCGGCACATAATATCGCGTCCAGAAATCCCTCAGCTCCTGCACCGATGACGCACGAAGATGCGGTATCTTTCCTATCGGCGGCCAGCGATACGGATGGACCTCGAAAACCTCCGCCAGCAGCTGCTCATACACAGTCCCGTAAGTCTCATTCAGCCCCATTCGTCGTTCTTCCTCGACCACCTTGCGTTCCGTATCGAACGACTCCTGGTCAATCTTCAGAAACGTCATTCGCTCCGCCTCCAGCCACAGTGCCAGCTCAATCTGTTTTGCCGGCAGCGTTTCGAGATAGACCGTCCTGTCAAATCCGGTATAGCCGTTGGACATCCCGCCGACGCGCCGAATGTATGAAAAATGTTCTGTCGGCCCGAGCTTGTCCGTCCCGCGAAACATCATATGCTCGAACATATGGGCAAACCCTTGCCGCTCCGGCTGCTCGTCTTTCGACCCGACGTGATACCATAACTGAACTGCTACTATCGGGCAGGAAAAATCCTCTAACGTTACTACTTCCAGCCCGTTTGCAAGCTCGATGCGCTGATAATCGAACCGTCCTGTTTCGAACCGTTCTGGTCTTTGGCACCCCGCCGCACCAACTACCAGCACTACCGCTGTAAATGCAAATAAATACCTGGCTTTCTTAAAATTCATCTTCATACTTTCCCTTGTTATAATTCGATGTTTACTGTTTTTTGTTCGATACTTTTTATCTCACCATTGTAACCACTCGCCGAGTATCCTGAAACCATAAAATTTCGCCGCCATAGGCGCCCTTGTTTTCGGTGCAACTTACGCAATACAGGGCCCCTTATCTAATTATGGTGCCGGCCTTGTCATCATCCTCGGAAGGCCCTTTGTTCTCGGTGACGCCATCTCCGTCAAAGATGTTAATGGTGTTGTTAGCGACATCAGGCTCGCCAATACGACCCTGGTCACCGAAGATGGTGTCAGGGTCACTATCCCCAATCGACATATCGTTGGAGAAATTCTCTGGAACTCTAAAAATCAGAGAATTATAGAAGCGTCCGTTGGCATAAGTTACGGCGATGACCCCGAAAAGGCCATTTCCGTTATTACAGAAACGCTGATGTCTTTCTCCGATATCGTTAAGGAGCCTGCCCCACAGATTGGTGTTGATAAATTTGCTGATTCTTCTGTTAATATCGCCTTTAGATACTGGGTGCCAACCGGAAAATACTTTCAAACGAAATACGATGTGAATCTCGCCGTATTCAAGGCCCTCAAAGACAACAACATCACCATCCCGTTCCCGCAGCGTGACGTGAACATCAAAAAATCATAACTACCTGAATATCCTGTTTACTCTTGCAGTTATATTTTCAGGTCGGATAAATCCCCGTCTTTTTCTCTGAGCTTTTCGTAATAAACCTCGAAACGCTCCTTAAGAGCTGAGACAGACTTGTTTAGATTCTCGATGTCGGTTTTCAGCTCTTTTGCATCCTCGCCCAGCATTTCAGCAACAGGGATTTTCTTCAGGTTAACGCCTATTTTTGCAATATCGTCCTGCTTGGCCATAATGGCATCTTTGTATTTAAGCACCATTGACCGAAGCTGCTCAATGTCCATCTTTTCAGCTTCCGCCTGCACTTCACTGATGGGTTTGTTTTCATCAGCCTTTTTGCCGCAGCCTAACAAAGCCAATGAGCACAGCGCCAGTAAAAAATAGAATGTGATGTTTCTGACGTTTTTCATTTTTGTTTCCTCAAATAAATTTAATAGTAACCAAAAAACCACAGATTTTGTTTATACCAATTAAATGCGTTTATGTTGAGATTAATTCCCTGTTTCTCCCGCGCAATCGGTCAATCCGCAACTAATAAATCTCTGCTTTTACCTTAACGGCCAGTTATACGGACAATAATAAAGCCATTCATCAACGAACAGCTTCAAATCAAGTTCGTCGACGACATTATCCTCATACAGGTCAGCAGCCAGCCCGGGTCCGGTTTCAAGCCAAAGTTCGGCAAATCTTGCATAGTGATAAAAATCAACCGTGCATACCGGCTCGCCCGGCCAGAATCCGCCTAAGAGTTCATAGTCTCCGCCGCTCATTACACCGGCATCTGCTTGACCTATTGTGCCGCTAACTATATATTGTCCGTCGTTGCTCGTCCCGCCGCCGCCGTTTATCGTATTCCAGCTCAAATCGTATTGCCCGCCGCTTTGCGCCCACACCTTTGTGCCGCCTACCAAGATTGACAGCACTATCCAAACGGTCAGTTGAGTTATCCCCGCTATTGTTTTTTTGTTCATTTCTAACTCCTCATTTACTAAAAAATTTGTTCTTCGTGAATCGTTTACTCCTTTTCTGGTTCTGAGCCTTAATTACCCATCATCATCTCCCATAATCACAGCCCTATGATTACCGTTCCTCCGGATGCTCGCAGTGTCATCGCCTTGGTGATGGCAATGTTTTCGTCCGATGAGCCCGGCTTAATACAAATGGTCTCGCCACTGCTTGCGGCTGTTACGGCCTCCGCTAGGGTGTTATATGGCTGGTCGAAGGTTCCGTTCTCGGTCCCGACATAGGCAAAGTCCACCCAGATAACGCCCGACACATTATCAATCAGCTTCTCACAGAAGTCGTAAAGGTCTATATGCCATCCTTGGAGGCCTGCTGCACCACTGGCGTCGTACTCCTGGGATTGGTCACGCGCGTCTGCGACCCAGGAGCCTGCCATGAACGTATGAAAGTCCTGCAGAAACTCTTCCCATCGCGTGTCCTGCGCCAACATAACCACTGCGCCGTTGTAGTCGGTATTGAATTCGCCACTGGTCTCGGGGAAGTATATGGATAGGCCGTGGCTTCCAGGCCACCCGGAGCCATGTGCCTCGGCGAAAACGGCGGAATCGATGTCCATCATCACAGGGTAAGCCGCCGCTGCACAGGCGCCAGGATCCCCGCTCCAATCGTCTCTGAGCGTCTGGGCGAATGAGTCGATCTCGGTCGCCAGGGCATTCATTAATACAAGATTGGTGGCCGACTGAGTCTCGCTCTCCGATTGATGGTAGCGAGTGACGATAGTACTACCGAGTTCGGCTGCTCTCATTGTGGGGTCATCCACCAAGTCATCCAGAATCGTGTTGTACGGCCACCCGTCTTCCGGTTCGGTGTTCTCCGAGCCGACCATTACACTGCCATGCTGGCGAATCTCGTAGGCCACCTCAACCATACCCATCAGGCAAGCATCGAAGCCAACAAGGTTCGGCTCCTCTTCATCTGTCTCGATCGTATCCAGTGCGCCACGCAACTCCCTCATAGAAAGGCGATCGCCGCCGTCGGTGTCATCCCAACACACCGCTTTGAGCAGAAGCTCTTCCTCGCCCCGCCGTAACCGCCAGCCGCCGCCGTGGTTCCAGAGTATAACGGCATACATGGAGGCGGGGTAGTTCTGCATCCCCCACTCGACAAAGTCTATCAGGGTCTGCGGGTCGCCCATATTCTCCTCGCCCACACTCGTGCCCCAGGCGGGCTTCCCGTCGTTGCCGTCACTCGGCACATCATTCTTGCTGACAAGGCCCCGGCGGGTGTCCGTCCAGTCTCCGTAGGAACTGCTCTCCCCGGGAATGCGGTCGAAGAGCACAACTATCTTCACATCAGAACTGGAACCCACGCTGGCCATCTCCAAAAAGTCGTCAATACCATCTCCCTCCAGATTGTTGTCGCCGTCGAGGTAGACCATGAAAGTCCATTCGGTCGCGTGCGTTAGCCTAGGCAAGAACAACAGCAGTCCAGCTAAGACAAACACCTTTATTTTTGTTCTACGTATCATAGTGGAACCTCCTTTCTTTCTATTGTAAGTTAACCAGTACGAGTACAAGTCCCTGGCCTACCACCAGCGGTGTCATTGCCTTGCCAAGGATAGCACCCTGTGCTTTATCATAATTAGTAACCTTCATGGCATGGCCGGCTGTTTCTGATGAGGTCAGCAGGTCGCCCGGCTCAATCGGACCGTTTGAGGCATCCGCCTGACAATACACGCGCCCCGTCAGCGCAACCGGGTGTTCCCCGTCTGCCTCAGTGCCTTTCTGGCCCATCAGCATCCCGGGTTTAACACCGCCTGCCCCGCTGATTATGCCCGCAACCCTTCGGTCGTAGGCTTTGCTGCTGACCACGAGGTTTCCGGGATTCGCTGCATCGATACACACCACCATCCCCGCCTTGGCTTCGCCGCTTTCGCTGCCGATCTCGAACTGCTCGGAGACGTCCGAACCGCCGGTGATTTCCAGCACGGGCGTCGTAACCCTGCCGGTGGTGATTAACACGTCTCCATGAAACTGGGCGGCATAGAGACCGCCAGAGGCAACGATACCTGTGCTCTCTGTCCCGGTAGCATTAAAGTAGCCGCCATAGCCATAGTTGCCATCAGCGGTAAAGTACCCGCCATAGTTGGTCACATCGTTCGAACTACTAGCATATCCGTACACGGCTATCGCACCCTCTCCATCGTAGTTGGACCAGCCGAAGACGCCTTTGCCGTTTGCTGCGTTGGACCAGCCGAAGACACCTATACCATTTCCGCTAAGGCCTCCACCTTCGACGCCATGGAGGGCCCCCCCGAGGTAACCATAGTTATCACTGCCATTATGTTTACCATAGACACCCTGACCATAGGTGCTTTCGCCGCATACACCATTGCTGTCCACACTTTGGCCGTGGACGCCGTGCCCGTTCGTGCTTTTGCCGTGAACGGCAGTACCATCATCGCTGTCGCCATATACGCCGACTCCGTTGTCGCCATTGGCCTTAAAGTAGCCGCCGTAGTGGACTAAACTGCCGCTGTTAGCGGCATAGCCTTCAACGCCCCGGGCTTGGCCGCCTGCCACTGTGCCATAGACGCCCCGGCCGGTCTCGCCCGCAGCCACAAAATAGCCGCCATAGTTCTCTGAAGTTCCAGTTTTTGAGGCTTGGCCGTAGACTCCCCGGCCAGAGCTGCCATTGGCCTTAAAGTAACCGCCGAATTTGATGCTGGTTCCTGAATCACTGGCATAACCATATACGCCGTGTCCATCGCTGGCTGAGGACCTTCCGTAAACACCCCGTCCTGCGCTGCCCGCGGCAGATGCTTCGAGTCCAAAAGTACCGCTACTTGTTATGCTGAGCGTATCGCTCATACTGTCGCCGGTTACGTTAACATAACAAGGATCATGGTCATGGCCAATGTCCGCCTTCGTGGCTAATCCAGTGCTAAGTTCACTGTCGGTGGCCATTGCGGTGTCGATGTGGGCCGCTGTGACGGTCCCCGAGACAATATCCGAGCCATCGTGGTTGTGGCTAATGTCGGCCTTGGTTGCCAGTCCACTTGTAAGTTCGGTATCTCTGGTAATGTCGGTGTCGATATAACCCTCATCAACTGTCCCCGAAGTGATATCCGAGCCGCTGTGCGTATGTAACGCCCCAGCAAATGAGCTGGAACTGGCCCCATCGAGCTTGTCTGCGTTAATAGCATACGGCGCAGGTGTTAACTCCTGCCGTGGGCTAAGAATAGTATATTCGTTCGGGTCTTCAAGCTCACCCGGGCGAACGCCAATTTCAAGCCAATGGGCAAAACCGCCGAACGCATATGGATGGTTGAAATCCAATTCTACCGTAAAATATCCATCTATTACGTCAAGGTTGTATATCGTGACGGGATCGCCTATATGGTATGGAGGCCCTGTTTTGCAGGGATCGACAAAGAGTTTAAACTCGAAGTCATACTCCCCGTTCGACACGTGGTTGGCATCGTAGAGATGCCCCTGGTAGGTAAAAGCCGAGCCCATCGGCTCAGGTGGCCACTGTGCCTCGCTGACCGCAGGCCAGGTGAAAATTATAGCCAATGCCAGAACCAGAATTGTTAACATTTTCACAGTTTTCATCGTTTTTCTCCTTCTAAAAAGGTTTTTATTTTCACAGTGATCTGCGCATACCAAAACCTGCTCGTAAAATTTCACGCAATTAAGCTGATAGAACCGCATCCTGCCTCCTGTTTCTGGTGCTTCATATGCAGCGAAAGATAATAAAATTCTACACTTAAACACTCCACTGTCAAGAATTTTTTTGAGAACTCTGATTTGAACTTCCGCACACTGCAGAAAATTCGTTCCGTAAAAAATCTCCATTGCCCTGTGAGATGCGTCGTTTGCTATCTCTCTGGGGTGTTAACTTAGGTCATTTATGCCCTATGTACTTGTGGCCAAGCTATTTATGCCTTAGCTTGCACCATAGGTGTTATCTGCGCCTAATTTCTCTCGAAGCGAAGCGCAGATCCCCGAGTGATACTCCCTCGGCCAGAAATAGGGGACACAGACCTCAATTCCCCAATTCTCAAATCCTAACTTCTCAAATCCCAGATTGTTTAATCATGACATTAGTATATATGCATATACGCATATGCTAATATACTTTTGGCGATATATGGCATTGCCACATAGTGAGTTGCCTCTACCAAAATCCCAGCAACAAAAATCCCAGTATGATTATCCGCGCTAGGTGGTATTGCCACCTACTGAAAAAAAAAGTCTTAAAAATCCCTGTCAATTTAGTCAACTTGTGGCCAAGCCATTTATGCCTTAGCTTGCACAATAGATGGTACCTTTACTTAAAAATTCCTCCGACAAGATACGCTTCCCGCTCCACAATTCCCCAATTAACCATTTAACCGCTTAACCAATTAACCATCCTAAATTTTTATTCTGTTTTCTGAATTCTTACCCCTGACTCCCTTCATTGCCGGTTTCTCAACGAACTATTCAAATTTTTTTGAATATTTCTATGCAACTTTCGAATATTTCTATACAGTTTTTGTATGTTTGTATACTTTTTTCGAACGTTTCTATATAGTTTTCGAACGTTTTCGAATATTTTCCATCATATACCCGTAAACCAGCGCCGTTACCCCTTTTGGAGCCGTTTTACGAAAAAATCTAAGTGAATCTCCCCTTACCCATCTTACCCAAACCACCCCTTTTAACAGCCGAAATACAACAATTTCTATTGCAATTAACCTTCTTGAGCCGAAAATAACTCTGGTAAATCTCATTTTATATATAGGGCCGGTTTTACATAACTATTGTATAATCAAGTGCTTACAGCAACAGCCAACAATTCGCTCGCCCGTAATATTGAAATGGTCGTCATTATCCTGATGGCTGTCGGCACCGTCTTTGTCTTCTCCGCCGGTGCTAACGTCGGCCAAGACATTGACTTACATAGATTTTATGATTTCCCTGCTTTGCGTCAGCTCCTTTTTTTTCCGCTCGCTTGTTTAATTCTCTATGTCGTCTCTTTTTTCAATTATCGCAGACTTGCCCTAACTGCCGGCTGGTTCAAATCACCGGTTACCTATCTGTTAGTCCTTAGTATAGTGTTACTTATACTTGTTTTATTTCCGCAGTTCGGCACCGAAGTCAACCAGGCTCGTCGCTGGCTCAGGTTCCCCATTGGCTCAATAACGATAAGTTTTCAGCCTTCTGAGCTGGCAAAATGGATGCTTGTCTTTTTCCTTGCTGCATTTTGCGATAAGTTCGGTGACGGTATAAAGTTATACTGGAAAGGCTTTGTCCCGCTCTGTATCGTAATAGCCGTAATAGTCGGATTAATAATCACCGAAGACTTTGGCACAGCAGCATTTATATCACTTTTGGGTCTTCTGATATTAACAATCGCCGGTGTAAGATTGTGGCATATTCTAACCCTAATACCATTCGGCCTAATCTCCTTTTTCATTGCCTTGCTTCGCTCACCCAGCCGACTGCAGCGAATCACTGCTTTTTTAAATCCTCAGGGATTAGCTGATTCGGCTAATTATCAGTCGAACCAATCGCTAATTGCGCTCGGCTCCGGCGGGATATGGGGCAAAGGACTCGGTAGGGGGATTTGCAAGTACGGCCATTTGCCGGAAGATACAACAGATTTTATCTTCGCTATCATAGGCGAGGAGCTCGGCTTCGCTGGAACAATAGCAGTAATTGGGTTATTTATTATTTTTGTTTGGCTGGGAATACTGGTGGTCGTGCGATGCAGCGACCGATTCGGTCGACTGTTAACCGCTGGAATTGTTTTGACAATTGGTATCCAGGCGGCACTAAATATCGGCGTAGTAACGGTTGTGCTGCCGACAAAAGGCATACCTCTGCCGTTCGTAAGTGCCGGCGGAACCAGTATGCTGCTGTCATCTGTTGCAGTAGGCGTGCTGCTAAATATTGCAAAACAATCTAAAAAAGGATCTCTGAGGGATTGATAATAATGGGCGAAAAGTGTTTTTTCTTTGTCGGGGGCGGGACAGGCGGACATATCTATCCCGCCATTGCAATAGCGGAAAAAATTACCAAACTCGACCCCGAAGCTAAAGTGCATTTTCTCTGCAGCACTCACTGGATCGACTTGCGGATTCTGTCCAAAACCGGCTTCGAACACACAAGCCTGCCGGTTTGCAAATTTTCCTTCAAGCCCGTCAAACTCATCAACTTTTTCACTTCGTTTCTGAAAAGCTATCAAACTGCCAAACGGATAATTACTGAAAGTAAGTCCGCTGTGGTGATTGGTTTGGGCGGCTTTGTATCAGCGCCGGTTTGTTACTCCGCCCATAAATTCCAAATCCCTATTGTGCTGGTAAATGTCGATATTGTGCCGGGGCGAGCAAATAAGATAATAGCCAGCTGGGCGGAGAAGATTTTCGTGCAATTCGAGGAAAGTAAGCGAAAATTTGGTAAAAATGGAGCGAAAGTATATGTTGTCGGCTGTCCCTTGCGAGCTGACTTTGAAAGTCCCCAGCAGGAAAAGGTCAAGAGTGAGCTTGGTCTCGAAAGACAAAAGAAGATTTTGCTTATAACCGGTGCATCGAGCGGGTCGGAGAATATAAACGAGGCCGTCTGTTCGCTTCTGGAGAACCTGGCCGAGTTTGCGGAGCAGTGGCAGATAGTTCATTTGACGGGACGAGCGAATTTCGACGATGTCCAGAACAGATACACCGACGCTAAAATTAGTCATAAGGTAATAGACTATCTTGATGAGATGCCGAATATGTTGTCGGCTGCGGATTTGGTCATCGGCAGAAGCGGCGCGGTCAGTGTAGCTGAATACGCTACGGCTGGAGTGCCGAGCATCTGCATACCGTATCCGTATCACAGAGACAAGCATCAATTTTTGAACGCGAAAAAGCTTGTCGATGCAGGTGCCGCTGTTATTGTGAAGGATTCGAAGCGGCACAAAGACAACGTTCTGGCCCAGCGACTGTGGCCGGTGCTGGAAGAGCTGATGAAAAATGAAGATAAGCGAAAGGAAATGGCTAAAAACTGCAAGGCGATCGCAAATACCAAAGCCGGCTCTGAAATCGCAGAGGAACTTCTGCAATAAGCTGACAGATAAAATTGGGTTCGTTTGGGTTCGTTTTGGGTTTGTTTTGACCTTGCCCGAAGGCCGATAAATTGCCATAATAGCTTGTCATAAAATGGCTTAAGTTCATTTTTTGGCATTTCAAAAATTGGCTTTGTTTCGTATATTTTGTTCATTTTGATTGAAATTTCCTTCTGCGCAGACGACCTGCGCTTCCGTCTTCGCTTCGCTACTACGGAAAGCGAGAAATTCGAAATCCAAATATCTAAATCCTAAACAAATTCGAAATTCAAATTTTCAAACGCTAAAAACGAGATTTACTAAGTTGATAATTATTTATCTAAAAGGTCTCATTTGACCTCCTTCTACAATAGAAGGTACCCGCGTGTTTGATTCGAAAAATCGAGGATTTTTCGGGGGAGAAAATCTTATAAGTCGTTGTAAGAAAAGAGATTAAAAAATTTTGATAAAATTTGATCTTACTCAACAGGTACCCCCATTTTTGATTGAAGTAAACACTGACAAACACAGACTAAAACACGGACTGACACTGACTTTTTTTCTTACCGCGGAGAACGCAGAGAGAAAATAAATTAAAAATCAAACTGCAAAAAGCAAAACTAAAAAGTAAAAATCAAAAATATAAAAACAGCCGTGAAATTTTGGCGTTGACGGGGGCTGATAAAGAGAACTTAAAAATCAAAATGAAAAATTGAGGAGCAGCACCTAAGGCACAAGCTGCGCAGGGCTTTTTGCATAAAGTTGCTGCTGCACCCAAGGTACGAGCTGGCAGGCAGAGAGGAGGAAAACGGATAGAATTTTAAGGGGTGCACAAGCTTTTTGTTGTCAGCTTTTTAGTTTTTTTCCGGGTTTTCGCATTAAAGCGAAGCTGCCTAAACCAAACAATAGTATAGTGATTGGTTCGGGGACAATAACACCTTCAAATACGAGCTTTGCGCTGTCAAGCTGACCAGACGCGTTCGATACCAAGGCTACAATCGGCGGCTCAAAATACCATTCAAGCGGATAAGTTTGCTGAAAGTTTATCTTAATAGAACCGGTTCCATCAAGAAGCGGAGAATAATCAGAAATTGAGAACAAGGACTGTAAATCAAATGGTTCGGGGTTCGGAGCTGTATCTTCACCGGCACTAACATTTTTGCTGGCCAAAGAAGTGCTGGAACCAAAATCCCGTATGTAAGCTATGAAACGGCCGTCATAATATGGCTCAAAAATCGGATTAGGAAAAATAGGTTCAAACTCAGCGGCAGTTATGGAACCTTCCCAATGGAGGTAAATATGTGATATTTCTGAAAATGTGACTCCGAGGTCGAAATTTGTGCTCCAAGACCTGTCCAGCCAATAATAGCCGTCGCAATTCAGGTCGTATTCAACTACATCCGCACCTGCCGTTGTTACAAAAAGGGCAACTATTAATAAGAGGGCTGATTTGGATGGCATTTCAGTAAATTCCCTTCTTTAAAAACAATAAATACACAGCAAAAGTCTATTTAGGTGAGTTTTCCTGCCCCAGAAATTCAGTAATTATTGTAGCGACCTTTTAAGGTTTTGTCAAGAACAATTTTGGCAAAAAACAAGCATTTTGTTGTGGGGGATTGGGAAGTATCATAAAATATGGATCCACAATAGCGGCTCTCTCATAGCTTGAGTTGGGGATATCCACTTCGCTATGAGGAAATTTTGGGAGTTGTAAATTAATGCTATTTGTGTAGAATTAACAAATAAGAAAAGCGAAATTATGGAACAATAAGAAGCGGTGAGCGGCCTGCTTTATCTTTAAAGTTAAAAAAGAGATTGAAACTATGCGTATAAAGTATAAAGCTTCCCCTGACGACTTAGTGGCATTTATCCAGTTTTATTATAAGCATTACTCCCCAGCGAGACGCAAAAACATTATTTTGGGCATTCTTGTTCCTATAGCCTTTTTTATTTTGTTCTGCATTAACGGTGTGCGCAAAGACAGGTGGGACATTCCAATTGTCGGCGCGGTGATTGCAGGGACAGTAATGTTTTGGCTATTGGGAGGGCACAGAAAACGTTTAGAAAAAGCTGTAAGAAAAATGCTTAAAAATAGTTCAAACGACGCCTCTTTTGGTGAACACGAACTGGAAATAAACGAGACAGGCTTTATCGAACGAAGCCAATACGAAGAAGGCAAATTTTCCTGGGACATTATTGAACGTATTGGCCTTACTCCTGATTATACTTTCATTTTTACAGGAGCAACTCGAGGTATATCTGTCGCAAAGTCAAGTGTGCTTGAGGGAGTTTATGAAGAGTTCGTAGAGGAATTGAGACAAAGATTTGAAGAGAAGCTGAGAACAAAGAGTGTTCAAAAAGAAGGCGATCTTGATAAGAGGGTGATCACGGACATTGTAAAGATTTATAAAGGGGACACCGATTTTGGCAAACATTCGTGGTGCGGTATCACATCATTTGTGATAGCAGCGGCAACAGGTTTGCTCGATTTGTTACTTTTCGTGTCTATGGTTATTATGGGAGCTATCATTCCAGAAATCGCGCAGAGGGGTTCGTTAATGTTACATATGTTCGCTACGGTTGTAATGGCAGGTGGTTTTGCGAATATCGTCGGGGTGGTACTTGGCGTTAGAGGTGTATGCCAAAAGAATCGAAAAAAGACATTCGCTGTTCTGGGCCTTGCCATTAACTTAGTCGCTGTTATCGTACTCACAAGATATATTGCCATTGGGAGGGCAACGTCTTAGGCAGATCTTGGGGAGTGTTAACTGCGGATAGCGCGGTGTTGCCGGACGCCGCAGAAGCGGAGAACAGTAATCGAGCATGGATCCCCTGTTGCGAGACCAAAGTAGCAACTTCTCCCCCGATAGCGGAACCTGCGGAGCTTCGGTCGAGGGCAAGCGGGGACAGGCGGGGGGATGTGGAAGTCTTCGATTCGAGAGGCATATATGGAGGACAATTTCCTTGACTTCCGGGGCATATTTAGGGATAATAGATAAAACTAAACAATTTTAGGAGAATAGAAGAAAATGAGAATATTGAAGAAAACGAGTATAGCAGGATTTATTCTTTTAATACTGAGTATTTGCTGTATTTCACATACGGCATCTGCGACAGAGTGCTGGATAGGCACCTGGGCGACCGGCCAGCAGCTGGTGGAATCCTATAACAATCCGGCTTCGCCGGGATTAGCCAATAATACACTGCGTCAGATTGTGCACGCAACGCTGGGAGGCAGCAGAATCCGGGTGCAATTTTCCAATAAGTATACAACAACCGGCGGCCCGGTAACTATTAATTCCGCCCATATAGCACTATCAAACAGCGGCATCCCAATAAACAGCTCAATAGATACAGCAACGGACACGGCGCTGACTTTTGGGGGTTCGGCGTCGGTAACTATTCCGACGGGAGGGGAAATTTACTCGGACGCTTTAGATTTTAATGTAGCACCATTGAGCAACCTGACGGTAAGTATTTATTTCGGGTCGGCGTCGTCGACGAATGTTACGGGGCATCCGGGCTCGAGGACCTCATACTATCTCAAAACCGGCAATACAGTTTCAGATGCCGAGATGCAGTCGGGGTATAAAACAGAGCATTGGTATGTTTTGAGCAGGATTGATGTGCTGCTCGATGATTTCTACGGATGCGCGGTAACACTGGGAGATTCGATTACGGACGGAAGAGGATGTGACCCCAACTACAACAACCGATGGCCCGATGACTTTGCAAACCGGTTGCGTGCAGATGCAAATACTTTGAAGGTTGCTACAATAAATGAAGGAATCGGCGGCAATTGCGTGCTATCCGGTGGGCTGGGGCCGACGGCACTGGCGCGTTTTGACCATGATGTTCTCGAGCAACCCGGCGTGAAATGGGTGATAATCTTAGAGGGGATTAATGATCTCGGCAGCGCCTCCAGTTCCACAATAGTTACAAATTTAATTAACGCGTATCAGGAGTTCATAGACAAGGCCCATGCCCATGGCATTCTTGTATACGGGGTGCCGATACTGCCATTTAAAGGGTCAGGATATGCCAGCAACCCAAGCCGTCTGACCTGGCGCAATTCAATTAACGATTGGATAAGGACCAGCGGCGAGTTCGATGCAGTCATCGACATGGATCCCGCAGTATGGGACCCTGCGGACCATGAAAAGCTGAATCCGGCATACCTCTATCAAAACGATTATCTGCATCTGAATGTTGCAGGCCAACAGGCGATGGCTGATGCAATTGACCTTACTTTATTCGAGCAACAAATAGTAGCCGACCTTAATGAAGACGGTATTGTGAACTTTGTTGACTTTGCGATTTTAGCCGATCAATGGCTGCAAGCACCTGGTTCGCCTTCTGCTGATATTGCACCGCCGGAGGGAGACGGGATTGTTGACTTAAAAGATCTCGGCTTGATGGCTCAAGAGTGGCTGATGTAAAAGTAAAAAACCAAGCTGAAGCCAAATATTGACTTCGACATGCTCAGGATTGGTTAGGAGTTGACCGGCATAACCGTGCTGGCGACTACTAAACACTTTCGATTCCCGCTCCCTATGGGATAAATTGCATGGGAATAACAACAATAAATATTTATTCACAGCGGACTTACGTCCTGCGGTTATGTAACCTGCCTAATAACCCCTGCCGAAAGCGACAGGGCCAAATGATTTTGTTGACAAAGATTGCGAATTATGGTTAGATTATTGATATCGTACAGAAAAAAATAAAGATGGAGATAAAAAAGATGAGAATATTGAAGAAATCGAGCGTAGCAGGATTTTTTCTTTTAATACTGAGTCTTTTTTGTATCTCATGTACGGCTGCGGAGGAATGCTGGATAGGCACCTGGGTGACCGCCCAGCAGTTGACGGAACCCCACAACAATCCGCCAGAACCGGGATTATCCAATAATACACTGCGCCAGGTTGTACACGTGACCTTAGGAGGGAGCAAATTACGCGTGCAGTTTTCCAATGCATACGGGTCCAGCCCGGTAACAATTAAGGCAGCTCATCTGGCGGTATCAAAGGGCGGCAGTGCGATAGAGCCGGCAACGGACACAGCACTGACGTTTAAGGGGGCAACATCGATAACTATTCCGGCGGGAAAGGCCGTTTATTCGGATACTCTGGACTTTGATGTAAAACCATTGAGCAATCTGGCGGTAAGTATTTATTTCGGGGAGACTTCAGCTGATGTCACCGGTCATCCCGGCTCGAGGACCACATCCTATATTCAATTCGGCAATGCAGTGACAGCAGCTGATATGGAGTCGGCGGCTAAAACAGACCATTGGTATATTTTGAGCGGGATTGATTTGTGGCTTGATGATTCCTACGCATGTGCGGCAGTGCTGGGAGATTCGATTACGGACGGCAGGGGCTCGACCACCAACGGCAACAACCGGTGGCCGGATGACTTGGCGCGACGCCTGCAGGCGAACCCGGATACCGCGAAGATTGGCGTATTAAATCAAGGTATTGGCGGCAATGCCATAGTATCCGGCGGGCTTGGGCCAACCGCGCTGAAGCGTTTTGACCATGATGTACTTGGTCAATCCGGGGTACGCTGGGTGATTATTCTCAATGGAGTTAACGACATTGGCGGCGGCCAAACAGCGGCCAGTATCATTTCCGCATATCAGACATTCATAACTAAGGCCCACAACGCAGGCCTACTGATATACGGAGCAACAATAACACCTTTTAAAGGAAATGGTTATTACTCATCTGCACATGAGGCTGTGCGCGATGCAGTTAACGATTGGATAAGGACCAGCGGACAATTCGACGGAGTCATTGATTTCGATCTGGCGGTTCGTGATCCGGCGGATGCAGACCAACTGAACCCGGCCTATCAATTCGAATGGCTGCACCTAAATCCGGCAGGGTATCAGAAGATGGCCGAGGCCATTGACCTTGATTTGTTTAAGCTGGAAAAAGCAGTCAGTCAGTAACTTTCAAGCTTCAAAGGATGGATTTCGTTCGCAAGACAATCTTCATTATTGTCAGTCTTTTTGTTTTTACAACTGACACTATCCCGCATATTGCGGATAACGGCAACGCAACGGCATCCTACTCCGTGACCAGCACGCCGGCCATTTCCACTTCAAATTCCGTCGCCGAAGCCGGAAATCCAATCATCAAGGACGTTTTTACCGCCGACCCGGCGCCGATGGTTTACAACGACACCGTCTATCTTTACACCGGTCACGATGAGGCCAAGGGCAAAGAGATGTTCACCATGTGGGAATGGCTCTGTTTCTCTTCCAAAGATATGAAGACGTGGACTCCTCACGGCCCGATCATGAAGGTGACAGATTTCAAGTGGGCGGTGCGGGACGCTTGGGCGTCTCAAGTCATCGAGAGGAACGTGAAATTTTATTTCTACACCACCGTTCAGCACGACAACACGCACCCTGGCAGGGCCATTGGCGTGGCCGTATCGGACAGCCCCACGGGCCCCTTTGTGGATGCGCGCGGTACAGCCTTGGTCACGGACGACATGACACCCAGCCCAAATCCCTGGGATGACTTTGATCCCACTGTTTTCATTGACGATGACGGAACCGCCTGGCTCGCGTGGGGCAATCCCAATTGCTATCTGGTCAAGCTCAAGCCCAACATGATTGAGCTTGACGGCCCGATCCAAAAAATCCACGTGCCCAATTACACGGAAGGTCCATGGCTCCATAAACGCGGCAATGTGTATTACCTCACTTATGCGGCATTCGCGCATCAGAACATGTGGGAAAAAATTTGCTACGCGACCGCTCCGAAGATTACCGGCCCGTGGACTTATCAAGGAGTCCTCACGGACCAGGCAAAGAACAGCTACACTATTCATCCTGGAATTATCGAGTTCCATGGTCAATGGTATCTCTTTTACCACAACGCCGTTCTCACGTTGAATGGGGAAAAAGGCGCAATTGGCCGGCGCAGCGTTTGTTTGGAATACCTGTATTACAACCCGGACGGAACCATTCAGCCGATCAAACAAACGCTCGAAGGCGTCACTGTTCCGCCGAAGGCAATTCCCGCATCCGAAGCTGCGTGTCAGGAGAACCCGGCAGACGCTGCAAATGTCACCTCTGCCAGCGTGACCGTTACGCAAGATGCCGGTTACGATCCAACGAACTGGCCCGGTAGTCCTATCTTAAGCACAACAACAAATCCCTATTACACCGCTACCGAGGCAGTTAGTTTCAATCAGGCCGCAGGAGTCACAAACATTGGCCAGACATTCACGATCGTCGAAGATTCGAAACTCCAGCGCATCAGCCTTTTCGCCGGAGATGGATTCGGCACAGGAGCCGGCAATACTGTAACCCTCGCTCTTTACGACCTCATATCGCAGGATGCTTTGTCTCCCAACTCGTATTCTGCGGAAACGAACCTGTTCGGCTCCGGCAAAGGTTTGCAGCTTGTCTACATACCACAGGCGCCGGGATTGCTCCTTTTTGATTTTTTTAGCTCCAATCAAGTCATTTTGAAGGCGGGACATTTTTATGCTTTTGAGCTTCAGGGTATCCGTAAGTCGGCTCCGCTTTTCTGGCGCCGGACCAGTAAAGACACCTACCAAGGCGGCGCTGCCTACTGCAATCGCGCCGTGATTGAGGAGAAATCAAACAAGTGCGACTTTGCGATGGCCGTATATGGAGTTCGCGTGTCAAACGACGCCGGCCTGTAAGAGGCAGAAATCATTAATATTGAATATTCCGATCCATAGCTGTATAATAGTGGACCTTCCTTAAATATTTTAGTCGAAGCATTAGTTATTCAAAGATAGGACATTATTGAAAATGCTGAATTACACTCGAAAATTGACTGCTTTAATTATTGTTATTCTTTTTTCTTTTACGACTGAAACTATTCCGCATATTGCGGACAACGGCAATGGAACGTTCACGAATCCGCTGTTCTATGAGGAATTTTCAGACCCGGATATGATACGGGTCGGCGATGACTACTACCTCACCGGCACGACGATGCACAGTATGCCGGGATTGCCGGTTCTTCATTCAAGGGACATGGTTAATTGGGAGTTTCTTTGTTATGCGTTTGACCGGCTGGACCTTGGTCCGGAATTTCGGCTGGAAGGGGGACGAGATATCTACGGCAAGGGTATCTGGGCGCCGTGTTTTCGCTATCACGATGGGACCTACTACATTTTCAGCAATATCAACGGGCAAACAACACAGATGTTTCGTGCCAAAAGCGCCGCCGGGCCGTGGACGCGCACTGCAATGAAGCGTTCGTTTCATGACCTGTCTGTCTTATTCGACGACGACGGGAAGGTTTACGTTGTCTGGGGTTATCAGGCAATCAATTTCGCACAATTCAACGACGAGATGACGAATATAATTCCCGGCAGCGAACGAATCGTTATTGAAAAAGACGCGGGTATGGGTGAGGGGTGTCATTTTTACAAAATCAACGGCAAATACTATATCACAAGCGCTTGCTGGGACGGGCGTATGCGGATGGCGTGTGCGCGGAGCGATAAGCCGGAGGGGCCTTATGAAGTAAATCCTGCAATCAGTATTGATGAAGATTTCGGATTAGCTGAGGGTTATCGGCTTAAGGGTCTGGGTCGTGCGTCGCCGCCTTTTAATGTTGTTTTGCCGAATACGAGAGACGGTGGACGGATGTCAATGCATCAGGGAGGTATTATTGATACGAAGACCGGCCAGTGGTGGGGCTTTTCAATGATGGATTATAATTGTCTCGGCCGACTAACTTGCCTTTCACCGATTACATGGAAGGACGGCTGGCCCTATTTTGGCCTTCCGGGCAATCTCAAACGCACTCCGCGCACGTGGGTCAAACCTGATACCGGCAATGCCTGTGAGCCGCGCGTGCCCTACGAGCGCAACGACGATTTTTCCGGCCCTAAACTCAAACCCATCTGGCAATGGAATCATCTGCCGGATGACAGCAAATGGTCATTGTCAGAACACCCCGGCTTTCTCCGGCTGCACTCATTGCCTTCGGCAGAGCTTTGGTCAGCACGCAATACACTGACACAACGCTCTATCGGGCCAGTATCAATACCCACAGTTGTCATTGATGTCAATGGGATGCAGGCAGGTGACGTAACGGGGCTGGCGCTGATGAATTTTCCGTATGCGTGGATCGGCGTGAGTCGAAAGGCCGACGGTTTGAGCATTGAGCAGTTCGACCAGTTAACCAGCAAGAGAATAAGCACGCCATTTAAATGGACACAGATATGGCTGCGGGCCCATTGTGATTTCCTTACTGAAAAGGCGCAGTTCAGTTACAGCCTTGATGGAGAAAAGTATGAACGGTTTGGTGATGAATTTACGATGATTTTTCAGCTCAGGACTTTTCAAGGAATTCGTTATTCTCTGTTTCATTATAACACTGAGGGCGGCCCCGGCGGTTATGCGGATTTCGATAAATTTACAGTGGATGAAGTCTATCCCAAGGGATTTAGAAAAGCGATTCCTTTCGGTCAGACGATAAAGCTGACAACTTTTGGTGGAGATTCCGTCTTGGTATCAAAAGATGGTGTTTTAACTGCTGTCTCAGCGAAAGAGCCGTTAGTCAAAAGCTCTGCGAGTCAATTCAAGGTCATTGATTGCGGCTTAGGACGCGTTGCGCTGCAATCCGGCGATGGATTTGTTTCTGTAATTGCGCCCGGCAACAAGGGACAGGTCACATTGAAAACAGGCCAACCCACCGATGCGGAAACCTTCCAATGGACGGAAAACGTCTATGGAGACCTGATGCTGCTTTCGCTTATTACACACTGTCATCTTCGGATAAATCCGGAAGACCGTGCGATTACCGCTGATTGTCCCGGCCCGAAGCCGGACAGAAAAGATGGCTCATGTTTAATCTGGGAGACCATCACGTCTGTACCACGCTGTGAAACGGCAGGTTAAATATAAACGCCTAAACGACAGGCGTTAAAAGAGAGAATCCCCAAACTACAAACGATGGGTAAGGGAGCTAAACATTTTTTAGATTGCCGCGCTGCGTTGGCAATGACAATTTTTAACAGATCCCTCCACTTCGGTCGGGATGGCAAGGTGTAGTGTTATGGTGATTATCGCAATCGAAAAATATGGTTTTTTTTATTATATCACTATAAGATGAAAGCGATGTGGAGTTTTTTGAAAAAGACAGTGAATCAGTTTCTTGAGCTTAAGTACCTACCTTTGGTACTCAGCGTTTTGGGGGCAATTTTTATGCTGCCTTCGCTGTGGGGAGGTCTAGTGATGGATGACCTTGTTCAACGGAATTTTCAGCTAAGTCCCTCTGAGATACCGACAGGGCTTTACGCAACCGGTATGATTCCTGAGGAAACGGGAAAGTTGTCAACGGTTCTATTCGAGACATTCGGCTTTACGCGTGACAAGAGACGAGGGCAGATGACGCAGGACTATGGTCTTATGCCCTGGTGGACGTCCGGAGAAGTGAAGGCATCTCTATGGCGGCCTTTTACGGCTTTAACACATTGGCTGGATTATCGCTGGTTCCCCGATTCACCAATGCTAATGCATGCCCATAACATCATATGGTTTTCAGCAGTTGTTTTTCTCGCGTCATTTATGTACCGGAAAATAATAGGACCAACGTGGGTTGCAGGATTGGCGGCCCTGATGTTCGTTTTAGACAGCAACACCTATTTCCCGGTGATGTTTGTTGCCAACAGGGGTTTTGTGACAGCTTTGTGCCTTGGTTTGCTTTGCTTCTGCATGCACCATAAATGGCGTGCAAGAAACTCGATTTTGGCAGGGATATTATCCATCGTATTTTTTTTCCTTTCACTGCTGTCGAATGAAGCCGGTGTATCGACATTTGCTTTTGTATTGGCTTACGCTCTGGTGTTAGATAAAGGGCCTTGGTCAAAACGTCTTGTGACTTTGCTGCCTGCGATTATAACAATTATTATCTGGCGAACTGTCTATCAACTACTCGGTTACGGCATTTCCGGGATTGGTCCGATGTACATCGACCCCAGCCATGAGCCATTACGGTTTTTATATCACCTGCCCAGTTATGGACTTGCTGTTATTGCAGGACAGCTTACTAGCTTGCCGCCCGATGTTATGCTGTTCTGCAATTTGCAACTGTGTACAATCATTTATATTTTCTATATAATTTTCGCCGCTATTGCGTTAATTCTTTTTCTTCCTATAGTTGTTAAGGATGTGAGGGGTCGGTTCTGGTTTGCAGTTATGATATTTGCAGCTATCCCCATCGTTTCAGCTCCAAGCAGTAAGAATTTCGGGTTTGTGGCGATAGGCGCCTATGGTTTCATTGCCGTCTTTGTTGGTAACCTTATAGAGAATTCAAATAGGTTGTGTGTATCACATCTCTATAGAAGTTTTGCCTGGGTTCTATGCATAATTCTTTTAATCGTGCATATACCACGTGCCGCAATTTCGCGGGTTGTGTCAGCCAAGGTGACTCCTGCCGTATTAAAGGGGCTGGGGAATGCGGCGGCCAGTGAGACAGTTTCTCTGTTGGAAGAATCACGTGTTGTTATAGTCAATGCCCCGTGCCAACTTTCTGTCTTTGTGATGCCGTTTAATGCCGCCTACTATGGAAATCCGATTCCGAAATCTATACGTGCCCTTGCCTTTGCATGTACAGCCCTGGAAATCAGAAAGCCGGATGATAAGACGGTCATCATCAAGAGTAAAGAGGACAGTATTTTTACATCAGAACAGAACAGTCTTTTGCATTTAAGTCACGCTTTTGCCGCCAGCAACAGACTTTTCTCAAGTAGCCAAATGTTTGAAAAGCACGATAAGTTCGTTCTCAAAGGAATGACAGCGAAGATTATGGAAAAAGGTCAGAGCGGTTTTCCGCGGGAGGTCGCCTTTACTTTTGATGTTCCGCTCGAGGATGAGGAATTGCACTGGCTAAAATTCAACTGGCATTCGTTTTTGTATGAGCCCTTCAGCTTACCTGAGCCGGGAGAGACGGTAATGGTTAATGGCCCACCACTTGTTAGTTTTAATGATGCCATTCGCTTTCTTTTTACAGGTGGGCAATAGAACCGAAAGATGCCCCAGAAACACAGTAAAGACACATCTCATAGGGCAGGCGAGTAAAGTCACTTGTCCTGATTTCGGAGCATAAATACTCCGAGCAAAAAGGCAGTAGTTCCAATCGCCAGCAGAATCAGGCAGGGACTTAACATTTCTGCAAAGCTGAAGTTGCGCCAGACGGCCCCTTCGAGAGCGAATATACCCCATTTCACGGGACTAACGTGGTTGAATCGGCGCAACCACGATGGCATAAAGGCGAGCGGCATCATTGCTCCGCCAAGCATTCCTATAATCATAAATATTGCCCAGCCTGCTGCGCCGACACTTTGCTCAGTGCGGCCCAGTGTGCATATAAACATCATAAGACCAATGAAACACAGTATCGTGCAAAGCACCGCAGGAATAAACAGCAGCCAATTACCCATAGGCATCCTGAATATTGCCTTTGCACCAATAGACAGAATGCACATTATGAGTAAGCACGTGAAGAAACAGGAAAGGCCCTTGCCTCCAAGTATATGAGCGCGTTCAATCGGGCCGACGCGCAAGCGCTCGAACGTGCCGTTTGTGCGTTCCTTTACAATTGAAATTGCAAATGTCGCAGCGCAGCCCATAAACCCCCAGAGCAGAACCTGCGGGAACGTAATCTGAAACGGTGTAACGGGGCCATTATATTCTCTGTTCACATCCAGTTTAGCGAAATTTAATATTTCGCCGTCAAAGCCCGACTTGTAGTCTTTCTCATTGACATCTCTTAGCAGAGTGTCAAAAGAGTCAAAGAAATTGGAGTATAGTGTTGTCTGTTTCGAATCGAGTTCGTTGGAATCTTTCACGTCACCACGCCAGATGTTGATTTGCTGCCGCACCCAATTTCGGTCGGTGAAGTTTTCATTGAGGGCTTCAAATTGCGCCTTGGCGAGGAGCCCCTGTAGGTAGCCGCCTTCCATCTTACGCGATGGGTCCGATGCTATCTCTAATTTTGGTTCGTCACTGTTGAACATCGCTTCAATGCCGTCCCCGAAACCTTTCTTAAGAACAACCGCGGCGGCTATTTGGCCTTTTCTGACCTGCTCGATGGCTTCGTCGCGGCCGGCGCGGACTATTTTTAATGCCTCGTCGGACTCCAGTCGTGATATATAAGAGCTTGAAAACTCTGACTTGTCTTCGTCCACTACGGCGATTTTTATCCCGGTTGGCTCCTTGCCGGCACTGGAAAATATGGCGCCAAAAAACAGGGCGAACATAACAGGGAAGCCGAATACCCAGAAGATGTTGCCCTTGTCACTGAGCAAAACCCGTATATCTTTGACAGCAAGGAATAGTACCTTCTTCATCAGTCTCGAAGCCTCCGCCCGGTCAGGTTAAGAAAAACATCCTCAAGATTGGCCGTCTGCACTTTCAGCGATTGAAAACGTATGCCGCTTCGGTTCAGCATTGCCAGAGATTCCATCGGTCGGCTGGTCTCGAATTTAATCTTCGTTTCTTCGAACTGTATATTTTTATTATCAATGAACTGTTTTATTTTATCGGAGTCTGAGATGCCTTTTTCGAATTCGGCCTCAACGCGGGATGGGCCACCATGTTTGACAATAAGATTATGGACGCTATCCATATCCAGAATCTTCCCGTGGTCAAGAATCGCCACCCTGTCACAAATACGCTCGGCTTCTTCCATATAGTGTGTGGTATAGATAATCGTGCGGCCTTGCCTTTTCATAGACTCGATTGTATCGAATATCGAATTGCGGGACTGCGGGTCAACTCCAACCGTCGGCTCATCGAGCAATAAAAGCGGCGGCTCGTGGAGGAGTGAGCATACCATATTAAGCCGTCGTTTCATTCCGCCACTGTATTTCGAGACTCGCTCTTTGCTGCGCTGCGAGAGACCTGCTATTTCAAGGCAATTCCTGACACGCTCTTTTAACCGTCGTCCGCTCAGACCGTATATCCTGCCGAAGAAGCGCAGATTCTCTTCGGCAGAAAGTTCCTCGTAAACGGCCAATGTTTGCGGCACCATTCCCAGGGACAAGCGCACCTCAACGAGGGTCGGGTCGGTCTTGCCGTCGAGAGTGACCATTCCGCTATCCGGCTTCAGAAGCCCGCAGAGCAGCTGAATTGTGGTCGTTTTTCCAGCTCCGTTAGGCCCGAGCAGACCAAAGGTTTCTCCCTGTTGAACCTCGAAGCTCACGTTATCCAGAGCGATAGTGCTGCCGAATCGTTTTTTTAGATTGTCAGCCTTAATCATACAAACTTATCGAAAATAACAGCCGGGCCGATGCAGTTACCGGTTTTCTCAATCTATTGTATCTTATTTTCTTTTTTATGGTAGTTCGCAGTTCGGTCTTTTTCGTCCGGTTTGGAAGAACTCGGATAATAAGTCTCTAAAAAAAAGAATATTTTCTCCCAGCTTTGGGGCGCTTCGTGAATAACCCCGTGGCCGGTATTATAGCTCAGATGTTCATAGTGATACGGATACTGCTTTTCTTTCAGTCTTTGCATCATAGACTCGGCCATCTTGTAAGAAGGCCACAATTCGTCCCTTCTGCCGGAAACAAAAAGAATTGATGCCTTTGCCTGTTCTATCTTAATCTGGCCTTTTGCTGCGTCCGGGCCTGCTACTGCTTCGCTGTAAATCGTTAGAAACCTTTGTGTTCGCATCGCCCTGATTACCTTTTCTTTGCTGCTTACCATTGGTGCGTGCGGGATATCTTTGCCGCCACGTGACCACGAAGATGTTCTTTGTTCCTTACCGCCTGGTCCATATATACCCCAGAATACATACGCACTGGGTGCAATCGCCACAACGGCTTTGATGTTATGATTTGTTGTTGCCAGCAGCAGGCCAGCCTCAGTTCCTTTCGAACCGGCTATTACTCCCACACCGTTGGGGTCCATAAGCGGCTGTTTACTCACCCAGTCAACGGCCTTGTCAAAATACCCCAGTGGAATACTCTGCACAGTCGGCGGAAGGCCATCCATACCGAAGTATGCCAGAACAAGGACAGCGTATCCGCGTTGAACGAGATTGTTGATTGTCTCCGTCCATTCACTAAGGGCCTTGCCGCCCTCGGCGCCTCCGAGCAAAATCAGCGGGCGCTGGTTCTCAGCATTTTTACAAAAGAAAAAATCTCCTACTATCCCTTTTTCATTTATTGTTCTCTTTTGGACAACTGCTTCTGCAACGGCAGAAGCAGGTAATATGACGCAGAGTGCGGTCCAGACAGCTAAGAGTTGAAACATTCTTTGCGACTTCATTTTTCGTCACTATTCTTTTTCAATTTCACCTTATTTTTATTGCACCGATGTTGGTTTTCAAAGTCACTTTCCCTTTACCCTTTCCAATGATGCCGCTTGATTTCTTACCGAGCATGCCTTTTATATCCAACGGTAAATCGGTTTGTATGGAGCCGATATTTGTTGAAAGGTTAACCTGAGCAGAAAGGTCAGCCGGTGCAGTAAAGTCGATTTCGCCGATATCGGTTTTGATATTTGCATTGCAGGTACTTTGAGCGGTTTTGGAATAGAAGACTTTTACTTCGCCGACATTTGTCTCGATATCGACGTCGCCTGTGACTTCTTTGCAGGAGATGGCCCCGACATCTGTCTCGGCTTTTATCGATTTGGTAATGCTGGCGATTTTGATTTCCCCAACATTAGTTGTAAGCTGCAAAGCGGTTTGCTTCGGCACGGTTATATTGAAGTCGATAGTTATTGACTGTCCGGATTTACTGGTGTGCACTTCTGCTTTGATATAAAGTTTATTACCATATGGTTCCAGTTTTATCTGGACTTCTTCGGCAAGTTCCTTGGCTTGTTCTTCTGTTTTTGCTTTTGCGATGATTGTAGCAGTTACGTTGCAGTCTTTAACGTCTGCGCCGGTGATTATTATTTCACCCACGTTGTTTTTTAGTTGCAAAGTTTGCCCTGGCGCAAAGGGTACGGATAAGTTTTTGGTTTTTTCATGTTTAGCTTTGCAGGAATCGCCTATGTTGACACATCCAAACGAGAAGGTGGTTATTAACAGATAATACAACAAAAGCGGTACAGTATATTTTTTGAAGGAAATTTTTTTCATTTTTCAGCTTCTCCAAACTCATTTAACGATATCCGGGGTTCTATGTCCGATTTATTACTTATTTTATATTTATTGAGCCGTTGTGCGTTTCGAGATATAGCTTACCTTCGCCTTTGCCTATCGTTCCTGTAATCCTGCTCTTGGTTACCTTTCCGGTTAAGGTTATCGGCAAATCGGTGTTTATCGAACCGTTGTGCGTCGAGCCTTCAACCTTAGCCGATAAATTCGGCGGAGCAGTCAGGCTGACACCGCCGTTGTGAGTAACCATTGATACATTGCATACAGGCGGGGCAGATTCGGAATAAAATATCTTTGCGTTGCCGTTGTGAGTTCGAAGGTTCATATCGCCTGAAGCTTCATCGCAGGTTATCGAGCCGTTATGGGTCTGAAGCTGTGTATTGCCTGTAACTTCTTTGCAATTTATTTCTCCATTATGCGTTTCAAGTTCGGCTGTTCCTGAGATTCTTTCTGCGGTAACCTTTCCGTTGTGTGTTGAGCCTTTAATTTGGCCGGTTAAATTTTTGACTCTTAGAGCACCATTGTGTGTGATGACGTCGGTGCCGGTCTGGTTGGGGACGGTTACATCAAGACTGACACAGATGCGTTCGTTCCGAGCCAATTTAGGCTTTTTGATTTTTGCAGTGAGCTTGCTGCCGGAAGGTATAAGCTTTACTTCCACCTCTTCAGCGAGCTCTTGAGCACTTTCTTCTGTCTCTGCCCCGGCGACAATTGTTGCTGTGAGATTACATTCAGTAACATCGGAGCCGGCGATGTCGATATAGCCGTTGTGGGTTTGAGCTTCGAAGAGACCGCCTGCCGGTAGGGGGGATGAGAGTTGGACTATCCTTTCGTATTTCGCCTTAGGCTCACAACCGTCTGTGCCGCAACAGCCCATTACAACTATCGCAAAACATAATAGAAAAACCACGGACACTTTTTGGAGATTGTCTTTTTCCATTTTTATTCTCCTTTCACAAAAAACTTACAATAAAAATGCCAATTCAGCAAGTGTTATCCTATGCTGCAAATGTTACCCTTTTATTACGATATTATCCTTTTTTTGTCTTTTTTAAGCAGTTTTTTTCAATGTTTGTTCTTGACGCGTAGCTGAATAATTGATAATTGGTAGTTGGAAACCGGTAAGCGGTAAATTGGTTCGTATAGTTACCAATCACCATTTACTCATCACAATTATGGTTGAAAGGAGGCCGTTATGGCAAAGACAACTCTTCGTAAGGAGTCCATAGGACTGATTGTATTGCTGATAATCTCATTGAACGTACTTGTAGGATGCCATGGAGTTGACAGCGGCAGGAGCCAGTATCTGCCAAGCCCGATGAAGACTATTTCGGTAATCAAGGCCGGCGAGGCTGATATTATCGAGAAGATGGCAACCAGCCGTCTGTCATACCGGCAATATCTGGAATCACTGGTAGCACACTACAAAGAGACCGGCAATAATATGAAATTGAACTGGGCTGAAAATGAACTGAAAAAGCTGAACAAGATGCCGCAATATAACTACATCATTGAGGCGAGCATAGCCGGGCCTGATTTGAAAGCGAAAGAAACAAATAACGAAGCCAACTATTTGTATGACGAGGCCTATCGGCTTGAAAAAGTGGCCAAGAAATTGATTCTTGTTGTAGATGAAAATTTACTGCGGGTGGCTCTGGATAAATACAATCAGCTGATAAAGCAATATCCTACATCCGACAAGATTGATGACGCAGCATACAGGGCCGCTGGAATTTTTAAATATTTCAAGGACTACACAATAGCTCTTTTATACTATCAGAGGACCTATCAGTGGGACCCTGCTACGATTTATCCTGCGAGGTTTAAGGCGGCGTATATTTTAGATGAACACCTGTCTCGCAGGGCGGAAGCGCTGGAGCTTTATCAGCAGGCCGTCCAAAAGGACAAACTCAGTAAGAAGCAGAAAAGAATAGCAGAAACACGAATTGCCGAGCTGACCAAGAGCGGTGAAACTATTCAAGAGGATAAATAAGGTTTGTAGAAAACTCTTGTCAGCTTTTTATAATGTAATCGCGGGCCTGGCTGAATATCAGGCCCGTTTTTTTATGTAGCCCCCGTGCTTGCTGCGCAAGCAGCAACGGAGGCAGACACGGCCTAAGATGGCCGTGTTACGATAATGTTGGAATTTGAGAAAAAAGTAGCCGGCTTTATTAAAACAAACGGGCTTTTCGGCCCGGCGGATAAAATTTTGCTGGCTGTATCCGGCGGAGCTGATTCGACCGCCCTGATGTATGCTGTATGCGCAATCAAAAATGAGAATATTTTTAGTAATGATATTCTCTGCGTTCATATAAATCACCAGTTGAGGGGGGCAGAGAGTGATGGTGACGAGGTTTTTGTTATTGCTCAGGCGGATAAACTGAACCTGACTATAACGACAAGACGGCTGGATGTGCGAGGCTTTGCCCGCAAAAATAAATTGTCGATTGAAACCGCCGCTCGCAAATTACGAATCGAGAGTTTGCTCGATATTGCAAAGGCCAATGATTACAAAAAGGTGGCAACTGCCCATCAAAAAGATGACAATGCTGAAACACTTATACATCGAATGATTCGCGGGACGGGCTTTCGCGGCCTTGGGGGCATTTGGCCGCTGCGAACTTTTGCAAATAGTACCAGCTTCGTAAGACCGCTGCTCTGTGTCAGTCGTGATGAGATTATAGAGTATCTAAAGGAACGCAACTTAAAATGGCGGGATGACCATACGAATATAGATTGCACATACAGGCGAAACTTTATCCGGCATCGGCTGCTTCCGGCCCTGCAGCAGCAGTGCGATGGTTCTATTACAGAGCAATTAGCTGAATTGGCCGGGTCGGCCCAAAAGTTTTACAATCTGGTTTGCAGCGAAACAGAAAAAGTATGGCCCGGAACAGTTATGGTCAGCGGCGAAAAAGTCACGTTGAATTTAAAGAGCTTTTTAGCCCAGCCGCCAGCCGTGAGGGTCGAAATAGTTCGGCGAAGCTTGACTCACCTAAGCAGCGGCGAGAGAGATTTAACACATCGGCACTATAAAAGAGTATTGCAGTTAGCGAAGCAAAATATTAGCGGCAGACAAATTGAGTTGCCAAATGGTTTTGTGGTTTGGCGCGAATACGGGAACTTGATTTTTGTAAGAGCTAAGGGAACTATGCAGTCCAAAGAGCAGGTCAGCGAGTGTATGGAAATTCAGGTACCGGGGCAGACAAGATTCGGAGAATATTTAATAGAAACAGTTGTTTTAGAAACTGGTAAGGCTAATTTTGAGAGATTTAAGGTTGAGAAAAACGAGTTTATTGAATGGTTTGATTTGGACAAGGTAAGGCCGCCGATAGTCGTTCGTTTTCGGCAGCAAGGCGATAATTTTTGGCCTTTGGGTTTAGCGGGGGAAAAAAAGGTAGGAAAATTCCTGACCTCTGCGAAAGTGCCGCGGCAGATACGCATAAAAGCCCTTATTGTCGCTGACGCCGAGAAGATAATCTGGCTTTGGCCAATTAGAATAGGCGAACAGGCCAAGATTACCGGTAAGACCAGAAAAATCCTTCAATTACAAATAGCTGAAACCATAGCGGCGGATTAAGTTAATTGTAGGCAATAACTCCTTGACAAAAAATACTATTATCAATAAAGTAGCCGTTTCGTTTGTTATAAAACATTATAACCAGGCTAAAAACAGCATTTAAAGTATCAGAAAAGGAGATTTACGAATGGCAACAAAGGTAGCAATCAACGGCTTCGGCCGAATCGGCAGGGCCGTAGCAAGAATTATTATGCAAAAGAGCAAAGACTTGGAACTGGTAGCTGTCAACGACCTGTCAGACGCAGCAAGTCTTGCGCACTTGTTCAAATATGATACCGTTATGGGCAAATGGAATGGCACGGTCAAGGCCGGCGACGGCGGTCTGGTGATTAATGGCAAAACCGTAAAGGTTCTGGCTGTAAAGAATCCGGCGGAGCTGCCCTGGAAGGATATGGGTGTTAAGGTTGTTTTAGAATCTACGGGAATCTTCCGCACCGCTGAATCGCCAAAGGGCGGTTACGCAGACCACCTCAAGGCAGGCGCTGAAAAGGTCGTCCTCAGTGTCCCCGCAAAGGATAAGATTGATGCGACAATCGTTTTAGGTGTCAACGATGAGAAATTGACGAAGGACGTCAAATGTGTTTCGAATGCAAGCTGCACAACCAATTGCCTGGCACCTGTGGCAAAAGTTCTTAACGATACATTTGGCATCGAGCAGGGACTTATGACCACCATTCACGCTTATACCAACGACCAGAGAGTTGCGGATATGATACACAGTGACCTTCGCCGTGCGCGCGCCGCTGCCGTGAATATGATACCCACCACTACCGGCGCCGCAAAGGCCATAGGGCAGGTTATCCCGGAGCTGGACGGCAGGCTCGACGGTTTCGCCATTCGGGTGCCTATTCCGGTCGGCAGTGTTGTCGACTTGGTGGTTAATGTAAACAAGGACGTCACAATCGATGCAGTGAACGCAGCAATGAAAGCAGCCGCGGAGGGACCGATGAAGGGTATTTTGGTTTATTGTGATGAGCCGATTGTCAGCAGTGATATTGTCAACAATCCAGCTTCAAGTATTTTTGATTCTCTGTTGACTATGGTAAAGGGCAAAACCGTCAAGGTAATAAGCTGGTATGATAATGAATGGGGCTATTCGAACCGCACTGTCGATATTATGGAAAAAATGGCAGCTATGTAAGATAACAGCGAGGATCCGTTATTGAGCGAATGGGTCCTTTTTTGAAACCTTGTGAAGCATCAATAGTATCGGTGCTCGTGCAAAGCGTTGTATAATCAGGTGCTGGATTATGGATAAAAAAGAGCTTGAGCAGACACTTGTTCTTGTCAAGCCGGATGCTCTTAAGAATTCCGTCACGGGATTTATCTTTTCCCAACTGTCGGAATTTCATACAGGAGCACGTTTTGCCGCTGCAAAGGTTGTAAGTGTCAGCAGGTTTCTTGCGGAAGAGCACTACGCCGAACATAAGGGAAAAGTGTTTTATGAACCGCTGCTCGACTACATTACCGGAGTGAGTCATTATTCTGAGCAGGATAAATGGAAGCGCAGGGTAATCGCATTTGTATTTCAAGGCCCCGGTGTACTGGAGAAAATAAGGTCAATAGCAGGGCCTACAAATCCGCACGAGGCAAGAGAAGAAAAACCCGGTTGTCTCAGGGCACTCGGAACGGTAGTGCCGATAAAAGGAGCAAATGGTAGTATTATCGGCAGTCGAATGGACAATTTAATTCATACATCAGCTACATTCGCTGACGCTGAACGGGAAATTAAGCTCTGGTTCCTGCCTCAGGACATACCCCCGCTGATGCGTGCCTATGCTACAGAGGTATGCCCTACTCATTATTATTACAAGGACGGCAGACTTTACGACATCTATGAACCGGACAGTTCGTTTTTGCTCGCTCCCGGAGACGTGGCCTGGAAAACCGACCTGGAGATTCTCAATGCCTATGCAGGGAACAAACCCGCAAAAGGCAGATTAAACACTGTTGTGGCGAAATATCTTATCAATAAAAATTAGACAAACCAGCAAAGTCACTCTTTGAGGAGAAAACAGAGGAGCTTATTATGGCTAAAAAAACTGTTGCGGATATTAATGTGCAGGGTAAAAAGATCTTAATGCGCTGTGATTTTAACGTGCCATTGGATGACAAGTGTAATATTACCAGCAACGACCGAATCGTTAAAGCCCTGCCGACCATCAAAAACATTCTCGACCGCGGCGGGGCACTTATCTTGATGAGTCACCTCGGCCGGCCGGAGGGCGAAAGAGACGAGAAGTTCAGTCTCGCACCGGTGGCGAAGAATCTGTCGGAGCTGCTCAGCAAAAAGGTTATTTTTACTGACGATTGCATCGGAGCTAATGTTAAAGCGAAAGCAGAAACCCTCAAAAGCGGTGATTGTATGCTTCTCGAGAACGTCCGTTTTCACAAAGAAGAAGTAATAAAGGATAAAGCCGCAAAGGAAGATACACAACTGCGCCAGGCTAAAGACAATTTTGCAAAACAGCTCGCTGATTTAGCGGACATTTATGTCAACGATGCCTTCGGCACTGCTCACAGGGACAACGCTTCGATGTACACAGTGCCGCAAATAATGGATGGTAAGCCGAGAGTCATCGGTTTTTTAGTCGAAAAAGAGCTGAAGTTTCTCGGCGAGACAATCAGTAATCCTGAAAGGCCTTTCGTGGCCATATTAGGTGGTGCAAAGGTTTCAGACAAAATCGGTGTGATTGAGAATCTTTTGGATAAAGTTAATCGTATTTTAATCGGCGGAGCAATGGCCTTCACGTTTCTTAAGGCACAGGGACAGGCAGTCGGAAAGAGCCTGTGCGAGGACGATTTTCTCGATAAAGCAACAGACCTACTTGAACGTGCAAAGGATGCCGAATGCGAAATGGTTTTGCCCGTTGATATAGTCGCTGCACAGGAATTCAAGGCCGGGGCCAAAAGTAAAGTTGTCAGCGGTAACATTGAGCCCGACTGGAAAGGTATGGATATCGGCCCCGGGACACGGGAACTTTTTGCCGATAAACTCGATGGGGCAAAGACAATCGTCTGGAACGGCCCGATGGGAATCTTTGAAATGCCGCCTTTCGATGAAGGAACAAACGCAGTCGCCCTGGCTGTCGCCAAAGCCACAGACAAAGGCGCTCGCAGTATAATCGGCGGTGGTGATAGCGCAAGTGCCGTTGAGAAACTCGGTCTGGAAGACAGGATTAGCCATATCTCTACCGGTGGAGGTGCTTCGCTCAAATTTCTTGAGGGCAAAAAGTTCGTCTGCCTCGAAATCCTCGATGAGAAATGATGTTTTCTATTTTTAAAGATTTGAGGCCCCGTTATTCTCCTGCGGATTTTTTGCGTTAATTTAAGATGAACCTTCTGCCTCGTTTAGAAAGTATCATCTTTCTTCCGGAATGCCCGACTTTTGGTATGATAACCATTCTCTGGGTATTTTTGATAGCTGGGCCGAACTCGTCAATCAGATGCCCATAGTATATTCTGCCTCTTTCAAGTCTGTTCTTGCCTTCCAGTATGGCATGCGGGTGAACGGACATGGAAGAATCGGCATAGCGGTCTTTTTCGCCGAGCAAATATACCACGTTTCTTTGAGGGTACATCTGCCTTATTTTTTCGGCGGTAAGACCTTCTTTCCTGTGATAAGAATATAACTTATCGAGACCGTAACCGTAATTATTATAACCCGGGTACTTTTCGATAACCTCCGGCGGTGGTATTGAGAAATTCCGAACCGACCCATTGACGGACCTTTTCGCGCTGAAGTACAAATACGAAGAGGGGTTCATAACTACATATCTGCAACGAATTCCTGCCGGCCTTACTACATCAAACTCGACAGTATTGCCGGCTGCGAATCTGTTGACCAATTGCCCTCCGGCCGAGTGCCCGAGAATAGTTAATTTCTGGACGTTGGGAAAAGTCTTTTTACTGCAAATGTCTGATATAATTTGAGTAAGTATCGAATAAGCGCTTATTCTTAAATCCTTGTCTGCGGATTTTGTTGTGCTGACCGAGGAGCCCCAGAACGGGGAGGATTTCCAGAAAAGTAGATTACTGTCGGTGCTGTCTCCTACATGTTTCTCTCTTAAAAATTGGGGCGCGATTACAAGCGTGCTCCTCTTTAGATTGTTATTAGAATTGATTAATTCTATGCAGCTGTTATAAACCGCAATAGCATCATGGCTTGAACTGTGGATAGCTAAAATTACACGCCGGATGTCACTGTTTCTTTGGTGCAATTGATGGTTGGAAATATAAGGGATATAGCAATCGTTTCTACTTTGAACTTTTAACCTTGGTTGGGGAATTTCCAGCGCGTGTGCAGAGACGCCGATTCTCAGGATGACCATAGCTAATAAAATGATTAATTTACGAGGCATTACCCTGACTCCCGAGAAATACAAAAAAGACTTTTCACTTCGATTTTCAGTAGTTTACCATATATGTGACTAAAAAGCCAGAATCATTTCTTTCCATGCTTATGTTTTGGCTGCTTATGCGGTATTTTCCTTGTATATCCACGTAGTTGTTGAGTATAATCCTTACAAAATTTTTTGTTAAAGGAGCCGTTACTTGCAACTACCGAAAGCAGGAACAATTGAGATTGTGCCGTCAATATTAAGTTCTGATTTTGCCCGGTTGGCCGACGAGATAGCCGAGATTGAATCGGGCGGCGTAAATATGGTGCACCTCGATATTATGGACGGTCACTTCGTCCCCAATATTACAATCGGCCCGCCGGTAGTTGAAAAACTGCGAAAGCACAGCAAACTGTTTTTTGACTGTCACCTGATGATTACCGACCCTCGAAAATACGCCCCTATTTTCATTAAGGCCGGTGCAAACAATTTAACGTTTCACATCGAGGTCGAGCAGGACCCTGCCGAGTTGATAAAGATGCTTCACGATATGGGCGCCACAGCAGGCCTGTGCCTTAATCCTGAAACGCCCGTAAATGCGATAGAAAATGTCGCCAATCTTGCCGATATGATTCTGGTGCTGACGGTTCATCCGGGTTTCGGTGCGCAGCAGTTTATACCGGAAGCGGCGAAAAAAATTATCCAGCTCAAAAAAATCCTCGGCCCTGAAATTCGCATCGAAGTCGATGGCGGAATGGACTCTCAAACCGCGCCGCTTATTGTTTCCTACGGCGCTGATACTATTGTAGCCGGCAACGCCATATTTTCAAAACCCGACCGTATCGCCGCAATAAATGCCATTCGAGAAGCCTGCGAGTAATTTTTGTGGCTGAACCGGCGAATTTTTGGTAAAATGCGATGTTTAGCAAAAATAATACAGCTATGGCCAAAAAGACTAAAAACAAGTGGAACGGCTTTTCATTGAAGCCGCGAAGAGAGATGCCCGAAGGGCTTTGGTTGCGATGTCCGGCCTGCGAGCATATGCTTTATAAAAGTACTGTCGAGCAGAATCTTAACATCTGCCCGGAGTGTAATCATCATTTTCGCATCGAGGCCGCAATTCGAATTAAATACCTCACTGATGAGGGTTCCTTTCAGGAAATTTTGAGCGATTTGACAACCGACGACCCGCTGGTGTTTAAGTTCAGAGGAACCACTTATAAGCAGCGTCTGAAAGACGATGAAAAAAAATGCGGCGCCAAAGAGGCTATGAGAATCGGCAAGGCCTTTATCAAGGGAAGAGGTGTTATAGTTGGTGTGATGGAGCCGAATTTCCTGATGGGCTCTATGGGTTTTGTCGTCGGCGAAAAATTTTGCGCCGCTGTCGATAAGGCGATGGAGGAGAATTTGCCTCTGGTGGTAGTTAGCTGCTCCGGCGGGGCAAGGATGCACGAAGGCGTGGTATCACTCGGCCAGATGGCCAAAACTTCTGCAGCGTTAGCTAAATATGATGAAGCCGGCGGACTTTTCATTTCGGTTCTGACCGATCCGACCACCGGGGGAGTAACAGCCAGTTTTGCGATGTTAGGTGATTGTATAATAGCTGAGCCTGGGGCGCTTATCGGTTTCGCAGGGCCTCGAACCATTGCAGAGACTATAAAGGTGGAATTGCCGGAAGGCTTTCAGACGGCTGAATTTATGTTAGAGCACGGCTTCGTTGATATGATTGTCCAGCGTAAAGACCTGCGAAGCGAAATTGCACGTCTCATAGACTACTGCCAAAAATAATTCGTGGTTATTCGCCTGCAACTGTTGTTTTGTTCTTTCGGTCGGCTTTTTAACTATTTTTCCCCCAGCAGGCCTTTGACATTCCAAATAGTCCGATAAGTCAGTTAGTGCGTAGTGTTTGTGTCGTCTAAAAACCGCGGGGACTGTTGCATCGCTGCCGATTAAAGTAGCAGGCCGGTTTAAACGATTTGTTAATTAGTGCAAATGAGGGGCGGCTACATCGTTTGCCATTGACTTTTTGGGCATTTGGCTGGGTGTTGAGATGATGTCTATGCAAAGAAAATTTTCAAAACGGATATTAGCTCTGAGCGTGATAATTCTGGTTGTGTTCTGTTGTGGTCTGCGATTTTACCTGGGACAGAGCACAGGCAAGAAGGAAAATTTCTTTGAGATGTCCCTCGAGGAATTAATGGAGGTGCCGATTGTCGCCTCTGGCTCCAGATAAGAGATTTTAAATTTCTTGAGCTAATCGAATTTATTGCTGCCGGCTTGCTTCACTTCGAAAACAGACCGAATAGTCCAATAAAATAAGCATTTCCTAACTCAAAAAATACGAAAAATAACATTGGATGCTGACATTAATCTTATTGAATTACCTATTTTGTTTCAGCCGATATGTTTTGTATATTTAAGGTAACAGCTTTCTATGTTTTACTTTTAGTTTTTGGAGGAGACAACAGCTATGTTTAAGATGAAATTCAACCAAAAAGATATTCAAAAACGAATGGTTATTGTACTGGCCTTGCTATGCTTAATGATTTGTTCCGTTAACGTGCAATTCTACTTGGAGTATCAGGTAGCAGTTAATATAGCAGCTCATAAGACAAGTTGTTTGAGTGAGCTGAACCGGAATAAAAATTACTTTGATATGCCTATCAACGAGTTGATGGATATCACAGTTGTCTCCTGACCCGAGGCAAGGCCGAACTGTCTTCCGTTAAACTCCACTGTTTCTATCCTGATTATGCCGAACAGCCTGCCCAACATAAGCACTTCGTAATCTCCAAAATCACCCTTTCACTTCCTGCTGAATATCCGTATAATCTGACCTGAATTTGTTTTGGAGCAGATATGGGATATTTTCGCGTGAACATTGAAAAGGCAAAAGGCTATGAGCCGGGCTTTCAGCCGAGGCAAAGCAATGTAGTTAAGCTCAATACTAATGAGAATCCCTATCCGCCGTCACCGAATGTGATGAAGGTCCTCTCTAAAATAAGCCCTGAGCAGCTTCGCCGCTACCCAGACCCGATGGCGGATGTATTTCGCCAGGCGGCCGCCGAAGTGAACGGCGTCGCCCCTAATAATATTATGTGCTGCAACGGTGGAGACGAACTACTAAGGATAGCTTTTCAGGCGTTTTGTAACGAGAATCGGCCTGTCGCCTATCCAGTCCCGACATATTCGCTTTATCCGGTGCTGGCCGAGCTGCAAAACTGCAAAGCAATAGAAATCCCGTTTGACAGCGAATTTAATCTGCCGGCCAAATTAGCGGCAAGTGCCGCCGCCTTAACGATTGTCTGCAATCCGAACGCACCCACCGGCAGCTTCATAAATATCGACGAGCTTGCTTCGCTGGCTGATGAGGCCAGCGGCGTATTACTGATTGATGAGGCCTATGTGGATTTCGCAGAAAAAAACTGCACCGCTCTGGTCAAAGATTTCGATAATGTGATTATACTTCGCTCGATGAGTAAAGGATATTCACTTGCGGGAATTCGCTTCGGATATGCAATTGCCCAGCCGAATTTAATAGCCGGTCTCGCCAAGATCAAGGATTCCTACAATGTCGATGCAGTCGCCGTCGCAGTCGCCACAGATGCTATCCGAGACCAGGATTATTTCCGAAAGACAGTCGAAAAAATAAAAGCCGAGCGCAAAAGACTGACCGAACAATTAAGAAACCTCGGCTTCGATGTTTCGGACAGCAGCTCGAACTTCATACTCGCAAAATGCAAAATCAGCAGGGCTTCTGAAATTTTTGATAAATTGACACAGCGAAATATCTTCGTCAGATACTTTGCTTACCCGCAGCTCGAAGATAAATTGAGAATCACTATTGGCACGGCTGAACAAAATGATAAACTACTTTTGGCTTTGAAAGAAATCTTACATGAACAGGGATAATCTTATGCAAGACAGAACCGCTAAAATTCACAGAAAGACCAAAGAGACCGACGTAAGCCTGGAGCTTAATCTGGACGGCCTCGGCAAATATGAGATTGATACCGGCATCGGCTTTTTAGACCATATGCTTGCACATCTGAGCAAGCACGGCAAAATCGACCTTGTGCTCCGCTCAACAGGCGATTTGAACGTCGATGCACACCATACAATTGAAGATATAGCGATATGCCTGGGCGAATGTTTAGTCAAAGCCCTTGGTGATAAAAAAGGCATTGCTCGATACGGCCATAGTTCCGTCCCGATGGAAGAGGCTATGGCCAATGTTTCCATAGATTTGTCCGGCAGGAGCAGTTGCATATATAACGTTGAATATCGAACAGATAAAATCGGTGATTTTGACGTTGAGTGTCTGGAAGAAATGCTTCGGAGCTTTTCAAATAATGGCAGGTTTAATCTGCACATAAACGTTCCGTACGGCACGAACAGCCATCACATAGCTGAGGCGATTTTCAAAGGATTAGGCCAGGCCCTTGCCGAAGCGGTTAAAATCATCAGCACCGATATTCCGAGCACAAAGGGAATGCTGTGATTGAAGAACACGACCACGAATACCGAACGGGCATCGGCACTGATATCCACATTGTCGATGAGGACAGGAAGCTGATGTTAGGCGGAATTTATATACCCAATGCCGATGGCTTAGCCGGCCACAGCGATGGTGATGTTGCACTGCACGCAATCATCGACGCTCTGCTCGGCGCAGCAGCTATGGGTGACATAGGTTCACTATTTCCCAACACCGACCCGAAATTCAAGGACGCAGACAGCAGGGAACTCTTACGTGACGTAAATCAGCGTATCGATGACCAACGCTGGCAAATTGTCAACATCGACCTGACAATACATGCTGAAGAGCCAAAACTGGGACCGCTCAAAACACAAATGAAAAGGGCCATAGCAAGCCTTTTGGGAATTGATTTTACCACTGTTAACGTCAAAGCCAAGACAAATGAAGGACTCGGCGATATTGGGGCCGGTGAAGCTATAGCAGCAACTGCGATAGTCCTTTTGAAAAAGAAATTCAAAAGAACACTATAAACAACAGAGGTTTACAGATGGGATTAAAGTTATATAACAGCCTGACGAGAAAAAAAGAGGATTTCGAACCTCTGAAAAAAAACAGAGTCGGAATTTACGTCTGCGGCCCGACTGTCTACGACCACGCTCATCTCGGTCATGCAAAGAGTTATGTCAGCTTCGATACACTCATCCGGTATCTCAAGTATCTCGGCTACAATATTACCTACGTCCAGAACATCACCGACGTGGGTCATTTGCTGGGAGAAACAAACGAGGGCAATGACCGGATACTCGTAGCTGCACAAAGAGAGCACAAACACCCTATGGCTGTTGCAGAAGTTTATACCCGAAGCTACTTCGAGGATATGGACAAGCTAAATTGCATCAGGCCGGATATCAGCCCTCGTGCCAGCGGCCATATTGTCGAGCAGATAGAAATGGTAAAAACACTTTTGGAAAAAGGTTTCGCATACGAGGCCAACGGCTCTGTATATTTCGACATCTCGAAATTTAAGGACTACGGAAAACTTTCCGGCAGAAATATCGAGGAAATGCAGGCCGGTGCCCGTGTCGAAGTTTCACCAGACAAAAAACACCCCGCCGATTTCGCCCTTTGGAAAAAAGCTGAGCCTGAACACATTATGCAGTGGCCGAGTCCCTGGGGTATGGGTTTCCCCGGCTGGCATCTCGAATGTTCCGTGATGAGTACGAAATATCTCGGCCAGCCTTTCGATATCCACGGAGGCGGCCTCGATAACAAGTTCCCGCACCACGAGTGTGAAATCGCACAGGCAGAGGCCGCAACAGGCAAGCCGTTCGTCAAATACTGGGTCCACCACAATATGGTTACCGTTGATGGCCAGAAAATGAGTAAAAGTCTCAAAAATTTCATTACGCTCAAAGAAGCATTTACCGGCCACCACGAAAGATTAACCAGGGCCTATGACCCACTGGCAATCAGACAATTTATCTTAAATAGTCACTACCGAAGTCCGCTCGATTTCTCAGATGCCGCACTTTTCGCCGCACAGAGCGGCTACGAAAAGATAACCGATACGGTCAAAGCGGTGCGTAAAAGAATGACCCAGGCACAAAAGGGAGAAATTGATAGTGCTGTAACCGACCAGCTTAAGCAGTTGACCGAGAAATTTGAAGCTGCAATGAACGATGATTTGAATACCTCTGTTGCACTTTCGGTTATGTTTGAGCTGGTTCGGCTGATAACCACTCTGCTTGCCGAAAATGAGATGACCGTAGAAACTCTCAATGCAATTGACGTTTTGTTTAGTCAGCTGGGCGGAGATGTTCTGGGCCTGGTGATGGACGAATATCCACCCTCCGGCAGTGCCGATACCGATATGCTCGACAAACTAGTCAATGTCTTTATTGAGCAGCGTCGCAATGCCCGCCAGAGAGAAGATTTTGTAGCGGCCGATGCTCTGCGGGACAAGCTCGAGGAAGTTGGTATTATTCTGGAAGATAAACCCGGCGGGATTACTACCTGGAGAAGGAAATGAGAATACTCGGTATTGACCCCGGCCTGCAGTTATGCGGCTATGCGGTGGTGGAAGGGGACAGTTTGATTGAGGCCGGTGCTGTGCGGACAAATGCAAAATCAGCGATTGAAGTGAAGTTGAACCATATAGCGGAAGACATCGAATCTCTGCTGAAAAAATTTAGGCCGGAAGTCGTCGCGGTAGAGCAGTTATATTCGCACTATGCACATCCGAGAACGGCGATATTGATGGGTCACGCAAGAGGCGTTATACTGCAAAGCTGTGCCGCAGCCGGTATCGAAGTCAGAAGTTTCAGCGCGACGCGCATAAAAAAATCGCTTACCGGCAACGGCCGCGCATCAAAGCAGCAGGTGCAAAGGACGATTCAAACGATTTTACGCCTGCCCCGGCTGCCGGAGCCGCCCGATGTCGCCGATGCAATAGCTGCAGCCTTGTGCTGTGCAAATTCGAGGCAGCTGATTGGAAATTTCAAATGAGTAAAGTAAAAAAAGCGGTAGAATGTTTTGAACAGGGCTACAACTGTTCGCAGGCCATATTTTCCACCTATGGTCGTGACCTCGGAATCCCGCCCGACCAGGCCTGTAAAATCGCTTCAGGTTTCGGTGGAGGAATGCGCATTGACGGAACCTGCGGTGCCGTTACGGGCGCATTCATGGTTCTCGGACTGAAATTTGCAAAAGATAAAGACAAACCCTATGATAAGATTATCGAGTTCGCCGAAACTTTTTGTAAAAGAAATAAATCGATAGATTGTAGCGCCCTGATTGGTTGTGATATACGCACCGAAGAAGGAATGAATAAAGCCACAAATGAAGGGCTTTTCAGAAAAATATGTTCACAATTAGTCAAAGACGCTGCGGAAATTCTGGAAGAGATGCTCGCGAATGATAGCTCGAATTGAAGGAAAACTTGTTAAGCTCGATAGCAGCGCCGCCCTCGTGCAGGTCGGCCCGGTCGGATACGAAGTAATGCTGCCCGGCTACTGCGTAAGCGCCCTGTCGGACAAAATCGGCTCCGACATCGCCCTTTACACTATGGAGTATTATGAAGGAACTCCCGGCGGCGGTTCTCTTGTGCCGAGAATGGTCGGTTTCCTAAATACCGGCGAGAGGGATTTTTTTACAAAATTTACCAGCGTCAAAGGCATAGGTATAAAAAAGGGCTTGCGGTCGCTCAGCGTCCCCATCGCTGCAATCGCCTCGGCGATAGAAGACGGCGACGACAAGATGTTGATGTCACTTGACGGCGTGGGAAAAAGAATGGCTCAGCAGATTATCGCTGAATTACGAGGAAAGCTCCGGCAATTTGCAGTCGGGGCCGAGCTGCAGGGACCGGCCCAGAGAGGTTTCAAACCATTCCAGGCCCAGGCGCTGGAGATTCTAATTGCCTGGGGTGAAAGAAGAAACGAGGCCATCGAGCTTATCGAGCTGGCCTGTCAGAGGCACCCCGACATAAAATCCGCCGAGGAGATTGTGCCGCTGGTTTACAGATTAAAACAAGGTATAGAAGTCTGAAATGGCAATAGATAGAGTCATAAGTGCTGAGTCTCTAAACGAGGCCGAGGAGAACTTTAACATCTCGCTTCGCCCCAAGCTCTTGGACGAATGTGTTGGCCAGAGCAATGTCAAAGAAAAGCTTGCCATCGCCATCGCCGCCGCCCAAGGAAGGTCTGAGCCGCTTGAGCACATCCTCTTTTACGGCCCGCCCGGCCTCGGCAAAACAACGCTGGCCAACGTTGTGGCGAACGAAATGGGTGCGAGGATTCGCTGCTCGTCGGGCCCGGCCCTGACAAAGGCCGGAGATGTAATGGGCCTTTTGAGCAATATCAATACAGGCGACGTCCTTTTTATCGATGAGATTCATCGCCTCAGCACGCCGGTCGAGGAATTTATTTACCCTGCGATGGAGGAGTTCAGGGTCGATTTTACCGTTGATAGCGGCCTGCACGCAAAGACCATCAATTTCCCGCTAAAGCGTTTCACTTTGATTGGCGCAACTACCCGCGCTGGCCTGCTCAGCGCCCCGCTTCGTGGCCGATTCGGAATGCTGTATCATCTGGAATTTTACAGCGCCGAGGAATTATCGGCTATTCTGGAACGGTCCGCAAAATTATTGAACCTGCACTGCGAGGACCAGACACTCAAACTGATTGCCGCCCGTTCCCGCGGTGCGCCCCGAACAGCCAATCGGCTCTTAAAACGCGTCCGTGATTACGCACAGGTAAAAGGCGAAGGTTCCCTTACCGCTGGAATCGTCGAAAGCGCTCTTAAAATGGAGCAGATTGACCCGTTAGGCCTGGACGAGCTGGACAGGGCTTTTCTGCGTGCATTGGTCAATACCTATGATGGCGGCCCAGCCGGCATCGACGCCCTCGCTGCCACACTCGGCGAAGAGAGGGACACGCTCGAAGACGTAGTTGAGCCGTATCTTCTGCAAATAGGCTTTCTCCGCCGAACCAAACGAGGCCGAGAAATCACCGCTAAAGCCTGCAAACACCTGAATCTCAAATACCATAAAAAGAAGGAAGAAGGCGACCAGCCGGTACTCTTCGAAAAACAACAATAAGCAGCAGCTTTTGAATCCGCCTTCGCCAAGGCTACGGCGGACAAGTTGAGTTTCAGCCACAAAGACGCCAAGGCACAAAGAAAATTTAATCGCTGATTACGCTGATTAAAAGGATTACTTAAATAAAAGTTGCCCAAATTAACACCGCTGAGAGCGCAGTGTTTTGGCCGGGATGTGTTCTCGGCAAAGCTTGTGCTCCAAACGTGGTTTGTGCGCCAAGTCTTCGTCTCGTCCACTTGGCAGCAATGCTGCCCCGCCTTATCAGGCGTCCGGCCCACTTTTAATATAAGCCGACTAAATAAACTTCTGCTCTTTTCCATAAAAAGACTCTCCCTTACAATAGGACGAATGTGCGCGATTGATGCGAAAAACGCTCATAATTGACGATTGCTGATTCTCGTAACTATAGGGAAGAAAGGAAGTTAAAAATTTTGAAAAAAATGGATTTTTAGGGTCTGGGTTCCCATGTTTTTGATTGAAAATAGATCCCTCGGCAATGCTCGGGACCTTTGCCCACAGGGCAGGCTGCCGCTCCGGCCTGCGCTTTTGATTGATTTTTTACCAACACCCTCCGGAAGCACTACGTAGGTTCCAAACTATCTAACAAAAAATCATCCCCCAACATATTGACCTGTTCCCTGTTTTCTTTATAATGCTCCTATGCCTGTTATTGTAGAAAAATCAACTTTAGCAAAACCCTTCTTAAAATGGGCAGGTGGCAAAACCCAACTTCTGAACGAGATCGCCGCTCGTCTCCCCAACGGTTTGAGAGCTGGTGAAAACGACACTTACATTGAACCTTTTGTCGGTGGTGGAGCTGTTTTCTTTTACATAGCGCAAAACTATCCTTCTATAAAACGTTTTTATCTCTTTGATATAAATCAGGATTTAGTCAATTGCTACAATGCTGTTAAGACCGATGTCGAATCTGTAATAAACGACCTAAAGACTCTGGAAAGTAAGTTTCTTGCAAAAAAGAACTCATCTCGTAAAGATTTCTATTATCATATTCGTACGGAATTTAATGCCGACCGTTCCCCCGCAAAGCTCATTTTTCTTAACAAGACCTGCTACAACGGCCTGTATCGTGTGAATAAGAACAATGAATTTAATGTGCCATTCGGCGGTTATGAGAATCCAACAATCTGCGACGAAGAAAACTTGGAGGCCGCATCCACAGTCTTGCAAAATGCTGATGTAATTGCTGCCGATTTTGAATTCTCCGAACGATATATAAATAAAAATTGTTTTGTTTATCTTGACCCTCCTTACAGACCAATTAGCCCAACTGCGAGTTTCACCTCATACGCAAAAGATGATTTTACTGAAAAAGACCAAATCCGGCTGGCGGAGTTTTGCAGATGCATACATGACCGAAGTGCCAAACTCCTTTTGAGCAATTCCGACCCCAAGAACGAAAATCTCAACGACCACTTCTTTGAGCACCACTACAAGAGGTTTACAATAGAAAGAGTTAAAGCCACCAGAGCAATAAATTGCAAAGCCTCTGGCAGAGGGGAAATCGACGAGTTAATTATTACAAACTATCAGGTGGGAGTTTAAGACAAATGAGTGCCAACGAATCGTGGGCAAAAATATTCTCTGATTACCACATAGATAAACACGATTTCGAGCAGTCTCCCTTTCGGATTACAGCGGAACAAATAAAGAGAGCGTGTCAAAACTTCACAGAAACGGGAGAAAAAGAAGTCAGAATCCTTTGCAAGCAGGATCGGAGAGAGGACCGGCCAAAGGTGTTTATAGAAAGAGGGTTGTTCCTGCTTCCAATTAAAAATGGTGAATACGTTATTATAAAGGGACAGGGATATGTAGATATCCCTCCTATTGAATCGACACAGGAATTTTATGTGTCCAAACTGGACTTTAAACTCGATACAGCAACCGTTGGGAACTCTGAGATGCAACATCTCGACTTTGCATATGCTGCCAGTTTGATTCGAACCTTTATGGAAGACGATGGTTTGGTGTTAACTATTAGAGGACGCAAGTATACCCCCGTGTTTTCCTTTAAGGTCGGTCGGCACTTGATAAATGTTCAAAGCGTTCAAACGGAGGTTGATGCAGGATACGAAGGACGAAGACAAGTTGTGTTGGTTGAGGCTAAAGCTGCAAAGACGTCGAATGTAATAATAAGACAACTGTATTATCCTTTTCGCCAGTGGCAAGCTCATACACAGAAACATGTTGTCACCCTTTTCTTTGATAAGAGCGGTGATACGTATTGCATTTGGGAGTTCCGTTTTACTGATGTAGATAACTACAACAGCATTGAGCTTGTCAAATCCGGTAGATTCAGAATCAGGTCAGACGCGTGATAAAGTCCATTGATAAATATGAGTCTGAGTATACAACTGTCTGGTCTTTTCCGCAGCGAGGTAGCTGGGCTACTCACAATTCTAAATACCGTGGCAATTTTGCACCACAAGTAGCACGCAATGTCATCGAGATGTACTCCCATCAAGGTGAATCTATTCTTGACCCTATGGTTGGCGCCGGTACTACGCTTATTGAGGCGAAACTTCTCGCCAGAAATGCGCTGGGGGTAGATATAAACCCTCAAGCTGTCGAACTCACAAAAGTTGGATTACATTTCAACCATCATCCCCAAAGCAAGCAAGAAGTAAAGGTTGGTGATGCCCGCGACTTATCGTTTCTAAAAGATAATTCTTTTGACTTAGTCATAACACATCCGCCGTATATGAGCATAATAAAATACTCAAACGGCAAAGTACCAGCAGACCTTTCGAATATATCGAGCTTGTCAAAGTTCTGTGATGAAATTGAAAAAATTGCCAAAGAGTTGCTTCGAGTTCTGAAACCTGATAAATTCTGTGCCATTTTGATCGGGGATACTCGTAAAGGAAAACATTTCGTTCCGCTTGCTTTCAATGTAATGCAACGATTTCTAAAAATCGGCTTCGTATTAAAGGAGGATATTATCAAAATTCAGCACAACTGCACTACCACCGAACGCTGGCGAGCCAAAGCCAAGCGTGATAAGTTCTACTTAATTATGCATGAACATCTATTTGTCTTTCGAAAACCCAAAAATTCTGAGAACATAACGAAGGTTAAATACAGTACCTACTTGTCCCCATAAATCCTCTGTGGTTAAAAAATCCATGTCAATTTAGGCAATTCTTTTGTTCTGACTCCTGTCTCCTGACTTCCTTCATGGCTAATTTCTCGACCAACTATGAACAATGAACAACGTGCTGAAATATTCAAATTTTTTTGAATATTTTTATACAACTTTTGAATATTTCTATACTTTTTTCGAACGTTTCTATATAGTTTTTGTACGTTTCTATACTGTTTTCGAACGTTTTCGAATATTTTCCATCATATACCCGTAAACCACTGCCGTTGCCCCCTTTGGAGCCGTTTTACGAAAAAAATCGAGCGAATTTCCCCTTGCCCAATCCTCCTATTTCGCCTGTTTTAACTGCCCCCCATTTCCTAAACCCTCGTTTTCAGTACTGAAAACACGCTTTTCTATTCTTTCAGTACATATTTCGCCATCCTCGGCTGTCTGTGCAGAATTTCTGTAAAATGGTAAATTAGCGTCTTTTCAACCTCATTAAGCGACTTTTGTCCCGTTTCTGCGAGCAATTTCCTGTCTGCCAGGCAATTAGCCGCATTTTTAGTCAGTTTAATCTTATCCGGAAAATTTCCCTCGCAATCTCTGCAAATAAGGCCGTTGGCTGAGCTGCTAAAATAAGCTTCGTATTGCGTATTGCGTATTGCGTATTGGGCTTTGCAGTTTGCACAAGCGTTTAATATGGGCATTAGGCCGATTTCCCTGAGCAAAGTCAACTGAAACAGTATAAGTAATGCGAGCGTATCTCGTGAAGCGTGAAGCGTATCTCGTATATCGTTAGCATTTTGCAGAAATTGCAGGAAACCATCGAAAAGTTCCGGATGCGGGTCATATTCGTTTGTCAGGCTATTTACCAATTCTGCGCCAAAGAGGCAGCAATTTAATGCAAAAAGATTACCTGCTGTGCAGATAGCCGGCTTTTGCTGGAATTCCGTCAGGGTAGCGAGTCTTTCTCTGCTCGAATCGGAAAAGACAATCTCTCCATACGAGAGGACTTCTATCGGCCCGTCGAACGCCGATTTCGGCCGTTTTGAGCCTTTGGCGATGGCGCTAACCTTGCCGTTTGCTTTAGTGAAAAGTGTTACTATCTGAGATGTTTCAGAGTAATCCGTTGTTCGTATGCAGATAGCTTTATCCTTGGTCAGCATAGAGGATTATTTTTCGACCTCCTTACGCTCTTTTGTATACGGGGCCGTAACCGAACTGCTGCAGGATTTGGTCCTCGATGTTGTGCATTTTTTCAGCTTTTTTTTGTGTGGAATCATCGAATCCGAGGTTATGCAGCAGGCCGTGTGTTATGTAAAGCGCCAATTCCGCTTCGCTTGACTGGCCCCGCAGTTTTGCCTGCCTGACAGCAGTTTCAGCGTTGACAATAAGCTCGAACGATTTCACGGCGTTCGTATCGTTATCGGATAAGTCGAAACTTATACAGTCGGTAGGGCGGTTTTTATTTAAAAACTGCTTGTTCACCCTGCGTATCTGGGCATCATCAACTATCGCTATACTAACCGTTGCCTTAGAAAGCTTAAAACGATTACAGACGGCTTTGACCAGTTTTTTGAGCTTGGCCGGACGGAAATCGATATTCTTGAAATTGTTGGTGATTTGAACGACTATACCCGGCTTTCGTTCGGCAGAAGCCATAATTTTCAACTGGTTTCCTACTCGGTTTGCTTAGATTCAGATTGCGTTTCTGCCCTGTTTTCCGTCTTGTTACTTTTCGGCGTCTCCTTCACAGTACGGCCTTGCCTTGAATTGGATTCATTCGGTGCATCAGCCGGCTTCGGATATGCGACTCGGCCGTGATAGTGTGCGGCAAGACTTTTAGCCATACTCGCTTCTATTCGGCTCAGCTCACGCAGAGATATATCACATTCATCGAATTGGCCGTCCTGCAGACGCTTTATAGCGATATTGTGCACGGTTGCTTCCACCCTCGTCGGGATAGCCTCGGTCAGGGTCCTAACAGCACCTTCTACGGCATCGGCCAACATTACAATGGCGGCTTCTTTTGTTCGCGGCTTGGGGCCTGCGTATCTAAATTCACTTTCAGCAGGCATAAGCCCCTCAGATTCGTTTTCATCGTGTTTCTTTTTGGCTTCGTTGTAGAAATACTCAATAAGTGTTGTGCCATGGTGTGTTTCGATGAATTGTCGCAGCACTGCAGGCAGGTTGTATTCCCTGGCCATTTCTATTCCGTCTTTTACGTGGCCTACGATAATCAGTTGGCTCATTGCAGGCGAGAGTTCCTTATGCCGGCTCGTGAAACCCATTTCGTTTTCGGTGAAGTAGTTAGGCTTGTTGATTTTTCCGATGTCGTGGTAGTAAGCTCCGACCCTGCATAAAAGGCCGTTGCAGCCGATTGCCTCGGCAGCAGCTTCAGCGATAGAGCCTACCAGCAGACTATGGCTGAATGTGCCGGGCGCTTCCATAGCAAGCCTTTTCAGCAGCGGCTGATTCGCATCGCTGTAGTCCAGCAGCGTCATACTCGTCGCTATGCGAAAGATTTTTTCGATGAGCGGCAGCAGGCTTTGAATGAGCACGCCAACCGCAAGCGTAACGCCGGCGTGATAGCCTGCGTTGCTGATAATATTACCAAGAGGGATTTTTTTGGCGAAAAAGTCCAGGGAAACCGACGTTATGAACACTATTACAGCCGCAAGGGTGCCGACCTCGAGCAGTTTCATTCTCGTGCGGATTTCTCTCAAGGAAAAACAGCAGGTGAAAGCGCCGGCAGCCATTGTCAAAAACAGGTTGATATTTGAAGGAGGCCTTGCGACGAAACAGGCAAAGAGACAATAAAATATACTCATACCTATTGCAAAGCGCTGGTCATAAGCGATTGTTAGAATTATGGCTGCCGTGATGGCGGTGCCGGTGGCCCACCAGGTCTGATTTGACAATAACACACCAAACTTGGCTGTGGCCAGCAATAAAATAAACAGACCCACCAGCGCTATAGCCCTGGCGTGGTTTTTTATTATTCGCTGCTGATAGTAATGGATATAAAAAGCCGCACCAAGAGAAATCAGCACCACTATTACGACTCTGGGTATCAGTGCAAGATAACGGGCTTGCTGGATTAATTCGAACGAAAGAATAAATATGAAAAATACGATGAAAAGGAACACTAACAGGACCGAGATTAAACGGTCGGTGCTGGCGAACCGGCCTATTTGCGAGAGTCGCTCGACAGCCTTCTTCCTGCGCACCCGGCTTCGTCGCGGACTTGTCTTTTTCAAAAACCACATTTACCTGTTCTCATCATATAAGAGGGCAAAGAAAATGATACTATTTTTTGCTCTGCTCTTTAGCTTTTGCCTTTTTTTTGTAGGCCTGGACGATATTTTGAACCAGTCGATGTCGCACAATATCTCTCTGGCTTAATTCTGTAAAGCCTATACCTTTGATTCGCCGCAGCGTTGTGATGGCTTCCACCATTCCGCTTTTTTGGCCGGTGTCCAGGTCGATTTGAGTTATATCGCCTGTTACTATCATTTTGGAGCCATGTCCCAATCTAGTCAAGACCATAAGCATCTGCAGAGCCGATGTGTTCTGCGCCTCATCACAGATGATGGCGGCTTCGTTTAGAGTTCTGCCACGCATAAAGGCAAGTGGTATAATTTCGATGATATCCAGCTCCATAAATTTCTTCATCTGATTGAAATCCATCATATCTTCGAGAGCATCAAAGAGCGGGCGAAGATACGGATTTACTTTTGCCTGTATATCACCGGGCAGGAAGCCAAGTTTTTCACCGGCTTCCACAGCTGGACGGGCGAGAACTATTTTCCTGATTTGCTTTTTTTTAAGCATCGAGACCGCAATTGCGATGGCCAGGTATGTTTTGCCGGTTCCGGCTGGTCCTATACAAAATGTAAGGTCGTTGGCCAGCATTGTTTCAACGTACTTAAGCTGGCCCCTGGTGGATGGCTCGATAACCTTTTTGTGGGAATACACCGTAATGGCCTCGCCGGTTCCGGCAGCTACGGTTGAATCGTCCTGAGCGACGAGCAGGGCGTTTATATTGGCACGGGTAAGTGAGCCATATTTGATTAATCGCTCTTCCATCTTGCCTATAACTTCGGCGGCTTTGTTTACGTTTTCGGTTTTGCCCGTGATTATTAAATTGGACTGGCGGGCGGTAATCCGGACGCCGAGAGATTGGCGCAAAAGGCGAAGGTGACTGTCGGCAGGGCCGAACAACTCAAGTTGCTTACCCGTTGACTCTAATTGTATGGTAACTTCCAAAATTTCCCTCTATCGACAGCTATACATAAAGAACAAATATGCAAATGGAGCCGCCAGCAGCGGTGAATCAATAATGTCCAGTATTCCACCAAAGCCGGGCACTCTGCTTTCTGAATCTTTCTGCTTTGCGTCTCGCTTTATCATAGACTCGGCCAAATCGCCCATCTGGCCGATAAAAGCAAAACAAAAGCCAAACACTATTGCTAACCACCAAACCATTATATCACAACACCCAGCAAAGAGAATAGCGACTATAATTGCGGTTGCTACAGCGCCGGCCACGCCTTCCCAGCTTTTACCGGGGCTGATTACAGGTGAAAATTTGTGCCTGCCGAAGAGACTGCCAAACGAGTAAGCCCCTATGTCAGCAGATTTTACAACAAAAACAAACATTAGCAGCGCCCAGGGGCCAAAGTCAATCCTCACGGCAAGTGCAAAAGCACCTAAAAGCCCAAGATAAATAATAGAAAAATAGCTTGCGCCACAATTAGCTAACACCTCTGAAGTGCCATAGCGGATATATTGATATAAGAACAACCCTAACAGTGTAAAAGCTGACAGGAAAGAAAAATAAATCGCCGGTGAGATTTCGACAAGTTGCTGCCAGTACCAGCTGGTTGCGAATAAAATCGATGCAATAATTGCAACGAGGCTGAAAATCTTTAAATCTTTTACTGCGGCAAGCTTTGACAATTCCAGTTGGGCAGGGATTACTAACAGGGCGATGAGGATGCAGAGGATTGTTCCCTGCACCGGCTTGTCATCGACTGGAGAAGCTGTCAGGCTACCGTCAATCCAGCCGTCAAGAACAACTACGGCGGTAAAAAATGCCGTCATCAATGTACCAAAAACCAATCTATATTTGAGCATAGCTGTTAGTGATTGGTCAGACCTGCCTGGTTACTGTCAAATGCTTTTGGGTTACATTTTGATATCACCGAAACGTCTGTTTCGTTTTGCATAAGCAAGTATTGCCTTTTCCAAATCTGACTTTTTGAAATCAGGCCAAAGAGTTCTTGTAACATAGAATTCGCTGTACGAGATTTGCCAGAGCAGGAAGTTACTGATTCTCATTTCATTTGCAGTTCGTATCAAAAGGTCCGGTTCGGCCAGTCCGGATGTGTATAAATGCCGGCTTATGCACTGTTCATTAATATTTGCGAGGCTGAGCTGTCCCTTTTTGTATTTTTGAGCAATTTTTTTGACCGCATCTATTATCTCGATTCTACCACCGTAGTTTAACGCCAGAGCAAGTATCATACCGGTGTTGGAGGCGGTCAATTTTTTAGTTTCAGTGAGCTCTTTTTTTACCGAAGGAGGTAGTTGAGCCAATCTGCCGAGGTGAACCAGCTTGACATTGTTTTTCATAAGCGTAGGACGAATCTCAACGAGGTACCGGGTATATAGGTACATCAGGGAATTGACTTCTGTTTTTGGCCTTTTCCAGTTTTCTATGCTGAAGGAATATAAGGTCAAAGATTCGATACCGAAGTCAACACAGTGCTGGGCTATTTTCTCGACTGTTTTTGCACCCTGGCGATGTCCTTCGGAACGCGGCAAATTCTTTCTCTGCGCCCATCGGCCATTACCGTCCATAATTATGGCAATATTACGCGGCACCTGCCTGGTTGTTAGGCCAAGACGTAGAGCAGTTCTTTTAAGCTTTTCTTCGATATTTTTCATAGTGTATAGCGTTCAGCGTATCTACTATTTGCTGAAATTATCTAAATATCGTCTGGGTTCGTTCCGGCCCAACCCCGATAACCGTGATGGGTATTTTAACCATTTCTTCAATAAGGCAAATAAAGTTTTGGGCATTGACAGGCAAATCATAAAAATCATTTACTTTAGTTATGTCTTCCTCCCAGCCGGGGACGGATTCATAAATGGGATTTGCCTGTGATAGTCTGGCTATATTTGCAGGGAAAAAGGTAGTTTCTTTTCCATCGATTTTATACGCCCTGCAAACATTTATTTCTTTCAGGCCGGTAAAAGTGTCAAGATGCATCAAAGCTATAGAATCGATAGCACCGATGGTTACGGCATAGGACACCGCAACGGCATCGAACCAGCCGCATCGACGGGGCCGGCCCGTGGTAGTGCCGTATTCGTGTCCTTTGTCACGAATATACTGACCGACCTCGTTATCCTGTTCTGTGGGAAAAGGACCGGCACCAACCCTCGTTGTATAGGCCTTGGCTACGCCGATGAATTTATCAACCACTTTAGCCGGCACGCCGCAGCCCACTGACATACCAAGCGCGCTGGAGTTTGAACTGGTTACATACGGAAAAGTGCCATGGTCAAGGTCTAACAGTGCTCCCTGAGCGCCTTCAAAAAGCATAGATTTACCATCGATAATTGATTTGTGCAGAAATTCGGTCGTATCGGTTATAAACGGCAGAAGCTTTTCTGCATAAAACTTACACTTTTCGAAGATTTCATCAGCATTTATCGGCTCAGCGTTATAAAGGACGGAAAAAACTTTATTTTTATAATTCACTATTGTTTGCAGCCTTGCATTTAGTCTTTCGAGGTCTCTTAAATCGGCCATACGCACCGCATAACTTCTGCCGACCTTATCTGCATAACAAGGGCCAATACCTCGAATTGTCGTACCAAGTTTGTCTTTGCCGAGGGATTCTTCGCGTAGTTGGTCTTCTTTTTTATGATAGTCCAGGACAAGATGGGCATTTTCACTTATAAAGAGGCGCCCCGTCAGCGTAATATTCTTCTGGGCAAGCGTCTCAATTTCCTTCAGAAGCGTTTCCGGGTCAACCACTACAGCATTTGTGATTACGCAGACAATATTCGGCCGAACCGAACCACTGGGCAAGAGATGCAGAGCAAATTTGTTGCCATCTATAACAACGGTGTGGCCAGCATTGGCGCCTCCGTTATATCTGATGACGATGTCGCTATGCTCGGCAAGGATATCGATAACCTTGCCTTTGCCTTCGTCTCCCCATTGTAATCCGACGATACAAGTATTCATTGGAAAATCAAAATTTGCAACCGGTAATTACCAATTACTATTAACCAATTTGGTTTTCAACTAATTTTTTCTACGAGTTTATCCAAAACAGCTTCCAAGTCATCGTAGGCTCTATCACTTAGTTTGCGATTGACTTCGCTGCCGTCCTTATTCTTATACGTGATGAGGAAAAAGCCCTTCGATTTAAAGTTAGTCTTGTCTATTTTTTGTATAGAATCTAAAGGAATTTTTTCTTTATCGCTAATGATAAGTTCGTTTTCTTCGGCCAAGAGTTTTTTGCCCTTAAGGGTCCATAGCCGTCCCATCAGAACAGCAGCAAGAGCAACGAGAAAAATCGGAGCTATTTGGTTAAATATCATTGTATCATCAGGCTGGCCCTCTTTTACGTGTTTTTCATAAAAACTGCTGCGATGTGACCATTGATATTTACTCAAATAGCCATCGTAAGCAAAAACAACAGCAAAAACAACACAAGCCGCAATATAGATTTTAAGGTTAGCCTTTTTGGACTTGCTTATCGGTGCTTCAACAGCCATTCAACATCCTTTCTGCAGCCTATGTTAATCGTTTTTGCGCAATTACGTCAATTAGCGGCTGGACAAAGTTCGGGATTATTTTTTCAGCCATTAGTTCTTCAGCCAGCCGACATTGATTTTCAAAAGATTTTAGTGCGTCAAATCTTTCTGCGATCGAGGGGTATTGGCGGATTGTAAAAGACAAACTTATCGCCTCATCTACAACATGTCTTTTTCTGCCTGGCTCATAAACGCTGTTTTTCGATTCTACGCTAATTCTGCCTTGTGTAAGGCAGTCGTCGGAGATAGCTACCACCACAGCGGGGGAAAACGCAACAGGCTTGGCTGCCGGTAAATCCAAGAGGCAGTTAAAGGCGGTTGAACCGAATAGTGCTTCGGCAATAACCTCATCGTGGCTGCCTGCATAATCAAAGTCCATAGCGAAAGTAACATCCAGTGAACCAATATCAAGATGGCTTACGCTGAGCATATATGGCACCAACTCAATTACCAATTTGTCCTGATTGTAGACATCTTCAAATCTTGAAGGATTGATTACTCCCGAGCCGATACGGTCTATTTCGAGAGTAATCCAGCGGTATTGACCGGCGTTGAGGTCTTCTTCTAAGCAGTACTCGTTATTCTCGCCCCGGAAGAAACAACCCATAGAAGGGAATTGCTTTTGTATCCGCTCGAAAAAGGCCAAGACGGTGTCGCGATGCCTCGGCAGGGGCAACTTAGTATTGATGTACATATCGAGATAAAAATCATCGCAGAGAGAACTGTAACTGTTTGACATAATCGGGAAAAATCCTCCAAAACAGGCCCTTGGACAAAACATACCATTATGGCCTTGCCGAAAGAATTTTAAACTTTAAAAACCACGCAGCCAATTGCACGCCCATTATACATTTAAATATTCCGTTTTCCAGATCTTTTCGGTTAAAACTTCCAGTTCTTCGTCAAACTTTTTTAGCACCTCGAAATATTCGTCGGATTCCAGGGCTTCTCTGGCTTTTTCGTCTTCGGGTCTTGCGTCTTTTGTTAAAATTGAGTTTCTGAAGATTTCGTAATGGTCTCTTATGGAGCAGGGCATCAACCAGTTCTTCGGCTTTTTCCAGTTGCCAAAGCCATATTCTCTCTGCCACTTTCGGCCGTTTTTCATAAAACCAGAGAACAACGCATCAGAAAGGGTCTTACCATTGTTATTATATAAATCATAGATGTTATCAACATAGTAAGGAACAAAGGCACAGGGTGTTACATTGCCTTGCCAGTCGATATAGATATATCCACCGCTACGACCATAAGCGATGCATCCCCTTGAGAGCAAGCCGCTGTTCCAGAAATCAGCCATACAATATCTTTTTTCACTGAGCAATTTTTCCCATTTTCTAAAAAGCTGAACTCTCTGTTTGGGCTTGACCATTAAATCAAGCTCGTCCTTGCCTCGCCCGATGGGCATCAGCTGGAATTGCCACATATAACAGGCGCCTTGTTCCTGAAAGTAAAAATCATAAAATTCATCGGTTAGCAGTATATCTGCATTTTTATTCGTTGCTGTGACAGAAATGCCGAAAGGCACACCCGCCTGTCTCAGACATTCAAATGCGTTTAGAATCTTTTTGTATGTGCCGGGGCCTCTCCTGCCGTCGGTTTCTTCCTCAAAACCCTCAACCGATATTGCCGGCGTGATATTTGCCGATTTTGCAAGTCTTTGAGCAACTTCTCTATTAATAACCGTGCCGTTTGTGTACACGAGGAAGAACATATCGTTGTACTTCTGATAAATATCGAGGAGGGTTTTACCATCGCTTTTATACAAAAAAGGCTCGCCGCCGCTGATTGTTATAAACCTGCCGCCCCAGGTATCGTGAACCTCACTCGCTATCCTGTCTACATAATTATAAGGTATTGTAGCCGGAGTATCTGCTCCTGAAGATGCATAACAGCCGATACATTTTAAGTTACATATCCGGGTAGGAGAGAAGACAATGAAACTCGGTGGCGGTTCGCCATATTTTTTTTTGAATTTCTCAACAGCCTGACTGCAACTTTGGTCTTCGCCAACAAAATTATTTCGAACCAACACCTCGATGATTTTTTTTATAACTTCCTTTGAAACATAGCCCTTATCTACATTTCTAACCACACAGTGCAGCATCGCTGAGAGGAACTGGTATCTTTTTATCCGCACCTGCTGCAAATCTTCAGAATCATCACTGACGATACTTTTATAGATGTAATCGTCAATTTTCTTCGCCAGCATCTTTCGGGTGGGCTTATAATCCACCATTTTGATCAGCCTTGGAGATACGACTTCCGTTTCCATTTTTGACTCCCTTGTGCCGTCAAAATCTTTAACAAGAAGACCTATCTAAAACCGTCCGACTGAACGACGATTGTTGCACAAATTAAAACCTATCTCAAGAGAAAAAAAACAAAACAGGCTAAAATTATTTGGAATTCGGCTCAGGCAGTTTAATCTCTGTAATTACAGCTCCAATAGTCGACAAAACCGCAAAAACAAGCACCCGCCACCCACAAGATGCTGCAAGATTATGAACAGCAATCCCGCTGCTACGGCTAAGTATCGCAGAAAACGCCGTGTAAAGTACGCCAACAGCAACACCGCAAATAGCTGCAGCGATAATTCGTTTGTAAAAAACTGCCCCTCCACAGCCTAAGGTTATCCCCATCCCACAAAGCAACGGCACAATCACAACAAGCCACCAAATATCTTTCAAGCCCGGCAATTCTCCAGTATTATTGAGATAAGCGAAGTCAGCAATCCCAAAAATCGACGCCGCAGCAAGAACATACAGACCCACGTGCCAATATCTCGGCTTCATTGATGTTCTAATCTGAGCCCGCCTGCGCATCCGACGTCGAATCGTCAACGGCCAATTATAGAACAGAGAAAATATCCAGTGCTCCAGCAGCGCGCCTCTTTCACCAAAAACCGGAACGATATGTACCGCTTCGGTCGCCCAGTGAGCTGCCATAAAACGCGCAAGCGCCGGATAGTGATATGTCATCTGAATAGGAAATGCTAAATAGCCGATGTATTTGAGAAAACTTAGAAATACAGCGATATTATAGTCCTTAAAGCTGCGATCGTAAATCGCAATTGCCACCGCGTAAAGGCCTCTCGCAATTGAGCCTGGAGAAATCGGTATTACCTGGAACAACACAAGTATTCCGCCGGCCCCGAGTTTATCACCAGTCTTTCGGTAATATATCCAGGCTATGATAACCGAGACAATCTGAGTAAGTGGCAACGTCAAAAGGTGTACAACTAAACTAACGAGGTATCGTTGGATATAAGGCTCATCCAGTTGAGACAGAATCGTCTCTGCATCCTGGTTATTTAAGATGTGCTTTTTTTTCCCATCGTTGATCATATCGCGCAGCCACTTTTCGCGAAGTTTGGCACTAAAATAGAGCTTTATAGGCCGTACGAAGAGATAGTGAAGCTTATCCTTGAAGAACGTCCAGTCGGTCAAAAATCTATGCAAGCCGGGAAAAATCAAAACCAAAAAGGGCAAATGACAAAAATATCGCCAAGGATGCTCTGCCAGCTTAAGCGCTTGCTTTGAGCCAACCCGTCCCGCCCTGTGCCATACAATAACCTTCTCAGTAATTTTTGCCCGAAATGCCCTTTGTAAATACGGCCAACTCGTTAACATTGCTCCGTAGTGTTTACGCCAGTCCGGCCGTGCCCAAAGCCGCCGAGCAATCCGACCCAAAAATGGTATCAGTCCAACCACAAAAAACAGCAGTGTCAGGATTTTACTGTTTCGCAACTTCTGCTCGCACCTCCGGTCAACAAGATTCTGGACCTTCCATCCGGTAACAGCGTTATCGAGCATCGTCGACCACAACTGTGGGCTGTAAAATAACCGGAGGTGACTATGAGTAATATCAGGAACCGAGTTGCGATATACCTGTTCAGCTTCTTTCAACTCCTCGAGCATATCATGCATATCAGAAAAGTCATCGGCGTGTTCTTTGATAAAGCCCTCGAGCTTCTTAACACTTGCTCTGTCAAACTGCACAAGCGAGCAGCGTTTTAATCCATTCCAAATAAGCTTAAAATCGCCCGGACTCATCGGCAGAAACGGCAAAAGTGCAAGTCCCGCTCTGAAATCGACCGCCACCAGACCTGCAGATGGATTATCTTCAGTGTCTCTGCGTTTTAGACAGTTCGGCTGACTTTTACAGGTCGACCATTCATATTGCCTTGCAAATTCATACGCCCCCATATTATGCAGCAGGCTTACAAATTCCCGCATAAACTGTCGCTTCGCCCGATATTCGGGTGAACCAAGCTGCTGCTGGTCGACTGTGCCGCCCCTTCGCCAGCGCTTCAATAAATCCAGCCGGTCATCGACCTCCAACCGCCAAGTGCGTCCATCAACCCATTCGCTCAACTCCCCGCAGCTACCCAGTCTCTCATCTACAAATGTTGCATAAATATCTACAGCCGTTGTTTCATCACCAAATTGAATTTTTGCACCACGCCGGATAAATTTCTGCCAGAGTGCTTCAGCTTCTAGCGCCGTCGGATTCACCTGAAGCTGAAATGGCCCCTGGAAACCGATGCGATACAAAGTATTACGAAACAGCCTGGCAAAACCAGAAGACGGGATGAGAATCTTCATCGCATAAATGCCAGCGACCTCGATGCCTTCTATCGACTCGCCTTCAATCTCCAATATCCTTACCTTGTAAACCTGGCCGGCGAATCCTCCACCTACGAAATCTTCAACAATCAGACGCACCTTAGATGAGTTTGCTTTCGTAATTGCCGTAAGATTGTATGATAGTTCGGTCCCGCTATCGTAGCGAGCGACCCGAATTGGTCGATACAAATCTGCGAGATGACATTTTTTCTCTAACTCTTTACAAACGTTGACAGAATATTCTACCGCCATCAGTTTTCTCCGGCCACGCACCAGTTACTATACGAAATTAAGCAAGCAACTGAAACTATTCCCGCATAGATACCTGCCAATAAGTCATCTAAAAGAATGCCCCATCCACTAGGGAACCTTTCGAGCTTGCGGATTGGCCAGGGTTTAAGAATATCGAAAAACCTAAAAAGCAAAAAGCCGAGCAATCCAGTGACCCAAATGTAGCTAATCGGGCTTGCAGCTATGAATAAAAACGTAACCGCCTGGCCTGAAAATTCATCGGCAACTACTTCCTGCGGGTCGGTTTTACCCGTAGCTGCAATTACAGAGGGAGCAAACTTTATGCAGACAACTGAACCGAGCAAAACTAAAACTGCCATTATGAATAATACTACTGCACTTGATAAACCAAAGTAGCACATCAAGGCAAAGAGCATCACCGGCGGCAGTGAGCCCCACGTTCCGGGGGCAGCAGGCAACCAGCCAAGACCAAAACAGGATAAAAGTAATCTTTCCATAATTGTCAAAAAATAACTTTAGACTGCAATTAAGTCAAAGATTATCAACAGATTCAAGTCTGATTTTTTTCAACGCTCTTCAAACAGAATCTGTCGGTCATACCCGCGATATAATCACATACTGTCCGTTGCAGACCTTCTTTTTCTATAAATCGCTGGAAATAGCCCGGCATCAGCTCGCATCTGTGACAAAACTTCTCAAAAAGCTGCTCAAGCCAGTTTTCGACTTGCTTTGCTATTCGTGTTACTGATTTATGTTGATAAAAGTTTTGCAGTAAAAACCTTTCCAACGCAGCGAGCCTGGTGCTGTTTTCAGTTGAAAGGATAATTAAATTCTCGCTATGGCGATATACCTCGTCGACAGTTTCAGGATTTACACCGGTGATAGTTCTCTTACTCGTATCGATGCAGTCGCTGACGAGCATATCAATAATTGCTTTGGCAGTTCTTGTCTTTCGGACTGTTGGGTCTTTAATTGCCCCGGCGTTTATTCGACTTTGTGCTTCTGTGAATATTTCAACGTTTTTTAATTGTTTGCTGCGTATCAAACCGGCCCGCATACCATCTTCAAGGTCGTGAGAGTTTACTGCGATGCGGTCAGCAATGTCTGCAACCTGCCCCTCAAGTGAGCAGTTTGACTCAGTAAAGGTATCGTCCTGCGGGTTATCATAGGGGCTTCGGTGTTTGGCTAATCCCAGCCGGGTTTCATACATCAGGTTTAGACCGGCAAAATCCGGATACGGGTGTTCGAGCAAATCGGCAATTCGCAATGCCTGCCGGTTATGCTCGAATCCACCAAAGCCAGCCATTAAATGGTTAAGGACTTTTTCACCGGTGTGTCCGAAGGGCGGGTGTCCCAAATCATGTGCCAGGCATATTGCCTCGGTAAGATTAACGTTGAGTTGAAGTATGTTCGCAACGGTTCTTCCTATTTGTGCCACTTCGATACTATGGGTAAGTCGTGTACGGTAATAGTCGTCAAGGCCCGGCGTAAACACCTGCGTTTTGCCTTCCAGCCGGCGAAATGCCGAGCAGTGAATTATACGGTCGCGGTCGCGTTCGAAGTCGCAGCGATACGGATGCGGCTTTTCCGTAAACCTCCGGCCACGACTGTGAGTTTCAGAGACTGCATAACAAGTTAGTTCTTCAGACATATTTATAGAGCGGGAAGGTTGTGTTCTTCGCTTATCTGCTTTAATTGCTTGAGAAGCTCGGTCAAACTCTGGCTTACAACATTGGTGTCACTGCATACGTTCATAAAATTTGTGTCTCCATCCCATCGTGGAACGATATGGATGTGAAGGTGGCCGGGCAATCCCGCCCCCGCACACCTGCCAAAATTCATCCCTACGTTGAAACCGTGGGGTTCTATCGCCAGGGAAAGAGCCTGTTTCGACTCCCTGACCAGCTTAGTCAATTCCAGCATCTCTTCGTCACTTGCCTGCTCAAAATCAGGGATATGTCGGACAGGCGCTATCAGCAAATGGCCGTTGTTATAGGGAAAACGATTTAGCACTACGATGCTTCTGTCTGAGCGCCATAACACCAGGTTTTTATCATCGTCCTGTGGCTTTACCAAATCATTACAGATAAAACAACCACCGCTTTTACTCAAGCCCTGTATGTATTCGACCCGCCACGGCGCCCATAGATTTTTGTGTTCCAAACTACGACTACCTCCATAAGTGGTAACTGGTTAATGGCGAAATTATTTACCAGTTACTATTCACTAATCATTTGAGAAGCTCCATTGTTATTTTTTGTTTGATAGTTATCCGGGGATTTGTAATGATACCCATTGGGAAAGAAGCCTCTATTTGCACCTGATACTGTTGATTATATCGCTCTGTTCGACTTGCATCGATATTGAACAGTTCCTCACCCTGACCCTGCAAATCCAAGAAATTGTATCTTCTGAGAAAACCGAATTTACCACTCATTTGGAATTTGCCGGAGTAAGGCACCGGCCAACCACGTGGAACCGATTCGGCAAGTGAGTAAGAACTGCGTATCACGGCGAGTTGCCCATTTTCGGTTTGGCGGATTTCATCGAGTGTATAGGCAACGTCTCTTGCTCTTCGTGTTACCATTGGGGTTGGTATGGGCAGTTTAGATTTCCAGCTTTGACCCACATAAACACCTTCCGCGGCTTTTTCTATGCTGGAAACAGAGTCCCACAGGAACCATTGCGTGGCGGTAAAATCGCCTATCATATCGGTTTCTTTAATCCTGCCTGCCTTTCCTTTCGGCCGGAAGGCTTTTTTACCAACCTTCTTGATTAACTTATCTAATTGCGAATAGTCCTCAATTTTACCTGTAGGATCGACAGTAAACGTGAAACTTTTGCCTCGAAAACTTTCTACGGCATCTTTACTTGTGCCTCGTCGGTCAGTTCCTGATGAAGTCCGGCTTACCTTTAACGATCTGCAGTTCGCCTTGATAGTTGTAAGACCATAGGGGTCCACCTTAACAGGTATATAGGCAACGACCATATCCATTGACTCAGAGGATTTATCGATCTTGTCCTTACCTCGTTTAGAGCCGCGTCTCGTCGGACCCCAATTAACTTCAATGTCCTTATGGGTGATGAACCTATAGCGCAGAGTCTGACCCATTCGGAAATCTACAGTTATCAGTTTCCTCTCTCCGGCTAACTTTTCTTTTCCCTCAAATTTCGGCGCGCATCCTGCGAGAATACTCAGGAAAACAACCGTAAAGAAAGTTAGGGCACTTTTCAATTTCGCTCCTTTCAATTCAGTTTGACTTTAAATACCAACTTTAAAACCGATTTACTAAATTGCTGCTTTCTGAAAAACGGGATACCACAAGGCTCAGTATTATGACTTTAGACATCGAATTCCACCCTTAAGCCTTTTCTAATCAATTTTTTCGAGGCTGTAGAGACGCGTTTCACTCATTGTCAAGACAGCAGGTTCTTCCTGGCCCGTTTCCTGTTCAGCCGATGGGAAAGCAGTAATCCATTCTGACCGAAGTTTTTCAATATATTTCTTAACTTTGCCAGCAGTTAAATCCAACTTTAACTCTCCGGTAAATATTTTGATATTATCGGAATTTTCGAAAAACCCGGCTGATGCTTGTTCTTTTGCCGTTTCTGAGGCAGGAATAGCCTTCATCTCTATGATGGCAATTCGTCGATTGTCCTGGTCTTTGATTTTGTTTAGTGTATAAATCTTTTCGTATGATTCCGAACCCATCATACCGAAGGAAAAAATCTTTGTGTTGCTCCAATTATCACCTATGTGTAATTGGTTTTTGTCGGCATCCGGCAAGAGCAAGGTTCCATGTCGCCCCTTGATTGCTCCTGATTGAAGTATTCTCAAAGCTCTTCTTGGGGCCTCAGAATTCTTCCTGGCCGCTGTTTCTGCGTCTCGTATGCTGACGACTTTTGTAACTTCACCTGTAGGCGCGATTTTTATGGTATAACTATGCCCTATTAACTTTGCCAACGAGTAGTTTGGGTCTCCTGACTTGGAGCTGTCAAACTCCGCTACGGAATTATCTTTAACTATGGAGGAAAGCTTTAGCTCTTTGACTGTAATTTTTGCAACAGCATCGCCTTTATCGTCGACGGTTTGTATTTGCTGGTCGAAGGTCATTTCGAGTTTTTCGTGGTTGCGGCCACCTTTGAAGGTGGGTTCATCCGGCACCGACCCTTCCCATTTAATGCGCCGTTCTGATTCGACTATTACCTTATAAGTTGTTGAATCCTGCGGACTGAACTTCAGCGCCATGGTGGCGACTTCTTTTGGTATTCGCTTTTCAGGTTCGACCTCAGGTTTAGCGACTTCTTTGCCAAGAGGAGCACAACCTGCTGCCAGAAGAAGTAAGCAAGCTACCGCACTCACCCAGCGGGAAATTTTAACTCGTCTCATCATTGGTCTCCTTAGAAATTTTCGATTTTGTTGCAGACAGAGGTCCCACAAAACAAGAGTCCAGTCAAATCGCAATTATATGTTTTGTCCAGTCAAAAGCAACTGATTTTTCTTTATGTGTCTTCAATTAACGGTTAAAATCATGTCTTTGGGCTTTTAAGTAATTTATCACTATTTTTGGAGAAACCAGATTATGAGAAGCGATAAGGTTAAAAAGGGTTTTCAGCGGGCGCCGCACAGGAGCCTGCTTCATGCCTGTGGACTGACGGATACTGACATAAATAAACCCTTCATCGGCATTGCCAACAGCTTTTGCGAGATAGTGCCGGGGCACATCCATCTCAATAAAGTGGCTCAGATTGTCAAGGATGCCGTTCGTCAGGCAGGTGGGACACCTTTCGAGTTTAATACCATAGCGGTCTGTGATGGAATTGCTATGGGCCATACTGGTATGAAATATTCGCTGGCCTCGCGTGAAATCATTGCTGATTCGGTCGAGACTATGGCACTGGCGCACTGTTTGGATGGTTTGGTTTGTATTCCGAATTGTGATAAAATCATCCCCGGAATGTTGATGGCAGCAGTTCGGCTGAATATATCAACGATTTTTGTCTCCGGCGGACCTATGGCGGCTGGCAAAACAAAAGATGGAAAACCCATCGACCTTATCAGCACATTCGAAGGAGTCGCAGAATTCAATGCCGGCAAGATTACCGAGGAACAGTTAAAAGAGCTTGAACACACGGCCTGTCCAGGTCAGGGAAGCTGTTCAGGAATGTTCACCGCCAATTCAATGAACTGTCTTTGCGAAGCTATCGGAATGGCTCTTCCGGGTAATGGGACAATTCTGGCGATCAATAAAAAACGACAAGAGCTTTATAAACAGGCGGGCAAACAGATAATGTTGCTGCTTGAGAAAGATATCAAGCCATTGGATATAATCAATGAAAAATCGCTGGATAACGCCTTTGCTCTGGATATGGCGATGGGCGGCTCGACAAACACCGTTCTGCATGGCCTGGCGGTTGCCAACGAAGCCGGTGTCAAATATGACCTTGAACGCATAAATGAAATTTCCAAAAAATGCCCGAATATCTGCAAAGTGGCACCTTCAAGTAGCTGGCACGTTGAAGACGTTGACGCGGCCGGTGGCGTAAGCGCAATACTGACAGAAATAAGCAAAATCAAAGGGCTGCTTAATCCGGATTGTCCCACCGTTACAGGGAAAACGCTCGGTGAAAATATCGCTGATGCCAAAATCACAAACACAGATTGTATTCACACCATCGAAAATGCTTATTCCAGGACCGGCGGACTTGCTATTCTTAAAGGCAACCTTGCTCCCAACGGCGGTGTGGTAAAAACTGCGGGTGTTGCTCCGGCGATGTTGACGCACACCGGAGCCGCAATTGTTTTCGAGAGCCAGGAGGAGGCCTGCGATGGAATTTTGGCGGGTAAAGTCAAGCCGAGTAATGTTATTGTGATACGCAACGAAGGCCCCAAAGGCGGACCCGGTATGGTCGAGATGTTAAGTCCCACAAGCTACGTTATAGGTGCAGGTCTCGGTGAATTCGTTGCTTTGATTACCGACGGCAGGTTTAGCGGCGGAACAAAGGGCGCCTGTATCGGCCATATCAGTCCCGAAGCGGCCGTCGGCGGCCCCATAGGTTTATTAAAAAACGGCGATATTATCGATATCGATATCCCAAACAACACTATAAACGTAAAATTATCCGACAAGCAGCTCGCCGAACGTAGAAAGACCTGGAAACCGCCCAAGCCACGAATAACCACGGGCTATCTCGCAAAATACGCATCAATGGCAACCAGCGCCGACACAGGAGCAGTTCTAAAGTGGTAAACCAAATGCTCGGAAGCAAGAAAATCCCCTGGTATGGGACAGGTTTGCATTTTGAGTGTCAGCAGTGCGGCCGATGCTGCTCCGGGCCGAGCCAGGGTTATATCTGGATTACGAGGCCGGAAATTAAACTCATCGCAGATTTCTTAAAGATTGAATCTAGACAGTTACGGCGAAGGTATCTGAGGCGTGTGGGTCTGCGAACAACAATTATTGAACAGCAGGGCAGCAAAGACTGTGTATTTCTACAAAGAATAGACGGCCAAAAAAGGTGTGTGATTTACCCTGTTCGGCCGAGCCAGTGCAGAAGCTGGCCGTTTTGGTCGGACAATTTAGCTAACGCAGATACCTGGAATAAGGCAGCGCAAAAATGCAGCGGTATCAATCGCGGCAGATTATATAGTCCTGAGGAGATAGAAAAGATTAAAAGAGACAAATGGTGGCAGAATGTGAAATAAATAACCAGATTTTAAAAAGAGTTGCCGAAATTTATAAATGGCTGGATTCACAAATAAGTAATAACAGCGACCCTGCTGGAATATGCAACGCCTGTGGTAAATGTTGCGACTTCGAAAGTTTCGACCACAAATTGTTTGTTACCACGCCGGAATTGATGTATCTGGCTGCAAATCTAAACAAAGAAAACATAAAATCGATGACAACTAACAGATGTCCGTATAACATAAGGGGCAAATGCAGCATTTACAAATATCGTTTTTCCAGCTGTAGAATTTTCTCTTGTAAGGGCAATATAGATTTTCAAAGCAGACTAAGCGAATCGGCTCTTAAAAAGTTTAAAGCAATCTGCGATTGGTTTCAAATACGATATCGTTATTTCGACATAGAGACCGCACTGAATAGTCTGGTTGGCATGCTTAACGGAAAGACAAAGGAACGAATAACCTGAATCGCTGCTATAAATCTGCTCGCTTTTGCCGCCTTACATATTGCTCTACCTTTTTGATGAATTGAGTCTTTGCCTCTGCATAGTCATTTGAGTTTTCCCACTCTTGCTGTGCCAACTCCTCTTTTAACATAGCATACTTGGCAACCACCTCAGGATTCTGGCGCAAGTAATCTCGGAACAACAAGTGTCTCTGCCAAAACGACTTGCCTATCTCAACCATGTGTATATGATTAGTATCCACTCCGCCTCGGATTTTCCTGAAAAAGCGTCGATAAGGCATCACATCTTCGTAGTCTGGCACATAGGTGTAGCCCAAGGTAACTATCTTAGGCACAAGGCCATCCGCTTCGACAAAATCACGCAACCCTATCATGATGTCAATGATGTCTCTGGCGGCAAGACCCGGTACAGCTGTACTACCTATATGCTCAACACTTGCTTCTATTTGGCCCAATGCCTCCAGAAGCAATTGTCGTTCCTGCTGAAACCGATTCGCCCAATCGGAACTATACTCAACTATTTTAATCTTCATAGGATTAGGATTTTGGGTAATGGAAATGGATACAGCATTCAAAAGTTTTTCATTTAATATTTGTCAATCGGCTGGGAGATATTATCCTGTGGGTCTCGCAGATTGATGTATTTTACTCCGCCTAATAATGAGCCGTATTCTTTGTAATATGCGTAAAGCTTGGCCAGTTTTTCCTCATCTGTTGCTTCCAGATACCGCTGCCACGTGCCGAACTCGGCGCCCCAGATAATTTCAGTATCATCCTTTGCATAAAGAACAATATGCGGGAGTCGGCTGTTTCTGCGACCGGTGAAATTGCTTACATCAATACGGTCAATTTCGTAAAGCAACGGTTTACCAGGTGTGACAGATTTATCCATCTTGTCAAGCTTGGTCAATATAGTTACCGCTGCAGTAAGGTCATCGCTTCGCCAAACTTCGCCCGGCGGCGGCATTCTTGTTGCTGCTGACAATCCCTCTATCCTCACGATGGGCAGATTAAGCGTTGGCACGAAATCAAGCACGACCATTTCAGCATCCACGTAAAAACTTTGTGAGCCTGATTTGACCAACGCCAGGGGCTTTCGCCACTTAGCCTCAATGAGCAGATGTTTGTGCGTAGTTTGTACTTTTACTTCATTCAGCCAGGCAACAGATGCTAAATTTTCCGCCACTATTTGTGCAGTTCCCTCATCAAGACCGAAAGTTGTGCCGCCGGCAGCATCGCAAATTTTCGCCTTTAGCTCGCTACTTACCCATTCAGGCACATTCACCAGCTCGATGGAACCGGTTTCGACGGGCTTGGCTGATTTCACATATCTTTCCGCAAAGTAAAGAGATACTCCTGCCACAACGAAAACGCAGACTATCGCTAATACTTTCAAAATGCCTGTTAAACTCGGCCTGTAAGTTTGTTGCTTTTTTCTTTTGGAAGTGCCAAGCTTAAATGATATTCTTTTTGCCTTGCGTTTTGTTTTTTTTCTTCTGGCCATTGATTTTAGTCATCGTCACTAACCTGGGTTCCCTCTTCGCCGGTCTCGGCAAGGTCGCCTTAACGGATTGGATTCCTTGAATGATACTTTGGTTTTTCCTTTTCTCCAAAGCTGCTTCAATTATTTTTATACACAAATCGCTCATTGATAGCCCCGTCCTTGCTGCCGCTTTGGGCAGAAGCGAATGGCTCGTCAGACCCGGAATAGAATTGGCTTCGAGGGCGTAAGCAGTTCCGTCGGCACTTAAGATAAAATCAACTCTTGCAAAATGTCTAAGCCCAAGTGCGTTGAAACAATCAATCGCCGCAGCTTCTATTTTTTCTATCAGCTTATGGTCATCAATTGTATCAAAAAGAAACTGTGTCCAGTTATCAGTATATTTTGCATGATAATCATAAAAACCGGTTTTACTTTTAATTTCGATAATCGGCAGCGCCCGCCCCAGCAGTACACCAACGGTTATCTCTCGTCCGGGTATATATTCTTCAATCATACAATCACTAAACCTGGCTGAGCATTTTTGCGCTTCTGACAAGACTGACTTTGGATTATCGATTACAGTAACGCCGATGGTACTTCCCTGACGGACCGGTTTGACCACGAATTTATTACTGAATCCCAAGAGCTGGTCTTCAAGCTCCTCTGGCGTTGTGTTTACATCAAAGGCAATTGCCTTTGGAGTAGTAACATCTGCTTCGATGAGGCGCTTTTTGGCAGCCAACTTGTCAAAAGCCAATCTGCTTGCCTCAGGTCCGCTGCCGGTATAGCAAAGCCTTTTGTCTTCGAGTATTTGTTGTAATTGGCCGTCTTCGCCGAATCTGCCGTGCAACGCAAGAAAAAATACGTCAATATCGCTATCTTCAAGTATATCCAGATTGGCAGGCCCAATATCAGAGGTCACCACATCTAAACCGGCTTTTTTTAATGCCTGAGCAACGCAGCTGCCGCTCTGGATGCTGATGTCGCGCTCCTCACCGACACCACCCATAAGGACAGCTACTTTAACAGGGTTTTCGATTAATGGCGATTGAGAGCCTGTTGAGGATTTAACGGTCATTGTTAATCCCAGATTTCGACTTCAAGCTCCAGCTCGATGCCGAACTGTTCTTTAACTCTTTCTTTTATAGCATCTATCAGTCTCATGACGTCGCGGCTTTTGCACCCCTGCTCTGCGATTATGAAATTTGCATGTTTCTCGCTGACGGCAGCCCCGCCGATTTGCAGCCCCTTCAGGCCGGCCCTGTCAATCAAAGCTCCGGCGGAGACGCCTCTGGGGTTTTTGAATATACAGCCGCAATTCCGTGTATTTAACGGCTGGCTGTTCTTTTTATAAATCCAGATTTCCTTTACCGTCCGCATAATTTGCTCAGGGTCAGTGCTGGCCAGTTTTAGTCTCGCATTCAGAATGAATTGGGCGGTGATGTTTGTCCTGCGGTAATCGAACATCAGTTCCGGCTTGCTCTTTTCAAAACTATTGCCCTGGTTGTCCATCAGCGTGACCGCTTCTATAGCTGCACCAATATCTCCGAAGTTGCCGCCTGCATTCATTTTTACTGCTCCGCCAATCGAGCCGGGTATGCCTGTCAGGGCTTCAATGCCTGAAAGCCCTTTCTTGACACACGTTAAAACCAGCTCACTCAGCTTTGCGCCCGCCCAGGCGGTAAGCTGTTCGCCATCGAATTGAGTCTGTGCGAACTTTTCTGCCTCAAGCTTTATCACCGCTGCTCGCAGGCCTTCGTCACTAATTAGTAGATTTGAGCCGAAACCAAGAACATAAATCGGGATACTATTTTCATTGCATCGCTGTATTATTTTTTTGAGCTGCTCGACCGTCTTCGGCCTTATAAAATAATCAGCCGGCCCGCCCAGACCATACCATGTGTCCTTGGCCAACGGATAATCGGTCTCAACTATTTCCTCTAAGCCACTGAATATACTCATCTGCCACCTTCCAAATATCACCTGCGCCCATAGTAACTACCAAATCACCGGGGCTTACCTTTTTCTTCAGATAATCACAAATCCTATCAAAGCCATCGATAAATATCGCCTTCGTTCCCTTGGCCCGCATTCGTTCAACGAGTATCTGCGAGTTAATCTCCTTTCTCTCAGCCTGCGAGTCTCTGACGAAATAAATCTCCGGCACAATAGTTACATCGGCAAGCTTAAAGCTTTCTGAGAAATCATCAAGTAAAAACCTTGTTCTGCTGTACTGATGCGGCTGGAAAATACACCAGATGCGTCCGGGCTGGTACTTCTGCCGCACAGCTGCAAGTGATGCCCTGATTTCGGTAGGGTGGTGGGCGTAGTCGTCGAGGACTGTTACCCCTCCGATTTCCTCTTTTAACATCAGCCGACGGTCAATGCCGGTAAAATTGGACAACAGTTCAAGTATTTGTTCAGCCGGCAAGCCGACGTTAATCGCCATAGCCACGACCGCCAGGGCATTTAAGATATTATGCCTGCCCGGCAGGGAGATTTTAGTCGCTCCCAACAATTTACCATCATGATAGATATCAAAGGCATAGAGTCCATTATTCAACCGAATATTTTGGGCGTAGAAATTACAATTTTCATCAAGTCCGAAGGTTTCACAACGCAAGCTGGTGGGCAAATTATGGATAACCTTTGCCACATTTGAGTCCTGACCATTTGCAATCAGCACGCCGTTGGCTTTTATTTCTCTTGTGAATTGCTTGAAGGCCGCGACTATTTCAGCTTCATCCTTATAGTAGTCGAGATGGTCAGCCTCGATATTAAGTATGCAGGCGATTTTGGGTTGTAGGTTCAGAAAGCTCCTGTCATATTCGCAGGCCTCAGCCACGAAGTATCTGCCGTCTGCTATGCCGGATGAGCTGTCTAACTGGCTGATTTTGGCTCCGATGATAAAGTTCGGCTCGGCCCTGGCTTGCTTGAGAAGCCAGACCAGCCAGCCGCCTGTTGTGCTCTTGCCGTGAGTGCCGCTTATGGCTATGCCATCATAAAGATTCATTAATTCACCCAGCATCTGGGCGTATTTATAGACCTTCAGCCCTTTTTGCCGGGCAAGTTTTAATTCCGGATTATCTTCCTTTATAGCTGCTGATATGACTATTGCATCCGTTTTCGGATTAAGATTTTCAGCACTATGGCCAATTCTTATATCGGCCCCCATCCTACAAAGATTTTCAATCACATCACTTGCTGTCTGGTCTGAGCCGCTCACAACGCCGTTGTGTCTAATCAAAAGCTGTGCCAGTCCGCTCATACCGATGCCGCCTGCCCCGATGAAGTGAAACCGTTTGCCTGCTACGGCGGTGCTATTGATGTTTACTGCTTCGTATCCGCAGGCTGCTTTAGTGTTACTAATTTCTATATTTGATTCGGCCATAAACGCAGGCAGTCTATCACAACGAAAGACCGAAAAAAAGAAAAAAAGGGCATCAGCAGGAAATCACAATCCGCTTATATGCTATCGTGTTGGCACGCATGCGGGATTGTCTGGTGTTTGGTCACAATCGAGTAGCCAATTATCCGACATAATAGCAAGGTCTAAAAAATTCACCTTGCAGTCATGGTCTGCATCACCTTGAATGTTGTAGATACAAGCATATAAAAACAACGTCCAGACTGCCCCCGTGTTGGTTCCGCCGTCGTTGTCCCCCATTGCACCAACAACTATGTCTGTTGCTCTGTCACCATCCAGGTCATCCAGTGCAGCAACTGAACAGCCGAACTGGTCTGAACCGTCTAAAACCCCGGTAAAGCCACCCTCAGTATCGCTGATTTTCTGATGTGATTTGACAATACCGTTTAGGTCCAAAAACAAGATCCAAACAGCTCCTTTCTGACTGCCACCATCATCATCGTCAAGTGCTCCAACAGCAATGTCGTCCGCAAAATCGCGGTCGACATCGCCAAGCGAAGTCAATGAACAGCCGAAATGGTCGCTGTTATCTAAAGTTCCAGTGAAGTTCCCCTCAGTACTGCTGATTTTTCGATGTGACTGGACGATTCCATCCTGGTCCAAAAACAGAACCCATACTGCCCCTCTGTTAATACCTCCGTCATCGTCATTGGCTGCTCCCACGGCTATATCGTTAGTCCCGTCTCCATCTACATCTCCAATAGAAACCACCGAACAGCCAAAGTAGTCATCAGTGTCCAAATCACCGGTGAAGCCCCCGTAGCTTTCATTTACTTTCTGATGGGATTTGACCAAGCCATTGGACCCTAAAAACAAAATCCAAACAGCACCTTTGTTGCTGCCGCCGTCGTCATCCTTATAAGCGCCGACAGCGATGTCCGTAACTCCGTCGCCATCCATATCTCCAAGCGATGCGATTGAACAACCAAAATAATCCTCATTATCCAAAGCTCCCATAAAACTTCCTTCTGTATCACTTATCTTCTGATGCGATTTAACCGTACCGTCCTGGTTCAGAAACAGCACCCAAACGGCACCTCTGTCAGTCCCCCCATCATCGTCCTGGATTGCACCCACTGCAATATCGGTGATATGATCACCGTCAAGGTCACCGAGTGATGCAATAGAATAACCAAAATAATCATTACTGTTCAGGATTCCACCGAAACCACCGCTGACACCACTAATTTTCTTATATGATTTGACCGTTCCGTCGGATGCCAGGAACAAAATCCACACTGCGCCGCTGCTGCTTGCACCATCGTCATCACCATAGGCACCAACAGCAATATCAATGTTCCCGTCGCTATCAAGGTCGCCAACCGAAGCTACAGAACAACCAAAATAATCGTAACTATCTATAGCCCCCGCAAAACTGCCCTCGTTGTCACTTATCTTCTGTTGTGAAATAACCGTACCGATTTGAGCTTGTGCCGGCAAAGCACAAGAACAAATTGCAGCGAAAGTAAACAAGCAAACAATATCTGCCAAGACGACTCTGAAGGAAATCATTTTTTATCCTCCTGATTTTGAAAAATAAGCCTGCGACTGAAACTTTCAAGAACTTAAAATATTATACTATTTCATTACAGAGTTTTCAAGCACAAATCCGTTGATAACTTAGTAATTCAGTAGACAAGCAGTTATCACTAATTCAGCATTACTTATTTTACCACTGCGCCTCGACATAAGGGCCGATAGGGCCTTCCGGCTTTGGTTTTGGGCGGGATTTGAGAATCGCTTCGGCAATTGCCAAATCAGCTTTGTGGGTGATTTTTATGTTTGAAGAGTCTGTCTCTACAATTGATACTTTCCCTTCAATTGCTTCGACTAATTGCGCATCGTCAATAATTTTGCTTTTATCCAGATTTTTCAGGTTTTCGTATGCCCTTTTTAGTAGTTTCGTCTCGAAGACTTGGGGGGTCTGTGCTTCGTAGAGACCGGCCCTGTCGACAGTTTTAATTATAACATCGTCTTTGGCCTCCTTAAGGGTGGCTACAACAGGACAAGCTAATATGGCCGCTTCGGTTTTGGCGGCTTCTGCAATAACTTCATCAATCCATTTTTCTTTTACACAACACCGGACGGCATCGTGGACGGCGACAAGCTCGATATCGTCTTTGATAAGCTCCAGCCCTTTTTGGACCGTGTCGAATCGCTCGTCGCCCCCGAAACAGACTGTTACATTGAAAAACTTCAGATTTGGCCCCCATTTGACATTTACCAGCTCCTCGTCTTCAGGCGCAATCGCTAACAGAATCTGTTTCACATCTTCGCGGTTGGAGAAAATTTCCACACTTCGCAGAAAAACCGCCCTGCCCTCAACATCGACGAAGGGTTTTTTCCTCTTTTCGCCGAACCGGCGGCTCGCACCTGCGGCACAAATAATTACACCAACACTTTTACCCACAGCTAAAGCCCCGTTTCATTCTCTTACTTTAATAATACCGTATATGCTGCACTATTCAAGTCCGTATTCGCCGCGGAACGAGATGCTACTCAATCTTCAGTTTCTCTATCATCTCGTTTACTTCTTCCTCGCCCTCTTTGTAGAATTTCTCTTCGTCGGGAGCAAGATGCTTGAGCAGTTTTAGAAACTCACCCGCGTGAACTCGCTCTTCATTGGCGATATCCGTCAGGACTTCCCTGGCCAACTCGTCATCGGTCGACTCGGCTAATTGCATGTAAAGCTGAACGGCTTCATATTCAGCCGAGATCATAAACCTTACTGCCCGAATTAGCTCGGCCTCCGTGACGTTACGTTCGGCCTTCATACCTGAAAAAGGGCTTCCAAACTCCGGCATAATAAACTCCTTTATCTTGATATTAAAATTCTATTCCACGTCTTGCTTTTATACCTTTATCAAAGGGATGCTTGATATTTTTCATTTCTGTCACTAAATCAGCCATTTCTGTCAGCTCGTCGGTTGCACCACGGCCTGTCAGAACAATCTCGACGGCAGGGTCTTTCTTATCAATAATGTTTTTAATATCTTCCAATTGAGCCAAACCTTTTGAAAGGCAAAATACAATCTCATCGAGTATAATACAATCGTAAAATCTCTTCTCTGCGGTTTGGGCGATTCTGTCAAGAACTTCACTAATAGCAGTTTTAGCTTGAGTAACCTGTTTTTCATCGTTAAGAGATTTAGCCATATCCCAGGGTAAATCAAACACTTCGACTCTGATTCTCACCGCTCCTAATTGCAAGGCGAATCGCTCACCTATATCAGCAGATGCCGGTTTAAGGAATTGATAAATCAGAACTTTGTTTCCCTGTCCGGCGGCGCGCAATGCCAGACCAAATGCTGCGGTTGTTTTACCTTTGCCATCACCGGTATATATCTGGACAAGACCTTTTTCCAACATAGTAGTATATTAAAAAGTAAATATTGAAAAGTAAAAATTAAAAAATGGAATCTGCGGATTGTAAATCGACCAGCTGAGGTGTGTCTTGCTGTGTCTGGATTATATAGCCGCAGCCATAAACTGCTGTGTTTCAGATTCGCTGTCGGCCTGTTCGCCGGGTTTGAAGGGCAGCGGTGCAGCAAACTGCACTACAACACGCCGAGAGAACTGATTTACGTCATCGACCCGGTAAATATGGCCAGAACGGGTGAAATTTTCCATATCAAAGGCCTCTCCAGGCCGAAAACAGGGAACACTGAAGCGGGCGGTTAAATGCTGGCCAATATACGGATAGTGCTCGTTTGTGCTGTAAGTGAACGCAGCAGCGGTGCTGGAAATGTCAACCATCTGGCCCTGTGAAAGTGTTTCATTAAAGTCCTCGGCGAACCAAATAGGCCAATGATAACGAAGTCTTTGCTCTCTCCTGCGCTCGCTATTAGTATCCATCATAAACTCCTCAAAAATCGTTTATTTTACTGCTGGAAAATCGACAAATTTAACAGGCGACTTTATGAACTATTAATGGGGAAATCCTTACTGGAAATGGGTTTATGGGGCGGATGGCCGATTTTAGCTTGAAACAATGCAGTGGCCGGATTGAATTTTTTCACAGTGTTTTGTTTTTTTGCAGATATGTTCCTATAACTATTCGTTGGTTTAAGGTAAATACTGGCGAAAAAATTGATTTTATTTAGACTAAAATTGTTGCTCATATTGTCATAATAGTGGTGTTCGTTAGTTTCGGAACTAATTACACAGGCCTTAAATGCTGGAAGATAAGCTACTTGTCTGGAAACTTAAGTATGGAAACCGGGATGCGCTGCGGTGTATCTATGAAAAGTACAAAAATGACTTGCTGGCGTTAGCTATTGCTCTTTCGAATGATAAAAACCTTGCAGAAGATGCTGTGCATGATGTTTTTGTCTCTTTTGCGCAATTTGCGGGAAAACTTCAGCTGAGAAAGAGCCTAAAGAATTACCTGACAGCTTGTATCGCTAACCGTTTACGTGATTTAAATCGGGCAAAACCTCAACAATCTGTTCAAATGGACGAAGCAAAGTGTATAAGGGCTAATTCAAACACGCCAGAGCAGTTAGCTGCATCAGCAGAAGAATCACGGCGAATCAGTTATGCAATGACACGGCTCCCATACGAGCAACGCGAAGTGATAATTTTGCACCTGCATGGCGGGATGACGTTTAAGGTGATAGCCAAGTCAATGGATATTTCGATAAATACGGTTCAGAGTCGGTACCGATATGGATTGGACAAACTGCAGTTACTCTTAAATGATGAGGTAAAAAAATGAAACCTGCGGAGAATATAGAGAAATTAGTTAAGAAATTTTTTGTTAAAGAAAAATTGAGTATTGAAACAAGCGAGGAAATGGATAAAAAAATCCTTGATGATGCTTTGACGGTGTATAAGAAATCGGAAAAGAACAAACCAGCTCCAATTCAGCCGAATTTCTGGAGAACTATTATGAAAAATAGAATAACAAAATTAGCCGCTACGGCCGCAATAATCCTCATCGTTGTTCTTGGCATAACGCTTTTAGACAAATCAACAACCCCGGCCTGGGCAATTGGACAAACCGTTGAAGCATTAGAGAAAATTGAGACCCTTACCATTACAGGTGTATCTGCCTACGGCCCTGAGCAAATCCCGTTTAAATGCTGGATTAAATTTAGTGGGCAAAACGGAAAGTCACTTAATATCAGGTACGAGTGCGAGAGGGAAGTCGTTGTTGTTCGTGATAATCTGGCTTTTATGTACGGCCCAAGGTCCAACGAAGTCATGATTTTCAGCGGCCCTAAAGTCCATCAGAACCTGCAAGTCTGGTACAAAATAAGAGAATTAAGCCCCTGGATAACCGGCAAAATGCTTGATGTTCTAAAGTTGTTAACTGATGATTGGCAGGAAACGTATGAGAAGGACCCGCAGACCGGCTCGGATAGGGTAGTCGTCACCTGCAGTTACAAGCCATTAAATGCATCATTCTGGTTTGTGGTTGACTTAGAAAGTAAATTAATCATAGAAGGCAAGCATTGGTTTAATACTAATCGTGAAGGCCCGCCCAATTTACACGCTGATTCTTTTGTTTACAATCAGGAGGTCCCCGACCAAATCTTCGATTTCAAGATTCCAGGTGATGCAAAGGTTATAAATCAACGGGATTTGGAACAAGCGGATATTCTTTTCGATAAGGCCTTCAAGTTATTCGATAAGGATAAAAACTATTCCGAGGCGATTAAAATCTTCCGGCAGGTTTACGAATTTTATCCTGATCAGAACATTAGCGAAGAATCCCTTTCAATGATTGGAATATGCTACGGTGCAATGGATGATTATCAAAAGGCTATTGAGTATTTTGAAAAGGCCGTTAGTGAATATCCGAATTTGAAGGGCTGGATCGAGTCGACCTATTTTTATCTGGGTCGCGCCTATATGGAGACAGGACAGAAAGGCAAAGCTCTCGAAGCATTTAAGAATTGTCTTATAATGGGTGAAGGTATTCGAGACCCTAACGCGTTTCCGCTCAAACACGCACGTGAATCTATTGAAAAACTGGAGAGCAAAGAATAAATGTGATTTAACTTTAGTGTCTGTTTTTTGCAATCAAATACTGGTTCCACGCACAAGTTTGCAGAATTCTTTTCCGCGTTGCTCGAAATTATCGAACATATCATAGCTTGCACAGGCAGGGCTTAAAAAACAACATCGCTATCAACCACCAGCTATTTAGTAGGTATATTCCTATAATCAATTACCGTTCTAAGTTAAATACCGGAAAAAAATTGATTTTATTTAGAGTAAAATATGCCTCCTCATCGTTATATTAATGGCAATCGATTGTTCTGATATCAGGTAAACAAACTATAGATGCTCGAAGATAAATTGCTTATATGGCGATTAAAGTCCGGTAGCAAAGATGCTTTCCGCCGTATATATGAAAAGTATGAAAGTGATTTGCTTACGTTAGCTGCCAACCTTAGCGGTGAGCCAAGTGCTGCGGAAGATGTTGTACAGGATGTTTTTATCTTGTTTGTACAATCTATCGAAGATTTTCACCTGACAGGAAGTCTAAAAGGTTATTTATCAAGATGTGTAGCCAATCGATGTCGTGATTATATTCGAAAAATACAGCGTCGTAAGACGGTTGCGACCAACGAGATAGAACAAACAGTATCAAATGGGCCCGTTCAACTGGCTATACGTAGTGAAGAATTGCAGCAACTTAGCCGTGCTTTGATGGAGCTTCCATATGAACAGCGAGAGGCTATTACGTTGCGTTTGCACGGCCGTTTGAAGTTTAAGGCAATCGCGAAATTCCAGAAGGTTTCTATTAAAACAGCACAAAGCAGATATCGATATGGAATTGGTAAACTGCGGTCAATCTTAAATGGTGAGATACAGAAATGAAGGCCACAGATAACATAGAAAAGATGATTAAAAAGTTGCGTTATAAAGCCAGCACCGATGCGCACGATAGAATTCTTGGCAACGTTATGCAGGCGCTGGAAAAGAAAGATAAACAAAAACCGGCAGCAGTTCAGCCGGATATTTGGAGAATAATTATGAAAAGTCCAATTACTAAATTAACCGCCGCCACGGTGATAATAATAGCATTAGTTATATGGTTAAAAATCACGGGTCCTGTTGTTCCCGCCGCATATGCTTTGCAGGATACAATAGATGCTTATACCTCGATTAGCTCTCTGCATATAAAGAAGATTGGCCAGGGAGAAATATGGCTTGAATGTGACAGCTATGGAAATATGAGCAAAATAAGATACCATGCCGATTTCGGTGAACCGGTTGGTTCTGTGACTATTGTGGGAAGCTACGAGAAGTCAGAGGCCTGGCTGCCAAGACACAATCTGCATATTGTCGGATGCGACAATCCGTACGGAGTCCTCGGAATTGACGTCTCTCAAATCGACCCCAAAGGTCTGGTTGAAAGACTTTATCAACAGGAAGTTCTGGGTGAGATAATTCTGGATGTTAACGAACCTGTGCAGAAAGATAAGCCGATCTTAGTTACCGTGACCTATCCGGTTGGCAGTTTCTCTGAAAACTGGAAAAAAGTATTGTATATTGACCAGGCAACCAAGCTGGTTAAGAAAATTGAAAAATTTGAATTGAGAAACGAACAGTACCAACACGTCATCACAAGTGAGTTCTTCGACTATAATCAACAAATCGACCCGGCAATGTTCAGCCTCGAAGGGGAAATTCCTGCTGATGCAACAGTTTTCGATATAACAGATGTCAAAGCCGGCCTGTTGCAAGATGATATGACTGATGAAGAAGCGGCCACCGAAACAGTCCTCCAGTTTTTTGAGGCGGTCATTGCGAAAGATTTTGACTGGGCGGGTCAATTATATTTTGGAGTACCTGGTTTTTTGATTGAACAGTTGTTTATGGGTACAAATCAGCTCGAGATAACCTCGATTCAACCAGCTCAGCCGGAAACTAATCCGGATTCAAAGGCTTTCTATTGCCCTTGTAAGATACTGTCAGAATCTGGCGGACATTTTTACGAGCTCAATGCCCATATGTTGGTTAGACAAATGAGTACAGAGCTGGAACCACGCCGCTGGTCTATCGTCGGATCATTATTTTTGAGCAGTCCTCCTTCAGGCGGTGTTACAGTGTCAAAGACAGGTGCTCAGCCTGGTGCGGTAACATATTACAATCTCGAGCCGGGCCAGTTTATGAACAAATGGCTTGTTTTAGGCCCGCTGCCTTATCCGATTCAGAAAGATATTTATTTCGCCACAGAAGAAGGACAAAGAGTGGCTTTTGATACGGACTCACTTGATTTTCTTAACTTCACCCCAAAGGTAAATATTGACAATACCGAATATGAATGGGCCTTGCTGGAGTCTGAATATGATATGGTAGACCTGACCCAGCTTACCGAAGGAAACAATGACTCTCAAATTGCTTATCTCTGGGCACAGATCAAGGTGCCTGAGGACAGAGCAGGTACTCTGGGCATCGGTTCGGATGACAGCGTTAAGGTTTGGCTGAATGGTGAGTTGGTGCACGAGAACTGGACCGTTCGTAGCACAGCAATAGACAATGACCGCGTCCCTGTCGCTTTCAAAAAGGGAATGAACCAGATTGTGATTAAAGTTCAAAATAACGGCGGTGGCGACTGGGGCTTCTGCTGCAGATTACTGGACGAGTAGAAGACATAATTAATTGAGATGGAACGAAAAGACAGCCGGGCTGACTCGGCCCGGCTCTTTTTATACGCCTGATTTTAATTCTGATACTAAACGGGTAAATTCCCGGCCGCGTTGCTCGAAGTTATCGAACATATCATAACTAGCACAGGCGGGGCTTAACAAAACGACGTCACTGTTGGCTGCTATTTGGCCGGCCAGTTCGACCGCTTTGGACAGCGAGTTGACAATTTTAACTTTTGTTTTGCTTTTTGGCCAAGCGGTAATCGCATCTGCGATTTTCTGAGCAGTTTGGCCGAGCAAAATGGCGGCTTTTGCTTTTTTGGCTATCTTCCGGCCGAATTCATCAAAGGGCAGGTTCTTATCATATCCACCGGCAATTATTACCACCGACTGAAAAGCGTCCAGAGAGGCAATGGCGCTTTGCGGCGTAGTAGCTTTGGAGTCGTTATACCACTTAACGCCTTTTATCTGGCCGACTAACTCAAGTCGATACGGCAGAGCCTTAAACATCGGTAAGCTTTTTATTATTTTGCGGTCCTCGATACCAAAATGCCTCACTATTGATAAGGCAGCAGCGAGATTGGAAAGGTTTGCTCGGCCGGGCAGTGGGAAGCTATTTCTAATCTCTTCACTTACATCATCAGTCGAAAATTTAATGCAAATCCTGCCGACATCTTGTCTATATTTTTCAAACCATTCGGCTGCGATTCCGTTTTCGGCATTGAATATGGAAACCGCCGGTAATTTTCTATCCGTCTTTTGAAATTTGAATATGTTCTCCTTGGCATTACAGTAGTTATCGAATGTGCCGTAGCGGTCGAGATGGTTTGGCGTAAGATTTGTTAATAGTGCAATATGCGGGGCTTTTTGAATTTTCGCTAATTGCTCGATTTGAAAACTCGACAACTCCAGCATAACTAAATCGCTGGATTTGATTTGATCCACTACGGTCAATAACGGTTCATTTCCGATATTGCCGCTGAACCAGACGTTCTCGTATCTCGTATTTTTGAGTAGATGAGCGGTCAGCGCTGATGTTGTGCTTTTGCCGGCTGCTCCCGTTATGCCGATTATCGGTGCAGGGCACAATTCGAAAAAGATGTTTATCTGGGAGGTAATAAATTTATTGTGTTCTTGAGTAAGTTTTAGAAATTCATTATCAGGAGTAACAGCGGGATTGACTACGATAATATCGGCCTGCTTAAAATCAGCAGGGTCGTGCAAGCCGAGATGGTACTCTATCTCAGGAAATTCTTTAAGTTTTTCTATTGAATCCTGCAGTTTCTCGGCTGGTGCCAAATCCGTTATTGTAACTTTCGCACCGGCGCCAGCGGTGAATTTAGCAGCATCGACTCCACCGCCGAAGCGGCCTAAACCCATCACTAAGACTTTCTTACCTGCAAAAAACTGCTTGTCCATTATTGACGACTTGTGTCTTGTCATTCGAGGTGCGATTTGCCAGATACAAGATACATCTTCAAAGCTTGGTTTGCATCGCGTTTGCCAAGTCCACTTTCGCATCGATAACCGCCTGCTCGATGCATCTTTTCCAATCATCACCGAACTGCCCTTTATACTGCGGCTTTTCATATGCGTAGATTATCGAACGCGATGCGGAGATTAACGCCCCGGTACCATCGGCTTTGCAGAACCTGACACAGTCGGCAGCAGTTGCACCTTGTGACCCGAATCCCGGCACAAGAAACCATATCTTGTCATATTTTTGGCGCAGGGCGGTTGTAACCTCCGGTGCCGTTCCACCCACTATCATCCCTACATTACTGTAGCCGCTGCTGCTGATTCGTTCTGGTTTAAGGGCAATGTCATTGACGATTTCGGCGATTTTCTCATACATTTTTTGACCATCGGCATCGGCGAAGTCCTGAATCGCCGCTGCCCCGGGATTACTGGCCCGGACCCAGACGAAAACGCCTTTACCCTGCTTATCAGCCATATCCGCAAAGGGCACAATTGCCTCTGTGCCTGCGAAACCGTTTATAGTAATGGCATCGGGGGCAAGCGTGTCCTCCAGGCCGACGAGTTCCGGGTTCTCCAGATGAGCGGCAGCGTAAAGTTCTGCGGTGTGGCCGATATCGCCGCGTTTGACGTCCCCAATTACTTCCAGGCCTAAATCATCGGCTTCAGAAATCAACGAGTAATAACTTTCTATACCCTCCCAAAGGTATTTTTCAAAAAAGGCAATATTTATCTTCACTGCCGCTGCTATCGGGGCGATGATTCGCATCGTTTGTGTGCAAAAGTCGAAAATCGCATCCACCGCAGCAGCTGCATCAGACTCGTCGTTCATATCACGATGGCTTTTTATCGCTGCAGGAAGTCGACTGTAGACAGGGTCAAGACCCACAACCAAAGATGTTCTTTTACTCCTCACGGCCTCGCAAAGACGGTCTGCAAAATGACTTGCCATTAGTTAATGCCTTCCTTTCGTCCTAAAATAATTTTTTTTAATATATACACTAATATAACCACCCAGTTCATTTTTGGCAATTGATTTTACGAAAACGAAAAAGTATTATCGTGAAATAATCATTAGTAATCTAAAAACAACAGGCAGGTGCAGATTTGAAAATACATAAAAAGACCAAATTAAAAAAAAGGGTATATTTACTTCTGGCTGTTTTAGCCGTGGTATCGGCTGTATTAATTGTTGTTTTTACTCTGCTTTTACACAGGCCAGCTTATTATCAGCCGCTTGATTTAGCTCATAGCAAAGAGGTCAGTTTGTATCTGACAAACGAGTTACTGCCCGAGCTTTATAATGGCGCACAGCGACAAGAGCCATTCAATCTGGAAGTTACTCAAAACGGGATAAACGATATTGTTGCTCGTTTGGAATGGCCAAAGAAGTTCGGCAGCATCGAATTTTCGGCGCCGATGGTGCTTTTTTTACCAAACAGCATAATATTGATGGGAACACTGTTTCCGGATGGGTCCGAACTTGTCGTTACCATTGCAGCTGAGCCAAAACTTGATGCCGCTGGCCTCTTGAATCTACAAGTGGCAAACGTGAAAATCGGAGCAGTGGATATTACACCGCTTGCCGGATTATTAGCTGAAAGAATATATAAGCAGCAGTTCGCCACTAAGGGTATTGATACAAAGAACTTATGGGCACAAGTGATGCAGTCTCTACTGCACGGTAAGGCGTTTGAGCCGGTTTTTAAAATTGCGGACAAAAAAGTGCGGGTGGAAAAAATAATAATTGAGCAGAAAAAACTGACGGTTCGGCTGGCTCCTGTATTCGATTAAAGTGGGTTTTTGGGGTAAAAATGAGGGTGGGTGTTTAAAAATGGGGGGTCTGGGCAAGATGGGCAAGGGGAAATCACTCGAATTTTTTCGTAAAACGGCTCGAAAGGGGGCAACGGCGCTATTATACGAGCAAACGTTCAAAAATATTCAAAAACTTACAAAAACTATATATAAATATTCAATAACTACATACAAACATACAAAAACTGATACAAAACATTCAAAAATTTTGACTTGATACTGGATGCTTGATTCTGGATGCTTCCGCCTTCGCTTCCGCCGCCATCATGGGGTTATGGCGGATAGGTCTATACGAGTAAATTTTGGTGTTGTCTTTTTTATTTTCGGCCTCTTTTCAAAAATAGTCCGATGAAGCCCGCTCCGAGTAATAACAATGATGATGGTTCAGGAATCGTATAAAGAAAACCGTGATATTGTCCAGCAGTTTCATAGCAGCCGACGATATTGATGCCATCTACTCCATAGGCCTGTGTGATATCTGCGCCGGGCATATCCAAGACGGTCCAATCCGACCCATCATATAAAAAACCGTGCTTCAAGACTGAATCCCAACACTCGCCGACGATATTATTGCCGTCCATCCCATGTGCCAGTGCGTTCCACATATGCGGCATTTTCAAGTCGGTCCAAGTTGAACCGTCATAGATAAAACCGTAAGGGTTACTCAAAGAACAGTCTGGAGTAATGTAATATCCCACAATTTTGCTTCCATCTATGCCATACGCATATGTAATAACTGCTGCCGGTGCTGAGAAAGTAGTATAAGTTGAACTGTCGTAAAGAAAGCCGTAACCATTCACTACGCCAAGAACCCCGACAATATTATTTCCATCTATGCCTAGGGCACGTGTTTCCCAACGTGCATCAGGCGCATTGAGACTCGTCCAGATTGCTCCATCATAGAGAAAACCATGATTTTTTGAAGAAGCGTCTTCATAGTAGCCGACAATATTGCTTCCGTCTATACCAGAAGCATACGTGTTATATGCGCCGGGCATATCAAGGTTTGTCCACGACGAGCCATTATAGAAAAAACCGTGAGTGCCGGAGGCGTCGGCGTAGGTGCCCACGATGTTGCCCCCGTCTATTCCCGACGCTTTCGTCCAAGAGGCGCCGGGCATATCGAGTGTAGTCCAAGTGCCAGCCGTCGAGAAAGGAGCTATCTCAAGTAAAAGTGTTACAAATCCGATTGTTGAGATTACTCTTCTAATATCTCTATCCCCTTCTTTAAATTATGATAGTTCTCCCAAAAGTGTTATATTATTATACTACAATAAAGTCATAAAAGCGAGATTTTTCTACTCAAATCTCGGGGTTTTGTCATAGATAGCTAACCCCCAAGGTCAACCCGTATTCGCATAAGCTTCAACGGAACAAGCCGGTGGGCCTTCGGTTCGACACACATATCGCTGATAAAATTGGGTGTAGTGGGGCCCAAGATAAAGACACCTGATAAAGGACTTTTGAGATAGGTTCCGGATAACGACATTTCAGAATCTTCGCTTCGAGAGGCAGAACGAGCAGGTATTTGGGATTGAAAGTTGGGGATTTTTTTAATTTATTTGAACTATATATTACTATATGAGTATATAATCATATAGTTATTAAGCTCGAGGTTAATGTATGTTAAACAAACGGGAAAAAACACTATTCGAAAAGCAGGCGGAGATTGCAAAGGCGATAGCACATCCCCTTCGAATTGCAATTGTGGATTTTCTAAAGGACAAAGAGCGGTGTGTTTGTGATATAGCTGAGCACATCGGCTCGGAGCAATCGAATGTCTCAAAACACCTTTCGGTTATGGTCAAGGCAGGATTGCTGGAATACCGCAAGGAAGGGCTAAAAGTTATCTATAAACTTAGGACGCCCTGCATTATCGATTTCTTTTCGTGCACAACGGCCTGTCTGAAGCAGCAGGCGAAGGAAAACGCAAAACTTCTGAAAGTTGTCTGATTATGAGCATAAAAACTGAAAGCAAGAAACTGCTTTTAATTGTTACGGTCTTTCTGGTTCTTTACTTTTTGCCCGTCGGCATAAAACGATTCGATAATGCCGTTGCAGAGTCGCTATATTTAGTTAAGTGGTATGCAAGGGAGCACGTTTTGCTGTGCTTAGTACCGGCCTTTTTTATAGCCGGTTCGATTTCCGTTTTTGTCAGCCAGGCATCGGTGATGAAATATCTCGGCGCAAAAGCCAATAAAGTATTGGCCTACGGAGTCGCAAGCGTATCGGGGACTGTTCTGGCAGTCTGCTCGTGCACGGTGCTGCCATTGTTTGCGGGTATATATAAAATGGGGGCGGGACTGGGACCTGCAACCGCGTTTCTATATTCCGGTCCTGCAATCAACATTTTAGCAATAATCCTGACTGCCCGGATACTTGGGCTTGAGATGGGTATAGCGCGTGCTGCAGGGGCAATTGTATTTAGTATAGTAATCGGGCTATCGATGCATTTAATATATAGAAAAGAGGAAATTCAAAAGGCGGAAGCGGCCGTTACGGTTCCGGACGAGGGGAAGGGCAGGCCGTTGTGGAAGAACACCTTATATTTCGGCTCGATGGTCGGCATTCTGGTCTTTGCCAACCTTGCAAAGCCGGCTGAATCTGCCGGGGTATGGCATGCAATTTATTCGGCAAAGTGGATTGTTACCGCAGTTTTTCTTGCGGCACTGATAGTTTTCCTTTTGCTCTGGTTTGACAGGGGCGATTTGGCGGAATGGACGGGGACGACATGGGGCTTTGCCAAACAGATACTGCCGCTTCTGCTGCTGGGGGTATTAATCGCAGGATTTCTGCTCGGGCGTCCTGATAATGAAGGCATTATTCCATCGGCGTGGGTAACAAAAGCGGTCGGCGGCAATTCGATATGGGCAAATCTGTTTGCATCCGTTGCCGGCGCATTTATGTATTTCGCAACGCTGACTGAAGTTCCTATTCTGCAGGGTCTCATTGGTGCAGGTATGGGTAAGGGACCTGCACTTGCATTATTACTCGCAGGGCCGGCTTTGAGTCTACCCAGCATGCTGGTCATTCGTTCTGTTATGGGGACACAAAAAACGATTGTATTTGTCTTACTGGTCATTTTAATGGCGACAATTTCGGGAATGATTTTCGGGACATTCTTCTAAAAGAAGCGATTATGAAAAAGATTCAGATACTCGGGACGGGCTGTCCCAAGTGCAAAAAGCTGGCGGAGAATGCAGAGGCAGCAGCTAAAGAGCTTGGGATAGAATACGAAATCGAGAAAGTTACGGATATCAACGAAATTATGAAATTCGGCGTTATGATAACGCCAGCTTTGGCAGTAAATGGTCAGGTAAAAGTGTCCGGCAAAGTGCCATCAGTCGAACAATTAAAGCTGTGCCTTGGCTGTTGACACTTCGAATTGTGGGGGTGTATAGTATTGCGGAGGTTAAACCGTATAAGGAACGCTGTATATGGACCCTGCAATCTTCAAGGCGTATGATATAAGGGGCGTTTACCCCGACCAGCTCGATGAAGAGGATGCGTGGAAGATAGGCTATGCCGCTGCGCAGTTTCTGCGGTCAATGCTCAGCGGCTATGAGCGAGGCCAGGCCAATTCCCAATCGCTGTGTGTCGGCCGTGATATGAGAACACACAGTAAAGCTTTGGCCGGAGCACTTATTGAAGGAATGAATAGCTGCGGGGCAAATGTAATCGATATAGGAATGATTGATACGCCGCAAATGTATTTTGCAGTCAATCATTTCGGCACCTGCGGAGGCGTGCAGGTAACGGCTTCACATAACCCGGCCAAGTATAACGGCTTTAAGATATCCGGTCTGAAGGCCAGGCCGGTCGGCGTCAATACCGGCTTGAAAGATATAGAGCATATTGCAACAGCTCTGATTCATACGAAGGGCAGAGCTACAGGCAAGGCGGCGGAATTCGACCTGACCAAAGAATACAAAAATCATGTCCTGAAGTTTCTTCGTCCCAAAGTAAAACCGCTAAAAATTGCCGTTGACGCTTCAAACGGAATGGCTGGGAAAATGGTGCCTGCCATCTTCGGCGATTTGCCGATAAAAATTATTCCTCTTAACTTCGAGCACACCGGCAAATTCAAACACGAGCCTAATCCGCTGATAGAAAAAAATCTGAAGCAGGTAAAAACTGCGGTAAAGAAAAATAAATGCGATTTCGGAATCTGCTTCGACGGCGATGCAAATCCAAACGACCAAATACTCGGCATATCAAACAGCGGCGCAGGGACACTCAACTGGGCGGCGAGCTGTGACTGCAACTGGTTATCTATCGAGCCAAACAAAGGCAGCTCAACAGGGGAGGTTGACGATGTCAATATAATAGTGGATATAAACGGTCTGGCTGGGGGCATATATACCTGCAATATAGTGGTTTCGGACCCCAATGCGTCTAACAACCCACAAACGGTTGGTATAAATTTGTATGTTAGAGATGCTGACGGCACATTATATGTCCCATCAGAATACTCAACCATTCAGGAGGCAATCGATGTTGCGCTGAACGGTGATACTGTCATTATTGCTCAGGGGACGTACACAGGCGCCGGTAATTACAACCTTGATTTTGGCGGCAAGGCAATCACTGTGCGAAGTGAAAATGAGTCGGTAAGTTGTATTATAGACTGTGAAAATGTGCCTGGCCGTCGCGGATTTTATTTTCATAGTGGTGAGAGTTCAAACAGCATAGCTTCAGGACTGGCCATTATCAACGGCAAGGCCAACGGAGGTGGAATTTACTGCATCGGTTCTTCTCCGACAATTGAAAACTGCGGTATTATTGATAATGCCTCGAATGAATTTAACGGTTACGGCGGCGGTATATACTGCGGTGAGAACAGCAACCCGATAATCAGCGGCTGCACGATTAGTAATAATAAGGCTAAAGGCCAAAACGGTGCAGATGGATATTATCCTTATGAACCCGGGGACGGCGGAGACGCTTATGGAGGCGGGATATACTGCAATTCTAACAGCAGCCCCAAGATAGTCGGCTGTAATTTGAATAATAACCAGGCCATAGGCGGAAACGCAGGAGACTCAGATTGGTCATATTCTGTGGCTGGAGATGCCCATGGCGGAGCAATATACGGATATGGAAACATCACAATTACTAACTGCGTGATAAGCAATAACGATGCAATTGGTGGTAATGGTATTGACGACGTAGCAGATAGAGGGGCCGGTTTCGGCGGGGGCATAGAAGGTAATGCAACTATTAAGAACTGCCTGATTAGCTCTAATCAGGTGTCCGACGGTTCTTTTGGGGGTCCTCCAACTGCAATAGCCACAGGAGGCGGAATCAAAACTAACTACTCTAATATCAGTAATTGTACAATTATAGACAACACAGCAACAATTAATCGTGATGGCGGTGGGATATTTGGCAGCGGGTCAACAGTAATTATCAATTGTATTATCTGGGAGAATTTCCCCGACGACCTTTATGGCTGTTCAGCAACGTATTCCTGCATAAGTGACGCAGACAGCGGAACGGGCGTAATCCACAGCGACCCGTGTTTTGTAACCGGGCCGAAGGGAGACTACTACATGAGCCAGATTGCGGCAGGACAGTCGGTCGACAGCCCTTGTGTAGATACCGGCAGCGATACAGCAGCGAACCTTGGAATGATATACAAGACCACACGCACAGACGAGGTCGGTGATGGAGGGATTGTAGATATGGGTTACCATTATTCTATACCCAATCCTGCAGATATCGACGGAGATGGTGATATTGACTTTGCAGATTTTGCGATATTGGCTTGGCAATGGCTGGATGTGCCGTCAGTGCCGTCTGCGGACATCGCACCGCCCGGAGGTGATAATATAGTTGACGGCCTGGACCTTGGTCTGCTTACGGATTACTGGCTGGCAGGTAAATAGATTCAGTAATATAGAACTTAATTCAGAGTCAAAATGCCTCAGGTGTTTCACCTGCGGCATTTTTTTATCTCACAATCATACCTGCCCCGAAACTTCCCAGGCCACAGGGCAGGCAATGGTTTCGTATCTCGTGAAACGTGAAGCGTATCTCGTAAAGTATCCGAGCAGAAGGCGGGACGAGCGAATCGAATGGGAAACCAGCCATAGCGATGGAAGGGCCAACCAAACCTAACATTAAGAAAGCTCTTGACGGTGGAGCATAAAAATGCTATAATAATTGCATCTGAAAAAGCATTAAAATAGGCAGGCGGGAAAACACGATTTTATTGCGATAAATTGGTGTAAATTTTACGAGCAGATCCTGGTGCACGCCATGAGGGTGATGCGAATAAGATTTTTTTTGAGAGGGTGGAAAGATCAAAATAAAAAGAATTTTAATGATTTCGATTGTGGCTGTGTGCCTGATACTATATTCGGCACAAATCGGCAGGGCATGTGCAGTGGTCGGCACAGCCTTTACCTATCAGGGGCATCTCTACGATACCAACTATGCGGCCAACGGCCTCTATGACTTTTCATTCAAGCTTTTCGGTGACCCCTGCACAGGCAGCCAGATAGGCGGTGACGTCAACCGGCCTGATATTGATGTAATCGACGCCTACTTTACTGTGGAACTGGACTTCAACGAACCTAATGCATTTAATGGAGATGCCCGCTGGCTGGAAATCGGCGTTCGGCCGGGCGAACAGAACGACCCGAACACGTATACAATTCTTGAACCTCGACAGAAGATAACTGCTGCGCCGTATTCTTCACACGCCCTTACTACCAAATGGAACGGCATCTCCGGCATACCTTCAGGCTTTGCGGATAACATAGATAATGAGGGAGTAACGGTTGAAAGCGACCCGACTGTTACGGGAAGTGTTAAAGATGGCGTCGATTGGAACGAGGTCGGCAGTAGGCCGGCCGGGCTCGATGATGGCGATGATGTCGGTATCACCGTTGAAAGCGACCCGACTGTTCCAGAAAATGTTAAAGATGGTGTTGATTGGAGCGATGTCGCTGATATTCCAGCGGGATTTGCAGATAACATCGATAATGTCGGTGACCCCAGGACGAAAGGTACAGCTACCGTTGTGGTTGCTTGCCCGAATGCTCCCCTTGAAATTCGGAATTTGGCTGATTATCAGTGTGATGGTACAGCGGACGATGTAGAAATCAACGCTGCTATAGACTATGTTAATACCCTTGGTGGTGGAGTAGTGCATCTGGCAGGCAATTACTTTTGCACAAGTGCGACAATAACCCCGTTGAACGGAATAACTTTGGAGGGGGATGGTCTATCCACAGTAATAAAAAGTAACGGATTCGCTGATGAGATTATTCAAAACTACGACACTACGAATGGAAATGAGGATATTACAATAAGGGACCTAAAGATAGATGCTTCACTGCAGGATAACAACCGAAATGCACTACCTGCCATAATATATTTTCAAAAAGTTACAAGGGGTAAAGTAACAAATGTTCATATTATTTGTAGTCCGGCTGTTGGTTACCGTGATGCAGGAGACGGTATAAGATTTACTCATTACTCAACGCAATGCCAGATTCAAAATGTGGTCATAGATGGTGGTATGCACAACATCTTTTTGGGCAATGGCGTCTCATACATAACAGTTTCAGATGTTATAAGCAGAAATCCTCACGTTGAGCATTTATGCCTGGAACATAAACAGGATGAAACTTGCAATAGTTTTATCACTGTGAATAACCTTGTGGGTTACAATTCGAGTCAACACGGTGTTTATATTGACGAGTCTTATAACGTAACATTATCGAATATTGCTATGTATAAAACCAACAACAATGGGCTTTTAATATATAGAAATGTACATGATGTAACTATTAGTAACAGTATCTGGGATACATGGAAGGGGAACCTCAAGAATGGAATCTATTTGCATAACAGCAATGTTTCAAAGGTTAATATCTCAAATTGCATATTTAAGAATCCTACGGCCTTTGGAATATATTCCGACGCTGATGATGTTATCGTTAGTAATTGTCGTATCAACGGAGCATACGCAGGTGGTCTGTATCTTACAGGAGATAGAAATACAATTTCCAACTGCATAATTGATACTGTAACCAATGCAGCAGGTAAGGGTTTTTGGGTAGGGGGCAACTACGTTACTATTGACAATTGTATCATAAAGGATATCGGAAGTAGTGGAACGGGGGCCTATGGAGTATATACAAACGGATGTGAAAATGTAATAGTTAGGGGATGCCTTTTCGATGGTGTTTGTGGGCGAATCTATTACGGTCCCACTACAAATAAATATATAACTTTCGCTGACAATATTATTGGTAATTATTCTTCAGAAATATCGATGATCATTAATGGAGAAAATATTTTGATTCAAGGCAATTCCTGGGCGAATCCTGGTTCTGGTACAGTGATTATTGGTGAGACTACTTTCACTGGTTCTGGTTTAAGCGATTGCAATTCAATGGGCAGTTTCACGGGATACGTGAATACCGATTATAAGGTTGAAATAGACGGAACGGGAACGCCGGATACCTTCAAGTGGTCAGATGACGGTGGTTCTACGTGGGATAATGAAGAAGTCCCTATATTAGGGACTTCTCCTTCAAGCCTGAATAATGGTGTAAAAATTCGATTCGACCATTCAACAGATCATACATTGGGTGATTACTGGGAATTCAGTGTAACAATACACTGCTTAAGATTTATAAATATAAATTCAAGTGCTGCAAATGTGAGGATTACTGATAATAGCGTTGCTGCGCCATGCTCTTCTGCCTATAGGATTTACGATGCAGGTGGGACGAATATCGAAGTAGAAGATAATTTGGAGCCTCCATAATTAAAAAGATAATAGCAATATTTATATGTCTGTTGTTTTTAACGGTTTCAGGTTTGGCATCTAACGAAATCCAGTCTCTTTACGAAATTGACGGCAGCGGCGGCGGTACAAGCGCCGGCGGACAATACATAATCAGCGGGACAATCGGTCAGCACGACGCGGCATACTCTGCAAGCGGTAATTATGAATTGTTGGGCGGCTTTTGGCCGGGCGAGCCAGTATGCACAGTAGATTTCTACCACTTTGCGAGATTCGCCGAACTCTGGCTTGAAACCGGACCCGGGCTGGCTGCTGACCTGTACGAGGATAAGACGATCGACGAACTTGATTTGAATCTGTTCGTTGATGAATGGCTTTATTATTGTCCGTATGACTGGCCGTTGAGGTAAGAACAGTATTTAGCGAGTAGCAGATAGGAGAGGAGAATGGATGCCTGACTACGCTCAGGGTTAAAAGCTGCGTTATGAATTATTTGTTGAAAGTTGGGCAGTTTTGGATTGCGCAGTTCCCACCCCAACGAAATAGCAGGCGGGGCACCGGTGGGATAGTACACGATACATCCCACAGGACAGGCAGGGCAGGGAAGTCTTATAGAGCAAGCAGGCCTAACCATTAACCGATGGGGAAAAGCGGCATTGGTTGTTGACACTTCGAATTGTGAGGGTGTATAGTATTCCAGAGGTTAAACTGTTTAAGGGAATGCTGTATATGGACCCTGCAATCTTCAAGGCGTATGATATAAGGGGCGTTTACCCCGACCAGCTCGATGAAGAGGATGCGTGGAAGATAGGCTATGCCGCTGCGCAGTTTCTGCGGTCAATGCTCAGCGGCTATGAGCGAGGCCAGGCCAATTCCCAATCGCTGTGTGTCGGCCGTGATATGAGAACACACAGTAAAGCTTTGGCCGGAGCACTTATTGAAGGAATGAATAGCTGCGGGGCAAATGTAATCGATATAGGAATGATTGATACGCCGCAAATGTATTTTGCAGTCAATCATTTCGGCACCTGCGGAGGCGTGCAGGTAACGGCTTCACATAACCCGGCCAAGTATAACGGCTTTAAGATATCCGGTCTGAAGGCCAGGCCGGTCGGCGTCAATACCGGCTTGAAAGATATAGAGCATATTGCAACAGCTCTGATTCATACGAAGGGCAGAGCTACAGGCAAGGCGGCGGAATTCGACCTGACCAAAGAATACAAAAATCATGTCCTGAAGTTTCTTCGTCCCAAAGTAAAACCGCTAAAAATTGCCGTTGACGCTTCAAACGGAATGGCTGGGAAAATGGTGCCTGCCATCTTCGGCGATTTGCCGATAAAAATTATTCCTCTTAACTTCGAGCACACCGGCAAATTCAAACACGAGCCTAATCCGCTGATAGAAAAAAATCTGAAGCAGGTAAAAACTGCGGTAAAGAAAAATAAATGCGATTTCGGAATCTGCTTCGACGGTGATGCTGACAGATTGATGATGGTGGACGAGAAGGGCAAAAATATCAGCTGCGACTTGCTGACGGCCCTGATGGCATCGTATTTTCTAAAGGACAATCCGAACTCGACGATTGTCTATGATTTGCGGAGCAGCTGGGTGGTAGTCGAAGAAATCCTTAAAAACGGCGGCACTCCGCGAAGAGAACGAGTAGGACATGCTTTTATGAAGAAGGCCTTGCGTGACTCGCACGCTGTGTTCGGCGGAGAGCTGTCCGGCCACTTCTACTATCGCGACAATTACTATGCCGATTCGGGCATGATTACCCTTGTGCACGTATTAAATATCATCAGCGGAACCGATGCAACGATAAGCGAGCTTATCAAACCCCTGCGAAGATACCACAGCAGCGGCGAGATAAACTTCAAGGTCGAGGATAAGCAGGCAAAGATGGATGAGATTGCGAAAAGATACAACGACGGCCAAATCGACAATTTTGACGGTGTAACCGTTCAGTATAAAAACTGGTGGCTAAATTGCCGCCCGAGTAATACCGAGCCGCTGCTCAGACTTAATGTCGAGGCAAAGAGCAAAGAGCTGCTCGAAGAAAAGCTTTCTGAGATTGAAGCCATGCTCGGCAAGGCGGTATAACATCGAAATCAAAAGAAAATAAAGGGCAAAAATTGGAAGTGCACACAAAGACATATCAGACGCCCAACGGTCCTGTGGAAGGTGTGCAGACCAGGTGGGCGGGATTTAATATTCTGCTTGTAACCGGGACCAAAGGTTTTTTGGCCTGCTCCGCAATTGACGTCAGTGCCTGCCAGCGCTACGGCGTTGCGGCGGCATTGGTGGAGAGCACGCCGGACAACCCCATCGGAACACTCGAACGATTTCCGGACCGCAAGATTACACAGGTAAACGCAAAGGCCAAGGCACTCGGCATCACCGAAGGTATGAATGTTAACGACGCCTTCGCCCTGATTGCGTAAAGTCATACAGGCACAGGTGAAAATCCTGAAAGGAAGGGACATTATGAAGATAAAAAAGTATTATCTCGTTATAGCTATCATCATTGGAATTTTATATACCGCCGGCCTCAGCGAGGTCAAGATATCCCGGCCGGAAGTTGAACCAATATTACTAAGTCGGCCTAATCCAACTCTGGCGGGAATAGACAATTTATTCGTTACTATTATTCACACCGGCGAAGAGCCGGAAGGACTCGTATGGGAAAAATTAAAAGCTGAAATAAATAACAGATTAAAACAGGCAGGCATCAAAGTATTTTCTCCGGAGCCGGGCGTCCGGTACAAATTGCCCATTTGGCCCGAACTTAAAATTTGCGTGGATATACTCAAGCTTGAGCAATCACAGCAATATGTATTTCATATTCAAACAATGTTGGCTAAAAATATTTATCTGGAGGTAGAGCCGAAACTTCAGCAGAAAGCCGATATATGGAAAACCGAGCCGGTAATGCAGGCAGTATCGATACAAAGTACGCCTGATGCCGTTACCAGCACAGCCTTAGAACAGGTCGAGGCGTTTGTCCACGCTTATCTTGCAGCTAATCCTCCAACCAAACGGCCATCCGATTCAAATGATATTAGTAAAGCTGCAAAAGAACAGCTCAAGCCGGTTGCTAAATCGATACCAGCTGAATATAAATATGTTGCATCGAAGAACAGCAAGGTCTTCCACAAACCCACCTGCCCCTGGGTAAAGAGAATCAAACCTGAAAATCTCGTCGGCTACAGCAGCAGAGACGAGGCGATAAAAGCAGGTAAAAGGCCGTGCAAGCGATGTAATCCGTAAGTAAGACCCGCTTTCATTTATGGACAGTATTGCACCATCGCAGGCCGGTTGGAGGGACGATAAGATGTTTAGTTTAAATTTTGTGTGCGGCAGGTGACAAAAAAAAAGCATATTCGTCTGATTTATCCGGCACTGGCCATCGTTACACTTGTTGTCTTCGGGCAGGTGTGCCAAAATGACTTTGTCGGATATGACGACCCTTATTACGTAACCAACAATCCGCACGTTAAATACGGAATATCACCCGACTCTGTTGTCTGGGCTTTTACAACGACACTCAGCGCTAACTGGTATCCGTTGACCTGGCTGAGCCATATGCTGGATTGCCAGCTGTTCGGGCTGAAACCTCTATGGCATCATCTAACCAGTATAATTTTGCATACTGCCAATACACTGCTGCTGTTCTGGATTTTAAAAAGGACAACCGGCAAGATTTGGGCCAGCGCTTTTGTTGCCGCTGCCTTTGCGGTGCACCCTCTTCGTGTCGAGTCCGTTGCCTGGATTGCCGAACGCAAGGACGTTCTGAGCGGACTTTTCTGGATGTTAACCATCGCCTCTTACATTCGATACACGGAACATCCGGGTATCGGCAGGTATCTGCTGATAATTCTGGCCTTTGGATTAGGCCTGATGGCCAAGCCGATGCTGGTTACTCTGCCTTTTGTGCTTATCCTGCTGGACTACTGGCCTTTAGGCCGACTTCAATGGGGACACCGCTGCGGCCATCAAGGACAACCGGCCCGGCGGCTGATTGCAGAGAAGATTCCCCTATTTATCCTATCAGCAGCTTCAAGTATAGCTGCCTACGTTATCCAGCAAAGCGCCGGCGCAATGGAACTGGGAAAGAGCTATCCTTTGAATATTCGTATATCAAATGCAGCGGTTTCCTATATCGCGTATATAGGCAAACTAATTTATCCGAGTCGCCTGGCGGTTTTATATCCCTACCCGGCCGACAGTCTGCCGCTGTGGCAGCCGATAGTCTCCTTCCTGATGCTGATTTTCATATCGGCAGGGGTAATCTATACAGCCAGACGTTATCTGATAATGGGATGGTTTTGGTATATCGGGACTCTGGTTCCAGTTATCGGCCTGGTGCAGATTGGCAACCAGATGATGGCCGACAGATATACTTATCTGCCATCGATAGGAATTTTTATAATGGTTGCCTGGGGCGCTGCGGAGCTGCTTGCCAAATGGCGATTCAGAGAGATTGTTCTGGGAATATGCGCAGGTATAACACTTGCCGCTCTTTCTATATGCACATTACGGCAGATAAGATACTGGAAAAACAGCTCGGCGCTGTACGAACGCGCCATTTCAGTAACGGAAAATAATTACATAATGCACTGCAATTATGGAGTTTCACTAAGCAGGGAGGGCCGAGACGACGAGGCGCTTAATCACTTCAGCAAATCACTGCAAATCAACCCTCAATATCACTATATTTATTATTGTATCGGCACGGTTTTTCTGAAACAGGACAAGTTCACAGAAGCTGTCGAATATTTTAACAAAGCAATTCGCCTCAGGCCGAATTATTACAAGGCCTATTTTGACTTAGGGACGGCTTTTTCCAAACAGGGCAGGACGGACCTGGCTATCGAGAACTGGAAGAAAGCGCTAAGTCTCAAACCTGAGAATCAATATGCCAGCTACAATATAGGCGTAGCAATGACTGAGCAGGGCAGATACGAAGAAGCTATTCACTATTTGAACGCAGCCGTGAGGATAAGTCCCGACTGGGCCGAGGCATACTATAAATTGGGAAGGGCTTTTTATCTTCAGGGCAATCGCGAGTCAGCGGTTGAACAATGCGCTAAAGCACTGCAGATAAAACCCGATTATACTACAGCGAGGATTACTCTGGCCCATACTCTGGTTGAAATGGACAGGATTGGGCCGGCCATCGAACACTATTACACGGCGCTTAAGTTCGAACCTGACAATGTCTTTATACTGAAAAACCTGGCCTGGCTGCTTGCTAATGTCGAAGATACAAAGATTCATAATCCCGGCGAAGCCGTTAAACTCGCAGAGAAGGCCTGTGAAATCACCGGTTATAAACAACTCGAGGCACTGGATATATTAGCTGCAGCTTACTCGGCGGCGGGCAGATTCCCTGAAGCCGTTCAAACCGCTGAGAAAGCAATCGAACTTGCCGTTTCCTCCGGCGAGCAGGAGGTGGCTGAGAAAATTCGAAAACGATTAGAATTATATAAAGCGGGCAAGGCCTATCACCAAAAAATAGTGCAATAGAAATCAAGTAAAGCATTCTCTCAAACTGGTATGGATTTAATCACTATCATAATTATAGCTGTCGGCCTGGCGATGGACGCCTTTGCAGTTTCTATCGTCAGCGGCTCGGCTTATAAACAGTTAAAGATAAAACACGCTTTTCGTATAGCTGTCTTTTTCGGCGGCTTTCAGGCGATTATGCCTCTGGTCGGCTCCCTTGCCGGGATAAGTGTAAAAGAGTATGTCGCAGATTATGACCATTGGTTGGCCTTCGCCCTTCTAAGCGCCGTCGGAGCCAAAATGATTTACGAATCATTCAAAATCGCTCCAGCTGATGAAAGTTTTAATCCGGAGAGTATCCTGGTTTTGCTGGTCCTGTCCGTTGCCACCAGCATCGATGCCCTGGCCGTCGGGATAACGCTTTCGCTTTTACGGGTTTCAATCGCAACTGCTGTGATAATCATCGGCCTGGTAACATTTGTGCTTTCCTATCTCGGCGTCTTTATCGGTAAAAGATTCGGACATTTTTTCGAAAGCAAAATCGAAGCTGCCGGCGGTTTAGTGCTTATTGCTCTTGGACTGAAAATACTCATCCAGCACCTTTTCTTCTAAACCGTAGTAATTACTTTCTTGCAAAAAACATCATATTTGTTATAGATAATGTAAGAAGCTGCGCACTTTATGAGTGGATTAAAATAACACTGGCAGTTTTTAAGTAAGGTAACTCAATAAACCATCATGGTAAAAACAACGAAGGCAATATCCTGGAACAAGCTAACGGATGAGGAGCTGCTCCAGATGCGGGTCAGGGACCTCAAGCTACAAATCCAGGGTTCTTCTCTGGAACCACTAATAGAAAAACTCTATGATGAGCTTGCTTCAAAAGATATATCCTTTCGCCCTCCGTGTTATCTCGCTGATGAATGGCTCTGCCCCGACAGAGAGCCCATTATCGGCATTCCATTTTTTCTGGCCCAGCCACGGTTAAAAAATATCGAAAAGAAGATTATGTTCGAAGTCGAAGGTGGAACGGAAAAATCGTGTATGAAACTGCTTCGTCATGAGTGCGGACATGCTCTGAACTACGCGTATGAACTGCACAAGAGAACCCGATGGCGTGAATTGTTCGGCCCATTCTCAGCCAAATACTCTGATTACTACCACTATCAGCCTTACTCCAGACGTTTCGTTCTCCACTTAAAAGACAACTACGCTCAGGCCCATCCTGATGAGGACTTCGCAGAAACCTTCGCCATCTGGCTCGCCCCGAACGGTAACTGGCAGGAAAAATACCATGATTGGCCCGTCATTAAGAAACTACGGTACATCGATAATATAATGAAAAAGCTCAGCGACAAGGTCCCTACAATTACCGCCAAAGGAACTCCGCCCTGGTCGGCCTCACGGATGACTTCCACCCTTTCCGGTTTCTATGATAGAAAACGAAAAGCACTCGGAAGCAGCTTCCACGGATTCTATGATGACAGTCTAAAAGAGCTGTTCAAGACAGCAAGCTCTGCTTCGGCATCGACTAAGGCCTCCGAGCTTCTTCGGTTACACCGCCGACAGATTATCGATAATGTCACAAAGTATACCGGACACCGCAAATACGATATCCATCAGCTAGTCAGCAGAATAATCTCTCGCTGCGATTCACTTGATTTATATGCTAAAAGCAGCCAGACTGACGACATAATAGCCGTAACCGTTCTACTTACAGCTATTGCAAGAAACACTTTCAGAATCAGAAGAAAACAGCACCGCTAATGAAGAGAAAGCTAAATATAACCACTTTGGTCGACGAATGGACCATAGATACTCATGACCCTGAATTCAGGGAAAAGCCGGAGAAACCCTCGACAGAGTCTCATGTCATCAAAACACTACGCGAACTTGGACACGATGTGTCAGTACTCGGTTGTAAAGATAACATTGCAATTGTCACAACCGCGCTTAATAAAGAAAAACCCGATTTAGTTTTCAACCTTACCGAACAGCTTGGGGGAGATCGCCGTATGGATATGAACATCGCCGCTGTTCTGGAGATGCTCGGTATCCCGTTCACCGGCTCGGGACCTGCGGGACTTATGTTATGCAGGGACAAAAGACTGTGCAAACAGCTTCTGACTCTGCACAGGATACGTGTCCCCAGTTTTACATCTATTGCGCCAAAACATAAGGTTCGGATTCCAAAATCGCTCAATTACCCCTTGATTATCAAACCAGCATTCGAGGACAGCTCTGAGGGCATCTCGAATGCATCTGTTGTCAATAACGAAACGGCTCTTATGGAGCGGGTTAAGTTCGTTCATCAAGGCTGGGATCAGCCCGTAATTGCGGAGGAATATATCGAGGGTCGTGAACTTTATATCAGCATCATCGGAAACAAACACTTAACCGTTTTGCCCATACGCGAATGCATCTTCGACACTGACAGTTCCGAAGGACCTCAGATTACAACTTACCGTGTAAAATGGAATGCCGAATATCGTAAGAAATGGGGCATCGAATTCGGTTTCGCCAAACTTGATGCCGCCATCGTTAAAAACATCGAGCGCACCTGCAAAAGGGTCTATCGCCTACTTCAAATACGCGATTACGGGAGAATCGATATAAGGCTCACCCCGGAAAACAAGCTCGTTGTCCTCGAAGTCAACCCCAATGCCGATATCGCTTATGGTGAGGAAATAGCCGAGGCCGCAGAAAAAGGCGGCATCAAATATGAACAATTAATCAACCGAATAATCTATCTCGCGATGCGTCGTTACAAATGAGAATAACAGAAATAACAAATCGAGATTTAATAATATCGGAGTAACGGCATATGTCTTCCAAGGTATATTTTATTAAAGCATCCGTCAGTGACGGCGATAAGTTGATTTCCAACAAAGCTGTGAAATTATTCAAGGCAGGCAGATTTTCAGGCCGCTTTGCGGAAAATGATTTTACAGCTGTCAAGGTCCACGTCGGCGAAGACGGCAATAATACACATATAAAGGCACCCTGCATTAAGGGATTGGTGAAAGAACTGCTCAAGCTTAAAACAAGACCGTTTTTAACGGACACCAACGTTTTGTATGCCAGCCCGAGGCACGATGCCATCGGTCATTATAAAGTCGCCGCCAAGCATGGCTTCGGTTTGGATACCCTGGGGATACCGTTTATTGTCGCCGGCGGGTTGGTCGGCACCGCTGAAACGCCGGTGGAGGTCAACTGCGAGATTAACAAGGAAGTTTTCATCGCATCAGATATTGTGTGGTGTCACTCGATTCTTGCAGTGGCTCACTTTACCGGCCACTTGGGCACCTGCGCCGCGGCAGTAATAAAAACACTGGGAATGGGCTGTGCAAGCCGCAGGGGCAAGATGCAACAGCACGCAGCTTTGTCGCTTGTTATCGGGGATGACTGCACAGGCTGCGGTGAATGTGTCAAACACTGCCCGGCTGATGCAATAACTCTCGATAAAATCAAAGCTCACATAGACCAGGATAAGTGCATCGGTTGTGCCGAGTGCCTGGCGGTGTGCAGATTCGACGCCGTCGAATACGACTGGCACGAGGAGGGCGAAGTGCTGCAAAAAAGTATAGCTGAACATGCGCTTGGCGTGTTAAAAGGGAAAAAAGACAAGGCCGCGTTTTTCAGTTTCCTGATGTCAATTACAAAAGACTGCGATTGTTTCGACACACCGGACATGCCTGAAATAGTCGACGATATCGGCATATTAGCATCGACCGACCCGGTAGCTATTGATAAGGCGGCGCTGGATTTGATTGAGGCAAAAGGCAGGAGGAAATTGCCACAATTAACTGGATACACCAAGCTTAATCCACTTTACCAGATTGAGCACGCCGAGAAAATCGGCTTGGGAAGCACCGATTATGAGCTTGTAGAGCTTGATTAATACCTGAAATAGCAAATTTTGTTAAATATTTATCTAATTTTTCTTGCATTTAATAAAATTTCTGCTATAATTTGGTATTATGTCATTAGGCCAGATAATAAGAAAAAAGCGGGAGCAACTGCATCTTACACTGGACGAGGTCAGCGCCAGCATAGGATTTTCCAAGCCCTACTTATCTACCATTGAAACCGGCAGGGTAAATAATCCGCCCAGCGATGAGTTGCTGGCAAAGCTTGAAAAAACTCTCCAGTTCGAGCCGGGCCTGCTTCTGCATATCGCTCATATGGAATCTTTGCCGCCCGATATTCGACAGGAGTACGAATCCACTGAGGCAGAAAACCAAAAATTACGCCAATTTATCAAAAACCTTATCCACAAAAAAACCGACCCGGTTCAGCTTGACACACTTCTGGCGAAAAGCGAGTTGGACGCCGAGCAGGGAAAGGCTTCTTTGGCGGCAGGGCGTCTGGTACCGATTATAAACAAAGTTGCCGCCGGCTACCCCAGCGATTTCAACGACCTGGATTATCCCGTCGGCATAGCCGATGATTATGTTCGCTGTCCGGATTTACACGACACTAATGCCTTTGCCGTCCGGGTTGTCGGTGATTCGATGGAGCCGAAGTTCCGCGAGGGTGACATAGTTGTCTTCTCGCCCGCAGCCGAGGTGCATAACGGCGATGACTGCTTTGTTCGTTTCACAATGCCGCACGAGACAGCCTTCAAGCGCGTATTTTTCGAACCGGATAATCAGGTCCGTCTCCAGCCTCGCAACGACAAGTACCCGCCAATAATCGTTGACGGCAAACGCATCGACGGCCTTTACCGCGCTATCATAAAATACGAGAAATTGTAGCAGGTTATCTACGGTTTATCATTCGCCGCAGCGGCGACTTTCAATAATCCTGCCCGGCTACGGCCAAAACCAATGCGAAGACCTTTGAGGCACCGGCCTCTTTCAATGTTTTTGCACATTCGTTTAATGTAGCACCGGTTGTTTTAATATCATCTATCAGGCAAACTTTTGCACCTCCGAATTTATGTCTGCTGCGCACCGCAAAAGCACCAGCTACATTTCTTACGCGAGCAGCGGCACTTGCCATTGTCGGCTGCGATTTCGTTCGGCGAATTCTAACCAAATCAGTATTGATTTTCGCTGTCGGGTGTTTTAGCTCTCCGGCCAAAATAAGCGCCTGATTGTAGCCGCGAACCAATCGCCTCGTCCAGTGCAGCGGAACAGGAACGAAAAGTTCTATATCGTTCGTAAAGCCACTGCCAGCCAAGGCGGAATTGGCCAAAAATCCCAGTGTCAAATCCAGCTCGGTCCGTCCTTTCTTAAAGGAAAGTATCATTTGCCGCAAGCTCTGTGAATACACTCCGCCTCTTGCAATCGAGTCAAAATAAAACTCTTTACCCTGGCAATCAGGACAAGCACCATTAATTAAAGCATATCTGCTCGCATCCCGCCCGCAGCGCCGGCAGTAATCGCCGGCAGTGCAGAAAAGAAGCTCGTCCCAGCAATCTTTGCACAAGGCTTTGTCTGTCTCGCAGATGCTTTTTCTGCAGTTGACGCAGACTGCGGGCCAGAGCAAATGATTCAAACCCTGCAGTGTAAAGATAATGCCTTGTTTTATCCTGACTTTGTTCACTCTGCCGATTATACAGAATTCAACGGAGTAGGCCATTTTATTCCAAATCGAACAAGCTGTTACCCATCGGCTCAAACCAACCCAGCTCCATACTGTCAAAAGCAGCATTATAGGCATCACTATCTTTGCAATCCGCTTTTAGGCACGAGCTGACATGCCCGTCGGCCCAGCCGATATTTGCCCACCCATCGTGCCTAAAGTGAATACTTGGAAATGGGTGCTTATTCTGCAACTTGCCTTTGCGAATCCAGAAGTAAGGCTCGGTAAATGAATACTCTATCAAATTACCATTTTGATTAAATGCGGCGTCTGCAAACATCAACGTTCTGTCCGGTTTAGTGATTTCTAACGTACGAGCAGTACAGCCGTATATCTGCTCTAAACTTGAACCTCCACACCAAAGACGACTGCCAATATAAATCATGTTATAGCCGTAACCACCGCAGCCTTTTTCAAAGCTCTGCTCCCACGTTTCACCCTTGACAAATCTGACTCTACAGGGACACTCCTTAACCTTGCCGCTTGAAAGGTATTCAACAAGAGGACCTCTGAGCGGGTCAAAGGGCTCATCCGCGCTGTCTCTGACTCCATGCCAGCGGTGATAACCACCTGCGCCGTCCCACATATCACTCGCAGCCGGAACGCAAAAAGCATCATTCTCATTGGAATAACCGATATTAGCCAGGACGAGCTGGCGAAGATTGGACCTGCAGACAATACCACACGCCTGAGACCTCGCCTTGCTGAGTGCAGGAACCAGTATAGCCATCAATAAAGCAATGATGGAAATAACCACCAGTATCTCTATGAGGGTAAACGCCTTTGTTTTTTTGGAAATCATTAGATTAAAACAAAAAATATTCAGTCACGCCACATTTCTTTACCAAGCCATTGGTTTGTAAAAACAGCATAGTCCAGCATATTAATAATGTAATCCTTGGGTTCTGCTAAGTCGCACCTTGGGACCCACCCGTCCTGGCCAAACTGTTTTAGCCATGCACTTGTTAGAATCAGCAAATCATCATAATTAACAATCCCGTCCAGGTTAATGTCCCCGGCGAATTCCTGTGGATGTAACACGCCTATTGCCTCTAAATCCACCCCGCCAGGAAGGGATGTCACCCACGCATCATATATCGGATGATTTGTATCATAATAGTCCCAGTCAGGCCGGCTGTCAGGGTCAACATATTTGACGGCCTCATCATAAAAATCACCGCTTCCGGGAATATCTACTATTCGCACATAGCTTATGTCGTTGATATCAACAAGACCTGAGACAACATTCGGCTCATTGACTATTTCATTCAAATCGAACGGCGTTCCGGTGCAAACGCCCCCGGCATTGGGATGCTTGCCGACAAGATTAAAAATGTTGCTAATCTCAATCGTGCCATATTCCCCTGTAACTGCTGATGTTAGAGAAACCGAAGGGAATCTTGCGAAATTAACTCCGTCAGAAGATACTTCCACATATCCAAGCTCTGCAAACATCTCGCCTGCAATAGACCCACCGCCGGGATAAGTAGCAAGGGAAAGAAAAGCATTCTCGAAAACGACAAAATCAAAACCATTAACATCACTAATATGATTAGGGTCGCTGCTGTTATACGGGTCGCCGAAAGCCAAAGTTATCTGCCCTGGCGCACAACCATCGGCTATTTCGCCGGGGTCCAAATCACCCAAACTTACAACGTCATAAATCCAACCGGCAACAGGGCCAAGTGCTTTGTGTGGGTCATTAAGATCATAAACACCATAATAGTCAGTTAAGTCATCATCAGATGGAAAATAATCCCCAAATCCTGTAGCCCAGCCGCGAAATATAGGGTTCAGAATCGCATCTTCATCATCCGGGTCAGCGTGCCGCCAGTCATTGCCGATGTATCCGTTTACCCCTGCCTCTGTATATGGCCCAGCTTCAGCCGACACAGTGAAGACAAATACGATTATCGATATCATTCCCATTCGATTCGACATTACAAATCCCCTTTAAATTACAGGCTGAGAAATGGGATGCCGACAAACTCAATCCGCCGGCATCCCAAAACTGCCGAGACCTTACGATTTTCTATGTTTTGAAATCAACAAGCTGCCGAAAGCCATCAGTGCCATTGTCGATGGCTCCGGTATGACAGTATCCAGCGCAAAATAAGCCGGAGTATTCATACCCCAATCGCCGACATCACTGGAACTTAGATTAAATTCAAGATTCTTCACCATACCTAAAGAGCTCAGGTCAACGTATTCCCACGTATTGACAATATAATCCTCGCTGTTATCTGCGAAGCGGTAATCCGCCAGGTAAAAATCAACCGCGCCGGTTGTTGACCCGCCGGAATCTTTGCCCGTAATAGTCAGCAGGAACCAGTCTTCATCATCACCGCTGGCTCCGCCGAACTTTTTGGCGTAAGCGTCACCATTCAACATTGAGTAATACGCATAGTTATTGTTCGTAATATACAAACCATCGACAATACCGGCTGTATCCAGTGTAATGAAAGGAAGTTCAGTCCAGCCGATGAAACTGAGGCCGTAATTAGTAGAGCCGTTCTGGCCTACACCGGTAATCGCATTATATTGTGCTGCCAATCCTGATGAGGCGGTGTCGGTGATATTCGAATAGGCAAATCCGTCCCAGGATTCGTATGTGGAATCATAATTATTGTTAAAATAAGCACCTCCACTGGTAAAACCACCAGACTGGTCTGAACCGTTCCAGAAGGATTCGAGCGTTAAACTTAAATCATCAAAATCTGCAGTATCAGCCGCGGCAACTCCAGCAAATGCAAATACAAAAATTAAACTCATCAATCTCCTCGAAGCCATATTCTTGCCTCCTATATCAGTCCAAAAAATTTGTAAATTTCTTTTCAAAATCCCTTGCTGTTTTTCTTTTTTTCTCCTTTCGCTGCTGTCCGGCCCTTATCGCGAGGGCACCAACAAAAAAACCGCCGTTCCCACGAAGGAAACGGCGGTTATGATATTAAATATCCAAACCCTGAAATCAAATACAGCTATACCGTGTTCCAAAATCGCGAGAACACCGAAAATAAGTAACTAACCACAGGCAGGTTTTCTGACTTGCGTCCTACCGAGAGACTCCTTCCCATCCAACACAAAATTTTAACGGATAGTGGCAAAATGCCCCTCGGATTTCCCCCCATTCTTGCCTTCGCAAGAAAGTCTGGGGGGAACAGGCGCTTACAGCGGCGCGACCGTCGCGGACTTTAACCGCGTTCCCATTTGACTATCCCGAAGCATAAAACTTCAGGACCTGCAGTCAGGCTATAATATTTTCAAAGAGCAATATATCAGTTTTTTATCAGGCTGTTCCGTAATCCTCAAGCAAAAAATAAAATTTTTTAGTGCCGTAAATAAATAATAATGCCGGTCAGTATCAAAACAACAACCAGACACACTCCAATCGATATCGTGAAGACCCACATAATGCTTTTACGCTGCCTTGACATAATGTATTTGAGATACCTGTCGCTGGCAGCAAATGTTTTACTCATTTGCATAATGCCGTCGGTTTGCCCAATAGTGCTCTGGTTCAGTTTGTCCAATGTCTCGTTGAACTTGTTAAAACCCTCGGCCATTTGCACATCGATATCGGCTGCAGCCGCTAACTGATGGTTGATATCGGTCAGAGCATCAGTTTGTTTGGCGGTTTCGGTCGGAATCTTTTCTATCGTCTCTACAAATCCCTGCTCTGTGACGGCCGTTGCCTTTAACTGCTCCAGCAATTGCTCGGTCAACTGTTTTTGATTTTCCACAACGGCTGGAAAACTTTCCAGCAATTTGGGCAGTTGTTCGATACGACTCATCAATTCCTCATTATGAGCCGCCTGACGGCTTAGATGATTGTTGATGCCTTCCAGCTGCCCAACGAGTTTATCGAAACTATCCTTCAGCTTTTCAAGCGATTGCGTTTTATCCATCGGCTGAACCGTTTTGACTAAAACCTGACTGTCTTGTTCGGTTTTACTCTCAAGGGCCTGTTCCTCCGTTTCGACATCCTGGCTGATTAGACCTTCATTGTCTATTTCCTGCTGATAACCCGTTGACCTGGATGGTTTGTGGGTCTCTAACCAACTGCCTGCTTTCGACCAGAATTCCTTTAAAGTCATTCTCAAACTCCCCAAGTATAATTTTCCTTTATCACCGGCAATACTGGTTAAATAGCTGCCAATCACCATTAAAAATCTTTCCTGCTGCAAATTCAAGTTATTTTTGTTACCTTTACCTAATATAAATCCGTATGATAATGAAATAAGGCAAGCAAATGAAACTAATCACATTTAAGAAAAACACAGCCGTTTGTGCCGGCACATTAACTGATAAAGGCATTATAGATTTAACCAGCGATTTCCAAAGTGTAAAACAAATAATCGCCGGCGGCATTGAAGTTATCAAAAAAATCCAGCCTATTATCGACAAATGCACAAAATTTATTGCCCCCTCTGCAGTAAGGCTTTTAGCACCGGTTCAAGCCCCGCCAAAAGTCCTCGCACTTGCTGGAAACTACAGCGAGCACATTGCCGAAGCTGGCCTTACGCTCGGCCTGTCGGATTCACCCCATAAAATGACCGTGCCCAGGCCCTTTCTTATGCCGACGACAGCGGTAATCGGCCACGATGAAGAAATCCCCTGGCCGGCTTACAGTGAAAATATAGATTACGAAATCGAACTCGCAGTGGTAATTGGTAAAAAAGCCAAATGCGTAACGCCGGAACAGGCTCACGATTGTATAGCCGGCTATACAATTGCCAACGATATATCAGCTCGAAGTGTAACCTTTGCAAAGGGTAGAAAGAAACGGCCGTGGGACGAATTTTACGACTGGCTCAACGGCAAATGGGCTGATGGCTTTCTGCCGATGGGGCCTTTTTTACTTACCGCAGATGAGGTCGAAAATCCGCAGAACCTGCAAATGACTCTCAAAGTCAACGGCGAAATCCGTCAGAACACAAATACTTCTGAAATGATTTTCAATGTTTATGAAATAGTATCGTTTTTAAGTTATTTGATGATGCTTCAGCCCGGCGATGTAATAGCTACCGGCACACCGGCTGGTGTAGCAATGGCCACCGGAAATTTTCTCAAAGCCGGCGATAAAATAGATTGCTCCATCGAAAAACTCGGCACATTGACAAACACGCTTGGGCAGAAGCCGGAAAAGCTCTACGAACCACTAACTCAATAAAAATAAGAGGCTCTTTTAGCCGCCACGGTGACGCTGTTTCAAACGACTTATAAACTTTTTATGCTGTTTTGTGGTCGAGGAAGCCTTCGAGTCTACGGGACCTCACAGGATGCTGCAGTTTTCTTATAGCTTTCGCCTCGACCTGTCTGACGCGCTCCCGTGTAACCTTGAAAATTCTGCCCACCTCCTCGAGTGTATAAGTGTAGCCGTCGCCGATTCCGTATCTCAGCTTGATAATCTCGCGTTCGCGGTACGAAAGCGTTTTCAAAATCATATCGATTCTTTCTTTGAGCATCTCCTGCGTAGCCGAGGCCACCGGCGAATCGACCTCGTCATCTTCGATAAAATCACCGAAGTAGCTGTCTTCACTTTCACCTATAGGCCTGTCAAGGCTGATAGGGTGTTTGGATATTTTCACAACTCTGTTGGTCTCATCTATGCTCATCTCAGCCTCTTTGGCAAGCTCTTCAATCGTCGGCTCTCTGCCAAATTTCTGAACCAGAACTTTGTTGGCAGTTCGCAGTCGGCTCATAGTCTCTATCATATGCACCGGAATGCGAATCGTCCGTGCATGATCTGCAATCGCACGCGTGATTGCCTGACGAATCCACCAGGTGGCGTATGTGCTGAATTTGTAGCCCCTGCGGTATTCGTATTTATCAACCGCCCTCATCAGCCCGGTGTTGCCTTCCTGGATTAGATCCAGAAAACTCAAGCCCCGGTTTCGATACTTCTTGGCAATCGAAACCACCAATCTAAGATTTGCGCTTGAAAGTGTTCGTTTGGCATGTTCATACTGGTAAAACACCCTCTCTATGGCTCGCAGTCTTTTATCAAGCTGCTTCGGAGTCTCCATCACCAATTCCTGCAGGCCGGCCAGTTCCTCCTTCACAGCCTTAATATCTTCAGCCGTCATATCCTTAGTGGGCCCTACGGTTATAATCTGCTCTAATTGATGCATCTTCTGACAGACGCCATGCAGTTTATTTTTCATTGGTTGAATTCTGCTCGTTCGCAGGCTGAGCTCTTCCAGCAGCGTTGCGATTTTGCGCCTGTTTCTGTATATCCTTTTTAAATCCGACCTGTCGAGGCCCTTGCCGCCATCGTCGGACTCGCTTTGCAGGAATTTCTTAAACATACTTTGATTAATGTTTAGTAGTTTATTTACCGTTTGAATGTCTCCCGACAGCCGCTTCTTTATTACCGACCTGACGAGATTTTCGGCAGTGCTTATCTTTATTGTTCTATCGAAGCTCAACATACCCTCCTTGACCTGTTCGAGTATGTCCACTGCACCTCTGGCGCAATAATCGCACTCGAGCATTCTTCTTCTAAAGCTCATACGCGCCAGTTCTATCTTGCGTGCCAGCGAAATCTCGCTTTCCCGGGTCAGCAACGGAATCTCACCCATCTGTGTCAGATACGTTCTTATAGGGTCGTCAAACCGCCGACCGACTTCTGCGCCAACCAGTTGTTTTTCCAGTATTTCATCTTCTTTGAGCTGTTCTTTAGCGGCTTCCGTCCCTCCTTCCGGAGATTCAAATTCCTCTCCTGCATGCTTTTCCACATCGGATTCATCGATAATGTTGATTCCCATTTCATCCAGCGTTGCCAATAAGCTGTCCAGACGGTCGGGGGTAACCATATCCTCAGGCAGGTCTTCGTTCATTTCCTCGTAAGTAAGGTATCCCTTCCGCCTGCCTTTTTCGGTAATCGCTTTTATCTGTAGTTCAGCATCCTTGAACTTCGTACTCGCTGAGAGTTCGGCTCCATCCCTGGCATCCGGTTTGCTTGCTCTTATCCTTTTTTTCGCCACAATTGATACCTCTACATACAATTTATAAAATTACACCGTTTGTTCACTATACCATTCCCGTGTTGCGCGGATTTCGTTTTCCCGTATTTTCAATGACGCATCGCAGAAATTGCGACTGGCCTTCTATTGCCTTAATCTCGTTTTTTCTCCTCAGTGCCTGGTGCCGACCTATTGTATTCAACGCCCCGCTCAGACGGGATTCGAAATTGCCTTTTAACTCTCCTGACTGTGCTAATTCCACAATAAGACTACCCGCTTCCGGTGATTCTGCCCCTGCCAGTATTTCTGCCAGGCTGGGTTCAGAATTATTATTTAGCGTTTCAAATAGTATTGATGCTGTTTGCCTCAACATTGGTACATCAAAATCCTCGGCTGTAATTTTTTGTTTTACAATTTCAAACAGCTTCGGCTTATTCAGCAGCACTTCCAGAATCTCCCGCTGTGCTATGGCAAACAACCCCTCACCCAAATCCACTCTCCGCACTTTTTGGTTTTCCACATTGTAGCTTGCAGTTCTTGCTGTTCTCGCGACTCTCTTACGCAGCTCGGCATTTATCTCTTTGCTGTCCAAACCGATAATCTTCGAAAGCCGGTTAACTATAAGCCCCCGCTCTATTGCCGCCAGATTGCCCGACCACAAGCTCGTCGCCACCGTCTGTAAGAACTCTTCGATAGCCGACTTTCTTCCTGCCAGAGTCTCATCTTTGTCGAAGCGCTCCGCCAACCTGTCCCATTTGAACTGAAAGACATCGACAGCCTCGTATATCAACTGCTCGAACTGTTCTTTGCCGGCAGCTAAAAGAAAATCACATGGGTCTTTCCCCTCCGGTACCGAAGCCAATGCGATATCTATGTGCTGTGCCAGACAAATCTCCAGCGCCCTGTTGGCGGCCTCCATACCTGCAGTGTCACTATCAAAAATTAAAACTACTTTTTTTGCATATCGCCGCAGAATTCGCCCCTGCCCCGGCGTAAAACTGGTGCCCAAACTCGCAACCACATTGTCGCAGCCCTTACTGTGCGCCATTATAACGTCGGTGTAACCTTCAGCGACAACTGCTGTCCCCGTAGAGACAATTTTATGCCTTGCCTGCTCAAGGCCGTACAGCGTATTACTTTTATCGAAAAGGGCGGTTGTCGGCGAATTTATATACTTGGCGCTTTTCTCATCCAGCGTTCGTCCGCCGAAGCCGATTACTCTGCCCGTTACGTCAGAGATAGGAAACATTAACCGATTCACGAATTTATCGCCGAAGCCGCCGCCCGCCTGTCTGACAATCAGCCCTGCCTGTTCCAGCAGTTTTACCGGGATATTTTTTGCATTTGCGGCTTTGAGTAAATCGTCCTGCGAATTGACAGCCAGTCCGAGCCGCCATTTTTTAACACTGTCCTGCGGAATTTGTCTTTGAGTGATATAATCCCGGGCGAACTTGCCTTTTTTCTCATCGTTGAGATTTGCCTGAAAGTACTTAGCCGCCCATTCATTGACCTTCGCTAATCGGTTTGGGTCAACATCCGAATCTCCGGTCTTGGGTCTTGAGTCGCCAGTCTTGGGTCTTACTTTAATACCTGCTCGCTCAGCTAATCTCTCTACCGCACTGGAAAAAGACAGACTCTCTCGCATCTGAACGAATTTGAACACATCGCCGCCGGCGCCGCAGGCAAAGCACTTGAATATCTGCTTGACGGCGTTGACGTTCATACTCGGCCGATGGTCGTCGTGGAAAGGGCACAGTCCCACCATTTCTCTGCCCTTTTTCACCAGATTCACATGCTCGCTTATTACATCAACGATATCGTTGGCCTGCTGGACCTGATTTATTACCGACTGGTCGAAAAATACTGCCATCTTCTTCTAACTTACCCGTCCTTTTATGGAGGAAACCGTTTACACCTTCGGATTGATGATTACCCGAATTCTCTTTCGCCCTTTGTGAGAAATTCGTCCCAAACCACCACCCACCAACTCAGCTTATGATGGCCGGCTACTTTAAATATAGTCCGATTCTACAAAAAGTCAAGTCGCCCCCAAAAACCCCGCTTACAATACTATTAAAGCCGTTTCCAACCACTTTGGACACTTGGCCAAATAGGACACTTAGGTAGTGTCTTCCAGTTCAGCCGTTTTTCCTTTCTAATTGTGGTTTACCGTTCTATATGGCACAAAATACCATAAAGTGGCACAAGCATTGGACATTTGGTAATCCGTGATATGATTAGACCCTCCAAACTTCTATATTGCCTATCTTAACGCAAAAAAAGGCTATATATCTACTCTTAAAACAACGGCAATATCAGCAAAACTAATACTTTCCGCATCGCCACTTCTCGGCATTCCGCGATACCCTGGCAAATGCCTCGGCATCCATCTCTCGGAGCACGTTTGCGATACGGTCTAAATTTTCTTTCCTGGTAGGTCTGAGCACTGCGTATAAATGGCGGTCGGGATTGTATCTAATCGCCTGCTGGCCCCATTTAGTAGCCTCAAACACCCGCCGGTCATTCGCAATCGTCCTGTTACGCTTTTTATCCCAGCAGCTTAAAATCTGTTGAATGGTCAGCTCTCGGTCTATTTGACAAATACAGCTATCAGCCTTTTTGTCTGAGGGCTTATTTGCTATATTTTTAGTTTGCAACTGAGGCCAAACGCCAAGCTGTAAACGATAATTACACCTGCTAATCTGTAGTTCCATAATAGCTATAATCAGTTCTATGCCGGTAGTAACCAGCAGAACAAGCAACGCCGGAACAAATAATAAATAGTTTTTGATTGCTGTAAGTTTCACGGTTTGCCTATCCTTGCAGCGGCAAGTTCGACATTCAGCACAATTTCTAATTTTCGGCGATAAAAAGCTACTTTACCAAAACGACAATTCTTGACCATTCTCCGAGCACTCCGGCACGTTTTTTTTATAAAATCTTCTACTGTAAGCTGCAATAATGTCTGTTTGGTGACATAGGGCCTTGTATTTTGTGCATAGTCATTTTTAATCATATCGATACTTTTCTCATAGGCCCTTTTTGCATTATTGATAGCAACCTGTAATTCTGCCATTTCACGCACTAAGTTATCTACCTGTCCCCAGGTTTCAATACCAGGACGCAATCCTTTGCCCTTTTCCCTATGAAGTGCACGCATTATATAACGCATCCTCATACTTAATTTTTGACAACTCTTACATTGAAAACATAATCCATCAGGGCTTTCGTGTTTTTTATAAAACTGCTGCTGTGGTTTTTCTATTCCACACTGAGAACATATTTTAGTTTCCGGCAAATCAGGATTACGTTTTATGAGGGCCTTACGAGATAACTTTGAACATTGCCTGCATTGACTTGTCAGGCCGTCCCGTCTATGAAGGTCTTTGTTGAATTCTTCTGCTGGTTTTACCTCTTGACATTTAATACAACATTTTTTTTCAACACGCTCTTTCGGTCTGTCCCTTCGCTCCTGTTTTCTAAGCCGCGAGCAGTCTTTACACTCCGATACCAGGCCGTCTTTGGAAAGCTTGCGCTTATGAAATTCATCCACCGGCTTGACTTCTTTACACACGCTGCACTTTTTTATTTTTCCCTCGATTTCAAACATCTTTAAACGCTGATTATAGTATGTATAATTGCTATTTATTGTAAGCCTGGAGGCGCCCTGTACTTCTCATAATCCTGTCGTGGATAGTAATTAATAATGTGTTCGTTGTGATAATGAGTTTCTATCGCAGGGGCCTGCCGAGTCAAACCTTCGTATC